>NZ_WUTY02000001.1:3931034-4586206 GCF_009828925.2 Methylicorpusculum oleiharenae
CACTAAATAAAACAACTTGGTGTCTCAATGTCATTGACACATTCCGAGTGCGTCCTGATAAGCCGCATGCGGCAAACCGGGATTGAGCTTCACCAAAGCCTCGCCCAGATAGCGAGTAAGGATCACATCTTTGTCCGATAGCCGCCCCAGTGTGCTTTCAATGCCAAAGGTTTCGGAGTTAAAGGCATAGACACTGTTCCAACCGAGTTGAGTGTGCAGATAATCGGCGGCGGTGGCCTGAACCAGCGTGTCTTCGTTGAGTGGAGTCATCGGCTTCAACCTTGTTGCTTAGCGGTATTTTCTTCAACAAGAGCGATATCCGGGGCTTCGACACGCTGCACTGTATTGCCGCTGTAGCGCACGGCATATTGTCCCAGTTTTTGCTTTTTAAGTAGTGCTTCGTTAACCGCTTGCCGCATTGCGGTTAGCGCCTGTTTTGCTAAATCATCATCGAGTTTCATATTCAGCTTGCTCCAATAACCGTTTATAAGTCAGGGTGTTTTCAATCTTGATTTGCTCACCCCGCTGAGTATAAATCAACTCGGGTTCAGCACTGTTGTCAAAACACAAGGTGATGTCGCACAGCTTTCCATAATCGCTTTGGAGATTCTTAATACTGCGTGGAAAGCGGCGGCGAATATCCTCTTCGGGAATAGCATGTCCACCATGTTCTACACGCTCTTTTACCCGAGCAATCGAAAGTTCAACATCCGGTAGCCATAAATAAAACAACGCCACTTGCCAACCCTTCGCTTGCAAACGTCTGATCAGTCGTAAGTATGATTTGCCTGACAGTGTGGTTTCAAAAGCAAAGGATTCTTGCTTGCCTATATAGTGCTCAATTTCTTTCAAAAACAGGCGTGACGCCGAAATTCGTTCATGCTCCGGTGCCAGAGGCGACAAACCCGCTGCAATGGCATCGGCATTAACGAAGCTTCGGCACCCTAAAACAGAGGGTAGGTAGTGTAAGGCAAAGGTTGTTTTACCCGCGCCGTTGGGCCCAGCAATAATGGCGCACCAAGGCAGCGTGTCGGGCTTGGTCATACGGCAATCTCTCCGCTCATTAGTTTTGGAAGTAGGAGGTCGCGTGCCTTTGCTAGCGGTTCGTTGTACCTTGAAAGTACGTCACATTGTTTGAAGATCGGCGCAACGCTTTCTTCAAAGTCGGAAATAAGTGTTTCTGTGGGTATAAGAATTTCCTTACTGTATGCGAAGTCTCTGTTCAAGCCGGGAACTGCTACATCCGTACTTATAAATACGGTATGTAAGAGTGCATAATAAATAAAATAATTGCTCTCATCCGCACTTACGAAATATACGGTGTCGATGGGGAAGAAATCTAAATGCGACCAGAAAATACTTCCTACATTTCCTTTTCTACCGACGATCATACCTGGGCCTTTTACAAGTGGTTTGTTGTGAGTTCCTACAACGCCACTAGAGCCATAAACTGGGATATTGCCCGGAATGCGGTATTCCGCCTTTAATGCTTTCCCATAGTTTAGAGTCAGCAACTTTCTTAGAGGCTTCTTTTTCCACCCCTCCGGCACACCATCTATGATTTTGACATGCTCATGGCCGGGGAAGCGGAAGCGCACAAACCATTCCTTATAAAGCTGCCGAGCCGATTCCTCTAACAATTTAATTCGACGTTTATTGTTTTCGATGAGGTCGTCGTAAGCAGAAAGAGTTTCCCCAATTCTTTCCTGAATACGAAGGTCAGGAACTGGAATTAAAAGATTTTCACAATCTCCAACGCGAGCATGTTCAACAGTAGCTCCGAAGCCTTTTGATTTTATGCGTCCTTGAACCAAGGGTGATTGGAGAACATAGGCTAGATATTCTGAATTAAGTCTTTCGGGATCAGCCCTGTACATAAAGAGTCTCTGACCAAGAAACACAGTATTATCTGATGTGAGCCTTCCAATATCACCCAAAGGTGCTTCTCTTGTTAAGATGACATCCCCTTTTTGTGGGATACCTCTTCTAGTCCATTTCAGAAAAGTTTCTTCAGTAACAAAACGTGTGTTTTCAGCATCAACGAATCCTCCTCGAACATTTGTGGTTCGTAACATCCTGTAAGGTGTTTCATAATCTACTACGTGCGCTGTTTTGTTAACACAATCTACAGCCAATAAACAAACATCCTTAATTGGTACTTCAGGCCACTTCATACCCCCAACTCCTCAAAATTCTTCTGGATTTGGGCGGCGAGTATTGCGGCTTCTTCGTTCAAGCCTTTCAGTTCGATATGAATATCCCACAAGGTTTTTTCTAAATCCTTCCGTCTCAACATCACACGACCTCCCCATTCACTCATTCGATTTTGTCATTGATCAGATTAATGATGACCTTAACTATCGTGGTCATTTCTTCCGGCTTGCTCTCGGCAATCAGTAAGGTAAACGCCACCAGGGCATTGTCGGCAATGTGCTTGTTGCCATACTCAAACAAATGGCTTTTAATTTTACTTTGTCAAATTTGTTCACTAGCCCGTCATACCCGCCGGGAAGCGGGTATCCAGTGCCATGGATGGTAAACTTCGATCCATCCATGGAGTCTGGTTTCCGGCAATCCATGCCGGAATGACGAGAATTTAACACATTAGGATGAAAGGCGTCGTCCAACACGCTTAACGCATCAGGGTTAACGCATTAAAATAATCAATATCAATATGTTATCTGGTTGCTTAGAACGCATAATCAATTTGGCTTAACTTAGGGCGTCCCTCCCTGGGGCCCGTTAGGCCGCGCCGAGCACTGGCGATTTTGCCGAGAATTGCCCGCTAGGGGAGCGGCAGGGATGCCGCTCGTTTTCGGAGGGCGAGGGATAGCCCATCCGAAAACCCTCGGTAAAATCGTCAGCGCGCAGGATGCAGCGGCCTCCGGGTGTCTTTTCTTTTGGATACTTTTCTTTGGACAAGCAAAGAAAAGTATCGCGGTTGTCGGTCCGCGAACCGACTCCACTTAAGCGTCGCGATAGCGACACAAAGCCTTTTTAGGCTTCAAAAAAACCAAATCTTATAGTTAATCCGGATAAAGGAATAGTTTAACTATCTGATTTTCTATGGTGTTTTAATGCGTTTGCCCTGCTTAACGCATGACTGTATTGCGAATGACTTGCCATCGGAGGCAGTTGTCCGGAATTTCCGGACAACTGCCGGTTCCAAGAGTTCGCCTTCCTTAAAAATGTTGCGAAGATGCTCGGAAACCGTGCGCTTATTTTTATCGAATAAAGCGCACATTTGTGCTTGTGACAGCCGACGGTCTCATCAACGACATTAACTTCGACCTGTGCAAATCCGTCTTCGCTTTGGTAGATCGCGATCTGTTGGCTTTCGCATTCTTCCACCGCAGCCGATTTCCCAAAACTATCGCTCATATCCCCAACTCCTCAAAATTCTTCTGGATTTGGGCGGCGAGTATTGCGGCTTCTTCATTCAAGCCTTTCAGTTCGATATGAATGTCCCGCAAGGTTTCTTCAAAGTCGAAGTCTTCGTCCTCGATCTCTGGCGCGACGCCGACATAACGCCCCGGCGTGAGGCTCCAGTCGTTGGCTTTGATTTCAGCAATATCAACCAGCTTTACCAAGCCTTCCACATCACGAAGCTCGGCATCGGGGAAGCGCTCTTGCAGCCAGTGGGCTTGTTTGAAGACAGTGCGAACTTGCTTGAGCTGTTCGACGGCGGCTTTGCGCTGTTCTTCCAGGTCTTTGATCAGTTTAGTGAGGCCTTTTTCACCACTGTCCTTGGCTTGTTTTTCACCAAACTTAAAGAGTTGATCGATCTGCTTGATCAGATCGCGGCTGGTTTCAGCGATAGGCTCTAACGCTTTCGCTGCGGCAAGCAACCCGGCATTGTCTTTTGCCGCGGGTTCCCAAGCCTTATTTTCGATTTCAATCGTGCTTGCAAATGCTGTGATGTCATTCCCTAGCAGCGTAAACGCTGTGCAGGTTTCTGAATCGACGGCAGCTAATTTGCCCATCAACCCATCCAGCCCAGCGACAAATTCAGCCATCGGCTGTTGGGCGGCCTTGGCATCGTCGAGTGTGCGTTGCAGATGATTTTCCACCAAAGCCAAAAATCGATCTTGCTGGCCATGATAAAGCCAGACGATGGATGTAAGGTTGGCCAGTTGTTCGGGGGAAAAGTCGTAAATCTTGCGCGTGACCTTGCGATAAACATTCCGTGCGTCCAGCATCAACACTTTGTCTTTCAGTTGTGCGGGTTTGTTTTTATCGAAAAACCACAGCTCGCAGGGCACGGACCGCGTATAGAAGAAGTTGGAGCGGATAGAGACCATGGCGCTGACATGCCCGCTTTCTATCAGCTTGCGCCGGACTTCCGCTTCTTGTCCTCCGGCGCTGGAGGCTTGCGAGGACATGACGAAACCGGCGCGGCCTGTTTGATTCAAATAGCTGTAGAAATAGGAAATCCAAAGATAGTTACCGTTGGATACCGCGCCTTTTTTATTGACGCCGGGCAAGCCAAACGGCAGGCGGGGATCGTTTTTGATTTTCTCTGCATCCACGTCATCGACGTTGAACGGCGGATTGGCCATCACAAAATCGGCTTTACCGAGAAAGTCGTGCGGGTCTTCGTAATAGCTGATGGCTTTGAGGATTTTGCCTTCCAGTCCATGCACGGCCAAGTTCATTTTGGCCAGGCGGATGGTGGTCGGGTTCTTTTCTGCACCGTAGAAGGTGACCACGTCTTGCGGGTTAAGGTGCATGCGTTCAATAAAATGCGCACTTTGCACGAACATGCCGCCGGAACCGCAAGCGGAATCGATGACCGAGCCATGATCCGGCTCGATAAAGTTGACGATCATTTGCACCAGCGAAACGGGGGTGAAAAATTCGCCGCCATCATGCGCGCTCTGGTTGGCAAACTGGGTCAGAAAATATTCGTAGATACGGCCAAAAATATCGCCGGTTGTTTTTTTCAGTGCCGGATCGTTGAAAGTGCGCAGCAGATTGCCAATCACATCATTGTCCAGCTCTTGATATTCGCTTTTGGGCAAGATGCCTTTTAGGGTTTCATAGTCGGCCTCGATGGCTTCCATTGCATCGATAATGGCTTGGGCTCTATCTTCGGCGTCGGTCAGATTAACCAGCGTATCGAATTGCGCCTTTTCCTGAAGGAAAATGGCCCCTTTACTGGAAAAGTCTTCTTTGGTGAGCGGTCTGGTAACGCCGCCACGGGAGGGTAAAGTGGCTTCGATGTCCGGTTTGACAGCCAGATAACGGCTGTAAGCATGACGGAGGAAAATCAGCCCCATAACGGGCATGAAATACTCGTTGCTGGCATAGTTGCTGTTCGCTCTTAAGTTGTCCGCGCTGCTCCAGAGACGTTTTTCAATTGCTTCGATGATTTCTCGTTGTGCCATTTGGCATCTACTCCGTTGCCTGGTTCTTTTTATCTTCTATCCTGCATTCACTATCTAAGGCGGTTTTTAGCCTGTTTTTATACACTGGGATCCAATCCATAGACGATCGATTCAATGCTTTTATCGCCGCTTTTATGATTGTGATCAAGGCTTGCTCTTGGGTTGCGACATTATAGCGGGCCAGCATTTTATTGACCCTATAAAGTTTAAGAGGCGGCAACTACGTTGACATTTATCGGATCCGCTAATCGGACCTACGCGGGCTAATGATGAATAGCAAATTGTAGGATGTGGTGAGGAACGAACCGCATCTTTCGCGATTGATGCGGTTCCTATTGTCACCGTACCCTATGGACTTTCATTTCCCTTTCTCACGGACAACGGCAATCTATCAACTGATTCGGAAAATCGGGTAATATGTCTTCAGACTCTAAAGGATTACAAATCTATATCAGCTTAATTGGTAGAAAACGAGCAATCGAACACCGATAGCATGCCGGTTTTAATGAAAATGCCTTTTTAATTTAATTGCCAAACCTAACTGTTCTTTATTCTTCATCTCTCTCGAAAAGTGGAATTTCATGTCTAAACCTTTTAAAGCTTTAATTTTAGCTGCCATGGTCGGCGGCCTGGTAACGCTGACTGGATGTATTGTCACTCCCGACGGCAATCAGCAATATTATAACGATAACACTGCCCAGAATCAGACCCAGCACTTGAATTCTCAAAAGGATGCCGTCAATGCAGAAGAGGCGGATAGAGGTTGTGCCGATGCGAAAGTGGGCTCTTATGATCGTAGTGGCAATGCTGGATCCGGTTATGAAGAAGGCTGGCAAGCCTGTAACAATAATAAGCACCATAACAACCAACTATCAAAAAATTCTAAAGACAAGGAATGGAACCGCGGTTGTGCCGATGCGGAAGCAGCTAGCTACGACCGTAGCGGCAACGCCGGTGCGGCATACGAAGAAGGCTGGCATTCTTGTGATAAACATGCAAAACAACAAAATTTCAACCGTGGCGACAAAGAATGGAATCGCGGTTGCTCAGATGCTAAAAATGGCAATTATGACCGGAGTGGTAATGCAGGCCCAACTTACGAGGAAGGTTGGCAAGCTTGCAATAAAAAGAACCCGTCTGGATATACACCAGCGGGTGGCGTTGAGGCCGCGAAACAAATCTGCCTGAATAAATTGGGCGACTCAGCCCATATCCAGACCATTTCAGCTCTAAAGCCAGGATTTTGGGAAATTATTATGATCTCTACTTCGGGCCGTAAAGTGGCATGCACAGCCGATACTGCCGCCGGTAATGTCGCGGATTGGGTGGAAATGTAATCCCTTTGTACAAGTGGTATGGGCGATCCGACGAATGGTGGCTATCTAAGGGGTGGATCGCCTGATCGTACTTTTCGACAAGCCGGCATTTGACAATGCTTAGCTTTAATTCGCAAAATAATTACGCTTTTATTTTCGAGTACCCAAATTCCAGTTTGGGTACTCAGACCTACGCAGGCTAAACCAATCATCAAGGTCAACTTTTTAGGATGTGGTGGGGAACGAACCGCATCTTTCGCGATTGATGCGGTTCCTATCGTCACCGCATCCTACTCACTTGGGCTGCATGAATTATCGACAGGGTCTGCATAAACGGTGGCAAACTTTTTAATAAAACACTGTTCGCGTTAGGCAGCGGCGTCATCCCGGCAGGAATTGCCGGAGCCGTTAGACCGCGTAAGCGAATTCAGTGCACAAGGACGTGCTACAGCCTTTGCCATCCATGGCTTCTGGGTTCCTGCAATCCCTGCCTGAACGACGGCAACTATTAAGGCAAACATGGTTCTCTGACAAGCCTGGACAACCTTATAAAAACTGGGAAACTTCAGATTTATAATCAAGTCAGTTTTTTTGATTTTGTGCCCTCCCCTTCAACTTTTATCCTGCGTCCACTCGGTGTTGACAAACAGCGACTCCACTTTTTGTCTTGCCCAAGGCGTCTTGCGCAAAAACGTGAGGCTGGATGCAACGCTTGGATTACTGGTGAAACATTTGATGTTGATTAGACTGCCTAATTCTTCCCAGCCGTAATGCTCGACCAAGCGGGTAACGACCCTTTCCAGAGTAACGCCGTGCAGTGGATCGGTAATCTCGGACTTAGGCATTGGACGGGGATTTTCCAGGTTTGCTGTCATCCTTTTTGGGCTCGGCTTTTTTAACGCGTATCTTGTTACCGGCGACATTTTTGCCGTTAAGAACAAGAACGGCCGCTTTGGCTTCACCCGGATTAGGCATTTCAACATAGCCAAACCCTTTGGACAAATGGGTTTCTTTATCTTTAACCAGGGTACAAGATTGGACTTTACCGTGAGCCTGGAACATGACCAGCAGTTCGGCTTCTGTTGTGGAACGTGCAAGATTGCGGATTAATAATTTCATGTATTCAATTCGTTAGGGTGGAGAGCTGCACTATACAGTTTCTGAATCAATCATTCACTTCTAATGATACGACCTGAATCGATTCAAAACAGCTCACTGATGTTATTAAGAACTGCTGCGTCGACCCCCTGCTATTCGTTGAGTGTGATGACCTTGCGTAAGCCTTGATGATCGAGTACTTCTACCGTTTTACCGTTGACGCTAATCAGTTGCTGCCTTATCAACTGCTGAAGTATGCGTGAAAATGTTTCAGGCCTTACGGACAGCCGGGAAGCCAGCACCTGTTTAGGCGTGTCCCATTCAAGGGTATAGCGATCCGGCTGGCCGGGTGGTGCTGATTGTAACAAAAACTGAATCACGCGAACGCTGGCGTTTTGTAAGGTCAACTGATCAATTTCCTTGATGGCGTTGTGCAAGCGCCGACTCATATCACCGAGCATGTGCAAACAGAGCTCATTGGATTCCTGTAAAAACCCCAGAAATACACTCATGTCGATCATCCATAATTGACTGTCGCGAACCGTTTTTGCGCCGACCGGGAATTGATTATGTTTAAAAAACATAACCGCTTCTGCAAACGTTTGACCCGCTTGAATAAGATCAATGACTTTTTCTTCGCCCGCGGGTGATAACCGGTACAGTTGAACCAACCCCTGCTGTAACCAAAAAAAATGGCGGGCGACATCGCCACAATGAAATAAATGCTCACCTTCTTTAACTTCAAGCAGACGAGCCGTCTCCCGAATTTGTTCAAATTGTTCATCGTTTAATCCGGCAAATAAAAAATTACGCCGTAAATCATTCAGACCTTGTTCATTCATTTGAAACTCACTTGATTTAGATCAAGGACAATGTAACCGCAGGGCCGTTATTCTGACAATTAAAAGATGGTCAGCCTTAATCAGAGGCCTAGCAAAGTGATGCTGGATTGGTTGAAGATACTGTTCGCGTTAGTCGTTGAAAGGGCGTCAACGCCGTCATTAAGAAGTACGTACGTATTAGTACGCATAGTTTTTTCAAATTGACTTCTTATAATCAACCGAACGGTGCAAAACCATTTCAACAAGCCGCAAAAAATCGAATCCACTTCCTAACCATGGCTCAGGCCGGGAGATTCATCCAGTGATGCTCGAACCTGTTGCACTTAAAGATTTTTTTATTACTTTTTTTTCATCGGCCCTGGTCATTCTGGCGGGAGCGAGTTACGCCCTGCTCTATGCCTGGTCGCATCTTTCACAAAAAAGGACTTACAGACTCTTGTCCTATCTTGCGTATGCCGTATTAGTGATTGCCGTCGTGGTGTTAAGTCGGGCAGCCAATTTTTCAGGGTATTGGTTACTGATTTCAGTAGCGATGCTCGTGGGTTATTTTTTTGCACCGATCGGCATTTGGCATCTTTGCATTAAAACGCACCCGTCTGAACAAGCACCGGCCGATCGATAACTATTTAGCCCAGCAAAAACGTGTTTGTTAGCAACCGCCTTAATACCTTCACCACCAATCTAACCCTACAGGAGAACATCCGATGACTGAAACCCCACCCCTTTGGGCCTCAGAGTCATTCTGGAAAAAAACGGCCATCTGGGTCACTGCAGGATCATTTTTGATTCTGGTTGTTTTGACCTTTGATTCTTTAAGTCAAACTACGGCCGGCAGCAAGCGTGTGCCCGGCTATGCCGTAATCAATAAGAAAATTGATTACCGCTTTGATAAAGCGGTTAACAAGTTTATGCCGGTCATAGGCGATGATGAGTTGCTGTTCGGTCAAGCCTTGTCTGAAGAGGACGCCAAAGCCTTGGTCGACTTGGGCAAAAAAACCGTGCAATCCAAAAACTGCATGAACTGTCACACCTTGTTGGGCAACGGGGCTTACTATGCACCCGATCTGACCAAAGCCTGGCTGGATCAGGGCTGGGTATCGCCAGAACTGCGCGAGGACCTCATGGTCAAGTTTCTGATGGATCCCGAAAAAAACGCCAGGACCTTCGGCAGTAACCGGAAAATGCCGAATCTTAAAATTACCGAAACGGAAGCAAAAGGCATCGTGGCCTTTTTAAAGTGGATGTCCAGCATCGACACCAACGGCTTTCCATATAACTTTAAAACCATTGAAGCAGAGGAGTGATCATGAGCACAGAAGGATCAGAAGCGGTCATTCAACATACCTCGGGGTGGCTTGATAAAGCACGTACCCAATGGCAGAATTTCAATACCTGGCTGGAACTGGACAGCAGTCATTTAAGCCCGGGCAGGCAGCTATCGGTCAAATACTTTACCGTGGCCGTCATCCTGTTTTTTGCGCAAATCCTATTTGGATTACTGGCGGCAACACAATTTCTAGCACCTGGATTTTTGTACGAAATTTTGGATTTCAGCGTCAACCGGATGGTGCATATCAATGCCATGGTGGTATGGATGCTCTATGGTTTTATAGGCTGTGTCTACTGGCTGCTGGAAGAAGAAAGCGGCACCGAGATCGTCGGATTAAAACTCGGCAATATCGCATTTTGGGTACTCACCTCAGCCGTCACGCTGGTTGTCCTGGTTTATTTGCTGGTACAGATCGGTCCCGGCAAAGATTCCAGTCTCTGGCTGATCAACGAGGGCCGCGAGTACATTGAAGCACCAAGATGGGCTGATATCGGCATCGTCGTCGTTATTTTGATCTTTTTCTATAACGTGGTGGCAACTTTCAGCAAAGGCAAATGGTCCGGCATCGCCGGGGTATTGACCCTGGACTTGATTGCGCTGGCCGGTCTTTATGTCGCGGGCATGTTTTATATGACCAACATTACTCATGACCAGTACTGGTGGTGGTGGGTTATTCACTTATGGGTTGAAGCAACCTGGGAAGTGCTGGTTGGCGTTATCATGGCCTGGTCGTTGATGAAGCTGTTGGGCGTAAAGCGCAAGATTGTCGAGATCTGGCTCTATATTGAAGTCGCATTGATGTTCGGCTCCGGTATTCTCGGACTGGGGCATCATTATTTCTGGATAGGCACGCCGGAATACTGGCTGACCATAGGCGGCTTTTTCTCAGCGCTGGAACCGATTCCTCTGGTGGCAATGGTCGTCCATGCGCTTTATGACGCCGGTACGCATTCGTTTAAAAACAGCAATCATCCTGCGGTTGCCTGGATCATAGCCCAAGCGTTCGGAAATTTTTTCGGTGCCGGTGTCTGGGGTTTCATGCATACCCTGCCGCAAATCAATTTGTATACGCACGGAACACAATGGTCCGCATCGCATGGCCATCTGGCATTTTTTGGTGCGTATGCAACGATCAATATCGCTTTTTTCTATCTGGCAATCCAGCATTGGCGGGGTAATGTCTGGATGGGCGGCGGCATGGTCAATAACTGGCGCTGGAAATGGGCGTTAGGCTTGTTAAACGCCGGCGTACTGGGCATGACGATTGCGTTATTGATTGCAGGCTATGAACAATCGTTTATCGAACGTGCAGTGGGCGGTTCGACATGGGGCGGTTACTTCGATGCTCAAAATCATCCTGCGTTTGTCAGTGCAATGGCGTGGCGGTTATTTTTCGGACTGGTCACCGCAGCAGGCTTTGTTCTGCTGGTCTGGGATTTGATGACCATAGGCAAAACGGAAACCCGGAAAGCCCAAGTCATTGAGTAAAGACTAAGGAAGATTTTTTAACTGAAGTTTCCCGGTTTTTATAGGGATAGCCAGGCTTATTAGTTTGCTTTAATAGTTGCCGTCGTTCCGGCAGAGCCTGCCCCGGTCGGGGAATGCCGGGGCACGCTCTGCCGGAGTGACGCTTCTGTCAAACGATCAACGCCTCATGCTAACAGTGACTTATTAATTGCCATGCCGGTCTCTGCCGAATTTTAATATCAGCGGCGTACCTTGATTATGGATGGTCATTTGTTTGCGCGGTTCTTTTTCGACACGGATATTTTTAACCGGTTCAGCGGTTTTAGGTAACGGCTCCTCTACCTCTAACGGTGTTTCAACTTCAATCAGCACATCGGGTGCCCAGCCTGGTTTAATGGTTTGCTTGCTTTGTTCATCCGGTGTGGTCACGTTGATCTTGTTGATATTGAGTTCTTTGAGCTGATTAAGACAAGTGGTACTGACCCAGTCAATCAACTTGTCTGATGTCATGCTCAGCTCAGTGCCGCTCCAACCCGATGCTGCGCTGAATTCCATCGTATAAGTATCAAGCAGCTCGCCATTGCCGATGGCAATTAAAGAGCAGCTTACCGGTACGATCTTGGCTTTTTGAAAATCCAAGGCTCGAGGATCTGAATTTCCGGATGAGAAAGAAAAACCGGTCGGTGTCGAGCTTTTTTTGATTTCACCGACACTGCCTTCCAATCGGTGCGTCGCCTGCGAACCCGAGATTTCGCTTACCGAATAGCCCCAAGTTGATAAATTGGCAGATACTTGTGCTGCGATGGCTTGATTGTCACTTTCAGAAATATCCTCAGTGACTGAATTGCGCTGTAAGGCAAAGACCATGCCCTTGACTGAAGCCGCATCAAATGTGACCGGTTTGCTTGAAGAAAATCCCGTACAACTGATCGTCAATGCTGCTATCACCGTACTTAAAAAACCGGCTTTGACAATTTGAACGTGGAATGAAGAAATCATGAAGTTAACCTCTTAAACAGTAAAGTCTACTTTACGCTGACGCCGGATTTATCCCTATACGTCATTTAACGCATTGTCCAAAACGTTGTTTACAGGTAAGAAAATCAGTCTCGACAAAGGAGTTCGTCGTGACGAATGGTCTGAAAATAAGACGACCGATGCCTGATCGGCCGTCCATTGAAATCTTAAACCGGGCAGTGCTTAATCTTTCGGCAGTTTTTTAAACATTTCTGTAACGGCATAATCCAGACGTTTACGTAACGTATCTTCGCTTGGATTTTCGGTCAGATCACTGCTTGCTTCACCCACCCAGATCGCGTATTCGGTTTTTGCGTCAATTAGAGCAACCACCAGTGACGCACCAGGGACTTTTTTAAGAATATTCTTTTTGGTTTTCGGATCGGTTTTCAATTTCATCGCTTCCATATCAACGCCCATAAAATAGATGACGGCTAAATCAGGGTTTTCCGCGTGGTTAACCAGACCACGTTTACGCAATTCACGGTCAATAAGGAATTTTATGTCTTCAGCGACATTCATTTTCGGCGGTTGCCATTTGTTTTCCGGATCGTCTAAAACGGCTACATCACCGATCCAGGCATAACTTTTATAACCACTGAATTTTACCGTTTCGTCGACTTCAGCACTGACGTTGATACCTGATGTAACAGAGGTGCATCCGGACAGTACCAGCAGAAAAGCAAACATTGCGAGAAGAGAGATTTTTTTCATTATTATGTTCCAAATTAATAGGCGAGTTTTGAAAGGTTTACAGCCTTTCAGTACTCAATGTCTGGTATATACTTCGCGCGACCACATTTGAGGTTTTCTGACGCGCTCTTTTGTCCGATAGCGGCGTTACCTACATGGATGTAGGTAAGGAGCGTGAGCAGGGAACGGAAGCTTTGCGAAAACAGTTACAGAGCTTGCAATGCGCCTGTTTCCGCGCCTTGCTCTCGACTGCCAGTTCCCGACGCAGTCTACCGCTTACATCCCTGTAAGCGTCAAACAAAATAGCCTTGTCATATAAGCCGCAAACATGACCGCGCGAAGTATAGGTATAACCAGAAGGACTAAAACAACCATTCACTATTGAACAACAGCGCATGAGTTGCTGATTAACAGGTAACTGGGTCTTAATTTAATTTTAACGATTAAGCTGATATTGCTGAGCAAGGCATTAACAGTCCCATGAAGTCAATAAACCGTAAATTATCACAACAAATAACAATAGATAATTCAATACTTTGTCTATTTTGTTAGTTGTGGTTTGCTGTTAATAATTGCCCTTATTTTCTGGCAAGTGTCCCGCCAGTGTCCCATGGGACACTAAAGTTTTGAAAAAATGTTATGCGGGGTAGTGCTTCATTTGGTTGACAATCGCCTATTACATTAATCATGCCAGCCTGTAGGCCTTGATATTATTAGGTTTTAGCGTCTTGGCATGGTTTATAGCTAGGGAATTGATTGTTTACTAAATATTGCACATCACAGCGCCTCAAAAGCCGCATCTTCAGCGTCATATTGCTCAATCTGCTTGATACCTGCCGCACCTCTCGGACTCAATCCAAACTTGTTACTTAATGTCACAAATTGCCGGTGTGCTTCGTTGTGAAGTTGCGCCAATGGGTGAGGCTTTAATAAATCGCCGTTTCTGCCGCCCTCGGTTTTGAAAGTCCAACCCTCAGCATCAAGTTGTTGTCTGAATTTCAAAAGCCTGGGCCGCAATTCGCACAGCTCGCCAAAGAGTTCTGCATAGTCTCCATTTAACCGGCCACTTGCAACGCAACCCGGTGCCCACTTATCCCAAATCTTTGACGCATCACCTGTTAGCCAATCCGGTTTAATGCGCTCGGATGTCAAGGCGTCATCGTCACTAAATGATTGATAGGGTGTTTTCTTTGATGTAGTCATTTTTTATCTCTCGGTTTGTTGTTAAAAATCTATTGGGTTTTTTCCCCTAAACGCATAAGCCGCGTGGAAAGAGTTTCGGGCGTGGTCAGGATAAAACAACTCTTTGATTTTTTACCCTGGTAGGGGGGGTATAGCCCCTGTCATTCTCAAATCGGACACGCGTGTCCGTTTTTAATCTTTCCATCGTGTAACGATTTAATCTTGTTCCGTTCTGCTTTCAATTCAGTAAAAAATTTCCCTGGAATTGCTAGAGTGCCAACCTACTAAACCTACAAAAATAATTCTGTAGTTTTTGTAGGTTCATGCTCTAGGGATTTACAGGAAAAAATATCGTTCTCTCATTCTGCTATTCAGTAAAAAATTTTCCCTGGAATGTGCCTAGTAGCAACCCGCTAAAATGGCTAAAATAATTTAGCGGTTTTAGCTGGTTCATACTCTAGGGTTTTACGGGGAAAAACGGGGTGAATATGATATTCCGGTAAAGGGGGCCGCCCTCTGCTTCCTGTCATCGGTTTGCGTATCACCACTAACCAATTTTCTTCAATCAAAACATTACAAGCCGCCTCGATTTCCTCTTTATCCTTCAGCCCATGCCAGCCTTTGTCATAAACATGTTTCCGGGTAAACGGACTAGGCAAGGCTTTTGCCCGTATCTTTTCAGCCAGCCTTAAAGCCGCTTCATGCTCGGGACTTTGAGCCATGGCATAAACTCGCCGCGCGTGACTTTCCAGATACTTGCACCATTCAGCCGCCAGCAATGCCGCCCGCTCTGTAACCGGGCCGGGGGCTTTGCCGTCTGCAACCTCAACCAGATGGAATATAACGGCAAGGCTAGGCATCAAAGAACCGTACTTTCCAAGGTGTTCAATCATTACCGGGTGTTCATCGCCTCGAATCTTTACGGTTTGCAATTCAGTCAGCCAGCTATTGAAAACAGCTTGCCCGGCATCGTCGAATCTAAAAAATGGCCGGTCGTCATCGTCCCCTTGATTAGCTCCATATCTGGTAAAATCAATTTCAGCCAATACTTTAAAAATGTCATAAACTCGATTCTTTGCGGCATTGTCTGGCTTGGTGTCTACCAGCTCCCAGGTTTCAGGTTCATCAGGCCAGACGGCTAACTGTAGGCGTTGAACTAAGCCATCGTTAAGCCCCTTCATTGCTTGATATAAATAAATCTTTAGCTTATCCGGCTGTATGCCTCCCAGTAACGATATGCAAACGTTTGGACAGTCAGTTAAGCCCCTGCCGATTTTGTTATCGGTATAACTGCCATATCCATTAAATCCCGTCATGAAGTAGGTTCTTTCGTCCGAATGTTCTTCCCGCTCCCATCGTGCAAGTAAGCCGGTGAGTTCATCCCGGAAAAACAGTAAGCCCCTCGGGTTTTGGTTCTGTAAAACAGTCATTGACTGTATGCTGGTTTCATTCGTCTTGAATTGCCGCCTAACTGGTTCGGGTGGTGTTTTTTCTTTCAGGCTTAGGTAATCCGCTTCCAGTTTTGCCATTTCTTCATCCGAAATAACGCCGTCTTTTTTCGTGCCCTTTGCCGCCTTGCTGGTTCTGGCTTTAATATCCTCTTCAACGGCTTTGTATTTAATGTGCTCAAATTCCATAGCCGCAATACCTTGCTCGAATTGCTTCGAATAATCAGCTTGCAAACGTTCCAGGAACTGCATAGGTTCTTTCATGCTAGGCGATTTCAAGACAACCGAAGGCCTGCCGATACATGCCCCCCATAGATTCGGGACAACCTCCCAACTATCGAAGCGTTTCGGCTTGATAGAACAACCCGCGCCAATGAGCGAGCCAATAACCGTAACAAGGCTAATCGCCGCAAAGTCAGCCGGTGATTGCATACGATGACTAACATCAGCCAGCCAAGGCCGGAAAGGTTCCGGCATTATTTCAAGCCGGAACGCATCAACCGGGGGCGTGTTGCTTTCAATTTCGCCCGGAGTTTCCCAGATAAAGCCGGTGTTATCAGCTTTGTCAGTCATGGCCCATTCTTCAGGAACGGGTTCAGCCTTTTTCAGCTCGGCTTTGAAGTCAGTAAGCGCCCATGCTTTTTCGGTGTCAGGGAATGGTTGCAAGCCGTCCCAATCGGGGGAAAACTCTTGTAACCAGTCCACCACGTCACCGCCTTCAGGTAAGTCGGAAAGCCTAAGCAGTTTAACCTCTGGGGACTCTTCCAAGCGCATCAGGGCCGCGTAAACGTCCCGGGCATAGTGTTGCCCTGGTTCGTCGTTATCAGGCAAAATAAACACGGTTTTAAAGCTGTTTAACGGCTGCCAGCTAGACTTTAAAGCCGATTGAGAACCGCCCAAACTGGTAACCGCGCAAACGCCTAAGCTATGCAGGGCCGCCGCTGGTTTTTCACCTTCACAAATAAAAACAGCCTTGTTTTTTGGGTGAGCTGCTAACTTATCCAAGCCAAACAAGGGCCGCGGGTTTAACTCGATACCGGCCGCAAAACCGGAGCCGTTCCGCTTAAAATAGGGAATGATTTCTTTTTTATCGCTGCCGTTCTGGTATCGGCCAACAATCCCTAAAAGTTCGCCGTCCTGGTTAAGATAATTCCAGCTCGCCTTTAATGGCTTTCCTTCAAACGTTCGGGGTATCGTGTTCATGTAAGCCCCCAATCATTAGCCAGCTTTTCCAGCGAATCAGTAAAACTTAACCCGTAACGGTTCATTGTGAAGGCGATAATATCCCCGCCAGCCGCACCACAAGCAAAACACTTATAACCGCCAGTCTCAAGGCTAACGTGAAAACTACCCTGCCTTGTATCGCTATGAAAGGGACATAATCCCCCATTATTCCAGCCGGGCCGCTTGAACTTTGCCCCTGGTAATTCATGGCGGTAAAAGTCTATTGGCTTTAAATTTTGTTTGATATAATCAGGCCGCCGATTGATTTTGTTTTGATATATGCCGTTCCGGGTTTCGCTCGCCCGGTTCGGTTTTCGTTTTAAATAGCTCATTCGCCCGCCTCAAATTTCTGAACCGCATGAATGAAGTTAGTGACTCGTTCAGCTCCTAATTCAGCCTTAGCCAATCTTAAAACATCCTTTTCAATTGAATAACGCGCGTAAGTTGCTTTACGGCCCTTATCATTTGTTGGTGAAGTTTCTTTAATTGCCTCAACCTGCCAGCCATGCCGGTTCCGAAGATTCAAGATATAACCTGAAAGTCTGTAGCTTGCTGTTTCGCTAAAAAAGTCCCTATGCGTAAATTTTTTTCCCTGTAATAGTCGCATCAATGCGCGGCCTGTTAATGTGTTGGTTTTAGGGAATGACGGCGCTCTCATTTTGAACCGCCGTTATTCCGTTCAACACATGCGAAAAATTCAGTCTCATCAATCAGAACGCGTTTACCAACCCGCTTAAACGCAGTTTTGAACCCGTTTGTTTTTTCGTTGAATATTAAGTGACGTAAGCCGCCGATTGGGGGCCATGGGTGAAAGTCGTTCCAGTTGGTAACAGGTATTAACCGGCTTGGTTTTTGTGTAGGTTCTTGGGTGGTTTGTATCTGTGCGTTCATAATCGCCCTTGTTCGTTATTCGCCGTCATTTACGGCTTGGGGCAATTGTTACTTGTGACTTTTGCGGCTAAGCTTGCATTGCAAAATGTTCTCTTAGCCGCAAATGTTTTAGATAGGTGGGTTTCTTTTCAGTCGACTAATTACGCTGTTTAAGCCCGTTTTTTTATTTCTCCGCTCAGTTCCGTAAGTTGATATCCATAAAATCTCTTGAGCCGTTACTTCTTGAATAATTTCTTCAGTGTCGTATTTTTCGTAATTTTTCTGCAATTCATTCCAAACTCGATTCACATTTGCATGCCCGTCTTTGTTAAGGGATTGCCAAACGCGCCAAATCAAAGAATGAAGCTGATGTTCTCGTTTGCTCTTGGTGGTTATTTTGGGCAAAACATCTGGCTTTTCCAGGCTCCACCAATTAAACAACAACCCATTAGGGGGCCATTGTCCGGAACTTTGAAGGAACTCTTTGTATTTTTGCCGGGTAAATCCTTTTAAAAGTCCATGCCCTTCTTGAATTTCTTGCTCTTCAAATTCAACCCCTGAAAGTCTGATTATGCTTTCTAACGCCCCTGTGTAATGGCCGGAAAGGGTAGCAATGTCATCAATACATAAAAATTCAGGTAATAATTTATGTGTAGCCATTAATTCAAGTTCGTCTTTTTGACGGTTACGCCATGCGCTGAATAACCGCTGTTGTTTTTCCCTTTCTTTTGGGCGAATTTCGCGCCGCTTTAAATTCTCGTCTAGCTTCATCAAGCGCCCCCGAATATCTTATCGTTCATTCGACTAACTACGCTCGAAACATGACCGTCTGATAGGTGGGCGTAACGCTTAACCATGGATAAGGTTTTGTGCCCTAAAATCTCGGATATTTCAGCCAGTGACGCGCCGCTCATGGCTAAATAAGACGCGGTGCAATGCCTTAAGTCATGCCAATGAAAATTGGTTATTTCTGCCGCTTGTAGGGCGTTCTCGAATGGCCGTCTAAGGCTTACCGGCTTATTTGCGTGAATGGTTCCAGGAAATAGTAAATCAGTATCAAGCCGCCTAACTTTGGCGTGTTGTTTCAGCAATTCAAGGCCATGGCCGGAAAGTGGAACGCGCCGCCGTTCGCCGTTCTTGGTTTCATGAAGGATAATAAAACCGTCTTTTAAGTTCACGTCCTGCCATTTCAGGCCCATTAGTTCAGCCTGTCTCATTCCAGTGCTAAGCGCCAAAATTACACACAAATAAAGTTCTTTGCTGCTAGATTCTTTGCAAGCGGCTAAAAAGCGTTCACGCTCGGCATCATCCAGGTATCTAACCCGCCCGCGTGACTCTTTAGGCTTTTTAACTTTCCGCATGGGGTTATCATCAAGCCAACCCCATTCATTAACGGCAATTGTGAAGGCGTGGCTTAGCGCTGCCATGTATCGAACCACAGTGGCCCCGCTTCGTTGTGTTCCTCGGTAGGTTTCGCCGCTGGCTAATTCGTCGCGGTATTGAACAATTAAAGCCGGGGTTATATCAGCCAGGACATAAACGCCCATTTTTTCGGCCCACCATTCAAGCTGCTGCTTTTGTTTGACGGCTTGCTTAGGTTTGCCGGGTAAAACATCCTTAACGTATCGGTTCACCATTTCGGAAAATGTATGCTTTTTGCTTTCGGCGGTTTTGAAGTGTCGATTCTCGCGAATTGCTGATTCAGTCGAAGCGGCCCATTTGCGGGCATCAGTTAAGCGTTCGAAAGTTGCGGCTTGTGGTGGAAAGCCTTTTAACCGGACTTTTACGCGATAGCTTTTTTCCCCGGTGTCATTGGTGCGGGTTTCGATAGTTGCCATGCTACTTGCTCCAATATGAAGGCAAGCAATTAGCGTTTTTTGATAAGATACGTTTAGCCATTTGCTTAACCTATGCCGTTAAGTGAATCGGTAAGGGCTTGGTGGTGTTGGTAGCACTTCCAGGCCCGTTTTTTTTGCTTCGAAAAAGATACTACAACAACCCTCGAAAATTAACAACAAATAACAATCACTTGTACATTGCTGTTTTTCCCTTGATATTCAAAGCCTGAAAGTAAAACGGTTCCCCAATGGGGCAAT
Organism: Methylicorpusculum oleiharenae; assembly: GCF_009828925.2. Taxonomy (NCBI): domain Bacteria; kingdom Pseudomonadati; phylum Pseudomonadota; class Gammaproteobacteria; order Methylococcales; family Methylococcaceae; genus Methylicorpusculum; species Methylicorpusculum oleiharenae. The sequence continues at coordinate 3,951,005 of NZ_WUTY02000001.1, forward strand.
AAAAAAGGGTTTTAGCTGGTTTAGCTGGTAGGGGGTAAGCGCATTTGAAACTTTTTTAACAGGGGTTTTAGTAGGTTTTGTAGGTAGGGGGTAGACGTATTTACAGGAAAATAAAATACCTGTAATTATTGCCGTTTATTGTGGCTTTTTTTTCCTGAGTGTCCCGTGAGTGTCCCATGGGCAAAAAAAAAGGCCTAGCAATTTTGCTAAGCCCTTGTTTTGATTGGCTCCCCCGGACGGGCTCGAACCGCCGACCTAGTGATTAACAGAAAAAGGTAACTCAGGTGCTTTAGTTGCATGATAATTTCCTCATTATAAATAACCCAATCTGGTTGATCACGGATTAGTTATTCCGAAGACAACCTCCTTTTCATTTGCAAGTCATCGGAAATCTGCTGATCAATCACTTTCAGACTCATTCAAATTACAAATTGTGATAGCGATTCATATCCAGAAGCCCGGCTTCCAATCCTCTTTCTTTTCGATGCTCACGATTAAACCAGTCTGAATAGGGCCAGATAGCGGAGTTAGTCCTTCGTATTCCCATGTCACTGTAGAATTTTTCCCGGTCAGCCTCAGTTCTGGTCGTTCGTGTCATCTGAATAAATTCGCCGAGCCGGTTTTTATCGACACTAAAGAAAAAATTGGGATAACTGCCGATAAAGCCGGAAACCACTGTTAATGTGTCGTATTCCGGAACACGGCGGGAATCCTGAAAGAGAATTCTTGATAGACTGCTATAGGCCCTGTTGACAATCAGTGTATATACCAGATCCCCCTGCGGTTCGCCAGTTTTTACTCGCAGCAAAGACATTTCCGGCAAAGCACTTAACTCAAGACCTTTCAATCTTGCCAGTTGACGCAGTTGGCTATCGACGGAGCGCTGAACAGCATTAACACCTGTCCTGACGCAATCGGCTTGCTCGCACCGGTTGATAGTATCGGCCAAACCGGCTGCATTGCCTAATCTCAACCGGACCTGATCAAAAAATTCTTTTTTATAATCAGTAGTTTGGTATTGGACTGTGGTTTCATGGTCAATATTGAACAAAGGATCAGCGGTCAGCATTCCTTTTGAACCCATATACCAGCTGTCATATATAACCTGTCTTTGCATGGCCGGCATAAACCGCAAAAAATTATTTTCGGCATCCTGACGCAGGATATCCATATAGGTTCTGCTGGCTAATTGATGGCCCGCCGTACCATAAACATTATAACCAGCCACCAATAAGTAATGCAGACGTTCAAGTATCGGGTAATCGACCACCCATCCGGTATGCGGCGTATCGCCAACCAGACCTTTGGTTACCGTTGCGCTATCGAAATGTCTGAAAACGGTGAGCGCCGCATTCGTATTTTGACCCTCACCGTCCCATATGTTATTTAAACCAAAACCCTGGCTGCCAGGAAGAACCTGTTCATAAAATTCATTTTTTCTATACAGATATTGCTTGCCGAATTCGTCATATTTGCTCCATCCGAACAAACCAATCCCATCGGATTCTTCCCCAGGCAAACCCAATATCTGATTATTTTCAGCTAAAGCCTTGCTGACTTTTTCCGGATCCATCTGGCCCGGCTGATTAAAAACAACCCAAAAGTGATCACGGATACTGCCTGTTGCCGCTTCACCGCGGCATACAGGCCCTTTGATAAATCCCGACACAAAATAATAAGCATCATCCAGCAGAAATTTATATCGTGCTGTCAGAGGTATCTGATGGAATGCTCTAAACGGGTTTGCCGCTATCTCTGCTTTATAGTCCGGTAAATCGGTGACTTCAAAAGGGGTAGTGAAAAACAGCGCCTCATAACGCTTCATCTTGTCATGGCTTAACTCATAGACAAAATGGTTTTTGTCTACAATCGTCTCAGTCACACGCTTCAAGCGATAGTAAAAAGGATCCGGCCCAGGATTGTCATAGGGCCGGATAGTGTTAATTTCCACGATAGGTTGCCCTGAAGGCGTTTTAGAACGCACCCATTGGAAAAACTCATTATCAGGATGGCCCTTAAAATGAATGTGTCCAATAAACAAATGTTCATACAGGTAACGAAAAACAAGCTTCTGTTTCAGGCTGGAGCCGTTGAAATAATTTTCCCATTTTTTTACAGCATTAATCGCCTGATTGGACAAGGGTTCCAGAGGTTCCACTTTTGCCCCTTGTTCTAACCATCGCAAAATGATGTTCTCCTCTTTCAGAGACAGACCGGGCATGGCGTAAGGCATTCCCCAATTTGGATGCTGATGCTGGTATTGGGTAAATTCATCCATGTTTGGGCATTCCAGTGAATGATCAAATCCCAGATCATAATCATTACTCAATTTTCCTGCTACAGGCTGGGGATTAAGGCGTTTCAACTGAATTAACTTAGCCAGAACAGAATTGTCCAGATTGGCGTCTTTTGAATCATTGCGCTCATTTAATACCGAGTGAAAACCTTTTTTCCTCCAGGCGGCAGTATCTTGAGCATCAACAAATAAACGAGTTGGATCAGCCGCTTTAAGCCGGGCAAAATCGTAAACAACTTGTTTGCTTGCACCTCTGTCGATGCCGTCGATTGATCCCAGCTTTAACTGGCAAGGTGCATCGTAACAGCCGTGGCAAACGACACAACGGGAATCGAGTATGGGTTTGACGTCTTTGGAAAAAGAGACGCTTGAAGCAAGCCGCTCATTTGGGGTAATCAATCTTGTTTTCGGCGCTGAAGGGCCATATAAGGCAGCATAATCGGTGGTTTTATAAAGAACCGATGCACAACCGGAAATAATAAGTAATACAAGCGGAATCAAATACTTCATCATTTCAAATAGGCCCAGTTTTAAAATATGGAAAATTACCGGTCTGATCAGCCAATTGATTCCAATTGGGGCTTATTATCTGTTCTGTCATCGAATATATCAACAACCCAGGTTCCTGTGTTGCTAACACTTAACATTCCAGGGTCGTGACAATCGGTGATTGCCCCTTCTCTTCCTCCTCAAACATAGGCCTAGAAATTATAGTCCAGGAGTCGGTTCCGATCGGCGTGCGTTGGAGCCGCACTCGAGTCCTGCGATTTCCAATGAGTTCCCGTGGAGGTGAAGGATACGCCGTACCTCCTGATACGAAGAAGGCTGGCATTCTTGTGATAAACGTGTAAAACAACAAAATTTCAACCGTGGCGACAAAGATCGTAGCCGGATACTGTTCCGGCCTTATCCCCAGTGCCTTGGAAACGGCAGCCAAGGCATGCCGCCGATCTGCACACCAAAGTACATCATCGTTCCCAAACATGCCGAGCTGTTCTCGCTTACGCATTGGCGGAATACGCTGTCCACACGCTCGCAATCTTCGGTAATGTTGATCAATTTCCTCTTCTGTAAAATGGGGTTGGAGCATGTCTTTGAAACTGTAAAATCGTCCGTTATTCCCCTATCATTTTCCGCATGCTTGACCGCGCTCGGTATAGCTAGGTTAGAAACAACCGTCATTCAGAAAAAATACCCGACACGGAGCTGTGTCTTGACTTCATATAAATCCAGATCATCGATGATCGGATATGAAACTTCAATCGATGAAATTAAGTCGCCCCAACGTTTACCGTAGGTCACATCGATTGGCAAGAACCATTTTTTGTTATTGAAGTTGTAACGAATATCGGCATTGCTTAAAAAAGTCAAAAATTGAACTTTCGGTAGACCGACATGAAGAGTCGGCTGAATGCGAAGCACACTGATTGCTGAACTCGAAGGATCTCCGCCTATATCAAAATTGTACTGCAACTGCGGCGCGATAAAGCTGCCGGAACTGATTTCCGGCAGCATTACTCGACCGCCGCCGCCAATCAATAACTGGTATTTTCCGGTACCGAATCGATCATCGGATGCGGTAGGAAAAATACCTCGAACGCCACTGCCCATTGCAAAACGCGAATTGAACGTATGAATCAGGCCCATTTGGACATCGACATTACCTAATCCCCACTTTCCTTGGTTATCGTTCGGTAGCGTTTTGTAAATACCGGGAATATCAAAGCGCGTATTCAGTTTCCATTGATCCGACAGATCCCAGGGTTGTTCTGCACGCAACGTTGTCGTGTGCGATTCCACGCCATCAGACAGATCCCGATAAGTCCAGCGAACATCAACTCTCCCCAGCGGCCTCGTAAAATCCTGTCCGGCATTACCCGCATTTTCATCCGCCTTAGCTGTCGGCATTGCATATAAAACCGATAATAGAAGAAGCATCATCATCAAAAAAAAGTGAGTTGATACATTCCATGAGTCCATAATCATGCTTCCGTCCTATCGATTGTGCATTTCAATTTGGATGGTGTTTCGTTCTCCGACTTGACAAGCTCTACTTTGAATGGCTTTGAACTATCCAAATGTATGTCACGCTGAGGAAACGCAATCTCGATACCTCGTTCGTTAAACAGTTTGACGATGCGATGGCGGATATCGCTCATCACGCGGCGGCGGTTGATTTGTTTCAAATTTCCGACCCAAAAGTCCAAGGTCAAATTGAGCGCATCGTTACCGAACTCCTCCAGATAGACTTCAGGAGCAGGCGATTTGAGCACCAATCCATGTTCACCGGCCGCTTGCCCAACCAATAGTAACGCTTCGCGAACCGACGAACCGTAAGCGATGCCGACGGTAATCGAGCAGCGGATAGACTGATCGGAGAGCGTCCAGTTTGTGACGCTCTTTTCTAAGAAACTGCTGTTCGGTATCAGCATATCGATACCGTCGAAACAATGCACTTGACAACAGCGACTGCCGATATGCGTTATCGTACCTCGTACTCCCTCAACATCGACGATATCACCCAACTTAATCGGGCGTTCCACCAATAAGATCAAGCCGCTGATAAAGTTATTGATAATATTTTGCGCGCCGAACCCGATGCCGATTGCCAATGCGCCACCGAAAAATGTAAATACTGTGAGCGGTATGTGAACTCTAACTAACGCATACACGACGATTGCGATGACTGCGAATAACGTAAATAACCTTAAGCTTAGCAGTATCCCACTTTCTCGTCCGGGCAGATATTTCAACATCAACTGATTGCCACAATCGGCTATTCTGGCGACTAGCCATAATCCGATTCCCAAAATCAATAACATACGGACAATCTTGCCAACAGTTACGCTGCGCTGGCTGACAATCTCCCTACCTTCGGCAACGATTTTGTCGGCAACCGTAAAAAGCTCAAAATCCCACAAGTTACCGACCAAACCGCCAACATTGATATAGAGTTCATTCAGACGTTCGCTTAAAGTAATGCCTTCATAACGCAATTGAACCGATTGCTTCAAACTGCGCAGCATCGCATCCAACTCATCAACTTCGCCGGCTATGCGCCGTAAAACCGACTCTTGCAGGGAATAAGCCAGCCTCTCTCGCTCTGCCAATTCGCGATCGCCGTATTCGGGTTTCCAATCGGCTAGCTTTTTTTCCTGATTGTCCAAAAGGCTGCGCGTTTTATTGAAACTGGAAAGGAAAAACTGCTGCCATAATATTAATTGATCATGTCCTTTATTAATCTCATCCAATGCATCCTCAAGCGTTTTTGGATCGCTGTCGTTTTCGATTCGATAGCGTGTTTCCCAAAGATGACGGCGAGCGACCACTATTCTGCCCAACAACCGCATGACCTTGAGCGTCGAACTCGATGCCTCGGCTTCGATGACTTGCGTACTTAATGCGGACTTCAATCGTTCGATATTATGCTTCTGCTGTTCGGCCACCTCCGGAAGTAGGGCGCTGGAGAATGCCTCAGCCTCCCGTATTCGCTCGCTGGTTTGATGCCATTGCTTCTGAAGCATCCGATCACTTTCAATCGCTTGCTGAGTTTCTTTATCCAATTCAAACTGCAGCTGAGTTAAGACCGCTAGCTTGGCGTCGCGATCCTGTTCGCTAAGAGGCGATACCAAACTTGCGGTCCTCACTTGGCGAAGCAGCAGTTCATTTTGACCACTGCGCAAACTCAACATTTCGTCCCGAAGTTCGCGCTCGGTATCGATTGATGCGACGCGCGCTTGATCAAATTGATTGCGAAGCGCGCTCAGATCCCTATACCAACGCAAACGGTCAGCCGCTGCAGGTAAGGCCGCTTCCAGTTGTTCTTGAGCTTTCCTTAACGCCTGTTCGGAACTACGAAGCGCAAGCCGTCGAGATTCTAAGAGACTGGCATACATCGCTTGTTCGATACGGACTGCTTCGATTTCTCGCTCCTTGGCTCGCAGCTGCTTCCATAAATCATCGACAAAATCGACAGAATAAGGTCCGGGGTCCGGAAAACCCAACCAAGCCGATGCTTGCTGATTAAAATCTTGCCGAGCAATGCGCACAGCATTCAATTTATTCAAAGCATCAAGATGAGTTTCATAGGTATTGGCGATCAGGTTAAGCAATCGCTTGTACTCTGACCATTCGTCGCCATCCGCTTCCGGAGGGGCCGCCAAGCCATCGGCAGCCAGAGTGGACAGATGGCTTTGTATTTGTGCAAGCCTTGACTTGATTGAGGCTATGCGTTCGTCGCCGGTCGCATCCACACCCTTGCGCACCGCCGAATCACCTGCACCCCAAGCATAAGGAATCAGCAAAGTCAAACAAACAACGACAACCAAACGCACCGACACCCGAGAAGTCAATCCTGTTTGAATCGCATTTCTCGGATCCGCTCGCAATTTGTTCGAATTAAGATTATTCATTCAGTTAACCGACTGGTTCATAAATTTGCCCATCAAAATCAATATGGGGCTGGGTCTTGCAATCAAGCGTTTTTGAGCGAAGTTCTTTTGAAGGCTCTGCTGAAAGAAAAATAATGTGCATTTTTACACTGTGTAATTACCCGCCTCATAAATGCCTTCTTCAGTACCTTACTTGGAATTTGGGAATGCTTCAACCTCAGAACTTTGGAAGTACGATCTTTTTAGGACTGAAGCTATGGTCTACGTAGACGACAAAAAAATCACCATGAAACGCAGTCGCTTAAATTTTGGAGGGTGCCACAGGCACACAAACTGACGGTGATACGTGGGCGGAGTTGCTCGTAGTAGCGAGGAACCATTTGTACTCTAAAGGGCAAAAATAATGAATGTGGACAGATTTTTGCCCCTGCAAAATCTGTATTTCCGCCATCCGTGGCGGCCAGCGAAGGCGCAACATCAGGCAGTCTTTATTGCTATCGCAACTGTTAAAAAGCAGCAGGATGAGGTGAGCGAGGCAAAGCCATTTATCATTAAGTTGCTCAAGTTATGCGGCATCAGATCTCAGCCAGGACTATCAGATGAGCACACCGACCCAAACCAGTTTTGCTGAACTTGAATACGCCAGTAAAAAGCGCCAAACCCGGCGGGAAAAGTTTCTGGCGGAAATGGAGCAAGTGGTGCCATGGGCGTTATTGTTACTCCAGCTCGAACCCCATTACCCGCAAAGCAGTCGCCGAGGCCGACAACCGATGTCATTGGATTGCATGTTGCGCATCCACTGCATGCAACAATGGTTCAGATATTCGGATCGTCAAATGGAAGATGCATTGTATGAAATCGACAGCATCCGTCGTTTTGCCGGCTTCGGCAGTGTCACCGAAGCACTGCCGGACGAGACGACGATTCTGAATTTTCGGCATTGGCTAAAGCACAAGCTGACGGAGGTGCTATTAACGAACACCTGAAGGATCAAGGCTTGTTGGTTTCCAATAGCGTGACGGTGACGGCGGCGAAAACCACTGACAACGCGGAACTGCCCAAGCTACTGCGCGAAGACGATCAAGTCATCTTTGGGGATGCTGGTTACACCAGCGATGAGTATAAAAAAGGCTCACGCCATCAGGGTCTCAGCTGGTGCGTCAACGACAAACGCAAGCCCGGTAAAAAACCTGTCGAGCAGCCAACTTAAGCGCAACCGCCAATACTCGCCTGTCCGCGCCAGAGTTGAGCATATTTTTCGAATCATCAAATGCCAATTCGGCTTTCGCAAAACGCGTTATCGGGGCTTGGAGAAAAACACCGTCCAAGTGAATTGGCTGGTGGGATTGGCAAATTTGTATCTGTTGCGCCGCCAATTGATGGAGGCCTATAGGCCGAAATCCGTCTACCGTGCGCCCAAACGCGCTAGACGGCGACAAAAGGTGGTGAATGAGGGCTATTTGCCCAAACCATCCGCCGCATTTTTTAAAAATACTGCGTTTTAGCAGACAGGAATGGCTAGGATTATGATTTGTTCAGCGATTCCCTAAAGTACCCATCGTGTTACGCAGATTGGTTTCATAGTCGCGAGGGTCGATGCGGGCAAGCAGATCGCCTTTTTTGACGGGTTGACCTTCCTTGACCGGTAATTCAATCAAGGGGCCTGACACCTGAAAAGCAAGATCGACACGATCCGAAGCTCTTACGGTCCCTGGCATTTTTAGGGATTTATCGGAGGAGATGTCACCAATTGTTAGTAACTTAAGGGGTCTAACCGGCGGCTCATTGGCTACCGTGTCTTGTTGTTCCTGACAACCCTTCAAAACCACGGTACTGCAAAATACCAACGCCGACAAAAACGTTTTTTTCCGATTCTTCATCCTGATGCAGATTGTTAATGTGTTGCCGTAGAGATTGTCTTGATTCTGATAATTGTCTATACCCCTTGGGGACAATTCGTTTTTGGCACTGCCCCTTTTGCCCCGGAATTTTGGTTGTTCATGATGCCTTGTGCAATCGGAATGCTGCTGCTTGTGGAAGAACGAAAATGGCTGGTTGTTCGCTGGAACCACTAATTTATTCAGCAACTCATTACCCAATAGCTCTCTTCAAGCTCAAACAGCAGAGCTTCAAATGCATTAAAATGAAATAAACCGCACCAAGCTATGTGGATGAATTTTTCGAACCGACAGGAGTATCAAAGCATGAATGACTTTTTCAGCCCTCAGCAACGCCAAATGCAGGACGAGCACGACACACGCAAATTGGCGGACAGACTGCAGCAGATCATCGTTGAACGGCACGTCAATGAGCAACATCAACCCTTTATAGAAAGCCGGGATTTTTTCTTTCTTACCACGATTGATCATAGAGGCTACCCCACCTGTTCTTATAAGGGCGGCAATCCAGGTCTTGTAAGAGTGGTCAATCCCGGTGAACTGGCTTTTCCCAGCTACGACGGCAATGGCATGTTTCTTTCAATGGGCAATATTCAGGGCAATGCCAAAATCGGCATGCTGTTTATCGATTTTGAAACACCGCACCGTATACGCGTTCATGGCGATGCATCCACGCATTCAGACGATTCTCTTTTAGCGGAATATCCGGGTGCAGAATTGATTGTCCGGGTAAAAATAAGTGAACTCTTCATCAACTGTCCACGTTATATCCATAGAATGAGCCGCATCGCCTCGTCAAGCTATGTCCCTCAGGAGGATAAGGAAACACCCCTGCCCCAGTGGAAACGCATCGATCTATTGCAAGATGCGTTACCCGCCTGTGACCGGCACATTGCCGAGCGTTTGGGCGGCATCATCACTATCGAAGAATATAGCGATAGGGTCGTCAAAAGTGATGATTGATTTTTGAGGCTGGAATATACCCATATATGGACTTCGTAGATCGAAATTCGGCACCGGGGTGCCCGTCAAAGGACACCGTAAAACCATCCCTGTAGGCTTTATGCCAGCATCCATGCTGGCAAAGCCTTTGCCGAACATTCGCTGAAAATCTTGGAAACGGAGCTTTAGCGAAGTGAAGATTTTTAGTCCCCGATAGCCGTAGCGCCGGGCGGGTTTTCGTAGCGTGCGGAGAAAACCTGCAAGGCATCGCGAAACGGCGTTAAGTCATGCGAGAGCCAATGTTTCGACCCCTTGTTGGGTCGAAACGAGGCGACGCGGACGAATCGGGGCCGCCGGAGGCATCAGTGGTCGCGTAATTTTTGCTGCTTGATTGGGCTGGGATGCCCAAAACAAGCTTTCGCAAAAATAGCGACTCCCCGACTGTTGCCTCCTTAGGCACTGCCGAAATTTGAAGTGCGAAACGTATAAAATCAATACGGCTAATGGACCACTAAATTTTAGTGCTGCGCCTTAAAAGTTTCACTCTACAAATAGTTATCTGTAAAATCCACCGCTTTATTATTGTTGTCAAAGGAGCAACAGCCAAATGGGTAGAGCGTATCAAAACCGAAAAGATTCCATGGCTAAAACGTCTGATGCCAAGGCGAAGGTCTACAGCAAATATGGCCGTGAAATCTATGTGTGCGCTAAGTCAGGGGGCATTGACCCGCTCGGAAATTTAGCATTACGCGGACTGATTGAGCGGGCCAAGAAAGATCAAGTGCCTACTCACGTTATTGAAAAAGCCATAGACAAGGCAAAAGGCGGTGGCGGTGAGGATTTCGCGCCGGCGCGCTACGAAGGTTTTGGCCCGGGCGGTTGTAAAGTGATTGTGGATTGTCTGACCGACAATCCTAACCGGACGTTTGGGGATGTTCGCCAATGTTTCACCAAAACAAAATGTAAAATCGGCACCCAAGGCACCGTCAGTCATATGTTTGATCATGCCGCTATCCTGGCCTTTAAACAGGATGACGATGAAAGTGTTCTTGAAGCCTTACTGGCCGCCGATGTTGATGTTATTGATATCGAGACGGACGCCGGTAAGATCACCGTTTTTACTCCCCAGGCCGACTACTTTAAAGCCAAACAAGCCTTAACGGATGCCTTGGGCGAAATTGATTATGATGTGGACGAAATTCAATTTTTGCCAAAAGGCACAACGCTTCTTACGGGCGATGATGTGGCAATGTTTGAAAAGTTTTTAGACATGCTCAATGAATTGGATGACGTGCAAAATGTTTTCCATGATGCCGAATTTTGATGTAAAAAGCCTTCGTCACTCATGACATCGTGCCCCCGGCAAGGTCTGCCGGGGGCACGATGTCAACCAATTACACGAACAATGCGATTAATAAGGCGGTGCTACAGGCATATAAATCACACCGTTACTGCCATAAGCCTGGGTATACCAGGATGACCCGCATTGATAATAGGTAACGCCTTCCACAACCGTGGTATTAGGTGTACAAGGTAGCCCCGCATTTCCGGCAGGAGCAGGCGCAGGATAAACAACCGTCGTTGACGGTGCGGGTGCCGCAGTTTGCGTGGTGTTGGATTCGCCGGAAGCATAACCCGCCATCGCACCAATGGCAGCCGCGCCAATGGCTACAGCGGCGACTTCGCCATCATCCCAGTTATTATCATCATGGTAATCGGAGGAGTAGCCGCCATGATAGGACTGCGCAACCTGTTGACGATCTTGGGCTCGAGTCGTTGCTCCTTCCTGCCGTGTCTCTACATTTTCATTCGAATATTGCTGCCGCTGAGATTGATTCTGAGACTTTGAATCCTGTCTCTGAGCCTGGTTCCCCGTCGAAGTGGTCTGACGGCTTTGTTGAGTCGCGGCCCTGTTTGCAGAGGCTGTAGAATAAGCCTGGGTTCGATCTGCAGAAACCGATTGAGCGGCCTGCGTCCGACTGGAAGTCCTGGAGGCAGATGCAGCAGAAGCACCGGTGCTCATGGAACTGCGTGCGGCACCGGAAGAAAAACTGCCGCTAGCCGCAGCGCCACCGCGGGAAAAGCCTCCACCGCCCCCCCCTCCTAACCCACGCGCCGCGGCTTGATCGGCACCCGTCAAAATCACAAAGGTCGCTGTAATAGCCATAACAATCGGAAGAAGTTTCGTATTCATTGTTTACCTCCAGAATGAGCCGGGGTTATAGCCGTGCCGATGGGTAATTGGGCGACAAAAGAAATTTTCCGGGCTCCCTCGGGTGGCGTAAATGCAAACTGTTTATCGCTGATTTGAGGCGTCAGATTCCAATCAGAAAATTGCGCTCTGAACTGAGGCTGGCCCTCTGCATTTTTGTAGGTCAACACGATGCGGATGGGTAAGGGTTGAGCACCGTCTGCAATCCAAACCTGATAATCCACTGTTTCAGTGCGTCCGGCCAGATGATGAGTAGGTATCCCGTGTATTGAAGTCATCTCCACATAGTCCAGCGCTTGGGTGCGGCTTTCAATTTCGGCCGGAAAGCGGGAGGTTAACAGCATGGCAAGCGGCAAACGCATATGCAAATCCCTTAGAAAATACATGACCGCCTCGTCGATACCGCCTGGTTTGGCAGTCTGTGCATAAACGTTTTGAGATGGATTGAACACGGTGATGTCCTTGCCGTCATAGACAACGGTATGCTTTTCACCACTGCTTTCTTCAAGCTCGACACGCAAACCGTTAGGTCTACTGACGGTAATTTTCCGGCTCTCGCCGAACTCGATTTTTTGGCCTGTGTCCTGAATGACGTCAAAATTATCGGTTAAATTAACGGTAAATTGCGGAGTTTTGGCCAGATAATCTGCCATGCGCTTGAGTATGTTCCCGGCTACCGGGGGCTGCAGTTCGACAGACTTGGCAGCAGGCAGGGCGTCCGCCAGCGTTTCGTGGCGCATCACTTCCTGCTCACCAACACAGCTGATGGTGGAACTCAAAACCGCCGCGTAGAGGGCCGTCCTGAGTAACGATTGTTTATTTGTTTTCATCGGTCACCTCCTAGGGGTGATGGCATGATCAGTTTGCTTCCGGCTCAGACATGCTGCTTGCTCAATTTATTGAACTCTTTTAGCCAACCGGCAAAGTCTAACTTTCCCTACTATCCGGGCCATCAATTGACTGTATATCCCAGTGCTCCCAGACAGGACTTCATGCCCCGGTTATAGTTATCTAATCCGGGAGGCGGTGCTGACGCGGCTTGTTTCTGACGGTCGCGCTCCTGAAATCCGCGTTTCATCCCCCCTGCGGCCGCGCCTATCGCGGCACCTTTACCTGCATCGCCGGCAATCGCGCCGATAGCCGCGCCTGCAGCAGCACCGCGAGCACCCCCTCTGAGCGTTTCCGGTAAAGCAGCTCCTCGCTGAGTTGAACTTTGCACAGGCGGATTACTGGGATCATAACCGGACTGTTGAACAGCCCAGTTATGGCATTGATACCGGTCTTGCTGTTGTTGTTGAGGACTTTGCCCGGCAGCAGGGTAAATCATCAAATTCTGTGCCCAGGCATTCATTGATCCTGCGGCCAGCAACAAAGCACTGATCATCAGCGTGTTACGAATTTTTTTGCTAGTTGTATTCATTGTTTTTTCATCCCCTATTTAAATCAATAGTTCAACTTTATCGGGCCCACTCCAGCCATTTTAACGACTGAAAAACACTTAGGATGCGGTAAACAAGGTGAATCGCATCGTTCGCGCCATTAACCTGCGGGTACCTGCTATAAGTTTTTTTCGTCACCCCAATGGACGAGATACAGATCCCGTCGCGATTGATGCGGTTCGTACCTCACCGCATCCTTCCGGGCTTAAGCCACTGTCGTTACTCTTCAGGAGGTCTTTGGCCGCAATTTACCAATCGGTAGGCCAATCGACCCGACCATGCATCAAAGGCTCTGGTGACATCGTCCCATTGACTGGTTACGCCGGTTACCGATTTGGCGCCTACGATACTGTCAACAGCCGCAGCAAACCGTTCGCCGGTTACGGCATCAGTAATTTCGGCTTCCCCGCTGGCCCGGCCAACGAAGGTTGCCGTTCCGGTAGCTATTTCCTTCAATTTTGACATTACCAACAACTGGGGTACAAATGAAGAGACAGTATCGAGGACCACCCACGATCCTTCGGCTTCGGTAATTGCTGTTCTGATCCGCAAAGTTCCTGGTTGCGGCGTGTTGACGATCTGGTAATGTTTACCCAACTCGTTCACCAGTGAACCGTGCAGATGATTTACCAGTGTTGACCTTTCTTCTGAATCAAGATCCGCCAGATCGCTGTTATCTCGAACCCAGAGACTGACCGGCTCAATCAGCACTTTGTTATACGTATTACAGGATTGTTGATAACTCGGGTTGATATAAAGCTTGAGCGCCTCACCGTCCTGTCCTTCCTTCAGCTGCGAATAATCACCCAAAAAACTGGATTCGGTAACATTGCGTGCCTGTTTAATTGGGGAACATCCCGATAGGGTTAAAATCAGGGCCAGCCCGAAAATACTGACGATGTTTTGATTAAGGTTACCTGCCATTTTTAGATCTCCTGATGAATAAATAAAGCAATAATTAACTATTTTTCTATGCTTACTGCCATGGTGTCAGATTTGTTTATGGATTTACCCGGGTAATTTTGGAACCTTGTAAACCCAATCCTGCCATGAGGCCTCGCTGCCCGAATACAAAAGCGTAGACATCATCGCGAAGCGTAGTGCTGGTGACTTTCTTGGCCATACCTTCATCCAGAACCACAATAGACGGACCCACGCCGATTTCCAGTCCCCTGCTACTGTCAAGACTCGCTAATGCGGTATCGTTCATGAAAAACATCGCGTATCCGAACGATTGCACGCCGGCTTGCAGACCATAAGAGCCGGCAACGATATTATAATAGCCGCTGGTTCTGCCTTTTTTTCTCATAGCACCCTTGCCGTATTCGGCACCCCCAATAAATCCGGCCTTAATAACATTCGGAAATACCAGTATCCCCTTGGCTTTAGCCGCAAGATGCCTGGCCGAAGGCGTTGTTTCGTAAAGCTTGGCCAGGGCAGCATCCACTTCACGATCAATTTGAGCCGCATTGGTCCTTGAGCCTGAATCATTCCCACCCATGGATTGGCAGCCAGTCAGTATCGATAAAGACACAAGCAAAAGGCCAATGATTGGCCAGGATTGGCGCTGCGCCTGATTTTGAGGCGGGCGATTAGTAATGAATTGCAGCTGTATCATAAATTTTTCCTCTGTGATGAATGGATCATTCGGTACATTAATTCAGATTTCATTCTGAGACCTAACCTAAATGTATTTACCGTCCGGCTAGGTTATTGAATAGAAAATGAATGTCTCTATTAATTTTTGCGGTCTTTTTAGTCGCAATGAATCAATAAGCAGTAATGTAGGAGCGGGCCATGCCCGCGCACTACAGTGGTTCAATCGCGGGCATGGCCTGCTCCTGCAAAATATACTTAACTTAACGGCATTGGGCTTGCTCCCACTCGGACTGATGCCGTCTCGTCTATCTAATCGTTGGCACAACCTCTGACCTGCTCGGCAAAATCCAGCCCATAAGTTTTGGTAATGAAACGGAATTCACAGGCTGGCGGCTCACTGGATAACTCCATCAATGATGCCAGCTGACTGAAATGCCTGGAGGTGATCATGCGACGCAGTACAGCTTCCGACTCCCAAATTTCGTCATAACAAATGTAGTGTCTGCTATCTGCTGTCTTGTAAACCTCGACTGCAATACAACCTTGAACCAGACGCGCGCTTTTGGCGAGCGCTTGCAAGGCGTCAATCATGGTGCGAGTTTTTTTGGGAGTCACCCTTAGGACAAGATGTAGTTCGATCATAGCTTTAATAACAGCAGTAATTGAGCCATATTCAACAGACTCAAAACCAGATTGATAAAGGTTTAGTTAACAATTGCTTACAATCAAATAAGAAAACAGTGTAAAAGGAAGAACAACGGACAATCCACGAAATATCGTGGTTTATCCGAAAAAACCGTTATAACGTTATCAAACCACAGGACACCGATGATTTTATGACAAGACTGCGTCATCTAACTTCTTTGGTAAACTCACAGCGCTGATTGACTAGCGGCGAGGCATTCGGATGGCCGATGCCTTTGGCTATCAAAGCGATCACCCGATCATCCTTGTCATAACCGACATGAGCTTCCAACGGATTGGCAAGATCAGTCAAACCAAAGGCGTCCATCACACTGGCGATGTTGATATTGACATTGGTAATACTGGGACACAGCCTTGTGTCGATATATTGCTCAGCGAATCCGGACGGTATTCCATAGCTTAACAAGTCGTTAGGATCACTGAACGCAATAATTTCAGTTTTACTGACCATTCGCTTGTTATAGTTTACACCGCTAACATCGCAGTAATCCGAGGGTGCCCCTACCACTTCAGGTAATTCTCGGCCCAATTGCAGCATCGGCAACTGATTGGACAGCATGTAAATAGGTACCTGTTTATTCTGCAAGGCGGCAATCGCACTATCAGCGATATTCACGTTCTTGCCGGCATCCGCGTATTTGGCAACATTCGCCAGAATATGGGCGATGCGTTGCATGCCGTCAATGGTGATTCGACTCCCCAGGCTGTGTGAAATAAACACATACTCATCATGGGCGATGTAATCGGCACTTGAATCGTTGAGCCCCGAACAGGCGTGAATGCCGCTATCGGGAAGATCGTCCCAATCGCCGGTAGCCATCCAGCAAAACGACTGTGTAAACGCAGCCAGAATTGCATCGCGACTGTCTCCCAGATAAATAATGGGATCAGGACCGGTATCGTTACTGAATTTTTTTAACAAGCTGTTAATCTTGGCTCGCCGAAAATCGTAGTCACCGGAATTATCGAAAGCCAACAGCTCTTTGTGTTTGCGCGTGATTTCCGACCAGGTCAGTTCATAAAAAGTCAGGTCTATGCCGCGTTCTTCGTTGAGCAGATGAGTCACCCGCAAGTTGCCCAACTCTTTTCTACCAAGTAAAGGCGCCGATAACGCGATATTTTTTTGGCTATGGGATCGCGCAGTCAGGTTCAGTTCCTTTGCTAACTTTTCCAGGAACTCAGTGGTATAACCCGGCATGTGATCGCCCACACCATGAACGAATAAAATCTTGGTTTTACCCTTCTGCTTGCCCAGACCTGCCTGAATGCCGGTAAAAGGTTGCCCCCATACCTGACATTGCCGTGCATCTTCAGTTTCGGATTTTTCCAAAACAGCTTCGGCTATACCCTTGCCGATACTGGAACAACCGGATAACAGCATGGCAATTGAAAGCGATGACAACAGGTATCGGATTTTTAAGAGCACGTTAGCACTGAGTTTCATGGTTTTTAGTCCATAGAATTATCACGAAGCGAAAATCAATTGGTTTTTAAAAAAAGATTGCACCTTCAAAACGATACTGAGATGGTTTTCCCATTTTTTCAAATGAGGTTCTGTAAGGGAGTCCAAGACAAATGAACTCCCTGTTTGCAAGGATGTATGGCCTTATTCAAACGGGCCTTAGAAAGGTTTCAAGGTATAAGGAACCGGATCGATTACCATCTCGCCGGGTTTACGGTTGGCGATTTTTACGAACTGCTCTGCCCAACGGTCCATAATCCCCTTGGCCGGACCGTACCAGGTCAGCCGTGTCAAATCCAGTGGGCCTGCATCCTGCATATCCCTATCGGCAAATGTGGCAACCACTTCACCGGTTTGCATATCGCGAAGCCGGCCTTCAAATGCTGCCCGCCGCTGGTTAATTGCACCTGCGGCTGTTCCGCCTCCCACTTGCAACCAGCCTAGGGCGTGCAGTACCGGTTGTGATGGGTCTATCTGTATCAGTGCCAACTCCAACCGCAATGCCGGCTCTTTATGTTGACCCGCAAACTCGATCAGCCGAAAACGCTGATTTGGATCCTCCTTGAATTCCTTGACCACTTGATCATGGAAATAGTGAGCTAATTCCGCAATATCTTTTTTGACATCACTTAACCAACTCGCAGACCCGGCTTTATGTAGCCAGTCCATTTCCATGACGTACTGTGTATTGACGGGCGCAACGACCAACTCTTTATAGGCTGAAGCATCAAAATCGGGCTTGATCCAAACCTTTTGAAAAGGCAAATCGGCACGTCGGGTCTGCCGCTCGGGATTATCAATAAACCCGGCGTCAGGGGCTGGCGTGACTACCTCGGACTTCAGCGTATTAGTTTCCTTGATGCCGGTTGAGCAACCTGTCACTGCAGCCATGACGCCTAATAAAACACCTAGTCCGGCTGAATGTATTTTTATTTTTCGCCTATCTATGTTCAAAGTTTTCTCCTGATGTAAAAAGTGAATTGTTTATTTTTTAGTAATTTATCAGCGTAGGTTGGGTTGCATGCTTTTTGCAACCCAACAATCAAGACCATATCCTTGAAATGTTGGGTTGGCTATCGCCAACTACAACCTACGCGGTTTACAATCTTTGTGAAGTTTCACCGCTAAATAGTGACATTTTTTAAAAACAGCTCGCGGAAGCTATTCTTCTTCTAAAGTCTTTTTAGCGGCTTCCAACAAGGCGCGCTGTTCCTCATTCATTTCAGGAAAACTAAGATCCAGTTTATCCAACGTTGACGAAATGATATCGGCCACGATGGCCCGCGTCGCCCATTTATCGTCTGCCGGAATGATAAACCAGGGTGCCCATTCGGTACTGGTCGCACTGATGGCTTTTTCAAAAGCAGCGACATAATCATCCCAATAGCTTCGCTCGTTAAGATCAGCCAATGAAAATTTCCAGTTTTTTTCAGGGCGCTCCAGTCTGTCCATAAATCGCCGTTTCTGTTCCTTTTTGGAGACATTCAGAAAAAACTTTAAGACGATCGTCCCGTTGCGTACCAAATGCTGCTCAAAAGCATTGATATCTTCATAACGCGACTGCCAAAATGCTTTTCCGATCTTTTCTCCGGCCAGCTTTTGACGCTCAAGGAGTTCGGGATGGACTTTGACAACCAAAACATCTTCGTAATAGGAACGATTGAAGATGCCGATCCTGCCGCGTTCCGGCAAGGATTTCATGTAGCGCCACAAAAAATTATGATCCAGGTCTTCCGCAGATGGCTTTTTGAAACTGAATACCTGACAGCCCTGAGGATTTAATCCGGACATGACATGCTTGATAGTGCCATCCTTTCCTGCGGCGTCCATGGCCTGTAAAACGATCAATAATGAATAGCGATCATCGGCGTAAAGCAGTTCCTGAGAACTGGACAACTCTTCAATACTTTTTTGCAGAATTTCGCTTGCTCGCTCCTTGGTCGCTTTTTTGCCAAAAGCTTTTAACTCCTTAGTTTGATCCCAACCGGTGTGGTAATCCTTTAGGCGGATTTTTTTATCCGGTTTAACCTTGAATAAATCGATGATTTCTTCTTTGATCATGTTAATTCTCCTTATAGCATATGGCTGATTGACTGGGCATTTTTAGCCAGCAAAAATTGACCGGCGAGGTGTTTATTTTTAGTTCATATTTGGAGGAACAGCATTTACAAAACAGGGTTAATAGATTACTACCGAGACTTATTCGGCGGCCTGGAACGCTTCCCAGGTCGAATCAGGGTTGTACTCATTTATCTTTTCGACGATTGCAGCAGTTTTAGGTCCCAAGTCTTTCTGGTAAATCTTGCCCTGGTGATTGACCACAAAAGTCATGATGCCGGAGGAGCCATACTGAGCGGGAAAAGCCACTAGACCGAAACCGGCAATCATGTTCTTGTTGATGATATAGTCATATTTGCCACCGGGTGCATTCCGGCCCTGCCGTGTCAGTATCCGATAGTAATAGCCATGGTAAGGAGAAGGCTTTTCGGCTCCGGATTTGGCCTTGTAACCCACGGCCCTTGCTTCGGCAATTAGCGGTCCAAGCGGACTTTGGGGCTGCCCTTCTTCCACTTCCCAAAACAGACCGTCAAATTTGCCTGGCTCGCTATGCAATTTTTGCGCATATTCCGATACATCATCATCGTCTCTGTCTGCATTGGCGTATTCAAACTGAGCTTCTATATAGCCTTTAATGGCGCCGATTGTACTGAGTTCGTTACGCCCAATACGCCGATTGAGAATTTCCTGACGGCCCTGTTCGGCATCAAACAACCAGTTATCTCCTTTTTTGACAATCGGAATGGGAAAAGGCCAGTCTGTATTGCCTAAGTGGATGATCGCTTTGTCTTCCCCTATCAACTCAATCCCCATTTTTTCCTGTCCCAAGGCAACAAAATTCAAACGGTTGTTTTTGTCCTCTACCTCATCTCCGGATGATAGAAGTTCTGCTTCATCACTTCCGAACAAAGCGATAAGCTGATCAGTGCCCTCACCACTGACGGCTTCCAGTAAAGCCTTGGCCGCATCATCGGGATTCTGGAAGCCTTTAGCTTCTATGCTCTTGGCTTCGGCCGGAACAGCCGCAGCGGCTGGCGGAGGTGCTGCATTTGCGAACAAAGGAGCTGAAATAAGTGCGGCCAGAAGTATGTTTTTAGTTTCGCGATACATTGTGGGAACCTCGGTCTTGACTGCTTGAATAAAATATAGGGGTATCTGCGTTCCAAAATCGGACGCACAATTTCCAGGATTGATGAGTTTTTCAATCATCGCCGCCGGCCTCCACCGCCACCGCCACCAAGTCTGCCGCCCCCTCCACTGCTTCTAGCGCCTCCGCCAGCTCCGGAAGCACGCAGATTTCCGGAACTGGCCGCCCGGTCTCTGCTAGATGCGCCACGCTGGCTAAAGTTCTTGGTGGCACCGGCATTGCGTGGTGCTTCAAACGCATTGGGCCTGGAAGCTTCCGAACGGCGCTGTGTCGCCATCTGTTGCTGGGTCCTCTCTCTTCCCCCAAACGATTGTGTCCGTGCTGGCATTTTTGATTGATCGAATCGCCCTTGCGCCATCTGAGGCTGCTTATTCGTAGCAGATGTCCTTGGCCTTGCTGTTTGCCCTCCGCGCATGGCCGATTGAGCTGATTGCCGGCTGTTTGATCCCCTCTGACTTTCCAGCCGAGAAGCTTGACCTGAAGTTTTAATACCCTGCAAAGCATTGCCCCGGCTGCCCTTTGCTAGCTGTGCTTGAGTGTCACGAACCGCAGGCCTATTGTCGTTGAGTTTCGAACCAGGCTTGCCCTGAGTCCCGGGCTTTTGACCAAGTTGTTGGCGTATGTCGGCAGTGGACGGCCTTTTTTGGGCCGGTAAGGTGCCGGCGGATGGGCGTTGCCCGGCTCCGTCAAACCCTCTCGCTGTCGCCGGAAGCGTTTGGGCTGCGCCGAGTCTCTGCCCTGCTAGCGCCGGTTGCTGGATTTTCCCCAAGCGATTTTGCGTCGCCTCCGGAAAAGCCTGTCCGCGTCTATGCTGCGGGTCAGGCCTCCAGCCCGTGGGTTGTTGTGCGGGCCTTAGATTGTTCTGACTGAATTTATTGCCTCCGCCGACATTGATTTCATTGCCGGAAATATTGACGTTCTTGTTGTAATTGACATTACCGCGGTCGCCGTAATAACCGCCACCGCCTCCATGCCAGCAATTTCCACTGTGGCATACGCTGTTGCCGTAATAATGGCTAACATGGTGATAATCATCCCAATCATCGTCATCGGCCCATTCCATTAGCCCCCAAGTCAGAAGACCGCCAACCACGGCACCCGTTGCGAAGTTAGCCCAGGAGTCATCATTCGATGAGGTTGTTGTAGCCGGTGGTGGATAATAGGCGGGGTAATAGCTGGGCGCCGGCGCAGCATTGACATTTACTACGGTTGAACCCGGATAAACAGTAGAGGTGCCTGAGGCAGGCGGTGGAGCCATCGCAGCCTGATAAACGACCTCCGGATTATATTGAGGTACGTAAATCGTATCGGACTTGGCCGGCGCGATGGTGATGATTTCTTTTTTCAATACAGCCGGAGTCACCAACGATGCATTCGACTCAGGCTTGCTGTCGTCAACTGACACCGTTTGAGCGGTTACTTTCTGTTCAGGGGTATCTTTCAGGTACCCTGAGTCCACTGCACGTTTACGCAGTGTTTGTATCACACCCATAACCTCTGAAGGTTTAGCCAGAAAGGCATCTCCAAGCTGAGTTGTCCAGTCCAGATGATCATTCATCATCTTGATAACCAACGGCACGCTGGCAAGTCGCATAATGCTGGCATCCCAATCCTTGGTGTTGAGCGTTGCAATATCCGGCTTCGTTTCAAGCCACCGGGCAGCCTGCACGACCTCCAGTGGATACGTCGAAGCCACCAGCATTTCGGCCAGCAACGGATCCGGATACAGCGCAATCGGCGCTACCAGAGATTCCAGACTGGTCATCGGCTGAAGCGGTGCCACGGGCGGCGGTTCAGTCGGCACGGGCTCGGCAGGCGGCAAGCTCTGCGTAGCAGAAGGTTGAGCGGACGGCGCTTTACTTGGCTGTTGCTCTTCCTTATTGCATCCCACGGGTAAAATGATCAGCGCCATCAGTAGTGCTCGACATAAAACAACGCGGCAATAAGAGTGATCGTTGGATGATTTTAAATGTTTCATTACTCTTCTCTCAAAAAGGCATTCCCGGAAATCTATTCTGCCGGTTTCAGCAGCCTGCCGGTTTTAATATTTTCGTCTTGACCGATAGCGTGTTTCAGTTCGTCTTCACTTAAAGTTTCAAGCAATAACAAGCCGTCACGAAGTATTTCACTTTTTTTGCCTGAATGGCAATATCCAGACATCTAGTCTTAAGCTCAGAGATTTTCAGGTATTCTTGATTTGGGGCCGGAATGATGGCTTGGAGGTAGCTCTAAAATTGATCAAAACTTCGACATGGTTTAGACATCAGCAGAAATCAAGCCAATTTAAATACACTCAAACTCAAAGTGATAAATTATCAATTAACAATAACTTACCATTAAACCAATGAAATATTTGTTGATAAGTTCGGGAACAAAGCCCACGAAATATCGTGGTTTACCCGAAATCTCACTTCCGATCAAGAAGATGACTTTATGATGAAGAGGGCCGCCGGATTCCTAACTTGCTCATCCGGCTTTCAAGTGTGCTGGGCTTGAGTCCAAGTGTTGTGGCCGCCCCTCCTATACCTCGCACTCGCCAGCCGCAGGCTTCCAAAACGTGAAGAATATGCTTGCGTTCGATCTCCTTCAGAGAGTCTTGATGGGAGTTAGCAGGCATCGTTGACGCGGATGTGCTGACCGGCAGGGCGATTTTGAGTACAGGCCCTTTGGCAAGAATCACCGCGCGTTCGATCACATTGCGCAATTCCCGAATATTACCCGGCCAATCATAACCACAGAGCATTTGCAAACTGGTTTTGTCGACGCTATCAATGGATTTGTCCATGATCCTGGCAAACTCCTCTATGAACGACTCTACCAGCTTGGGAATATCTTCCCGTCTGTCGCGCAGTGGCGGAACCTGAATCGGAAAAACATTCAGCCGATAATAAAGATCCTCTCGGAAGCGGCCCTCGGCCACTTCTTGAGACAGGTTACGGTTAGTAGCAGCAATGACCCGTACATCCACATTGATCGGCTTGGGATTGCCCAAGCGTTCAATCTGCTTTTCCTGTAAGACCCGCAGCAGCTTCACCTGAGCATCCAAAGGTAACTCTCCCACTTCATCGAGAAACAAGGTTGAATGGTTGGCCAATTCAAACCGGCCGATTTGCTTGGCAAGCGCCCCGGTGTAAGCCCCTTTTTCCCGGCCGAATAGCTCGCTTTCTATCAATGCCAAAGGAATGGCCGCACAGTTCACGCGGATCATCGATCTGTTTTTCCGGGGGCTCGCTTCGTGAATAGCGGTTGCCAACAATTCTTTGCCGGTACCCGTTTCACCCATAATTAGCACCGTAGCCGGTGTCGGAGCGACTTGCTGGACCTGTGACAAAATAGACTGCATTGCCGCGCTGCCTTTTACGACTTGAGTCCCTTTGCGCTCTGATATTTCGCGGCGCAGGTAAATATTCTCCTGATGAAATTGGTCTTTAAGTTGGCGAATTTCCTCGAAGGCCGTTTTGAGTTCATCGTTGGCGCGTTCAAGCTCAATCTTGGTCCGGCGAACATCGGTTATATTCAGGCTGGCTCCCATCATGCGTTCAGGGAGACCGGTATCGCCGAGCTGTAATTTACCGGTAGCGCAAACCCAATATTCAGTACCATCGGAATGCACAACCCGGTATTCTTCCCGAAAATGACTGACTTCTTGAAAGGCTTTTTGAACGCCCACCTTAACTCGCTCACAATCCTCGGCGTGAATACAGGCTAAAAACCGTTGCAAATCCAGCTTTTCCTCATTCGGTACGCCGTAAATCGCTCGCGCCCTGTCGGTCGCCCAGATGGTATCCTGAGGAATATTCCAAACCCAAAGACCTATGTCAGCCGATTCAGCCGCCAGTCTCATCTGCTCTTCTTTCCATTGAAGCTCTTTCATGTTTCTCTTGCGTTCCAGGACATTGGCATAAACATCGGCGATAAGACCCAGACCCTGTATCACATGCTCCGGCCATTGCCGCGGGCGAACAGATCCGAAGCCAATGCCCCCGGACAACGCTCCGCCGACGATAAACGGAAAAACCAAAGCGGCTCTGGTCCCGTAGCGAAGAAAACCTTCCCTGTCTGTCGATGCCTCCTGAGGCAAAGCATCGACATCATGCATGATAAAGGGTTTGCCGGCCAGCAGCGTTCTTGTCAGAAAGGGTCCTTCAGATAGCAGAGAATCGGCTTGCCAAGCCTTCTTACAAGGTTTTGCGAATTGATATCGGGAGTAAAAATCTTGGCCATCGCCGGTTATTAATCCCAGCACGATACTGTCCAAATCCAGATTTTCGGCAATACGCTGTAAGCTTTCCTGTATTTCCTGATCGATCCTATCTGCTGAAACATGGACAAAACCGGCTGAAAGCTCAGCTAACAAAGACTGAAATTGTAAATGCTGTTCCAGTTGAATTAATGCCTGATGGTTATCGTGATTGTCCATAAAAAAGTTCAATTTTGTAATTATTCAGCGCAGGTTGGGTAGCCAGCTTTTCGCAACCCAACAATTCAGGCCATGTGACCTTGAAACGTTGGATTGGCTCTCGCTAACCGCAAACTACACCGTGCATGACCTGTGTTTACCTGAGAGGCCACATAATCGGCCAGCACCTGAAAAGGATCATGCCGGCACAGATTATCCAGTAAAGGACGGAACACATGGGTGTCGCCATGAGAAAAATGCCCCGAAGCAATAAGATGAATAATCTCCGACAACTGAGGGTTTTTTTCGATATTGGCCGATGGATTATAGCCTTCGCGCTGGATTCGACCGACCTCTTTCTCCGTTAAGCCAAACAGAAAGAAATCCTCCGCGCCAACTCCTTCCCTGATCTCGATCATTCTCGCCATTGAGCGTACCGAGATAGTCAACGCACCATTCTGCGTGAATTTCATTTTACCGATGCCTGATGCTTATTTGCCAGCCTCGGTTCGGGTTATCCAGGTGTCGCCCATTGAGCGTGTAGATAAATCGCTTAGCCTGGGGTTAGATAGCACAATGATCAGGTCATCAAGATATTTAGCGAGTTCTGCAACCGCAACGCGCACTTCCTGTTCGATACCGAGATTGACGAGACTGCTGCCCAATTGTGATCCCATCAGAAATTCGGCTGAAAAATTACAAGCCACTTTAATTACATCTTCCTCAAGAAGTTTCCAAGTTTGAATAGGGACATCCAAGCTTGTTAGGGAACTGTATTTGCATTAATAGTTGCCGTCGTTTCGGTAGGAATTACCGGAACCCAGAAGCCATGGATGGCAAAGACTGTAGCACGTCCTTGTGCACTGGATTCGCTTACGCGGTCTATCGGCTCAGGTAATCCCTGCAGCCCAAGCCTAATGGCACAGTCCGTTTTTGAAATTATTGGGAAACTTCAGCTCAAAATAACAGAGGATCGCCTTAAAAGCTTAAAATGGATTGTCATTGAACCGGGCATCAAAGGGCTGCATAATCCCGCTCAACAATAGCCATCTGATTTAGCGTTGTAACTGGAGACAATACGCATGAACCTTCATACGAATACACCGGAGGCAAGCCAGTCCATTCGCTTCGATGTGGTAGCGGGCCTCACCGCCGCCGCAGTGATTCTTCCCAAGGCAATGGCCTATGCAACTGTAGCAGGCTTGCCCGTTGCAGCGGGGCTTTATACCGCTTTTATCCCAATGATTATCTATGCGCTGATGGGTTCATCAAGAGTACTCAGCGTCAGTTCCACCACCACCCTGGGTATTCTGACCGGAACACAACTGATGATGGCAGTGCCGGACGGCGATCCAGGGAAATTGATCACTGCCGCGGCCACACTGACGGTTTTGGTGGGCATCTTGCTGATAGTCGCGTCGCTGCTGCGCCTGGGATTTGTAGCCAACTTTATTTCCACTCCGGTACTGACCGGTTTCAAGGCCGGGATAGGCCTGGTAATTGTATTTGACCAGTTGCCAAAACTGCTGGGCATTCATATTACAAAACAAGGCTTCTTTCGCGATCTGTTCAGTATTGTGCATCTTCTGCCGGAAACGTCACTGATCACAGTGGCCGTGGCCGCAGCAACGCTGCTGGTGCTGATTGGCATGGACCTTCGCTGGCCGCATTCACCGGCACCTCTGGTCGCAGCCGGAGGCGCGATAGCCGCCTCATGGTTCTTCGGCCTGCCGGAACAGGGCGTCTCGACGGTAGGCATAATTCCGCAAGGACTCCCGTCACTGACGTTGCCGGACCTTGGGCTGATCGAACAGATGCTGCCGGGCGCGCTGGGGATCGCATTGATGAGCTTTACCGAGTCGATCGCAGCAGCGCGTGCCTTTACCGCCAGCGCAGATCCTCCAATAAATGCAAATCGAGAGTTACTTGCCCTGGGTGCGGCTAATCTGGGTGGGGCTTTATCAGGTGCGATGCCTGCCGGAGGCGGCACCTCACAAACAGCTGTTGTGCGAGCTGCCGGAGGTCAATCGCAAAAAACCTCACTGGTTACTGCAGCTACTGCAGCGGCAACCATGCTGCTGATTGCGCCGTTGATTGGTTTACTGCCCCACGCAACGCTTGCTGCCGTCGTTATCGTCTATTCGGCGGGACTGATCCAGCCTGTGGAATTCATCAATATACTCAAGGTTCGCACGATGGAGTTTCGCTGGGCTGTCGTGGCTTGTCTCGGCGTTTTAATTTTTGGCACTCTGCAGGGAATCGTTGTCGCCATCATTTTGTCAGTTATCGGATTAGCCGGTCAGGCGGCCCATCCTCACATCTACGTCATCGGACGAAAGCGAGGAACATCGGTGCTTCGGCCGCTGTCGCCCGAACACCCCGACGATGAAACCTTCGACGGTCTGTTGATCGTGCGTCCCGAAGGACGGCTTTTTTTCGTAAATGCGCAGTTGATTGCTGATCAGATCCGGTCTCTGGTCGAGCAACATAAACCGTATGTATTGGTGCTGGATATGAGCCGTGTTCAGGACATCGAATATTCGGCGTTGCAGATGCTGATAGAACGCGAAAAACGGGCAACTGAAAACGGTGCTACGCTCTGGCTGACAGGGCTTAACCCCAGTGTACTTGAAGTTGTTCGACGTTCCGGATTGGCCGATCGCCTGGGCCGTGAACGCATGATGTTCAATGCGAGCACCGCCATAGAACGCTACCAGATGCGGCAATCAGTAAAATCTGATGCGTAATTAACAAGCGGTTTTTGACCGGTAAATTTAAGATCTGTTACGACAAGTTGCCTAGCCAATAGGCTTTATGCAGGCTAAAGCAGCTGCGAAGGGATTGCGGTATTGATGAATGGAGCGCGCCCAATTTAAATCCCAGCCATTTCAAGCCTGTCCTAAAAAAAGCAGAAGGAATCAGCCAGGGTGCCTGCCTGATCAGGTAACGGGTTTCCGAAAGCACGTACCGCAAACCTTCACCGGAAGCACCGCCAAATGTCTGCTGCAACCATGAACTACGGGCATGGAAAACGCCTATATCAAAATACCGCTTAAATTCGTCCCAAAAACGGTAATCGTGAGAGTGGAATACTTGAGCATCCGCACAATAGGCTATCTTCCAACCTGAAGTCAGCATTTTTCCGGCAACAAAGGTGTCTTCATTCATGATCGTATCAACGGGAAATCCGCCAGCCATCATCAGTGCGTTTAGCCGGTAGGCGGCAAATGAATTGGATATAAAAACAGTTTTTAATCCGTACTTTTTTTTATCATCCATACTTCTCAGCTGACTTTCAGGCGGATAGTTGAAAAACCGGGCGTGAGCGGCAATGGGGCCTGCGTTCTGGTGCGGAAGCTGGCGTCCATAGGCTGCTCCGACACGGTCATCATCGAATGCAGCCAACAACCGGTCAATGGCCTCGGGACTGGCTAATAGAGCATCCTGAGTCAGAAATACGATAATATCCGGATCAGGCAGCATACTGACCCCTGCTTGCCGGGTACCGCCATGGTTAAACTCGGCCTTGGCAATGATTTTTACGGCAAAACCGCGAGCAAGCGCCATGGCAACCGTATTGTCGCGCGATGATGAGTCGATCACTAGCAAGTAATCCGGCTTACGGGTCTGTTGTTCAAAAGCGATAAGCCAGGACTCCCAGAGATGGCCCGCATTAAGCGTGGGCACAATCAATCCGACCTTATTCATAAGAGGATCTCTCGGCTGCAGGCTGCTGTAGATGAGCGGGGGCCTTTTGGGTCAATACCTGCCAGACCTGCTCTCCGAGTTTAACCGGATCGAGTTGCTGCTCAACAAACCGGCGGCCATTCAGCGATAGCCGCTCCCACTCCGGTCGCGTCATGGACTGTGCATTACGAAGTATTTCAGCTACCGAAGCTTCGCTTCTTTCAAAAACCAAACCGGCGTTCATTGCTTCCAGATGGTCCCAGGCCAGGCCTCTGGCCACCAATACCGGCCGCCCTGCAGCCATTGATTCTGCCACCACGTTGCCGAAGTTTTCCCGCATACCTCCTGCCTCTTCCAATCCGGACGGCAATACCAAAAAATGACTGGAGGACAGCAATTCTTTAACCTCTTCGCGCTCCAGATAACCGCGATAACTGATGGCACCTTGAGACTTTTTAACCAAATCCTGAAACTCTTCGAAATATTCACCATCAACGCTTCTTCCTGCGATCACCAACCGATCAGCCGGTCTGCGCACTTTCAGCCAGGCTTTGATAAAGGCGTTAATGCCTTTTTCCTGCTGTACATGACCCAGAAAGCATAAATTCAAGCCTTCTCCTTCAGGATAGCCGCTTACCATGAAATCACGACTGTCGATGCCGTTTGGAACCAACAGTATTCGGGCATTTTCTCCAAGTACATTCCGAACACCTTCCGCCTCTGTTTCGCTGGTGCAATGCACAGCGATGGCACGGCTTAAGGTGGGGAAGGTCAACCCTTTATAGAACAGCCATTTATGAGGCTTTTTTCTACGAATCAGGTCAACGTGTTCGGGCATCAATCCGCCATGAACGGCCACCATGAAAGGTCGGCGCAGCAAAACACAAAAAACAGCCGCAAGGGTGGACGGCCAGGTTGCAATGCCATGAACATAAACTACCGGTGCCTTCAGACATAATTTGAATAATGCAGTCATCGCGCCCAAGCCAAAGCCCCACCGCCTGAATCCGTAACACCTGTAAAGTTTCACATCCGCATGTTCACCCAATTGAACCTGTTCAGGCCGCAATCGCCCATCAATGGATTCATCGGACGCAACCAGCAACATTTTATGACCGGCCACGGACCATGCTTTGCTTAAAACAGCTGCGGTAACTGAAACACCGCCGTACCCTTTAGCCGGTGGTATATGTGTAGCTACTACTCCCACATCCATAATAATTCTCCTGAATCTGACTGTGAATAAATAAATAATCGATATCCGCTCACCCCCCTCCAATTTTAGTGGGTGTAAGTGGTTGATTGAAAAGGCTTCTGCAACAGGGATGTTGCAGAAAGCTACAGGAACGTATTGATGCGTCCTTTGAAATCAAGCACCTATAACCTTAATTCAAACCGGGCGAGTAGTTACAAAAACCGGTACATAAGCGGCTTGGTCAAGCTAACGCCCATAAGCCAGGAACCCGCGCCAGATACCGATAAGATTGTAAAAAGAATAAGCCAGCTTTTTGGGGTTCAATAACAGCAAGGCCAGCATCATTTTTAACAGCGGTGCGACAAACATCTTGCGGACGATGTAATAAAGAATGAAGACATCCCGTTGATTGGTGAATTTTCTTATGTAAGCCCCAATACCCGTGGAATAGATCAACATTCTTCCGGTTCCCAGCTTGTAGTGATCTTTATCCGGGTGATAGATTTTAATGTCGGGATTATAAAAAGCCGAACTGCCAGACCTGAGCAAGCGATATAACAGTTCAAAACCTTCTGCGCCTGAGTACTTGGAACCGATGCCAAAGTCGTGATCAAAATAAAACTGTTTACGATCGATCCGGTTCAGATCAAAAAACTGCGTAAACTCTACGCCCATCATTCTGAACCGGGAAAAGTAACAGGCTTTGGGGCTGTTAACGCCGATACTGAAACGGCTGGATGAAAACTGATAAGATCCGGCAACCAGAATGGCGAGGCTCTCGTTGGTTGAAAACTCATTGACCACTTTTGAAAGCACCTCTTTGTCGTAAGCACAATCGTCATCAGGAAAGGCGATAATTCTGCCTTGAGCCTGGCCTATTCCATAATCCCTGGCTCTGGCAATCCCGGTAAAATTAACTTTGACGTGCTTGATAGTAAGACTGTGTTTAAAGGATTCGACGATTGCATCAATTTTGCCATCCGTGTTCTGATCGATGATGATCAGCTCAAAGTCTTTATATGTCTGCTCACGGACAGATTCCAGAAAATCCTTGAGCTCGCGATCTCTGCCCAATGTTGCTAAAACCAGTGAAACTTTCATATCAATCACCTTTCCTGAGTTTTGGCTTTGGCCTGCACATAGATGGTTGCCTCATACCAGGTAAACATCAACGCAAACTCCAAGCCCGCAAAGCCATCCAAAAAGCCACCCCTAAATACAAAGTGGTATAAAAAACGGGCCATAACTCTTAACCAGGAACGACCCAGTAATACGCTTAAGCGTCCGCGATGCGTCATCACTGCGCCTGCTGCCGGTTGAAGAACGACCTCTTGCGCCGCCTTATCAACGTGCTTGTGCATCCATTCAATGATTTCGCCATGATAAAAATAATGTTCATAGGCAATCTTGGTAAAACCGATCCGGCAGGAATCAATGACGGCTTCCCCATGCCCGGTATGATTACGAACGAAGCAGGTTGTTGCCCTGCGCACCAGTCTGGGATGATAAATGGGATAACCGGGTGCGTAATTGAGCCGCTTGCCCCTGAGATAAAGAACTGAAGGCACCATAATCACATCCAGTTCATCGTTACGGCTCATTTCTGCTTCAAACCAGTCGTAAAAAGTCTGTGGATAGATTTCATCCGCATCAACAAACAAAATCCAGGGCGTGCTGATCGCGCATTGCCTGATGGCAAAGTTGCGCTGTTCGGCAAAACCCGGCCATGGATTACTGAAGATGCGGCAACCCCGGTTTTGCGCGATAGCAAGCGTATCATCGGTGCTTCCTGAATCGACAATGACAATCGGATAGCCTGCCGGAATAGCCGCAAGACATGCAGGCAGATTGCTTTGTTCGTTTTTAGTCAAAATTACAAGGGTCAGCATAGGATTACTGCTTGACCGCATATAAATTGATGTAAATGCCTAAACCGAAGCAATGCATTAATGCGGCAAACGGCTTTTGCACAGAGTTGACCAGCCCATCAATGACAGACGCCGTCCTTCCCTTAAGCCTCAGTCGTTTGGATAGGGCATTGAAGGGGATGCGGGTGATTTGTTCGACCTTGATAACCCGGAAGCCATTACTTTCGACCAGGGCTTTTAAGCCTTTCACTGAAAAGTAATTCACATGCTCAGGGACCCACAAACAGGCGTTATCTTTTGTTCCCAACAATTTGACCAAAAACGAATGGTAATTGGGCACCGCGCAGGCCAATACACCTCCCGGCACCATCATCCTGGATACCTTGTTGATCGCTTTATCCGGTTCGAGAAGATGCTCCAGCACCTGAGACATCATCACGATGCCAAACTGCCCGGACGCTTCGTAGTTTTCAAGCATCACCGGCAGGGGAACATCACCGTTCAATTCTCTGAATACCTCGTTTTCATAAGTACCGGGATTAATGCTGGCGGTGCGGTAACTCAGCTGTCTGAGTGCCTGTGTATAAAAACCGAATCCGGAACCTATATCAAGCGCCAGAACATTACCCGAATGGTTGAAACTGTCGGCCTGCCGGCTCATTCTTGCTGCATCAACTGTGCAGTTAGGAAATTCGGCTTCTCTTGCCAATACGTCTTCAAGCGTAATGGACTGGGTCAAGGCCTGACCCGAATACTGATAAATGGACTGTAACCATGCCAGGTGCGGAGGTCGATTCAAGAAACCGGTTCCGCAGGAATTACAACGGTAGATATGAAATTCTTCGTTATTGGCGTTTTCCGTATACTGAAAGTTTTTCCTTCGCCAATAGCTGATTTCCTCAGCCTTACAGGCCACGCATTCATGCAAAACATCTCCATACTGTGCTGAAACGGCTGATACAGTCGTCATGTTGATCCCCTTGATTCCTCTAAAACGTGTTCACTCAGAAATGAATTAAAAATGTGTCTGCTTTGCCTATCCGATAAGCCTCTCATCATGGGTATAGCAATAGCTGTAACCTTTACCTACGCTGAAACTTTGCACCCAGTCACCGCCTCTCCCACCGGGTCTTGGTCATCGCCATTTTCAAAACCGCCAGTCATCCGCCAGGGTTTGGCAAGCATCGCCAACACTATCGCTTCAACACCAAAATAAATGCAATTGGCGAATGCGGCGCCCGGCAAACCATAATGCATTACCATCAACGGAATACTGACTGCCGCCGTCAAGGCCCCGCATAAACGTCCGGACAATAACCACCGTGTCTGTTTGTTTGCCAACAGCGGTTGGGACAGTACCATCCCCAAAGCGTGCAGCGCGCATCCAACTGCAATGGCGGGTATTAACTCGACTGAAGAATGATACGATTTGGCGAGCAACCAGGTGGTCACCCAGCCTTTGGACAACACCAATAAGGTCACGCCGGTGATCCCTAAGATCACGACGCACCCTATCCAGATCCATAAAATCCTGAAGCCTTCCCTGGCCTGATTACGGGAAAAGCACTGAAAATAAACCGGCTGAAAGATACGTAACAAAACCATAGCGCTGCGATTGAACGCTTCGTTGATGATCAGGTAAGTCGCTGCATATAAACCGACTTCCGCCGCCGACAATAAATAACCGATCACATAGCGATCACCCATGCCGTTAACCCAGGCTATCAATTCCATAGGAACCAGTGGCAACGCATAAGTCCAAACGTCGGCCTTGAAATTGCGGACCCTGGCCGGGCGCTTGTGCTTGACGATTTTAGTGCGATGAACAAATGACCAGACCTGATTGGCAATGAAGCTGGCCAGGATATATCCCAACAATACCCATTCCGGTTTTTGGCCGCCCCACACGACCAGCGAAACCGCCAATAAAGGGCGTAAAAGACTGTCACTGGTCTGCCACAAACTTGCGCTGCGTTGTTTGCGGCCTCCTATAAGTAACTGAATGCCTAATTCCCGCCTGACTGTCACGATCAAAAGTAAACCGGCAAGAAGATAAAGACTAAAATCGCTGTGGTAAAAATGACGGTAGATCAGGCCTCCGACGAGCAGCAGCGCTACCGCCAAAGCTGTTGATCGGGCCGCATAGCCTGCTACAACCTGGTGCAAATCGGCACGTTCCCATTCATTCTGACATTCAGGCATTATCCTCATGCCCGCGCAAATAAAGGGGTAAGAAAACAAAGCAACACCCAGCGCAACAAAACCATTCAACAAAGCAACCTGTCCGTATATTTCAGGACTTACCAACTCGGTCAACATCCGGGTGCCGGCCAGTAAAGCCATTGCCGACACTATTTGGCCCAGAATGACCCAGAAGGCATCACCGAATAGTTGTTTTTCTCTTAAAAACCGAAACAGAGTCATTTTCTAAAATACCGTAGTCAGGACAGTCTTGAGTAATAAGAACCGGAGGCAGCCTGCCAAGCCGGAGTTTTCGACCGGTATCCGGTACCTAATACCGCTCCCCACAGAAACATCAACATTGCGTTTTGAGGAAAATATTCCCACATGTTAAAAGTAAGCCCGGCAACAAAAATGAACATCACGACCAAGAATTTGTTGGGATGAACCGACAGCTTTGCCGTTGCCCAAAGAAATGCCAGATACGCCAGCAGACCCAGTAACCCGTAACCGTTCAATAGAAATAGATAAAGGCTGTCCGAATCGAATTGACCATGAAAATGCTCGGCACCAAAAAGAATGTTGATGGTATTGGAACTCAAACCCAAGCCCCAGCCGAACAATAAATCCGCAGGCCCATGGATTTGCTCGGAAAACACCCGCTGCCAAAGATCGATACGTCCGTCTTGGGTGGGATCGGCATCATCACGGCCGCTGAGCAAAGGACTGGACGCCAGGATCAGCGCGCCGACGGCCAGCAGTGGCGCAGGCATGATCATGGCCCAGCGGTCGCGAGGGCGAAGTGCCGTATAAATCTGAAAATAGATGACCAGCAAAGAACTGATTAAAGCCGTGCGGGAACCGCTCAACAAGGCCAAAAACACACTGACCGCCATCCATTTACGCATGGACGGAACCAGAGAAAACAGCAGCGCACAAGTCGCCATGGTTGCGCCAAAAAGGTTGGGACTGACAAAAGTCCCAAACGGACGCCCGCCCCCCAGAATTGACACGCCAAATAAAGGCGGCGCCCACAAAGCCTGCGCTATCGCCAGAACTGCCTGAAGAACCAGGTAATAGCGCAGATAATATGCAAAGCGGAAGATCACGGTTTCACCCGCCCCCAAGCGGCTGACCGCAAAACCGATCAAAGCAACCGGCAGGTATTCAAAAACTCTCAGTCCGGCCATGGGCACTACCAGCGGCAGGTCCAGGTACAGCGCATAAGCCACTTCAAACAGGACATAAGTGATCATGATTCCCAAAAACGCAAATACCGGTCCTGTCAGGATGCCATTGCGCAACCGGGGCTCAACAAACGCATAGCCGATCAAAACAACCAGCATCAGTTCGCGAAGAATACGCAAACCAAAATCCTGTTCTCCATACACTTCCTTCACCCCATTCCAGGCAGACTCGACCTGAGGTAACGAAGCCAGGGTCGACGCACTGACCAGAGCAAACAACAGAACCGGTAAATCTTTTTCAAAGCTTATTCTCATCGCTTAGGCCTCTGCTATCTCATCGGGGTTTTGATCGATCCCTGAAGCCAACAGAAAATCAGGATCCTTATTTCTACCGAACCAGCCGCCCATCGCCTGATAGCCGGCCGTCCATAATGGCACGCTTTTAGACTCTTCACCGGCGCGGTTATAAGCGTAGCCGTAGTAGGGATAGTATGACGAGCCTTCTTTCAGATCATTGATAATAAATCCGTTCGGTTTGACACCGACCTGCTGGAATCGTCTAAAACTGACTTCCAATTCCTGCGCCGTATAACGGCCTTCCTTGACAACTAAAAATGTGGCGTCGGCGAGCTTGCTGATAATGGCCGCATCGGTAGCCGCCAGAATGGGCGGTGAATCAATAACAATATGGTTGTAAAAACTTTTCAGCTGATCCAGCGTTTCTTCCAGATTCCCCATCACCAGCAGTTCTGCGGGGTTCATGACCATATTGCCCCTGGGAATAAAATCCACGCCAACGTCCGGCAAACTGACGATAATGTCGCCCAGCGAAGCCTTACCGGCCAAAAGATCTGACAGTCCAGGCTGGTTTTTTATTGAAAAAGTCTCATGCAGACGACCGTTACGCATATCGGCGTCAATGATCAACACACGCTTTTTGATGCTGGCCAGGAGTGCCGCCAAATTACTGGAGACAAAAGACTTGCCCATACCCGGTGCGGGACTGCCGACCATAATGACTTTGCTTTCACTACTGGCCAGTGTTGCCTCCAAATTGGTCCGGAAACTGCGCAAAGACTCGACAGAAATATCAAGCGGATCCTGGCTGACCAGAATACCGGACTGACGGTCCTTGCCCTGATCAATGAGTCTAGCCAGACGGTGTTGCTTCTTGCTGTGCGGAATGGCGGCATATAACGGCAACCCCACCTGATATTCCAGCAAAGCCGGATAATTATCGTGGCGTTGCAACGAATAACGCAGAAACACCAGCGCCGAACCGGCTGTCAATCCCAGTAAACCGGCAATAGCCAGCATCAGTCCGGGTTTTGGCCAATACGGTTTTTCAGGAGTCACAGCGTAATCGATGATTCGTGAGTTACCCAAGGAACCTGCCGCCGCTATACGCTGTTCCTGAGCGCTGTTCAACAACGAGGTATAGAGTTCGGTGTTGACCTGAACATCCCGCGATAAGCTGACCATGTGCTGCTGAGTACGCGGTAAATTTTTGATCCTTTTTTCCAGATTGCCCAACTTGCCGTCAATCCGTCTGATCTGCGCCTTCGTTGCAATCATGTCCGGATGAGCCGCTTCCAGATGCTGATTTTGCTGTTCGTACTTTTGTTTGAGCTGAATATTCAGCGTCTCCATCTCGGCAGCCTGTTTCAACAATATTTCAGCTTCGGCCGGAATATCGACGGCGCCGTGTGTTTGCCTGTAGGCGCTCAAACTTTGCTCCGCCTTTTCCAGCCGTTCTTTGACAACCGGTAACTGACTTTCCAGAAAAGCCAGCTTTTGACCGGCTTCCGCAGACTCCCAATTCACCGTTGCGTTGACATAGAAAGAGGCGATGTCGTTAACCGACTTGGCCAATTGCTCGGGATCCCGGCCCTTCAGTTCTACACTGAGAATATCGGTATCCTTGGAAACCTCTCTAACGGTAAAGGCTTTCTGCAATGTTTCTATGGCAGCCAATGTGGTGGTTCTACTCAATTCAAAATGGGTACCGTGATTGGCTTCAAGCTCAATAATCTTGATGACGACAGGCTCAGTCTCGCCGATGTTGATTGAAACAGTGTCGCCTACAGATCCATCAACCAGCGTTTCATCTTTGGGACCCAGCAAGCGAAAACGACCTGATTCCAGAGCAACCAGCGTAAACTCTTTATTCAAAAACCGATCCGGCACGGTAAAGGTTGCTATTTTTAACTTTTCCCCGCCCCAGGCCCAACGACTGAAACCCCACCATGGCTCGGCAATGCCGTCATCGGCGTTATGCAACCTGGCCAGCGTCTCACCGATAACCGGAAAGTAAGCAGGAGTATATTCAACCACCAGATTCAAATCATCCACTACCTTGCCGAGCACCGAGCGGGATCTGAGAATTTCCACTTCGCGCTGCGCTCTGGGACTTTCAGTTTCAGCCGACGCTCCGTTCGTGTCGCTTCGCAGTGGCGCCGCCAATAAAGCCTTGTTCTTGTCTATCCTCAACAAGCCATCGGCTTTATACGTGCGAGGCGCCAGAACTAAATAGATCAGGGTGATGATCAGCACGGTGAATAAAGTCTTGAGAATGGTCTTTTTACCTTCCAGCAATAAATCGACATAGTCTCTGATACTGACACCCTGCTCTTCTAATCTGGACGCATTAAGCGGTGGTAATTCAGTACTGGCTTGATTTTTATAATACATAGTCTTTCATGCCTCACTCGTTTGAAAAGCTGCAACTGGCGAGTCAAACGCTACAGTGCTGACCCTGCCGGATGCGTTCTTTTTGTGATGACTCATGCGGTTGAATTCCATTACAGCCCCATCATTGCGGCTTGGGACATGATAGCCGTGAAGGATGACGGTAAAATCTGGTTCAGCACTCTGGACCACTGAGTCACCCCGGCGGTACCTACGAAAACGGTATCATGCGGTTCCAAAGCAAACTGATCGGCAAGAATCAACGCGTCGGGTGATTCGGCATTCAGCTGAAATATTTCAGGATTCATATCTCCCGAACGAATAACATAAATTTCTTCCGGCCTGGACATGTTGAAGTCAACCCCATAGGCTTCTGCCAGCGCTTGAGCCAGGGACATCTTGCCTTTATTGATAGGCAATGCCTGCTGTCTGCCGACTTCGCCCATAACAAATACCTTGTTATCCTTACTGTCGGGGATATTCAGCACATCACCGGCTTTAAGCAGCAGGTTTTGGGTGGTATTGCCCTGTTCATAAAGCGCCAGCACATTGATCTTGTATAACTTGCCATCTCTGGCCAGCGATACATTGCTCATATCGGCATCTTGCGTCACGCCACCGGCTCGGCTGATCGCTTCAGCTACCGTCAAAGGCGTTTCAGTTAACGGCTGTATTCCCGGCATTTTGACTTCACCCACAACAGCGGCACGATG
This sequence comes from Methylicorpusculum oleiharenae, assembly GCF_009828925.2. Lineage (NCBI taxonomy): Bacteria > Pseudomonadati > Pseudomonadota > Gammaproteobacteria > Methylococcales > Methylococcaceae > Methylicorpusculum > Methylicorpusculum oleiharenae. Next base: position 3,989,072 of record NZ_WUTY02000001.1, read on the forward strand.
ACTCTGGAAAGAAAGCACCCGGACATCGAGTTTGACTCTTTTGAAATAGTTGGAAAGCTCTCTGGTCAGCAGACTTCTGACTTCGCTGACCGTTTTTCCTGCAACCTGCATAGTGCCGACATAGGGATAATACAGCTGGCCATCGTCATCAACGACTTTACCGGCCAATTCGGGAAGTATCTTTTCACCGCCAGGATCATTCAGCTCGGGATGATCCCAGACGGTAATCAGCAATCTGTCGTGCGGACCGATCCGGTAAGTGGCCTGATTCAAGTCCACCGGAGGCAGATTATTGACCGCCTGGCGCCTGGAGTTTTCCCTCTCTATGATCAAATCTGCAGTAATAGGCACAATCCGGGTCTTTTCCTTGAGCATCCGGCCATCTTTCATAACCGGCACCTCAAGATCCGATAAATTGTTATCGGCTTGCATTGTCATGCCGGGCGTCAGAGAACAGGCCGGCAACAGTAAAACCAACATCAATGGGAGTAATCTGGTCATGGCTGGGTTTCCTTAGTAGGCGTTCTTATTGATAAAACCAGTCAACAGGGTGCGCAGAGCAATCTCCAGATCAAACCACACCGACCAATGCTGGATGTAATACAAATCATGTTCAATGCGCCGGTTCAAATCGGTATCACCGCGCCAGCCATTGACTTGAGCCCAGCCCGTAATACCTGCTTTGACCATATGTTTCTTCATGTAATTGGGCACTTGGTCTTTGAATACTTCGACAAAATCAGGACGTTCCGGGCGAGGCCCTACCAGCGACATATCCCCCCTGAGCACATTGATCAGTTGCGGTAGTTCATCAAGACTGGTTTTTCGCAAGAATCCGCCAAATCGTGTCGCACGGTTTTCGCCGGGTTTTGCCCAGACCGCGCCGGTTGCTGCTTCTGCATTCACCGGCATAGACCGGAACTTCAACATCGTAAATGAATGATTATTCCAGCCCACCCGTTCCTGCCGATAAAACACCGGCCCTGGTGAACTCAGCTTGACGCCGATAGCAATGAATAACAGTAATGGACTGATCAGCACGAGAAGGATTAATGCCGACAATCTGTCCATGATTTCTTTGACATAGCGATTAATTCCATCCAGGGGCGATACCGAAAAATCCAAAGTCGGAATACCGGCCACCGTGTTCAAACTGAGGAATTTACTGTGCTTGAAAGCAAAACAATCGATAACCAGACGAATACTGACCGGTAAATGCCTCAACTGATATTGCGCTCGTTCGGCAAGTGATTCACCTGGAAAGGCAATCCAGACTTCGTCAATGGCTTCGCGGGTGACAATCGCATTGAGATCCTGTAATTCACCAAGCCTGATCAGCGATAAATCACCCACCGATTGCCGGTTTTCGGACCGATCATCGACATAACCGACCACTTGTAATCCTGCCCAGGAGGAATTATTCAATTGACGACTGACGGCAACCGCCATTTGATTCAAGCCTACCAAAAGGATACGGCCCTGAGACCAGCCTCGAGAACGTAACCAATGCAGTAATTGGGATAGAAGTCCTCTAGCCGTGAGAATAAACAGCAGACCCAGCGACCACCAAGTGATGATCCAGCGGTAACTGGAGCCGAACCAAAAATGCAGCCGTATCGATGCCACGATCGTAATCACCGAGACAACGGCAAATACCCAAGCTCTAACGATACGTGCGATTTCTCCGCGCATGACATCATTACGCCAGGGCCGGTAAACCTGACCCATTTCAAAAAAGATAATGGCCGCCAAAAGCCCTAATGCAATCACAATCCGGTAATCCTGATCGATCACCACCTGCCGCAGCCAAAAGTAATGAGACACCCAAGCCGCCCCCATCAGCATCGCCAGATCGACGAAACGCAACAAGAGGATTACAGTGTGGCCATATTGCTTGAAGAGCCCGTTGAAAATGTTGCTCAAACCGAGTGGCATATTCGTTAAACTCCTATTATGTCTATGATCAATGATAAAGAGCTAAAACCCTTCATCGCCAAAGTCATCGCGAGCTGCGTAATGCATAAATCGCTTTGATTGAGGTATAGATTACAGAAACAAGATGAGAGAAAACCCTTAGGTTTGATTAAGATTTGATGAAGATCGAATTAATAGAGGGTGAGAACCGACAAACGATGGATCGTGCTCGATGAGCAAAGCACCGCGTGCCTATAAAATGCGCAGTTACTTAATCCCGTATAGGTAAGAAATAATATTAATCTTTGTATACCGTCCCAACATTCATAGCTTCAACTATTATTCTGCACAGCTAGATGATAAACGTTTGAGGTTTTCTATGAATACAGTGAAGGTAAACGGCAAAAAACTAAATCGAAGAGTTGATTTTCGAATTTACGAGCAGGTAAATCTTTACTTCCATAAAGTCGACAGTAGCCAAATCAATGAATTCCAGCCCGGTTTTGATAACATTCTCACTCTATCTCTTTCGACCCAGCCGGTTGCACAAATTAACGGGCAGTCAGCAGAGCAATCACTACCCTATTCTCAAAGCCGCGAAAATGACACGCTCAATGTCAACATCAGTTCCAGCGGCATCGCATTTACCAGTAAAGAGGAATTAAATCCCGGTGATTATCTGGTAATCAGACTATTTTTGTTATCCAGCCTGACGGTTATTATGACGTGTTGCAAAGTGGTTTATTGCAAACCCAGCAACCCTTATGAAAAAAATCGCTACCCGCATCTGATTGGCGCACATTTTGTCAACATGACTGCGGAAGACAGTGAATTATTGGAACGGTTTGTTGCCAGGAGAAAAAAACAGCAGATGATTGCGAGCGGGTTGCTACTCAGTCTTCTAATTACAATTCTTGCGGTGCCTGATGTATTAACTGATTTATTCCTGGATCTTTGCGATCAGGCGATTGACCTGTTTCTGGAAGCGCTATCCATAGCCTACGATTACGCAAGTATGGGCCTGGATTATGTTATTGAACATCTATTCGATACTGACCGGCACCAAACTCAAGTCATTGAATTTTACACCATGACCGTTTTCGGACTTGTCTTGTTGTATGAATTGTGGCGTCATTTACCCCGATTATGCTTGCACTTAATTGATAAACAGCGTGAATTCTGGTTTCGCAAGAAAGCAAGTCTTCTTTACTTTTGGGGAGAGCAATCCTTGTTGAATAAAGTCAAAATCGCCGGAATGGGCATTGTCGCGATCACCTGTTACGGCTACTTTGCGATCTGAAAAAGCTGCAGCAGGTTTATGTGGAAAGAGGCGCGCCTCACTGTTCGTTCGGCGCACCCCAATATTGCTGTTTTTACAAAACGAACTAATCTAGCCGCATCGTCGTTTTGAACCGAGCAGAGGCTCCCAACAGACCCAGCACGAAGAAAGACGTGCCAACAAGCGTAAAACGCAGATTGATCTCTTCGATGATCATGTCGTCAGTAGCATAAAGCATGATAATCACAGCAATTGACCCCCAGGCAAGAAAACGCAAGAATGCCTCCAAAATCAGTTTGCCCAGATCTTCCTTTTCACTTGCAGGAGTATCCATTCGATAAGCGACAAAACAGGACATCAGTGCCGGTAAAATTCCCCACCGCATATGTTCCATGAAGCTTTCCAGAAAATTGAAATATTCTTTACGGTAATGCGTGAGTTCAAGCACAAGCACTGAGGACGTGGTACTGACAATGAATCCGAGTATCATCATTGCCAAATAAAATCCATAGTTTCGATCGGATTCGTTCTGTTGGTATTTCAAAGCCAGTGTCCGAGAAATAAACACCAGTGTTATCGGCAGGACATAGATCGGGATGACGTACGCAATCCAGCGCAAGGTATTACCATCAAAATGCGGCAATGGATTATCGGGAAACAGAAACGCATTATGCAATGAAACAGAAATCTCCCGGCCTAACATCACCCCGATTGTGGTGGCGGCCGTAAACAACAGAACGTACTTATAAGTATGTTTCAGACGGGCCTCATGAACCCTTCCGCCAAGCTGCTTTACGGATGCCCAGATATCATTCTCGCTGGCGCTACCGAACACAACCAGAGAGGCCAGTAAGCGGCAGAGCAGACCGGTGAGATTATCCAGTTCCTTGATCAGGTTTAAGGTTTTGGTGTAGTGCGGTTCCGCTTCTTTCCAGACGATCACTTTTTCCGACATTGCATTGTAGGAAATACAGATTTCCCCCCATTTCAACGACGGCTCATTGAAAAAACGACGGTAGGATGACTGGTTGGCGTAGTTTTGTATCTGGTCAAAAAGAAGACAGTTATGTGCCCATTTGTATTCGACCGTGGCACTGGATTTGTCAAAATCGCCCGGATCGATACTCTGTACCAGTAAGCGATTCGCTATTTGCGCTTTTAATTTATCGTCGATCGCCGATAATCTGGATGAGATTAAAGCATTGTAGACCTCTACCGCCTTGGTAGGAATTGCAAAAGCGTCATGGATACTGTCTCTTAAAATCAACAAAGGGTTAAATTTGTTTTCCCAGGCGATAAAAAAAAGAAACAGACCGGCGGCTATCAAAGGCATGATCGTGCTGCCATCCAGTCCATTCAGAAGATTCAGCAATTCTCCGGAACGAAGGTTCTCCACGGTATGTGTGACCAGTGGTTCAAGGGGCAGCCAACGCCAGGTAAGCAACAAATAAAGCGCTGTCATAAACAGGCAGTAAGAAGCCATCCCCGCCCAGTAAGTACTCCTGCGAATAAAGTATTGTGGAAGTGTTGGTTCTGCACCTAACTGAATCCGGCGTTTCTGAAATGACCGATAGGCGAGTAAAAATACCGCCCCGGCTCCAAGAAACTGTAAAACAAAGTTAATCAAGAATTCGATAGTCATTGTGCGGCTGCTCCTACATCCTTTTCACAAAATTTCGAGTTGTGGTAAAAATCAAGTCTCGCGTGATTATATACTGGCTTATCAAATAATTCCGGTCGTTTTTTAAGGCTCTGACACATAATGCCGCGGAGTCGGAGTCATAATGTTCATGAGAACTTTCTTTTGCTTAAGCGCACCAGAAAACGGTGTATTTTCTATCAAATTAATAGGATCAATTTACCTAATGGACAACTCTTTTATTTTTAGCGGGAAACTATAACATCTTAACTTTATTTAATGCGTTGCATTTATTATCATTACATTCACAACTACTAATACCCAAAGATAACTTTATGAAAACATCAGATGATTTAGGCGTTATTTCGGTTCTTCTCGAGCGTTTTGAAAAGCAAAGACTACCCCGCGCTTTGTCAATTAAAGAAAAAGTAGATAGAGGCGAATGTCTTGAAGACTATGATATCGATTATTTGAAAGAAGTCTTTGCAGATGCCCAAGATATTATGCCGACGGTTCACAAACACCCCGAATACCAAGAGTTAATAGGGAGAATAACCAGCCTTTATCATGAAATTACCGAAAAAGGCTTAAAAAACCAAGAACTTAAAAACGGACACTAACGTCAGTCATGCTCATTTTGCCGGGTAATCAAGGTGATCCATTGACCCTGAGTATGTCGAAGGGATTAAATATGCATGTTCTGAGCAAAACCTGAGAGCACACCATGAACGTTTTTCAGTTTCCCGTCAAAACTAAATTGTCTGACTACTGTTCATCCATGCGCTTTTTTACAAAACGCAGGTTAATGAATGGTAAAGTCATTGCGCATTCCACATGTTTTATTGGGAACATAAAATCTCAATTGTTTTATCAATAAACCGCGCTTTAGGGCTAATTGGCGCCGAATACGAAAGAAGTTTATCGTCGAAAATCCTGCTCCACATTAAAGCTAGTGAAGACTGAGACGGGTCCGGCCAAACTTACTCGCATCAATAAACGATCAATAATGCGCTACGTCTGTAAGATCAATTGAGTATGAGCCAGCAATTCCCAATTTAAAACCCTGATAAAATAAGGGGCACTTAAAATCAATCAATCGCAACATTAATAAAGCCATCGGTAGATACAAATGGACTTGGAAATAATTGACCTGATACGCCGCACCTTCGAAGACTTACCGGACTCCCGTAAACCCGGCAACAATCAGAAATACAGGATAGAAGATGCCGTTCTGAGTGCCTTCTCGGTGTTTTTCACGCAAAGCCCGTCTTTTCTGGATTATCAGCGACGGATGGAAAAACTCCACAATCGAAATAACGCACAATCGATTTTTGGTGTTCATCAAATTCCTTCGACCAGCCAAATCGGCAACTTGCTGGATCCCATTGCACCGGAAACACTCTATCCGGTGTTGGCCGAAGTGGGTGACAGATTGTACACACAAGGTTGCCTGAAGCCGTTCGTGAGTGTTGGCAGTACTTTGTTGGTGGCGCTGGACGGCACCGATTCCTTCAGTTCGGAAAAAATTTCCTGTCCATGCTGTACCCAACAAACGCTGAAAAACGGTCAGACCTTATACCGTCACACGTTGGTGACACCGGTCATTGTGGCTCCCGGACAAAGCCAGGTAGTGCCTTTGCCGCCGGAATTTGTTCGCGTCCAAGATGGCGTGGACAAACAGGATTGCGAACTGGCGGCGGCCAAGCGCTGGCTGACGAATTGGGGGCCTCATTACGCGCCCCGCGGCATTACGGTGCTGGGTGACGATTTATATTGTCACCAGCCGTTTTGTGAGGCCGTGCGGGCGCAGAACATGGCTTTTCTGTTTGTCTGCAAGCCTGATTCGCATGAGCTATTGTACGAATGGCTCGACGATTTTACCCGAATCGGTGAGATTCAAACGCTCGAGAAAAGCCGTTGGAACGGAAAACAACGATTGACCGAACGCTATCGGTATTTCAATCAAGTCCCTCTCCGCAATAGCGACGATGCATTAATGGTTAATTGGTGCGAAGTGACGATCCTCAATGCCAAACAAGAAGTGGTCTACCGCAATGCCTGGGCAACGTCACACACTCTCGACGAACACAATGTGATCGAGATGGTCGCCGCGGGCCGCGCTCGTTGGAAAATAGAGAACGAAAACAACAATGTCCTCAAGAACCATGGCTATCATTTCGAGCATAACTTTGCCCACGGCAAACAGCAGTTGTCCAACTTCTTGGCAACCCTCAACTTATTGGCTTTCCTCACTCATACGGTGCTTGAATGGCTCGACGAGGCTTACCGTGCCGTCCGCAATGCCGCACCTTCCAGGCGGACATTCTTCGAACAATTCCGAACCTTACTTCAATTTATGCCTTTTGATAATTGGCAGCATTTGATGCGGTTCATGCTCTATGGAGAAAATCAAATACCTAGAAAAACGTAAGGTTTTAAAATGGGAATTGCTGGAGTATGAGCTCATTTGCTCATCCCTTTTAACTAACGATGGTATACGTTTGATAATTGATTTAAACTCGAGCCCCTAACAAACGCGTCAATCAAATAATGGAGTCGATTTTCTATGGAAACCTATCCTACTGAACTTCTGTTGATTGCATTTATTGCAATGATGGCTCCTCTCATTACCGAACTGCCTAAGGGGTTCCGTTTACCTGTTGTCGTTCTTGAAGTCATTTTGGGGGTACTGATTGGTCCTCATGTCTTCAACTTTTCTAGTCCAACCGGACTGATCGGGTTATTAGGAGATCTGGGGTTGACCTTTCTGCTATTCATGGTTGGACTTGAGATCGATTTCGAAAAGATTCACGGCAGACCTTTCTCTTTGGCAGTCGGCGGTTGGTTTGTTTCGTTATCGGTAGCCATGATTTGCATGTATTTCTTTAATTCCATCGGCCTCATTCAAACGCCTCCTTTTTTAGCAGCGGTCGCCATGTCAACTACCGCACTGGGTATACTGGCTCCCATTCTGCGAGATCGCGGACTGCTGGATACGGACTTTGGGACGTATTTGATTGCTGCCGCAGCGGTCGGTGAATTCGGACCCTTAGTCATCATTTCAATGCTGTTGATACCAACTCACAGCACCATTGTACATACGTTGTTTATGGTGACCTTTATTATCATCGCTCTAATAGCCGCCTATGTTGCCCTAAATATGCGCTCATCCCGGTTCATTGAAATACTGACGAAGACTATGCAAAGCAGTGGTCAGTTGCCGGTGAGAATTTGTATTTTGGTGCAGATCCTGTTCGTCGCTCTCGCTGCCAAATTTGGTTTAAATATCGTCATCGGAGCATTTACAGCTGGAATAGTCGTTGGGCTTGCCATTAAAGGAGACGGTGGCGACATGTTGCGACATAAACTGGACGCTATTGGTTATGGCTTTCTGATACCTATATTTTTTATTGTCGCCGGCATGAGGTTCGAAGTCAGTGCCTTATGGTCAGTCCCTTTAGCACCTTTACAAGTAGTTCTTTTATCAGGCCTTTTGGTCTTGGTTAGAGGCTTGCCCGTCTTCTTTTATCGAAAGATTCTCGTTCCCGAAGACCAGCTATCATTCGCATTTTATTCGGCCACAGGTTTACCATTAATCGTCATTATCAGTGAAATCGGCGTTTCTTCCGGACTAATGCCTCCTGACAGGGCGGCCATCCTGGTAAGCGCGGGTATGGTTTCGATCTTGTTATTCCCTATCTTGGCTATTAAATTGCGTGGAAAAGCAATTCTGCCGTGGTAAGGCTCAAAGTCATAGCCAGCAGGGCAATTGAGCGATGAAACTATAATTTTGGAGAAGCACCTTTCATTCCTGTCATTGATTGCCTGGAAACAACGGTTGGTTTTCTGGATAGGCGCTATCGTAGTCGGCCTGGTTATTGTGTTGTTGACATGGCTCAGTGAATGGACCACACATACTTATCTTTCGTTTTCCCTCCATTATCCTTGGTTTCATTTTATCATTCCGCCTTTTGGCATGGGATTGACAGCATGGATCACGTTTCGTTTCTTTCCAGGCAGCGAACGTAGCGGTATACCTCAGATTAAAGCGGCACTCGAAATATCAAATACTCTTGCAGACAGAGCCAAATTGGTTTCGTTAAGAATTTCTTTCGGGAAAATACTTTTAACTATGATGGGGTTACTTTGCGGTGCATCGGTTGGCTTGGGTGGTCCCGCTATTCATGTGGGTGCTTCTATAATGTTATCCTTGGGCAGGGTAACTCAATTCCCATCTCATTACATGGAAAAAGGTTTAATTCTTGCCGGGAGCGCGGCCGGTTTCGCGGCGATGTTTAGTACTCCTCTGGCGGGTATTATTTTTGCCATTGAAGAAATGGGGCGAAACATGGAAGAGCGCTTGAGCAGTCTGGTATTGACTGCGATTATTTTTTCCGGTGTTACGGCTTACGCTTTAATAAACCGTTACATTTATTTCGGGGATGAATCTATGCTCAATATGCCTTGGGGAAGAAGCTGGTTAGCGGTTCCGCTGTGTGGGGTCGTAGGTGGGTTTCTGGGAGGGCTTTTCAGCAAAATTATTATTCTTGGCATTCGATTCTTTAATCAATTCCACATTTCAATTATTTTATTAGCCGTAATCTGCGGCGGTTTGATTGCTGTTGTCAATTATTTATCGGGTGATGTGACAGCAGGAACCGGCTATCAACAAATCAAATTGATTTTAAAGGGTATTCAGCCAATGGAGCCTTCTTATCCGTTCCTAAAGATGATAGCAACCTGTGCCACTTTTTTTAGCGGAATACCCAGCGGAATTTTTGTTCCTTCACTTGCAACAGGCGCAGGAATTGGCGTCAATTTGGCTAACTGGTTTCCCATCGCGCCCCTATCAGCTATGATTTTGTTGACCATGACTGCTTATTTTTCGGGCATGCTTCAGTCTCCACTGACGTCATTTGTTATTGTCATGGAAATGACCAATAGTCATGAAATACTCATTCCTTTAATGGCAGCCGCGTTTTTAGCGAATGGGACATCGAAACTTATTAATCCTGTACCTTTGTATCTTGCATTATTTAACGCCTCTAAATACCAATTAAACAAGCAAGTTAAGATCAATGAAAGCTGACCTTGATCTGGTTTCAGCGGAGCAACAAAACACAGCGTCTAGGTTGCGGTTGTCGATAGCCAACCCAATATTCAAGGCCATGGCGTTAGCCGAACTAATAGGCTCTACCCCCTCAAGAATCAGCATGGACTTAATTAATCAAAAGCGGCGATTGGCTCAGCGACGTCACCGCTGTTTTCCGCCAGTTTTTCAGATTTAGCAGTAAAAGCTTCAGTAGGCCGTTTCAAGTCTCGGCCTAAGGTTGCTTTTCGCATGGCGTTGATGACGGTAGGGTTGGGAGAAAAATATTCGGGTGTATTCCATTGACTCCATTTGTTTTTTATCGTGTTTAAATCATCCGAAGCAATATCGGCAACATTGCTGTTTTGCGCTTCTGTGTTATACATGCCCCAGTTATTGCGTCCCATCACCTTATAAGTCCACGTTGTCCAGTGGCTGCCGGTTTCTGTAAATTGCTGAAGTCCGTAATCCCAGGAATCGGCATTAGCGAACAATGTAAACTCCCCTATAAAATGCGGTACGTTATATTTTGAACCCCAATTTTGAGCTTCCTGTATCCACCCATCCACAGCATTTTTCATCACTGTAAAATCTTCATTGTTTTGCCATTGGTAGTAGTGCAAAGAATAGACGACATTCTCCCAATTTTTCTCTTGGGGATTCGGAAGCGTATCCCACCACCAAATTGCTTCCATAAATATGATGTGGTCGGGATCAATCGCTCGGATAGCCTGATACAAGGAGTCATAAAGGTTAACTACCTCAGACCCCATCCTCCCTGGAAAGGTTTCGGAGGGTTCATTTATCAGGTCATAACCGGCCACAGCGGCATTGTCTTTAAAACGCGTGGCAAGGGTTTCCCAAAATTCTATCAGTTGATTCTGATAAAGCGGGGTGGAATAAAGCAGCGGACCGTTTTGCCGTCCTGAATGATGGGCTCCGTTTTGTGAACCCGGCGCGCCATGCAGATCAAGTATGGTGTAGAGCCCATACTCAAGCGCTTTGTTTACAGTCCATTCAATCCTGGATAAATCAATGGCGCCTGTATCGTCCAGTCTCCAGTTGCCCTCATCATCCATATGATTAAACGCATAGACTGGCAAACGGATACAGTTGAGGCCGGCTTCGGCGATGTTCTTGAAATCAATTTCTGTGATCCATGAATCCCAGTAAGCGTTATATAACTCCCAGACAGCATCTTTACCAAAACGATCGGTAAGAATATTTCGCGCATCCCATTCATTTGATGCACCGGTTAAAGGCGACATCCAGGGTTCGTGCCCCCTCCAACCTCCCAGATTGGTGCCGTAAAGATGAACATTTTTACCTTCACCATAATTGTCTCTGATATCCGGGCCATCGACTTTAAGAAAATCGGAAGCGAAACAACATAAAGGGGACAATATTATCAAGGTCGAGAGTAAAACGGGGATTCTAGGTAAAATTGAGAGGAAATCAGATTTTAGTTTCATAAATATCACTATGGCTATTTTTGCCAAAAGTCCAAAATGGCAAATTTTCCATTTCACTAATATGTCAAATCAATGAAGGTATGAACTTTTATTCGACAAGAGTTTTGTTAAAACTAAAGAGTCTAACGGAATGGCACCTATTAGGCGACAGTTTAATCACTCACGCCGATGCCAGGGGCTTATTTTTGTTAGCCCTTCAAAAGGGCCAATCAATGAACCGCTTAAAGGTGGTTTGCCCTTTATCAAAAGCTATGTTTGCGATAATAGTTGGTGTGGACCCGGTACGGCGTTGATGTCCTTTCAAATACTAACGCGAAAAGGTACCTTAACAAACTCATCAATTCATATCTCTCTCGTGCTTGGGTATGCGAATAGGGTTATATACCTTTCGCACTTCAAATTTCGGCAGTGCCCAAGGAGGCAACGGGGATGGGTATATTCTGATTGGGCTAACTGGCCATCAGGGCTTAGAGGCTAATTTGTTTATGCGCCAGGAGACATCAAAGTAGCAATTCGCGTTTGACGATAAAAAAGGGGAGGCTTAAGATTTGCGAGGATGTCGGCAACAGGGATGCTGCCGCCAAGCCCACACGGATGGGTCTCCGGCGTACCTCGCAAGGCTTACGCCAATCCTCAAAGCCACATAAAAGTTCAAACTGCGAATTGCTGCCATCAAAAAGGCTATGACGTGCTTAAAATCCCGAGTGTGTTACGATGAGAGTAGAAAGGTCGGAACAACAACCATTTAACAGAGGGCCTGCCATGACTTCAATTTTTGCCATTGATGATTTGATCGATGAAGCATTAACTCTGGGGCAATCATAAACATACTTTAAGTCAGTAACTTATTATCAACAGGCTTAAACATGCACTTTAAAAATGACAACCAACCCATTGGGGTTATTATCGAAGTCCATGGGCCCGTGGTTGTTATCGATTGCAACCGCTTACCGCCACTGAAGCAAGCGTTATGCACACGCTTCGACCATACGCTTTATCTTTTTGAAGTTCATCAACACCTGGACGAAAAACTGGTGCGTGCGATTACACTTCATGGCACTGCCGGATTACGCCGAGGCATGATCGTCTTTGATACCGGCTCACCCTTGCATGTGCCTGTTTCCGAGTCTTGTTTGGGCCGCTTATTAAATGTGTTTGGTGAACCTTTGGATGGGGGGCCTGACCTGCCTCAGCAAAATTTCAGAAATATTCACGCAAAACCTTTGCCGCTTTCCGAATCAATCGGCATCTCCGGTATTCTGGAAACCGGAATCAAAGTCATTGATTTACTCTGCCCCTTTGTCAGAGGCGGTAAAACCGGTTTATTCGGCGGAGCCGGGGTGGGCAAGACCGTCCTGGTGATGGAGTTTATTCATGCGATATCGTCAATTCATAAAGGTGTTTCAGTCTTTGCCGGAATAGGCGAACGCATCCGTGAAGCCCATGAATTATGGCAAGAGTTGCAGCGTGCCGGAGTTATGGACGATACGCTAATGGTTTTCGGACAAATGGATGAATCACCCGGCGTTCGATTCAGGGTGGGTCTTTCGGCCTTGACCTATGCCGAGTATCTGCGTGATACCTTACATAAAGAAGTACTTTTTGTGATCGATAATGTCTTTCGCTTCGTACAAGCCGGAAGTGAAATCTCCAGTTTATTAGGACGAATGCCGGCTACGGTAGGGTATCAGCCTACATTGACAACCGAAGTAGCTGAGTTGCAGGACCGTATCCTTTCCAGCCGGCAAGGTGCAATCACCTCGGTACAAGCGGTTTATGTGCCGGCCGACGATATGACCGATCCTGCCGTAAGTGCGATACTCAGTCATCTGGATACCACTGTAGTGCTATCCAGAGACCAGGCGAGCAAAGGCATATACCCTGCCGTCGATCCCTTACGATCAGGCAGTAAATTAATGGACAGAACGACGTTGGGTGAGCGCCATTATGCGGTGGCGGAGGGAGTAAGAGAACACTTGGCCAAGTACAGGGAAATGGAAGATATCATTGCGATGCTGGGCATTGAGGAATTGTCCGAATATGATCGAAAAATCATCCTGCGTGCCCGTAAATTACAACGCTATTTGACCCAACCTTTCTCGGTGCTAGCTGATCACACCAAACAGGCGGGTATGTCGGTACCCTTGAGCAAAACACTTGACGATTGCGACGCCTTCCTTTCCGGAAAATACGATGATCTTTCCGAAGAGCAATGTTATATGCGCGGAGGAATGGAGGTGCCTCATGACTGATTTCGTACTTCAACTTTATGATGCTGCGCATGAGCAAAGGATAGCCGGCGTCACTTCCTTCATGGGCGAAGATGCCTCCGGTAGTTTCGGCATTCTGCCCAATCATGACCGCTTTATGACTGTCCTGGTGTTTGGTTTGGCGCGTTTCCGACAGACGCAAAGTGATTGGCAATACCTGGGTTTACCCGGAGGCGTGCTTTATTTTCACAATAATGAATTAACGGTGAGCACCCGACATTTTATAATTGACAGCGATCTGGAAAAAATCAGTGCCTTACTGGAAGAACAGTTGCTCAAGGAAGAAGAGAATCTTCAGGCAACACGGCAATCAATAAAAAACCTTGAGCAAGCCATGATCAAGCGGATGATGGCACTAAACCGGAAATCGATGGAGTTGCTATGAACAGTCGACTGCATTTGAAAAAAAAGATTGAGAGTCAGATAAAACGGATAAAACAAGCGGATAAAGACCGACCCAATTTATTGTCGCAGACTATTTACATCGGCACGCTGGGTTTAGTCATGGTGCTGCCCATTGTGGCCGGAACCTATTTAGGGCATTGGCTGGATAGCGGCGTACCCGGTTATTCGATGCGCTGGACACTGAGCCTTTTGTTTCTGGGTGTCCTGATAGGAATTGCCAATGTCTATTTTTTAATTAAAGAATTATAGGCATACCCATGGAAAACGAGTTTTATGTTGCCTTAGGTCTGCTGATGATAAGTGGTTCTATCATAACCACATGGGGTATCATGCTGGTCATTGCCTGTCTGGCCTGGATTTCGACGCGACATCTGGAAAGGCTGCCGGATTCTGTGCAAACCACTGTAGAAACTATCGTGTCGGCCATTGATGAAGCCATTCTTGCCGTTGCACCACAACACGGCCGGCAGATTTTGCCTTTCATTGCAACTCTCTGGTTGTTTTTACTGATTGCCAATTTGGTTGGCTTGATCCCCGGCTTGCATTCCCCCACCCGTGATCTGTCAGTGACTTGCGCCTTGGCTGTGCTGGTGTTTTTTTCAGCACACTGGTTTGGCATCAAAAATCTGGGCTTGAAAAACTATCTGCGTCATTATTTATCACCCAGCCCGATTTTATTACCGTTTCATTTGATCAGTGAATTGTCCCGAACGCTGGCACTGGCCATTCGCCTGTTCGGCAATATCATGAGCCTGGAAATGGCTGCTATGTTAATTTTATTGGTGGCCGGTTTTCTGGCCCCTATTCCGATTTTGATGCTGCACATCATCGAAGCCTTGGTGCAAGCCTATATTTTCGGCATGCTGGCTTTGATCTATCTGGCCGGTGCCATGCAGTCTCAACAACCTAACTCATAGGAAACTATCGTGTCAGACATTTCTATTATCGTACTTGGATCAAGTGTTGCGGCAATCATCGGTATTGCATTAGGTGTCATGTTGCCGGCGCTGGCCATGGGAAATGCGATCAGCAGAGCATTGGAAGCTATTTCCCGACAACCGGAAGCGGAACGTTCGATTATGCGCACCTTATTTATAGGCCTGGCGATGATTGAATCGCTGGCCATCTATTGTTTAGTGATCATTTTGATTGTGTTATTCAAAAATCCGCTGCTTGAGTACATTATTAATAAGTGAAAAGCCGAAAATTCCAACATCACGGAACTGCACGTTAATGCTTTTTAACGATTCACCCGTCATCAAATGCTTATGGATTTTAACGTCTCGACCTTTTTTCTTGAAATATTCAATTTCCTGATATTGCTGTGGGTGCTGCAAAGGCTGTTTTATAAACCTTTATTGGAGGTTATCGCCAAGCGCAAGCGCTTTATCGACCAGACCGTCTCCGAAGCCAATACGACCCGGCAACAGGCCGAAGCGCTTCGCGACCAGTATCAAAACCGGCAACAGCAGTGGGAGCAGGAAAAGCAGGCTGCTTTAGACAGTTTTAATCAACAAATTGAAGCGGAAAGAACCCTGCAATTGAATAAACTGGTTACTGATCTTGAGGATGAAAAGCAGAAATTACAGGTAACGGTATCCCGCCAGCAAGAAGAATTCAAAATGCTGGCAGAAAAACAGGCTTTAAAAAACGGCGCCCGATTTGCCGCATTATTGCTGCAACAAACGGCTTCTGAAGAATTGGAAGCAAAATTAACAAGCCTGTTAATCGATAAGCTATCAACTTTACCGGATGAATGCAGTTCTTCACTTCATCTGCTGAAAACCGAAAAATCCATACCCATAAAAATAAGCAGTGCTTACCCCCTGCCTAATGAGCTTCGCGAACAACTCGAACTAAAACTTAACGCATTGATCGATGGCACTATCAACATTCAATATTTTCAAGCTGAGGAATTAATTGCAGGCGTGCGTATCGATATCGGCTCGTGGGAGTTAAATGCGAATCTTCAACACGAATT
Source organism: Methylicorpusculum oleiharenae (assembly GCF_009828925.2). NCBI lineage: Bacteria > Pseudomonadati > Pseudomonadota > Gammaproteobacteria > Methylococcales > Methylococcaceae > Methylicorpusculum > Methylicorpusculum oleiharenae. The sequence goes on from NZ_WUTY02000001.1 coordinate 4,005,121, forward strand.
AAGCGCATTTGCAGAGCTTGCTGATGAAATCGTGTAAGTCAAACAGCGGTATCCGCACATGCCTGTAACCCGTGTTCTTGATCAACAATCTGAATGGTTAGCCAGTTATCAGCCGGGCCTGCGGGTCAGAGAAAAAGGCAGCGTCGTTTCCATTGGCGACGGCATCAGCTGGATCAGAGGCTTGCCTTCCGCCGCAATTGAAGATGTTTTGATTTTTGCCGACGGCAGCCGAGGTATGGTTTTTGACCTTAACCGTGACAGGATAGGTGCAATCTTACTCTATGAAACAGAATATCTAACGGCCGCGACGTCTGTTCGCCTGGCCAAACATTCGCTCAGTATTCCCGTCGGCAACGAATTTATCGGCCGGATTGTTGATCCTATGGGTATGCCGCTCGATGGTTTGGCTGCCCCCACCTCATTAATGCGAGAAAATCTTGAAAAGGCCTCTCCAGCCATTACGGCGCGAGATTTTGTTGAAAAGCCCTTGTACACCGGCATCAAAATTATTGACACCTTGATACCCATAGGAAAAGGTCAGCGTCAGTTAATCATAGGCGATGAAGGCCTAGGCAGAAGCTCGATTGCCATTGACGCGGTGATCAATCAAAAAAATCAGAATGTTATCTGCATTTACGTGTTGATCGGTCAAAAACGTTCAGCCGTGGTCAACACCATAGACATTTTAAGGAAACAAGGCGCGCTTGATTATACGGTCTGCGTTGTTGCAGAGGCTACGGCATTGCCGGGCCTGCAATATATCGCGCCGTTTGCCGGTTGCGCGTTGGCCGATTATTGGATGTCTCAAGGCAGAGATACGCTGATTATTTACGATGATTTATCCACCCACGCCAAAACCTACCGGGAACTTTCGTTATTATTGCGTCGTCCGCCGGGTAGAGAGGCTTATCCGGGGGATATTTTCTTTGTCCATTCCAGATTACTGGAACGATCGACGCGCTTAAATGCTAAAAACGGCGGCGGCAGCATGACCGCGTTGCCTATTGTCGAAACTCAACAAGGGGAAATTTCGGCTTATATTCCCACCAATCTGATTTCAATTACCGACGGCCAAATCTATCTGGACAGCAACCTCTTCGTTTCAGGGTTTCGTCCGGCGATTGATATTACCAAATCGGTTTCGCGGATTGGCGGCAAAGCTCAACACCAAGCAATTCGTGATCAAGCCGGTAAAATGAAATTGGATTACCTGCAGTTTCTGGAATTGGAAACCTTCACCCGTTTCGGGCAACGTCTAGAAGCCTCGATGGAGGAGCGCATCAAACGCGGCAGAATTTTGCGGGAAATACTCAAGCAAGATCGGCTGTCACCGCTGAGCAATCTCTTTCAGCTTGCCTGGCTAAAAAGCTTCAATGGCGGTTATTTCGATGCCGTTGACCTGTCTGAAATTGGGCCAAGGCTCAGCAAAATTGAACAGTTCTCGCACACATCGGGCCTGACTCTTGACAGCAGCGAAGAGCAATGGCGAGGAGCTCTTGATGAGTGGTTTAAACCAATTGCGGAGGCCCAAGCCACATGAGCCAAAGCCGCGAACTGCAACTGCATATTGGGCAAATGAACGAAATACGCAGTATTTTAAATTCGATGAAAAATCTCGCGTTGATCGAAATCCATAAATTAGCCCGCTTCCAGATCATTCAAGGCTGTGCGGTTGCAAATATTGAACAGGCAGCGCTTGATTTTCTGGATCATTATCCGGGGCTTAAAGCGGATGAAACGGATATGACGCATATTTACGTTTTGATAGGGACAGAGCGGGGGTTTTGCGGCGATTTTAATGAACAATTGATACGCGCGATTCCAGTGCAGGCAAACCGGGGTATCATTGCTATTGGCACCCGCTTGCTCAGTAAATTTTCTGAGCATGAGCTGAATCTGCTTGCCTCTATTGAAGGCGCAACGGTAGTTGAAGAAGTACCGGCTGCTCTCAATCGGTTGATTGCGGCGATTAATTCACTGCAAAAAAATTACAGCACTCTGGCTTTGACAGTCATCTACCATGAAAACGAATTCCGAAGCATCAGACAGCGGCAACTTATCCCCCCTTTTTATCCCCAACTTAAACGTAAACCCCTGGCCAATAATCGGCCGTTATTGACGCTTGATCCTGACGCATTTTTCCTGGGTTTGATAGACCACTACTTATTCGCTGTATTACACGAAATCTTTTATATTTCTCTCATAGCAGAAAATCACCTGCGCCTTCAGCACCTGGAAGGAGCCGTCAGGCACGTAGATACAGAAACGTTCAAGTTGCATCGTAAATCACAAATTTACCGTCAGGAAGAAATCACTGAAGAGATTGAGGTCATCCTGCTCAATACAGAAAGTGGTTTGCATGAGGGTTTGAGCAAGACATCAGATTAATGGCCCCAAACAGCATCAATGGTCGTCTATAAGTTTTCCTGATTATAAAGATGTTTCAGCTAACTATTCTGACGCGTCATTCCGGCAGGGATTGCCGGAATCGTGCGCCCACGAGGGCAATTTATCAACAGGGTGGAAGTCCCTGTCGGCGTAAGCCATAACGCCGTAGCTGAAAGTAACTGCGTCATTGCGAAATGGGGTGGAGAGCAACTGGAAGCGAAAAGGCAGTCCGTAGGATAACGAATCCGATTCGGCAGGGCAAGGCGGCGAGTCTGCGATTTCATGACGAAGCCTGAAAATCATCAGTTACGTTGACATGGCGAACGAAACGATAACTGGGCCTACCAAGTGGTTGGGAGCGGAATGTCAGGAAGGTAAGTTGAAGTAAGTGGGGAGACCTGCCGCTGAGGTGACGGTGGCAGGAGTCAGAGCCCTCATAGTAGTGACTCAGTAGATTGACAGAGAGAGAAAAAGAAGTCGCTCCCTGGAGAAGCGGAAAAGAAATCTCCAACAACAAGACGTTGTGTGAAACGCCTCTCTGTTACACGTCCAATAGACTGAAGAAATCACGGTAAGCAAAGCCGTGACGAGCGAAGGGGGGCAGGAAGAGAAAGAGGAGGACTACATAGAATGCAGCTGAGACAAGCTATTTCGTCAGTGTTGGCAACAACTAAACAAGAAACAGACAGCTACGACCGTTGGTCGTGGGTAGAAGCATCACTATGGACGAAACCTATGTTGACAGCGCTGGAAAACGGCGTAAAAGGCGGCAAATGGTTTAGTTTGATGGATAAAGTCTATGCGATGGCAACGCTACAAGCGGCTTGGCAACAAGTGCAAAGAAACAAGGGCAGCCATGGTGTAGACGGGATGAGTGTGGAACGTTTTGCACTGAAGCAGGAGCATTATTTGCAAGAGCTACAACAAGCGTTAAAGGCGGGTAGTTATCAACCACTTCCGGTCAAACGGGTGTTTATCCCAAAAGCAGGAGGTGGCGAGCGACCACTTGGAATTCCAGCAGTTAAAGACCGAATTGTGCAAACAGCTCTGAAAATGATGATTGAACCCATTTTCGAGAACGAGTTTGTCGAACACAGTTACGGGTTCAGGCCACAAAGAGGCTGTAAAGATGCGCTAAGGATAGTCCATAAAGGCCTGAAAGCAGGTCAAACCTGGGTAGTGGATGCGGATATGAAAAGTTTCTTCGATACCATTCCTCATGCCCCGCTAATGGCTGAAGTTGAAAAGCTCATTAGCGATGGTAAAGTTCTGCAACTGATACACGCGTATTTGAAACAAGACATCATGGCTGGACTGGAACGCTGGACACCCAACGCGGGCACGCCCCAAGGGGCGGTCATTAGTCCGTTGTTGGCTAACCTGTATTTGCATTCATTAGACCAACGGATGGTTCAAGCCGGTTACACGATGGTCAGATACGCAGATGATTTTGTGATTCTCTGTCAAAGCCAGGAAGAAGCTCACAGTGCTCTGGTGTTGATTCAGCAATGGGTCAATGCTAAGGGTTTGGCCTTGCATCCAGACAAAACCCATGTGGGGGATTGCTTGGAAGAAGGTCAAGGCTTTGAGTTTTTGGGGTATAGGTTTGAGGCGGGTAAGCGCTGGGTCAGAAAGAAAAGCCTAAAAGCGTTAAAAGACAAAATCAGAAGGAAGACCAAAAGGACACGTGGTGACAGCATGGCAACGATTATAAAAGACCTTAATGCGATGCTTATAGGCTGGTTCAACTACTTTAAACACGCTCATGAATGGACGTTTCCAAAGCTTGACCGATTCATAAGGCGGCGCTTGCGAAGCCTAAGAAATAAACAAAGAACCGGACAATCAGGTTTTGGACGTTCAATACACCTAAGTCAACTGATGCCAAATGCGTATTTTGCTAACCTTGGGCTTTTCACCATGAAAGAGGCTCATCGTATAGCTTGTCAATCCCGATGAGGAAATTCTCGACTGGAGAGCCGTGTGCGGGAAAACCGCACGCACGGTTCGGAGGGAGGGGAGGTTAATAGCCTTCCCTACCCCTATCAGGTCACATGGATAGCTCGAAGCTTACCATCCATGGCACTGGATGCCCGTTTCCCGACGGGCATGACGGGCGCTTGAAACATCTTGCTAATCAGGTAAGTTTTTAGTAGCGGCCTCTTGGCCGCTCCTGCAGATATTAAGATAAGTCAGCCTGTCAAAATCAGGTTTTGGGTAAAGCCGATCCGTTCCCTTTGTTAAAATAAACCTTGCATCTAAGACCTGCAAGAATCTTATGATCCGAATTGGGTAGATTCAATCGGATACCGAAGGTACCGCTGGATGCGTGAATGACCGGGTCGACAACAATCACGCGGGCATGAAAAACAGCATCTGCCGACTGTTCCGCTGTCACTTCAGCGTCCATTCCCACCTGAATACTCCCCAGCATATGGATGGGGGCAATCACCTCGACGTTAAGCGGATCGATTTGCGCGATTTTTAGCACGGGTTGATCTTCCACGTATTCACCGGGAGATTTCAACCGTTCGACCACCACGCCGTCGACCGTGCTCTTTAAATGGCGTTGATCAAGAATTTCCTGAGCATGATCCAATTCCAGCTGCGCGACATGATAGAGTTCCAGCGCTTTTTTATGTTCATAATCGGCTATCACGCTCATCGTTTTGGCATCTTCAAACTCATGAAGAGAAGCGAGCTTTTTGTTATATAACGATTCCAACTGTTCAGAATTATGTTTTTTTAACTCAAGATCGGCTTTACGCGCATGAATATCACCCTCCATTTTGGCTCGTGCTTTCATGAGTCGAACATTAGACTCTTCCACACCCGATTTCAATTTAGCGACAATCTGCCCTTTTTTGACCGTATCGCCGCGCTCAACGGATACCGTCTCGAGAATGCCTTGTACCGGACTGCTGATTTCAACCACATCATGCGGTTCGATCAGGCAATCCAGAGCGTTTTGCTCATCAGCCTGAATAGACGTGCTGGTTACTATCAAAAAAGAAATAATCAATAAATTTTGATGCATTTTGTTCACAGTGAAATCCCTATTCCGCCTTACCTGAAAAAGCCAATAGATTCTGTAGATTTAAATCCATTTGCAATAATGCGGCACGGATCGCCGCATGATGACGCTCTGCCCGGGATTGTGTTCTTTTGAATAAGGCGTGAGCCAACCATCGATAACCTGACCTGTTGCGTTGGCCCATTTTTTTCAAAGCCTTAACTAGCCAGGAGGAACCGTATTTTTTCACAATTTCATCCTCCAGAGACAATACCATTTCATAACTGCCTTGATCACCCTGACGGCCGCAACGGCCGAATAATTGCCGGTCAATTCGCCGGGCTTCATGACACTCCGAAACGATAACGTGCAAACCGCCCAATTCATTGATTCCCGGCGCCAGCTTGATATCGGTCCCTCGCCCCGCCATATTGGTGGCGACCGTAATGCCTCCCCGGGTTCCGGCGTTCTGAACAATACTGGCTTCATCAGCATCTTGTCTGGCATTCAAAACATGATGCGGTAAACCTCGCGCATACAATAACTGACCCAAATATTCTGACGCTTCCACCGAACGGGTCCCTACCAATACAGGCCTGCCCTGTTGATGAATTTCACAGATGCGTTGCACGATTCCTTCCCATTTTTTTTGAGCCGTCACATAGTATTGTGTCGGCAGTTGCTTTTTTTTAATCGCTTTATTGGGCGGTATTCTGATGACCGGAATCCGATAAACCGAGAAAAGTTCTTGCCTCACCTCCTGGGCTGTACCGGTCATACCCGCCAAATGCAGGTAACGCTGAAAAAAAGTCTGATAGCTTATCCGGGCAATGGTTTCCTTTTGATCGCTCATCGCGCACCCTTCCTTGGTTTCTATCATTTGATGCAGCCCTTTTTCCCAGGAGCGATCCGCCATAACCCGCCCGGTAAATTCATCGATAATAAGCACTTTGCCGTCTTTCACCAGATAATGAATATCTTTCAAAAACAAATGCAGCGCGGATAAACCCTGCACTACCAGTTCGCGGCTGCGTCTGCCCGAGGACCAAATGCCCGATAACGGTTCAACCATCTGCTCGACGCGCAGAATGCCCGATTCAGTCAATTCCAGGGCGTGATTACGATGATTGATCAAAAAGTCCTTACCGGCTTTAAGTTGTTCGGCTATCTGCAAAGCTTGCTGATACACCAAAAGCTGTTGAAGCGATTGTTTTTCTCTGGAGAGTATCAGCGGTGTTCGCGACTCGTCGACCAGCACGCTATCGGCTTCATCCACTATGGCAAAACACAATCCTCGCAGTAATAAACGAGCTGATTTAACGTGCTGCTCTGCATATAAATTATTCAATTGCAGGTGCAGACGGCTACTATTTCGACCCAAAACCAGGCGGTCTTTTAAATAATCAAAGGTCAACTGCTTGTTACTGCAATAGGTAATATCACAGGCATAAGCCGCCCGACGGGCTGCAAAATCCATATTTTCGGTAATGGTTCCCACGCTCAAGCCAAGCGCCTGATAAACCGGCCCCATCAACTCGGCATCACGTTTCACCAGATAATCATTGACGGTAACCACATGCACCGGAACACCGGCCATAGCGGCTGTGCAGGCAGGCAGCGTCGCCGTTAAGGTTTTGCCTTCACCGGTGTCCATTTCAGCGATCATGCCTTTCACCATGACCCAGCCGCCTATCAGCTGAACATCAAAATGACGCATGGACAAATGACGCCCTGCAATTTCCCGAATCATGGCAAAAGCGTCGATCATTGTGTCATCCTCGAAACCTTTCAGATGCAAGGCCGACTTAATCTGTTTGATGCGGCTTTGAAGCTCACTGTCGTTGAGCTTTTCGAATTGTTCACCCTGTTTTTTTATTTTTACGGCAATTGATGATAAGGATTTTTGATTATGTTTAAACGTTTGATTGGCAAAATTACCCGCCCGTAACAAGGCATTGTCAAGAAAATTGACCTGCCGACTGGTTTTTTCAGGGTACAAGCCCTGCAAAATACCGGGCTTAAATACGGATCGGCTTGCCATAAAAGATTTGCCCTTGTTCTTTGAAAACAGTTTTACTAAACACTAAACGTTCTTAAAAATAACTGGCGGCCTAAGCGGTACCATTGCAAGGCCAACGGTTCCAGACCGTGATCAAAGCGGATATAAACCCGTTCACCGATGTTTTTAACCTCAGTACCGGGCGGAAAAGCCAGTTCGAGATGAAAAACAGGCTCGAAGGCCTTTTCGCCTTTTTCATCCGCCGGCTTGACAGGGATGGTCCCACCCCCGGTTAAACCCAGTGCAGCGCTGGGCAGAACATCCGAGGCTGCAGGGATCTCACGCAGTATCGCGGCCGAGGACAGTTGCCTGATGTTCCCCGCCAAACGCATTTCGACCTTGCCGGTGTGTGCTCTGACCAAACCGATATTGTCTTGCGTGACCACCGCACGAACAGTAGTAATGGGGTAATTGACAACATAGCCCACCAAATCGCCCTTATGCAAAAAACGGTCTTTCAAATCTTCGGCATTGGGGACGATAAAAACACCGTGACTCTCGCTTTTTACCGTCAAACGATCGATGCGTTCGGTCAAATCCGCCATTTCAGCATCGATCGATTTAATCTGCTCTTCAATGATCTGTGCTTTAACCCTGTCTTCGACCCGGAACTCATTCAGTTTTGATTGCAATTCTTCCCTCTGGTAATGAAGAATATTTTTCTTCAGTTTCAACAGAGGATCATCCATCTCTACAAGTACGTCACCCGCTTGAACAACGGTATTGGACCGCGCTTTCAGTTGAACCACAAAACCTTCAGCTCCGGCGCGCACTTTCGCCTGTTCCGGCAACCAGACAATACCTTGCGCATAGGTATTTAGAGGCATAGGAAATAACAGCAGAAAGCCTGAAACCGTCAGCACCAGAGACGCACTGGTGGCGATGACTCTGACCCTGTTTTGCTGAACCATCGGATTATTGAAAATAAACCGCAGGCTTTTTCCCAATGGCACCAAAATCATGGTTCCAACCGCCCATAGAGCGAGGATAATGCCTATCAGAAAAAATTTGCTGGCGACAAAAAAGGTGATCGAAAACGTAATCAACATCCTGTAACAAAAGGACACCGAGCCGTAAATCAGAAACCACAAGCGCTCGCCTTTAGCGCTCACCGGAGAGGTCAGATTCTTTAATCCGAAGACATAACGCTGAAACAGATAGCCGATATAATTGCTGGCGCGGCTGCCTAAATTGGGAATTTCAATCAGATCGGCAAAAATATAATAGCCATCGAAGCGCAAGAGCGGATTACCATTAAAAAACAGGGTCGAAACACCGCCTAATAACATCACGTTATAGGCAATGGCCCGGACCACGCCCGGCTCCACATTTAGCCATACAAATAACGCTAAAGCAGCCAGAAATAATTCGACCGCCATCCCTGCCGCACCGACAACGGCCCGTTTTTTTTTATCCCGGAAACCCCACGAACTGGAGGCATCAACATAAGGAATGGGCATAAAAACCAGCAGCATAACGCCCATTTCATGAACTTCGCCTCCCCATACCTTGGCAGCAAAGGCGTGACCCAATTCATGCAGCAGCTTTACCACTGGATAAACAAAAAACAACAGCACCAGATTGCCGGGCTCCCATACCCGGTCGGACACATTCATGGACAGATCAACCCAATGAGCACCTGCCAATATTAAAGCGGTAATGACGACGCTCAGCCACAACAAGGCACCGAACCAGCCAAACAAGGGTCTAACCAAAAAAAGCCAGCGATCGAGAAAAGCATCCGGGTCCCACAACGGAAACCTGATAGATAAAGGGCTTTTGATCTTTTGCAGCCATTTGCTGCGCTGTTTCCGCTCATACCGCTGAAACAGATCCAGCGTGTCGGGCGGAACATCGCATAACAACAAATCACTGCTGTGTAATTGCCCCAACAGCTTGACCATTTCATCCTGGGTCGGCGCATCATCGCCCAACTGTTCAAGCGCTATTTCCCATATCTCCTGAAAATGTCGCCGCCCGTTCATCAACGATATGATGTAGTGCGCCTGCGGAGAAAAACGATGATTAAGACTGCTGGAAAAATCCTGCAAGACATACCAGAGCTGCCCCCGGTAGTGATGCCGATGAATTTGAACATGTCCTTTTAACCGGGGCTGCAAACCGGAAATTCGATACCAGGAAGAACTAAACATCGATTCAGACATGGTGCTTCTCCGTTATAAGCCTTCCGGCCACCAGGTCCATAATGACAAGCGCAACCAATCCAGCAGATTTTTTGTCCATATCCAGATTATTTTACGTTCACCGATACGAATTTTACCCACGCCCTCCATGCCCGGCCTTAAAAAATCCAGCTTATTTTCCAGTTGCGCTTCAACACGAAAATAATTGCGCCCCTCCTGGGTCTCTGAAACCGGTGTTATTTTATTGACCACGAAAGGAATGACTTTTTCCGAAAGCCCTGTTAAAACCAGCTCACCTTTTTGGGCGACCACAATATCGGTAATATCGCGCTCATCCACTTTCAAAACGACCCGGTAATCCTCCAGCGGCGCAATTTCAAACAGGATGTCTCCCCGCTGCGATGGCGCACCCAATGATTGACTCAAGTCGCCGGAGACAATCACGCCATCAAACGGCGCTTTCAATTGCACTCTTGCCAGTTGTGCTTCAGTGATCGCCAGCTGAGCCTGCACTTGTCCAATTTGAGCATTCAGCACACTGATTTTACTGCGCTCGGATTGACCCAATGCATCCCGGTATTCTTTGAGATACTGTTCTTTTTGACTTTCCCATTTGGTTCTTTCCAGAATCAGGTCGGTGTCATCCAGTTTGGCCAATAAGGTGTCCTTTTTGACCAGATCACCGGGCCTCACATAGGCTTCCTTGATATAACTGTCGAAAGGTGTCACAACGACCCGTTGAATAGCACCTTCCAGTTGCGTATCGGCCGATATTCGGTAATCACCGGTAGCGAACAGACAAAACAACAGGGTTCCCAGCGCGATAACGGCGCCCAGCTTCAGTCCACCATGCGCGGGTCCCACTAATTGGCCATAAACGCGCTTGATGGAAACCCATACTTTTTGCCCCAGCCATAAATCTTCCTTTCTTTTGGTTTCCAGAATAGGTCCGACTAAGGATGCGATGGTTTCACATAATTCCACTGTGTGCCTTTCAAAAGAACTGCCCGGAGGCCGTTCCAGCGTAAGCGCACCAAAGACCTCACCGGCACTGCAAAATGGAATGGTGCAAACACTGCCACTACCCTGATCACGCAACAGCTTTTCGTGGCAGCGGCTGATCTGGACGCTATTTTCATCCAGTGACGGATAAACCACAGACGCCATTTGCTCCAGCGCCTCATCCATAGCCAAGCCTATGCTTTGAATCAAACTGGATTTTTTGGCGAAATCGACGCTGTGCGAAAGTGCATTCACCTGGATGAATTTACCTTTCAGAAAACCAATACTGACTCTGTCGCATTTTAGTAAAGTGGCGAGTTCTGTTGCTACGGAAGTGGCCGATGCCTGAAATTTTTCATGTTCCAGACTGGCGGTTATTAACTCTAGAACAGTGACTAACTGCTGATTTTCAGGGGTATATTTTTTTCCTTCCTCGCGCCGGATAAACAATTCCAGCCAACTTATCCCCCATTGCAAATGGCGCATACTGGCACGCATTAAAGGCTCGGAACGTGCCACGATTTCAAAGGCCACCACACCGTAAAGCTGTTCACTCAGCATTAACGGGAAGCCGATATGACAGACCGGTATGTTTAATCCCGGATCGCGCTGACCTTGGTTTCTCAAAACCCCGCGCCTTTCATGCAACGCAAGTTCGGCGGCATCAGTCAAACCCAAACAGCCTCTTTGCCCTTCCGGCCAAAAAGAAATGGGAACAAACGAACCGCTTTCCGGTTTTCCGAGAATCACGACTCCGCGAGTAACCCCGCTCAGCATTGCACATTGCAACCTTAACCAGTAACCGGCCGCTGTTTCCAAGCGGGTTGCTTCGTTAAACTGCTTCCATAATTTTTGATAATTCGTTTGAAAATCCGTATCGGATTCAAGAAATGCGACACCGGACAACAGTCCGCCGCCTTGCCCTGCTTTGATCCAGCAAACTTGTGCCCGTTGACTTACCAGACCAAACGGCATGCTGTAAGTCATGGTCAGAAAATTGGACTTTTCAAGATGGGATTTTGACGCTTCTGCAACACGGACCTGCAATCCAGATCCGGACTTATTTTCTATCGTGCCGATGACTTCATGATCATCGCAATGAATGATGACCGTACAACCGGGTTCAACAGGCAGACGCGCTTCATTGCGAAGCTCCTTACTTTGTGATTGCTGATTGATATCCATGCCTGCGTTCAAGTTAAAACATTTATCAGTAAGCCGCTTGAAATAACAAGCAACTGGCACTGATCAAACTGATGGCTAAACAGGGTGTAATTTTCATCAATCATGTTGCAGGCCGGTTAACTGAAAAAGGTAAGTGACTTCTGTTGTAAAAACAAGCGGGGGATTTTTAGCTCAGGTTAAAGAAAGCAAACCTTTGAAATAAACCTGTCTTTGATCGGCTTTATTCAAGAAGTGACGCAAGGGAACATTCATTGATTCGTTTGGAGAACGCCTTATTTGCTTACCCCTGCCATTTTATTGGGTGTCGGTGCTTGATTTCAAAGGACGCATGAAACGCTCCCTGTAGCTCCAATGCCTCTAAGTTAACCGTTATTTGTAGGAGCGGGCATGGCCCGCTACTACACTATGGCCTATCGATTTATTTCCTCACCCAGTCAAACTTAATGCAATTCTTCTTTCGAGGGTGCAGCGGCTTCATCGACAGCCGGTTTTGCAGCTTCCTGATGATCGGCAATATGTGCAGCCGTTTTTTCCACCATTGCACTGAAATTTTTCATGGACTGTAAATGCAGATAAATCAATTCCAGCTCATCCGTCTTAAAAAGTGCGGCTACTTGTTCATCTGACAGATTTTTCAATCGCTCACGGTTGACAGCCTTGAATCCCGCCAAACGTAATTGCTGCCCGGAGTTCAGCGTAAACTGGGCTTGCATCGGTTCCAATAAATCCAGTTCCTGTAATTTCTTACAAAACAATTGTGTCCGGCGGTACTGACCTTGATAGTCGTTAACAAAGCGCAATACGTTTTCCAGATACTGCGTGCGTTCGCCATCTGCATCAAACAGATGCTCACCGCGTCCTTCCTGGTTATACCCGGCAAACTCCTCGTCTATGCACAACGTGAAAGTCGACTGATCTTCGTTACTGGAAAAAACAAAAGGATAACGTCTGATAAATGCAGGGATATACTTTGCAGTCCAGGCATTTGATTCATTAAGGTAAAGATTTTCATTTTCCCGCATTCCCAGAATGACGACGGGCATCATTGCTTCATCATTGCCGGCAAACACAATACTGTATTCTGCTGCGGCGTGAGGGAATTCCACGGCCACCAAGGGCACCGAGTTAACCTGCCGGGCAAAAGCATAATCGGCGCCGGTTTTCACCGACCAGCCTTTGTGGCGTTGGCTCGATAAGGGTACTGCTCGTTCATAGATTAATAACTGTGTGCTCATTAAATCATTTCCTCATTAATTATAATTACTGAATCCATACTATCCGTCTCCTTGTATTTTTATACCAACCTGATCGAAATTATTCGGCGTAGGTTAGGCTAATCGCAACTCAACAATTAATGCCATGGTCTTGAAATGTTGGTTTGGCTATCGCCAACCACAACCTGCACGGTGTATCACCTTGATTTACAAACTTTTAGCCAATGCCTAATGGACCAATTCGTGGTATTGCGTAGTCAGAACTATCCGATCCGTCAACATTTCCGTGGAAACCCATAAATAGCGAAGACGAGCTTCCAGACATCTTTCATCACAGCCATATAACCGGGTCATAAATTGCCTGGCTTTATTGCCCAATTCATAAGAATTGCCAAGCTTGAAAGGTCTTGAATACAGTTTGCAGTTATCAGACTCAAATGGCACTTTAACACCGGAAACAGCCCGGTATTTAAAACACTCGAACATGTTCGTAATCTGCCGTTTGTTGATTCTATTGACGGTAGCCACAAACCAGGGTTTGCTGATCCCGAATTTAGAGCAGACCGCATCGAGAAAACCGGTGTAATCGGCATGCGGGGCTTCTTCTATGTACAGGTAGTAAACATTGTCTTCAACCGTATCAATCTGAATTGTCCGATCATCAAATTCCGTTCCTAAAAAGGCCGACAATCTGGAAGGATCCGCCTTATATTTTAGGGCTTCATATTGCTTGCTGATCTCTTCGTGACTGATTTTATATAAGAAACTTTTTGTCTCATCCAATATATAAAGCTTGATGACTTCCGTGTCAATATCGTAGGAAACGTTAAATAAATTATCCTTGATAAGGTAATCCGGAAGCCAGTCAAACCCACAGTCCTTGAATATAAAATCTTTGTTATACATATCGCTCAGTACACTATTTTTTCCAACTCATCCGTCCGGCCATTTTCTTCAATTTGGCTTTCAGACTTTTCGTTTCATCAGCCTGTTTTTCAGAATCTGATGCATGATCCTGATCGTCATCAGCCATCGTGAAATCGTATAACATTTGCCGTGGTTTTTTGGAATTCGCATCAGTAATGATTAGAAAATCTCCACGCTGCCTATTGTTTTCAACCTGATCGTTTTGCTTTTCAGCCTTGACGAACGAGCCGGCATCCTCATCGAAATAACTGATGCTGGTTGAGTTGAGCAACTCACGCACACCTACCGACAATGTGGAATCCATCAGCTCGATTTGACCCTTGATTTCCGTTCCATGATCATAACCCAATATGTGACCCATTTCATGCATCACAACCGTCAGCAAGTCCATTTTTCCGGATGCATCGTTATTCTTTTTGGCAGACAAGGTTCCGTCGGAATTCCGGCGATACTCTTCATTTTTATCAGCCGTCGGATCGACAAACCAGCCCCAGCCGGCGGCATCAAGGTCAATATGAAGCGTGTTAACGTCTTGTTGAGCCAAAATCAATCCGCCAAAGTCTTCCAGTCGAACGGTAATCGTATTCAAACGAGCCAGTAATTCGTCATCAAGCAATCCCGATGCCGCCCAGCGACGTTTAGCCTCGGCCAGAATGGGTGCGATATCATCCTGTGCAATCGAAGAAACCGTATTTTGCGAAACAAAATCGGGCGCAACGGTCGCTTGCAGATTGTTTGCCGGCACTCTTGGATCATTGGTTTTGACCATCACTGAGTCGAAACTCGATGTGACGCTGTGTGTAAACAGACCGAATCGACCATCAGTACCCACCGCATTGAACACAAATCCAACTGCCGCCTGATCGTTCAGCGACAGGCTGACCGTCGCCCCCTTGATCGAGATACCGAGTTTGTAATCGGTACCCGCAGTCAGGCTAAGGTTGCTGACAGCGGCATCGATCTTCCAGCCCGAAGCCGAACGGTGACCGATCATCACTTGCTTCGATATGACATCGACCGCAGCAAACTTGAAGTCGGTGTCGCTGTAGCGATCGAACACGATACCGGACCGACCTGTCGTATTGAATGTCGTGTTCAACTCAAGTAGAGAAGTGGCTGACATCTGCGTGACGCCAGACAAGTTCAACAATTGAATGGCAGTAGCATTCGCGGTCAACGGCGCACCTATGAGACGTCCGGCCGTTGCGTTCCAGGTTCCCAGACGCGAATCCGCATCGCCTGTTACCATTTCACCGACTCCGGTTGCAAAGTCCTCTGTTCGAACGGCCGTGACGGCCGGCGGCAAGACTTGTACCGAAATGTTATCCATGGCGCCACGCGACCGGTCGGAGCCAAAGCCTACCAATCCCCAGTTCAACGCATAGCTCCAGCCATCGATGACGGTTGGTTGGAAGGTATGACTAAACGTGGTTTTGTTGTCGACGACCAGCGTGGCAGTAAGCCCGTTGACCGACAATGTCAGGTTATACCAGGTATTGTCCTTGACACCGCCCTGCACAGAGGATTGACTCAACACTTGCCATCCTGCCGCCGTGCGTTGGCCGATCTCCAGCTTGTTGGTCGATACGTTCAAACCGGCAAACTTGAAATCGGTCGGACTTTGGTAATCGAAGATCACATAGCTGTTCGCTTTCCACCCACCAGTAGGCTTGATAACCTGAATCCTTGCCTGTAATTCGTAGTAGATGGGTAGCGCGTCACCCACATGATAGACCGATACCGCATCGTTCTGATTCGACGTAGCAGCGATACGCAACACACCGCCGTTGACTTCCCAAGTACCGCTATCGGCTGCCAACCCTTGCAACTGTCCGTCATTGAAATTAGCGGTACGTAAAACATCGCGTTTGCCGCCGGGAATATTGCCGGCTTGAGGATCGGCTGGCGCACCGGTTTGAGACTGCCAGGCAAAATCTTTCTGACGAATCAAACCCAGTTCACCTTCCGGCTCACCATTGCGTGCCGCATCGGCTCCGGTATCGGCAGCGCGTGTCGGATCGGCGCCGTCGCTGGCACTCAAGGTGTACAGGAATTCAGCCAATTGCGGTTGCAGCGTTCGACTGACAGTCGCCATGCCGAACGGTGCAAACGGCACCAGGTAGCTATTGAACTCGCCGACCCAATCGATCAAGCGGTCCCCGCCGGTGTTACCGATCAGTACGTCGCGGCCGGCGCCACCGAAAGCACGGTCCTCATAACTGGGTTGCGTATCGGGTTGGTTATTCAGTCCTTCATTGGTCCGATGATCATCGTCAGCATTGAGTAGATCGTTGCCGAAACCGCCATACAGATTGTCTTTGCCGGTGCCGCCGACCAACCAATCATTACCGGTGTCGCCGAAGATCTTGTCGTTTCCGTCATTCCAAGCTTGCACATAGCTGGTCGCCTGATTGCCGTTGGTATTGATCGTACCGGCTGGAACATAGCTACCTTCGGTGGCGGAGAAGTTAAGGAACCATTCCAATCCGCCTTGGTTGGTTTTATTGGCGGTGCCGTCCGCATTGAGCGTAATTTTACGCAACGGATCATACTCGTCGTACAGGGCGAACTCGCCGGCGCGGCGGGTACTATCGAAGTGCCAGCCATCCGGATCCTCTGGATTGTAAGCCAAAACATCACCCTGATTATAAGGACGGAAGAAATCACTGCGCGTGACGCCTGTCAGTTGCCCCTGTTCATTATAAACTTGCGTGTAGGCCAGACTTAACGCCTCCCCCCCCAGAATCGCATCATCGCCCGAACCGCCATGCAGCCAATCATTAC
The DNA here is from genome assembly GCF_009828925.2 of Methylicorpusculum oleiharenae. Classification (NCBI taxonomy): domain Bacteria; kingdom Pseudomonadati; phylum Pseudomonadota; class Gammaproteobacteria; order Methylococcales; family Methylococcaceae; genus Methylicorpusculum; species Methylicorpusculum oleiharenae. Next base: position 4,021,837 of record NZ_WUTY02000001.1, read on the forward strand.
CCAATCCGCCAAAAATGATGTCGTTGGCATTAGGAGCTCCGGGAAGTCCCTGGTCATCGACGGTTTTGCGATTGACGGTCGTAAACTCGTCCCAATCACCGTTAAAGTTGGGATCGAAACTGAACGGAGTTAAATTGACGGCCTTTTTCAGTTCGCCAGCGACATTGACGACTGCCTGTTGAATGCTTCCCGGCGTCGCAATGGCTTCGTTCATCATATTGCCGTTGAAGGTCCTGGTGTCGCCGTTATCGGGCAACAAAGCAACGACACCGTACAAGGGTTCCCCATAAGTCGTGGCGTTGCGGCTCACGATGAAACGACCGTCGTCGCCGATCACGCCATCGTCACCGGTTCCGCCCGAGATCCAATCGTTACCGTAGCCACCGATCAGATCATCGTCCTGACCATGGCCGTACAACAGGTCATTGCCTTTCATGCCGTAAATCGTGTCATCTCCGGCTTCACCGTGAATTTCGTCACCGGCGCCGCGGTCATTGACGGCATCTGAGTGAATATCGATACCGCCTTCATGGTAGTCCAGGAACTCGACCGTTCTGACCACAATGTAGTCATAGGTGGCATTATTTCCGTCGCTGCCATAACCCTGTGCGGCAGAACCGTAAGAGTCGTAGTTGAAGTTGAGATAACCGCCGGTGCTGCGCACGCCGGATTCAAAGACATTGCCGTTACCGCGTTGAGCGCCGTTGATACCCACCAAACGGAAGATCAGACCGTTGTCGCCGATGATTACATCCGCGTCATGAGCATGGGCTCCGGCATTGGTCACGATCAGGTCATTCGCATAAGCGGAAGGCAGCCCTGGTGTTTTCGCGCTGGTCGCATCACCAATGTCGTTTCGATCGATCCGGGTTCCGGCACCGCCGAATATCAGATCGCTGCCGTCGGAACGTTGTGACGCGTCAAACAAACCGAATAAATTGGAACTTCCGCCAATCAGGTCATCCTGACCCCGGTTGCCGAAGATCACGTCGTTTCCGCCGTTGCCTTCGATGTAGTCATCACCGTCGTACAAGCCCTCGAAGCTGGCGCGCACGCTCAGCTCGCCGATGCCATCGAGGCCGAGCGGCGCGGAACGTCCGCCGCCGAAATTAGTGAAGTCCTCGGGCAGCTCATAGAAGCTGCCGTTGCTGCGCACCAGGCTCAACTGTGCCGCCGCGAGCTGCTCTGCGCTGCTGTCCACCGCCATGCCGATGGTGCCATCGCCCTGAATCACGTCATTGCCGAGTTGACCGAATATCTCGTCCTCGCCTGCTCCGCCGGCGATGTAGTCATTTCCGTAAAACAGATTCGACGTCGTATCGGCATGATCGAGCAACACGATTTTGTATTGACTGGTGCTGCGTGGATCGGCATAAAGCGGTATCGGTGCGCCGTTATGTCCGGTTTCCAGAGGGACGACCAGCGCCCGTCCGTCGTTTTGGCCGGTGATGCTATACATCGCGGTACCCAACAGCGCGCGCATACGGGGATCCAGATGATCTTCACGGTAACAGATTTCGGCATTGTCACCCGCGATTGCGTCATTGCCGGCTCCGCCGTCGATGCGGTCGTTGCCATCCAAACCGCCCGCCACATTGTGACCGCCGATCAAGATGTCATCACCGTGACCGCCGTAGACCAGATCGTCGCCTTGTTGGCCGAGAATGATATCGTTACCGCCTTCGCCAAATATCGTATCGTTGAACTCACCGGTTACATTCGTATCGATCGTTCTGAATCCGAAAGCGCCATAAGAATTGTCATTTTGATCGGTAAACACGAACGGCTCACATGCACAGCCTTCTTTGACTAGGTCCGTACACACCTCACCGTATTCACCGAAGACCAGATCGTTACCTTCACCTGCATAGATGACATCATTGCCCAAGCCTCCGAAGATCACAGAGCCGCCGGCACCGGAGACGATGGTGTCACTGCCGTCGTTCAGCGAAACGAGGGTTTTGAAACAGCCCAACATGAAAGGATGCGCGGAGAATGCCGAAGCGGCATCGTAGCCATCCATCGAAGTCAAGATACCGCTATCGGCGATGATGACCGCAAAACCGTTGCCGTCGTCTATCTCATCGGCATCGGCACCGCCGATCACGATGTCGTTGGCATCGCCGACGTAGATCGTATCCTGGCCGCCTTTATCGACTTCGGTCGAAGCGATTTCATCGATGTCGCGAGCATCATTGTCTGCTTTGACATAATCGATGTAACCGTTGTCGCCAATGACCAGATTATTCTTATCCAAGTCTTTTGCAGACGAATTCGGGCTCAAACCGACTGCGCTCATTACTGCGCCATAAGCAAAGATCAAATCGTCGCCGAAACCGCCGAGAATGATGTCGCGGCCTTGGCTGGTGATGATCGTGTCATCGCCACCCATTATTGGTGCAATCGTTTCGATTCTGCCCAATGAAACCGGATGATTGTCCAGTCTCGCCACTAAATCATCTAAATCATCCGAGCCATTGACCGCAAAAGCGGACAGAATTCGACCGTGGTCGCCGAAGACGATGTTATGTCCTTGGCCTGCATCGATCAGATCACCGGAAGTTCCACCCAAAATAATATCGTTACCGCTTCCGGTCGTAATGCTATCAATGCCGCCGTTATCGAAATCGATACTTTCGATGACATCGATATCGGTCAAATCACCGTCGAATTCGATGTAATCGATGAAGCCATGATCGCCAAAGATCAGGTTGCCGTCGTTACCGCCTGAAATGATGTCGCCCCCCAAACCGCCGAGGATACGGTTATAACCGCTACCGCCGCCGATGATGTCGGCTTGGCCATTTTTGGGTTGATCTGTAGCGATGCGGGTGACATTTCCGGTGGTTAGAAGACGCAAGGTACCAGCGGTTTGTTCGATCACGCCGTGATCGCCGAAGATGATGTCATCGCCGTCATCGCCATACAAAGTATCGCTGCCAGCCAGCAAACTGTCTCGAGTGTAATTGCGGCTGATATCGACAGTCGGTACCGTCAACAGACGCGCCACGGTGTGCGGTCCGTTGCTCTCACCGACCACGGCATAATCCAGATTGAAGCCGGAGTCCCCGTAGATATGATCCAGGCCGCCTTGGCCGTGAATTTCGTCATCACCTGAGCCACCGGCCAGATGATCATCACCCTGGCTGCCCCAAATCACGTCGTCGCCCGCGCCGCCGTAGATGGTTACCCCGCCCTGTGCGGCACGTGCATCGATGATGTCGTGACCGGCATTGAGGAAGGATACGGCGTTACCGGTAAAGGCGCCCAGATCGGGACGCGAATCGTAACGAGTGCCGTCCTGGCTGGTATCGCCGAAGATCACCAGCGGTGAATTGACACCGCCACCGCCCGTGATAACGATGTTATCGCCACCCATTTGGCCATTGTTGGCCAGCAAGGTATTGCCGCCGCCATGCACAACAGTCACCACCTTGTCGCTGGCGCCCGGTGTGCCGGCACTGGTTGCGGATATATTGAACGTATCATTACCTTGGCCGAGCATAATGTCGGTGACTTCAATATCGTCGAAGGTAATACCGCCGAAAAACTCCGCTGGCTGCGAACCGTCTTGCGCTTCGCTGATATCCAGAGTCAATGAGGTGCTGTAGCCATCGCTACCCGGACGCATGCCCAGCCCGGAAATATTAATGGCATTGCCCAGCTTGACGATGGTTTGGGCGTTCGCATCCAAAGTCACCGCCTGCATTTTACCGATGTCGTCAGCCCGACTGGAATCGTTGAACACATTCAAACGATCGGCCTGCTTGGTTTCATCAATATCCAATTCAATCGTTTTAGGCATTGCGGTTGATTCTGTCGGTAACATGACCGCCGGCTTGATAGAACGGTCTTTACCTTCGGTTACGCCGCCTTCAATGATCAACGGACCTGCGATGCTGTTCACGGTGTGCTCGCGCACCGGCTCCTGTCTTACGAACTGCTGTTCAGGATCGGGGACGAAGTAGTCGTCAATTTCAACGCCAATGGATAATTCATGGAACCAATTGCTGGCGTCGAAATTGACGGCCGGTGTTTTGCGTTGAATGCTGACGCTAGCTTGATTGCCAGTACTTAATTGCGCGTTGGTGGTTAAAGTCAAAGTCGACGCCGTCAGTGAATTGACTTTATATACATCCCCTGCGCCATTGATTTGGAACAAACTGCCTACCCGGAATCCGTCGGCTAACCAACTGCCGCCATCGCTGCGTTGGATGCTGTCCGCAGCCGTGCCGCCGTCCACAAAATAGACAGCCAGCCTTTGCGCGCCACCCAAATTGTTAAGGAATACGCGCGGGTTACTGACAAATCGGGTTTGGCCGTCGCCATACAAGTTCACAGTCACTTCGCCTGCCGGTTGACTGACCAACCGCAAGCTGTAACTGTCGCCGGCTTGGCCTTGCACCAGACGAGTACTGCCGTCGGTTTCGGTGACCAGCACTTTGGCCGTGTCGTTATCGACCACGCTGACCGCGACTTCAGCACTGGGCGCATTGGCATAGACCGAGTTAACATCAGTGCTGCTAAAACCATGAGTGATGCGGGTTATGATACTGTTCTCGCGTACCGCGTCATTGACCGCTTTCACTGTCAGTGTGCGTGAGCTGTTCCAGTTATTCGCATCGAAGGTCAGACTGGTAACCTGGGTATTGCCCTCGAAAACCTGGATTTGGTTGCTGTCGAACGCCAAACTGACCGTCACCAGTTCGCCGGGTTGCGGCTGAACCGATAACTGCACGGTATAGGTGTCATCGATGGCGCTGTTGCCAATGCTATTACCCGAGGTATCGGTGACGTTACCGCCTTCCAATACGCGCGTCGAACCGCCGCTTTCCAGTACGATCAAACTGCCCAGATCGTCATCCACCACCTTGGCTTCGACATTGCGTATCGCCACGTTATCGTAAGCGGCAATATCGCCGGCGTTGTTGCTGACGATTTGTAGGCTATGGCTGATCATGACTTTGCGCTCGCCTTCGATGGCGTCGTCATGCGCGGCTTTGACGAACACAGTCCGGGCCGATTCCCAATCAGCCTGGGTAAACTTGATCACTGCAGCACTGCTGTAATTGACGCCGTCCAGCGAAATCAACACCGATTCAGCTTCATGCGGTGCATCAGCAGGCAACGGATCGTTAATTGCATTACGTGTGTTCAAACGGCGATCGGCCGATGAAGACAACGCCGCCGATACGGTCAAATAACCGATAGTGCTGTTATCCAAGCCAGTAAGAGGCGCAATCAGCGAAATACTGTAGCTATCAATAAAGCCGGCGACATCTTCCAGCAACTCGGTATAGCCGGAAGTCGCACCGCCAGTTTCGTCGATGACCACTTTACCCTGGGTCTGATCGGCGATGGTCACCGCAATACCATCCACCAACAACTGGTTGTAGTTGTTATCAACACTGGCCGCGCCATGATTAATCACAGAGCTGCGACCGTTCAAATCCTGACTGATCACCTGAGCGGTAACATCGCCAGCAACATTGAAGGTATCACTTCCCAAACCGCCAATCACCGTAGTGACCACATTGTCGCGGGTGCTGAGGATGAAGAATTGATCGTTGCCTTCCAGGCCATCGACTTCCACCGACTCTTCCACCCCATCCAGACGCACCGACAAACCGGCACCGAAGATGCCGTCAGCGGTGACAATGAAGCTGTCGTCGCGTTCGGTACCCAGTACGGTCACTGTATCAAACCCGGCACCGCCGTTGATGCTGAGCGGGGCATTGATGTTGTACTCAAAATGGTCGTCGTCGTTGCCGCCATTGGCGATGATGTCGTCCTCGGCGATGAAGGCGCGGATGACGAAGTTGTCGTTGCCGGCCTCGCCTTCCAGCCGCAACACGGCTTTGTTGCTGTAAACGTTGAACGTATCACCCTGCTCGCCGCCAAACACTGTCGTCGCATAACTGGCGCCGCGAGACAACCAGCCGCGAGTGATTTGAGTCAAGGCAATGTCGTCGCTATTTGCGGTCAAGTCGATGTTGTCCACATCGTTGGCCACAACGCGCACATCATCGATGCGGTTCGGATCGGCATAGTCATAGCCGTTCGGATTGGTACCGAACACCTGGCCAATCTGGAACAAATCCTTGCCTTGGCCGCCATCCAACGTGGTAATCGCGCTGTTGTCGTCCATGTAGAATTCGTCATCACCCAAGCCGCCGTTGACGGTCAAGCGTCCGTTAACGGTGCGATCATAGTTGATGCGTTGCAGTTCGGATTTGAAACCAGGACGGCCATCGTTATCGAAACTGCCGTCTTTGCTGAGCAGCGCTACGAAACGTTCACGCAACAAGAACACATCGCCATTCACGGTGCCGTTGATGGTCAGGGTATCGACACCATCATCAGGTGCACCGCTATCGTGCACATTGACCAGATAACTGCTCAACGCGTTGGTGATATTGACGACATACACGTCGGTGCCGCCACGACCATCGAGATCCACGGTGTCGCGCACCGCGCCATCACTGCCGTCGGCTTTGACATGATTGGGGCGATCATGGGTAGTATCAATAGAAGGCAATTGGTCAAGAATGAAGGTATCTTCACCACCGGCCAAACCATCGCGGTCACCCAAAACCTGGGTATGCCCACGCAAAGCAAGCGGCTGCAGGTACACGGTATCGTTATCCCGACCACCACTGATCACGTTGGTAACAGAATCCAGACTGCCCAAGACATCGATACGGCTGCCAACACCGGGATCGGCATCCTCAAAATCACTGCTTAATTCGATACGAATACCGGCGCTGACGACGCTGTTGCTATCAATCAGCATATCGTCACCAGCCAGCAAACGAACCACTTGGCCGGCACTGATATCCGCACCGTCGGTGACGATCAGGTCTTCGTCTTCAAGGGAACCGTCAAGAGCTGTGACATATTTGCTTAAATCCGGCGCCGTCAATTCGGTCACAATCGCCGAATCGATGGCTTGCAGAATTACGTCATCATTGACGGAAGCGATATTTTCAACAACCGTCATGAAACCAGCCGATCTGACGCGAATCATGCGGTTGGCACGCAGACCATTGTTTGTGCTGGCACCAGGCAAGGCTTGACTGACGATGGCGCCGATCACCAACCCTTGGGCATTCTCAATAAAGATGCCGCCTGCCCCGCCATCTCCTTCCAAATGGGCCAGGAGGGTTTCCAGCGGATTGCTGTCTGTTCCAATGCCCTGCGCAGCATTCAAGAAGGCGTTTTTGGCCATGATGTCCGTATTGCTGACCGCTTCGAAGGCATCCAAAATGGCACCCGCGCTGGAATCAACCGCCACATCGGTAGTGGTGCGTAACAAACTGATCTCAATATTGCCGGTTGCGTCCACATCGATCAGGCCGTCGGTGGCATCAACAAAGGAGCCGTCGGTCATCGCGATGGCACCGCCATCATTAGCTTTGCCATCGGCGGAGCTACCATCCCAGTCGGCCAGCAATCTTACCGTTGCCGAACCGGTTTCGGTGTCGATCGAACCGCTGGCATTAAACGTGATGTTGCCTTTGGCTTTGAGTGTCACTGCACCGCCGCCGCTGGTGATTGCCGAATTGACCAGAATATCAATAGACGCATCCAAAAACACCGGTCCATTGGCGGTGTCGATCGCTTCAGCTACCGTAATCGAACCTAGGGCAGAAATGTCGACAGTAGTGAGGGCTTTAATACCCACTTGGCTACTGATTCCGCCGATTTGCAGGTTGCCAGTGTTATCCAGCCAGATACCGCCGGCACTGATCTCGGCTTCCAGACGGTTGATTTGGGTTTCCAATGGATTGACCGCGCTACCGACCGAATTAACTGCATTCACAATGGCATCTGCCGCAGTAATGTCGGTATCCGGTACGCCCACTTCAGGCTGGTCGACAATCGCCAGTTCGGCATTGATATGCACCAGCGTGCCCGCGGTGATGGTGCCGATGGTCAGATCATGTTTATCCAAGCTATGCAGATAAACGCTGCCACCGACTTGAGCACTGAATACGCCAGCAATGTCCACATCCAGGAAATTGTCGGATGCACCGACATTCAAGCTGGCTTTAAGCAGCGCGTCACCTGCGGCTATCAAGTCAGCCGCATCGGTATCACGGTCCAGAATCGAACCGACATAGGCTTGTAACACGATATCGTCGCCAGCTTCGATCAATCCGACATTCAGATTGCCCTGGATGACTTCGATAAAGGCGTCGGTGCTGGTCAGGACATTGTCGATATTCAAGTCGCTGATGTTTTTGGTGACACCGTACAAAGTGACGCTGCCATCGACTTGCCGCAAGCGCAACTCGCCGCCGACATCGGCACTAACCTCTTTATCCGCTGCAATTTGCACACGCAGCGTACTTTTTGGCGTGCCCTGTCCGCTGACGTTGCCACCGCTCCGGATGCCTAAATCGCCGAAGCTGGTAATCGCCGCAACCGCTGAGGTGTTGATGTCGGTAACCGCACCACCCACCTGCAACAGCACATCACCACCGACGCCGGAACGGATATGATCAATATCCAAATCCGCATCGGTTTGCAAAGCCACGCCGGCAACTGCGTCGATTTCAACCGTCACGGCGGTGTTGCTGTTCACATCGGCATCTGCGGCGATATCAATGTCGTCAACCAAGCGCACGACAACTTTGACAGGCTGACCGTTGGTATCTCGTTGCACCGAGATAATGTCGCTCACTGTCGCCCGCGACAACAGTTCTTGGTGTTCGGTAGTCATACCGGCAAAACCGTTAACTGGAATGTCTATGGTGACGACACCTGAAATTCGGCCCACTTGGGTATTGCTACCCACGGTAGACAGTGTCACTCGGTGACCGATGATATTGGCGCTCTCCGTGGTAATTGGCGCGCTGCTGACACCGGCTGGAATTTCCAGGTCGGGATACAGATATTTGATCAATGACACCGACAGCGGGTATTGCAGCGATGCCGCATTGAAAGTACGCGCAGCGATTTTGGCATCACGTTCGGTCTGACTATATTTATAGACAAAATCCGCATCATAATTGCCGCTGCCGTAGGCATCATCGATTTCATCGAAGCGCGCTGCCTCGTCGACAGTCGCCGGTGAATAAGGCCGGGTTGCGGTGTAGCTGAATTGCAATAATTGCAGATCAGTGACCGATACAGAGCCCACCCCATTCAAGCTGTTGACGGTTATATCAAACGCCTTAGGCGTCGCTGCAATCGCCGCATCGTAGCGGTTATCAGCCAATCGAATCGTATTGGCATCCACCACGATCACGTAGTAGGCAAAATCATCCAGCAAGTTGGTGATGGTCGGATTTTGGCCCATTTTAAAGATCACCCGGTCGCCAGTTTGCAGACCGTGAGCGCTGGCTAAATTAATTTGGTTGGTTTGCGCGTCGATACTGGCGATGGATAGCGTGGCACTGGGTGTAGCACCAGGAACGGCGCCACGGTAGTACAGCCAATAATTGTGGTAATTTTGGGTAATGGCGTATTCTTCCGAGCGGATCGCAGCTTCGGCTGCAGCCAAGGCTTCCGCACCTGTCGCATCCGCAGCTGCGGCTAACGCTGCCACTTCTTCAGCGGTTTTGGGTTTTAACTGCTCGTACACCGCATCGAGAATGGAACCGCTTTGGGTACTGAGTTTGACATCGCCCGTGGTGGAATGCACGGCGCCCTGGGCTTCCCAGGACTTGGCAAGTGCCAGTTTCAGATCGCCGGTTTTCTCGCTGATATGGATATTGTCTTCGGCCAGTGCCGCCAAGCCGCCTTTTTTCAAGACATCGGAATCGATGGTCAACGCCAGGTTGGCGGCGCCGATTGCGCCTTTGCTGGCTTTCAATTCCACCAGATTGCCTTTGACCAGCGCACTGGCATTTTGGGCACGGATACCCTCCGGCGCATTGATCAGCACATCGCCTTTTTCGGTCAGCACCTGCTTGATTACAAAACTGCTGATGCTATCGGCTTCGAACGCGTCCTTGACCGCATTCAGAACAATGTACTTGCCGGATTTGGTATCGGCAGTATCGAGACCCGCTATCACATCCAGCGCACCCTTGTTACCTTCGATGTTGACATTCACGAAGTCACCGGCGCGAATCGTCGGGCTGACACCCAAAATTGCCACTTCCGGCACCGAGGACACGGAGCCTTTATCCGACGTGATGCTGATGCTGTTTTGCACATCGTCTATATCGGGTGAAATGATGTTGCCCTGCATGAACACATCGTTGACACTGTGAATCACGATAGACGGTTCGGCCGGGCCTTCGGCAAACACGATGTTGATCGGATAATCGGCCTTCAAGGTATGCGTATAGTAATCCTTGATGCCTTGCACGGTAGTAGTTGTGGTACGGACGGTTTTTTCCCGTAGCCAGCCGCCGCCAAAAGTTTCGGTGTTGGAGGTGTAGGTGTAATTTAAAAAGTCACTGTCAAAATCAACATCAGCAGCTGAAGTATCACTGGTTACATTCTTCCAAAGATTGGTATCCAGGAAATTCTGATCCGGTAATTTCAAATCCAAGGTGCCGGTTACCTTGGTTGCATCCAGTTGATAGCGATTTCCGGTTACGCCCTTAGTAGTATCTGTACCCACATATTTTACGGTGGTTATTCCAGGGGTGACTTTAACCGCTTCGTCGTTGACCTGCACATACGCCAGGGTGTAAGCGTCACCGACTGCGTAGCCAGGCACTTGCGCCAAACCGCTAGCACCACCAACCACTTCAGATTCCAACAGCCGGGTTTTGTCGGTGTAGAAAATATCCCTATCAATCCAGCTGTCGTCCTTGACCAAACCGTCCCAATCAAAGCCCAATAAGTTGAAGCTTTTTTGTTCATAAACCCGTACCTCGGTGCGGGTAGATTCCTGGCCTTCTACCCAGACATACAACTGCCCCTTATAAAGTAAAGCCGGCATGGTTGCACCATTGACCAAGGCATAAGCAACCGGGCTGGCAGGATTGCCATATTGAATCAAGTCATCGGCAGTATTGCTGTCGCCCAGGTTATAAGTCGCCGTGGCCTGCAAGGTATAGACGATGCGTGATACCTGATTATCATCAGGTGTTGTCGTCAACTCGCCTTCATAGACGCGTTCGGTGACCAGTTTATTAGCGTCAATCTTGTATTCGGTTTTGGTCTGCGCCACCGAATCGATGATGGTGATAATGCCATCGCGGGGTTTGGAGGTATCGATACGGTTAAGAATCAGTTTGTATTTGCTGTCGTTATCGATATCGACGCTGGTGTAGCCGTGGGCGACCTTCAACTGACCGTTCCCGGTGCTGAGAATTTTGCCGGCGATAGTGATTTCGCCGCCGGTAGGTATGATGTCGTCGACCACGATGGCTTGTTTTTCGTAGTCAAAATAACCGTCGACCGGCACACGGTCGGTGCCAAAGCTAATCCCCGCCAGCACATTGCCGTCATCGTCCAGGAAGGACTGGGTTCGGTTGGCGGTAAAAGTGTCGGCAACATGCAGCGTGACTGTCTGCACGCCGCTTTGAATCAGGCCATTGACATTCAGATAACGGGCGGTGATGCTGATCCGGCCTTGGGCCAATATTCGCGACTCATTGACGTTGATGGCATCATCCAGATTCAAATTGACAGGAATAAACGCATCATTCAGATAAGTGACGTTAGCACTGCTTGCAAATTGGAGTTTGGAACCACTGCCCAGAGTCTGTGTATCGGCAACCAACTTGTCGTAATCAATATACTGGCGCGGGTCGCGATTAGTATGCAGCCAGTCTTCGGTATTCAAGGCAAAATCGGTTTTGGCATCGATCGTGACCGACGCCGCACGAATTTCGCCTGACACGCTAATACTGCCATCAAAATTCTTGATAGAGACATTACCCGCTTCGTTGATCACATCGCCGACCACATACAGGCCGCGATCGACATCGGGCACGGCTAAACCGTTAAAGTCATATCGTGACAACGGATCGAGCGCTTTCTGCTTGATTTCAATGGTTTTAGCGCTGGCATTGTTGACAGTGGTCAACGAGACATTATTGAGATAGACATTGCCGGCTTGTTGAGTGACGTACTCACCATCGACAACGGCGACACGTTTGTTATCACGAATCACCGTATCGGCCAAAGTCATTGCAAACGGGGTACGGTTGTCAATCTCGATTTTGGCTCCACCGTTAGCTTTGATTTGACTGCCGATCAACGTCGAAGGCAGCAGCGCAACTGTGTCGGTCGCGGTCCGGTATACGCCGTCACCTTCCACAAATACCGAGCCGGGCGCGGCATAGATGGACGGCAAATCAATGAACAGCGCATCTAGGTTTTTGTTTACCACTTGTTGGGTAACCCCGTTATCCGGGTTGGTGGCATCCTCAAGCAAACCCAAATCTCTCAGCGTGTCATCCAATGCCGCCAGTTGCACTTCATAGCGGGCGACGGCCTCTGCATTGCTGGAGTGGCTGGCAATCCAGCCCAAAATGGTTTCGCGTTGTTGGAATAACAGTGTGCCCAGGTTGCGATAGGACAAGCGCGGTGCATCTACAGTTACTGGCTTGATGACATACAGTTGATTTGCCAACTGATCTGCCAAGGCAGTAGTCGTTTCCGTGGTGTAGAAGAAATACGGCGATCCATTCGCTTCAACTTCGGCGATGGTTGGCCGGTAGGGCGCACCGGTTAACAAATTGGCATCGCGCTTAACGGTAGTCAACACCTCCCAACGGCTGGTATCGGCGTAGTTTTCCTTCTCCAGTAAGATGTTTTCGCCGCTGGTTTGCTTTTTGAATTGATAGTAGTTGTCCACCACGCCACCGGCGGTATGGCCGGTCAAGACCTTGACGATGGTGCCGGTAGTCACGGTAAAGCGAATTTCATCCAGATTGACGGCGCCATACTCGTAGGTCACGTCGTTTGGCAAATTTAGATCGGTTTTTTCCTGTGCCGTCAGTAAGGTGCCTATCCGGCTGACATCAAACGGCGCGCTGGCTTGGGTGTCGTTTACCGCGCGAATCAGCATCACCGCACTACTGTTGATACCGGCTTCAATCGATACATCGGAACCGACAATCACTTTATTGGTGCTGGTGACATTACCGCCATCGGGCACGCTAACCGCATAGGGAATGAAGGACAACGACAATACATCAGCATCGGTTTTGGCGCGATTATCTTCACCCACGCCTTCGACTGCCAACAGACTGACATCCTCCAGCGCTTTCAGCTGCGTGGTGCCGGCCAGATTGATGGTGTTGTTCTCATAAATGTCGGCGGCTACCACCGGCACCGCAATGCTGCCCAGCGAGATGGCAAGCACTTGCGAATTGGCATAGCCCAACAATACATTTGGCACACCAATATTGTTACGACCGGCGTAAAGCTGCACATCTGACCCTTTCAGCGTGGAGTCGGTGACATTAATGCTGTTATTGACGTTTTGGGTACTGTAGGCACCGGCACCGGCGCCGCTGACCAACGAAATAATCATCAGATTGGCGCCAGCCGAGACGTCTCCGGCCGAACGGGTCGTCAGTTGCAGATCGCCAGATTTGTTCTCCAGGGTAGCCCCGGTTACGTTGATCGTAGCATTGGCGACGGTATCGACTCTGGACTCGATCGCCGATATGTTGAAGCCGGAGACACTTTCCAACTTGCTTCGATCCACAGCGCGTATGTCAGTTGCTGCGCCAACACGGAACACACCCGGATTGGCATTGGTACCGGTGGCGGTCAAGACTGCACCACTGCCAATATCAACCTTGGCTTCGAAAGGATTGGTGCTGGTACCGATGTCAGTGTCGCTGAGCAGGAGGGTCAAGCCGACGACGCTGGCAGAACCCGATTGCAAATTGGCAGCATCGCCAAAGGCATCTTTGACCAATTCATTTTTGGCATCGATCACGATGTCTCGGGCGGTAACCCTGGCACCGGTGCCCACCTCGACATTGGCTTTAGTAGTAATGTCGTTGTTGATTCCCGCGCCGGTCCCGGATGCCAAAGCGACCGAATAGTTCTCGGCTTGGGCATCGAATGCCTGACTATAAGCGGACGTCATCAGGAAACTGGTGACATCCACCACGACGTTATCCCCTAAGCGGGCCAGAGCTGCATAATCGCTGTCCACATCACTTTGCGCGCCGGTCGCAGAGACAGCCGCGGCACTCCCGGCAATGCTTTCCGCCACCAGATCATCCGTGCCGGAGGCCGTGATGTTCAGCGTACCCGCCGTAACGGTAGAACCTTCGCCCACCGTCGATTGCACTTCGTAGACTGACTCACCTAGACCGAGGTCTATATCGGCAACCATGGCACCCACCGCGCCCAAACCGAAGGCACCACCGTTGGATTCCGCGCGGGCATAGTTATCAGCATTGGCCAAGATCGACACAAACTCTTCTGCAACCAACTCTGCATTCGAGGTCTCTGCTATCACGCTAGTCGTGATGGTCGCCTCAGCGCTGTTGCCGGTTACCCCAACCAGCGATCCGGAAACGCCGACCGACTTGGTTTTGGTCGCATCGTTTTCGCTCTCGGCTTTGACAACAATGTTTGTGGCGTTAATTCGGGCGCGACGGCTAACGCTCGCCCCTTCGATAGCAGCGCGAACCGTGCTCTTCAGCTCGTTTTCGATAACGGATACACCCAAGGCCGCACCCAAGCTGACGCTGATGGTCACGTTGGAGGCATCGGCTTCTACCTCGGCTTGTTCGCTGGCATTGACAGTCACGTCGCCCATCGCCACAACATCCAGCTCACCCTCAATCGTGGCCGAGACAGTGTTATCGACCACGTTATTCAACTCAACACCGCCGCCGCTGGCGCCAAATAAACCGGCGGACACCGAAGCGGTCACGGCACTGATGTCATCGACTTTGGCTTGACTGACGTCCGCCAGTACTTCGACATCGTTACCACTGATAATGGCATGGCTACCATCGCTATCGCTCAGATAAGCCATGACGTCGTTGGCAATCACGTTGTTGACGATGGAGGCGGCGATCGACACACCGCCGCCGATGCCGATCGCGACCGAAACCGCAGCGCCTGTGGCCTTGGCCTTGGTGACCATGCTGTCGGACACGGCCTTGACAGTGACGTCGCCCAAAGCCAGCACATTGCTGTCGCTGACATAGGCGTGAACTTCCGTGCCCATTTTGTTGGTGATTTCCACCCCGCTACCGGCAAGTGACAGAGCACCGACGCCCACGCTCAGCGCAACCGAGCCGGCAAAGGCTTCTGCACTGATGCGGTCAGTGGCGGTGGCTTGTACCCGCACTTTACCAGATGCTGTCAGGGTGGAATCGGTGACATAGGCCAGGACTTTATTGCCACCGCCGGTGTCGTCGTCGGCCGAATCGTAACCGATCAGATTGCGGGATACGGACACCCCGATCGAACCGGCGGCACCGATCAAGCCACCACCCACGGCAGCGGCCACCGCGCCAACCAGACTGGTGATCGTCGCTGAACTGCTTGCTTCAACTGTAATATCGCTTGCGGTACTTTTTAAAAGCCATTTGCTAGCATCGTTATAGTTTTCGGCCGAAAGATCTATGGGTGGTAATTCGTTATTGGGATCCAGGCGGTTACTGCCAATATATTGGAACAAGAGATGGCCATCGCCAAACGGAACTCGCACCACTTTGCCGGTGCGGAGTTCATTCGGCGTGGCAGAAGCCTCATAGTCGAACACTTCCGCAGACTCGGCCACGACCGTACTGTCGTCGATATAGGCCTGAACGGTATTGTTGATCAGGTTGATACCGTCGGCACCCGCACCTGCGACAGCCACTCCCACAAGCGAGAAACCGGCCGCCAAAGAAGCGGCAATTGAATCCACCGTAATCGTGGCGGTTTCGCTCGCAGTCAACGCGACATTGCCGCTACGCGCCAGAACTCCGTTGTTGGCGTTGCTGATGCTAGCTTCGATAATATTACTGATATCGTTTCTGGCCAGCGCAATACCGAGAGAGATAGAAACTGCGCCGGTGCCGGCAAACGACAGCGATAAAGCCGCGGCGCCCGCCCGGGCGGTAATGTTGGATACATCGGTAGCGCTCAAGGATATGTTATCGGCGCTGATACCCAGGGTACCGTCGCCGTCAATATAGGCTTTGACCGCCGCCTTGATTTTGTTCTCGGTATACACACCGGCGCCGGCAACGCCAACACCGACGGTACCGCCAACCGCAACGGCTGCGGAACCGGCACCAACCCCGGCTTCGATGGTTTGCGCCGAATTCGCTGTCAGGCTCAGGTCGCCCCCCGCTTTGATACTGCTATTTTCACTGTAAGCCTGGACTTCCAGTAGATTACCGGATTCGCCGATCCGGTTGATGGCCACCGCGACACCGATCGAAACCCCGACGCCTGCGCCGGCGCCGCCGACTCCGGCCGCAACTGAGATGCCGACCACCGTGGATATGATTGATGCTGAGTTGTTGGCCAGTAAAATGACATCCTGTTTGCTGTCGATTGAGGCATTTTGTAGGTACGCATTGGTTGCGCCATTGATGACGTTCAAAGCCACCGCACCGGCGCCGCTGACTGCCACACCCACGGTGGAGCCAAAAGCAACGGCAAAGGAGGCCGCAACCGATACCGCACGAATTGAAGCGGCTTCTTCGGTTGTCAGACTGATATCGCCCACCGTAGTGCTGATCAAATGCGGAGCGGTCGGGCTGTCGATGATATAGGCTTCAACGGTATTATCGATGTCATTAAGGGCGATCGATATACCGATGGAAACCGCCACACTGCCGGTTCCGCCGAAAGCGCCGGCAATCGAAGCGGCGCCGGCATCGGCCAAGATCGCCGAGTTATCCCGCGCACTGAGGGTCAGGCTGTCGGCGGTGATAGGACCCGCATTGGTGCCATTGCCATCGATATAGGCCACCACGTTGGCGGCGATTTTATTTTCGTTACCGACTCCGGCACCGCTGATACCAACAGCGGCGTTACTGCCGCCGGATATGGCTGCCGAGCCTGCACCAACGCCGGCATTGATTGATTGGCCGGACAAGGCAATCACGGACACGTCATCGGCTTGGGTGATGCTGGAATTACGAATAAAGGCAGCGACATCGTTAGGTGCTTTGTCGGTGCCCACCCGCTTCCACAAACCGGTGTTGTTGTAGTCTTGACCGCGGAAATCAATAGTGACCTCTTCCCAATCGCTATTGGCGCTGGTGTAATCTTGAGTGCTTAGGTCGACGCCGGTGCTGTTGGAGAGGCCGTTTTCATCAAATTTAAATCGATAGACTTTGTTACCGACCTTGACCATGTCGCCCGGATTTACGTCCGTAGGTCTGCTGGCAGAGGTGTAGGTATAACTGGTATCCGGTACATATTCGTAAACATCGCCGGACAGTACGCCCTTGTTGATTCTGACCTTGTCGCCTTTTTCCAGATAGGCCACGTTACTGGCATCCAGATCGTAATCGTAGGTCTCGCTGGTATCCGCCTCATAGCCGATCTGATTCCGCGCAACCGCTATACCCAACGAAGCCGCAACGCCGCCCTGACTGCCTACCGCCGCCGACACTGAGATCGCTACCACGGTGGCATTGATCACGGCATTATTGGCAGCCGCAACCCGCACGTCGCCGGCGCTGTTGACGGAACTCTCATCAATATAAGCCCGGGTATCGGTCAAAATATTATTGGCCGCGCCGGCGCCGGCGCCACTGAGGGCCACGCCTAAACCAGTCAGACTGCCTGACAATGCGACCGAGGCGGCTACCGATACCGCCTGGATATTGCCACCGCGCACTTCCAGCCGCAGGGTATTGCCGTTGCTGTCTACCACTTTAGCCACTCGGTAGCTGGAACGGCCATCGAAGACCATCCATTCGCTGCCGGCTTTTAAGGCACTGACTTTGAGGTCTTCGGATTTGCCGTTCAGGCTGACCCCGTTGGATTTAAAGGTGGATTTAAGGGTAGCCAAAAATAGTGCATCGGCCGTCGCATCGACAGCCGCTTCGTCGGTATTTTCAGTTTCTGTGTCGTCAGCATCTTTAAATGATGCATCATCCAAGCCGTTGACCAGGCTAGTGATCGAACTGGTATCGGTAATATTAAACCGGTGACGTCCGTTGGCGTTGGCTTCAACCGTAACGCCCTTGTCCGCCAACAGGGTTTTGACCGAATCCACGTCGCTGATGAACGCATCCACCGAATTATCGATAGTATTGAAACCCAGGGAAAACCCGATGGCTATGGACGCGCTGGAATTAAAACTAACGGCTGCGGAAACGGTTGCGGCAATCGCAACAGCATCGATAGACGCAATATCATCAGCGGTCACGCGGATATCGCCGGCAGTACTTTCGACACTATCCGAGCCAGTAATAGAGGCTTCGACGGTATTGCCGACCTCATTGATGGCAATACTGCCACCACCGGCTACCGCTACTGCAGTGTCGGCTTTCAACGCGGCCGCCAATGCGCCAGCCAAGGTGACGGCATTAATAGATGCTTCGGAATCCGCGCTGATTTCTATATCGCCGTGTGCTTTTAAGGGCGCATCTAGCACTGTGGCGGTGATAGAGTTATCAATGATATTTGCAGCTACTGCGACACCGACGCCTACGCCGGGGCCGCTTTGTTGTGGCCCTGACACGGAAATGGCTACGCCCCCGGCCAAGGCGAATATTTTCGAACTGTCATCGGCAGATACGGTCAGTTTGCCGCCGGCTTTGATCACTTGATTTTCGGTCGCGCTGACATTGGAAATCCGCGCATCGATGCTGTTTTTGATGAAAGAAATAGAAACCGATCCACCCAAGGCAAAATTGGCCGCACCCGCGCCGCCCAAGGTAATTGAGGTAATGCCGGATGACAATTCCACCGGCAGGGCGATTTGTGTGTCGCCGATGGCAATCTGGGTTACCCTCAAGCTGTGCGAAGCGCCGCTACCCTTGCTGTTCAAATCGACCACATCGAGCTTTTCATGGTGCAGACTGTGGTAGGTGCCAACACCTGTTGAGGTTAAATTAACGACTTCCAGGTAATCCTGATCCGGGGTGGAATTATCACTATCGTGATCGCCAAACTGTTGGGTCTGCAATTTAATGGTTTTGGCATCGACTCGTTTAACAATGTACTGTGTAACAGTGCTTAGACCGCCGATACTATCGGTTTCAACTTCAGAGCCATTGTTGTACACCACGACGTCACCGTCCTGGTAACCGTGATCTTCCGCAAAGGTAATGGTGTTTGCGTTTAGATCAATCACGTCGTCATCGGAAGGATCGAACGATTGCACTTCCAGGTTTTTGGTTTGCAGTTTCAGGCTGAAATCGTCGATTTTCTTGACATAATACACCTCGCCGTCGGTCAGTCCCTCGATGCTGTTGCCACCGCCATTGCGATAGGTCACGGCCTGGCCATCCTCGTAACCGTGGGCTGTGGCAAAGGTCAATGTATTGCTCGTCAAATCGACGGCATTTGCCGCGTTAGGATTGAACGCTGCCACCATGGCGGTGATGCTGGAATGTCCTGCAGTCGCATCCACAGGTGGTGCGAAACCACCGGCTACGGTAATGTTGCCATCGGCGACCGCTTTGGAATCGTCGATATAAGCACTGATTTTGTTATCCGCAGTGGAATCGCGGCTGATCAAATTGGGATTGGCATCATCGAAGCTACCGCCCACATAGTTGTAGGCTATCGCCGCACCAATCGCCGAACCTTTCACCGCCACGCCGATACCGCCGCCTATCGCCACCAGTGAGGAAGACTCCTTGGCGGTGACACTTAAATCGGTACGCGCAAAAACATCGGAGTTTTTGGAAATATGCGCATCAACGGTATTGGCAATCGAGTTGACCATCACCGAGCCGCCCAGGGCAAAATCTTGGGCGCCGGCCCCGCCAACCGCCAATGCTACCAACAAGGCCTCGTCGGCAGCGGACAAGGTTACTGCACCCGTTGTCGAATGAACGGTGGAAGACTCGATGTAAGCCAGATTTTTGTTCTGAATGAGGTTGTAACTAATCGCGGCGCCTATCGCCGCTTTGCTGCCAATACCGACCGCGATACCGCCGGATATGGAGACAATCAGCGAATTATCACTGGCTTGGATCAGCACATCGCCGCCCACGGTGACATCCGAATCAATGATATGGGCGTCAATGGTGTTAGTAATTTGGTTGATCAACAACGAACCGGCGCCTGCAATTTTGCCGCTAGGGCCCGCAGCAACCGCTACACCGAGCGCGACGCCGCCGATTTCTGCATCGGAGGTAGCCTTGACAGTGAGCGTGCCGTCGGCAGTCAATTCCACGTCGTCCAGGTAAGCCCGAACGTCATTGTCTATCTCGTTATAGCCAATGGCCGCGCCAATGGCATTACCAGTCGATACCCCAACGGCGCCACCAATGGCGATGATGCCGGAATCGTCACGCGCTTCAACTCGGGTATTGAGTTTGGGGTCTATCGGATCGCCGTTGTCGTCGAGTTCCTCGTCGATTTTAGTGTTGCGCACATAGGCTTCAGTGGTGTTGGTGATCAGATTCACCGACAACATCGCGCCTAATCCCACTGTCGCATCCGGGCCACCGGCCACGCCGACGCCTGCGGTAATGGCAAAAATCCGACCATCGCTGTCCACATTTTCGTTGGTTGCGGTTACCTTCAGCGATTCGCCGCCAATAACCAGGGTCGAATCAGAAATGTAGGCACGGGTAATGGTCGGTTTGGCATCCGACCCCAGAATATTGGCGCCCACACCGATACCCACACCAATCTTGCCGCCCAACGCAAACGCCAAACCGCCACCGACGGCAATGATCCGCGAGTTGTCGCTGGCCGTAACGCTGACGTCGCCGCCGACCTCGGCATCGACGCCGCTTAGATAGGCTTCGGTGACATTGAAAATCAAATTGATCGAAACTGAACCTGCAATGGCCTTACCGCCTTGCCCGGTGGCAATGGAACCGCCCGCGCTCAGTGTGATCAAGTCACCGGTGCGTTTGGCATCGATCGTTAAGGCACCAGGCGTGACAATATCGGTGTCAAGAATAAAGGCACGGGTTTTCACATCCAGATCATTGAAGCTGAATGCCCCGGCCAAGGAAGTCGAACCGCTGGAAGCTCCTGCTTGCCCTTTGGCAAAGCTGGCACCGCCAGTGACGGCAACCTGGAAGAAATCATCGGTGGCGGTCACGGTGACACTGCCGGCTTGAAGTTTTCCAGCGTTGACAATCGATGCTTGGGTATTGTCTTTAACGATATTGACTGAGAGTGCGGCAGCTGCACCGAAACCTGATTGGGGCGCCTCTACACTGTCGCCCAATAGGGACAAGGCTTTGAGCGGTGAATCTTGCGGCGGCGGTGTGCCGCCGGAGTCGCCGCTGGCCACCGCACCAGCCACTGTGAATGACCATAAATCGCCATCCACTTTGGCTAAGACGTCGACTTTATCGGTGACATTAATGTAAGAGGTAGAGCCAGGCGCGCCCGCCACGGCAGTCAGCACGTCCGGATCACCTATCACGGCACGGGTTTTGCGGTCAAAGTCATTGATCGCCAAAGAGAATCCGACGCCTACACCGTCGCCCACCGCAACGCCGCCCGCCCAACTCGCCGTCGTGGTCAAATCGCCGGCATAAAGACGCATATCACGCCCGGTAATTTGAGCGGTTTCGCCCACCTGCACCAGCGTATCGCTATCCTGGCCCGCATAAACCACCGAACCGGCCACCGCAAAACCGCCGCCCTTGCCGGCTGACTGGGCCAGATGGATATTGAACAGCGCCTCTTCGGCTTTCATGTTAAAGCCGCCATCGGCGCCACTGTAGATTTGTGCATCGTCTTCGACGATGGCATGGGTCGTGTTGTTTTGGACGTTGACGAATATCGATCCGCCTGCACCGCCTTTTGAGCCGCCAGTGCCAAGTACATTTTTACTCAGTTCTTTCTTAAGTTTGAATTTGGAGGCTTTAGGATCGGCAGAGGGGTTAGGAATCACATCCAGCGTCAAACCGGGCAAGGCAAAAATACCGGTCATATTGATGGTTTGCTGATAATTGGTAGCTTCAATCGAAACCACCTCCTCTCCTTTCAGATCGCCCTGGTTTTCAGCTTGATTGGGATGATCGTTGACCAATCCTGGTAAATGCCAGCTCGCGTCCTGATTGATTGCTACACCGGACTCGACAATGGCTTTGGAGACATTGGTCAGGTCCATGATGTTGACAGAACCGGCTATGCCTAATTTTTCCGCATCGGCGGTACTGGCGACCCACGTATTAAAGAATGAGTCTTTCAGGCCCAGGGTCGAATTGAAATATTTGGTAATGGCATCCAGGCCATCATTGCGGATGCCGTCGACAAACTCACCCCAAGACAATGGAATATATTCGTCAAAACGAGTCAGGAACGGATAAGTGACATCGGAAATAACCCTAGTCGCACGAAGCCCATCCAATGTCGCTGCTTGCCAGCCGCCACCGGTTTTGGCATCGGAGTGTATGGTGACGATCGCCGTATTACTGATAATACCGATGTTGACTGCAACGCTGACTACGGTATCCGCGCTGTTGAGCGTCGGCTCGGCATTGCTTTCCGCACCCAGGGTATATTTTTGACTTATTAAAGCTTTGACTTCCAGGTCTTCGTTGGATTTCAAGACCGCGCTACTGCCAACATCGGTCAGTACGCTGTGTTCGACAAAAGTAAACGCCAAGGCACCGGCCACGGATAATTCGTTGCTGGCACCAGCATTGGCTTTTTGCGCTTCAGAATATTTTTTGGTCAACTTTTCCAAAAGCAGATTCGGCAGATTGGTTTCGACTGCGCTTGTAAACTTTGACCAATAACCGGGATTGGGGTCTTCTGCCGTCAAACCAGCACTGGCCGAGGCGTTGTTTTCAGCACCGAGTTTGGCGACGACGCCAATGCCTGTGGCAAAATCGGAATCCAGCACATGTTTGGCTACTAGTTTATAACCTGTCCCGGTTGCTGTACCTATATCAATCAAAATACCGCCACGCGCTTCGTTTTCCGACTCGGACAATCCAATGACTTGTTTATCTGTAAAGCGCGTGTTGCCTTGCAGATTGGTTTGATTGGTGGAAGCCGCTATATAATATGTATTACCATCGACCAGCCCCTCTATCGCTGAAGTGCCTTCGTGGTAAACCACCGCTTGGCCCAACTCGAAGGTATTGAAGACACCTCCGCCCCAAGGCAGGGAAATACTATCGGTATCGGCATCAACATCGGTACCATCAAAGCTACGTTCGTTGTTATTGGTTTCTATGACTGAGCCGGATTGGTCGATCAAATTGACAATGTTACCGGATTCATAGCCTAAACTGGCCCGAATCGCCTGAGTTTCGGTTTCGGCAAACTTGTAGTAACCATCAACATCATCCTGAATCACATAGTACTCGCGGCCATCGACCATATTGCCAATGCTGGTGCCACGGCGGTTGGTGTACGTAATGGTATCTTCGGTGACGAGAGAAGTATCGCCGAGATAGACCCGGTCGAAGTCGTAGTCTACATAGCCGAAATCGGGTGTTTTGACTTCCCATATTGAGTCGTCGGCATAATTCTCACCCGTCGTGGAAAAACCAGCGCCTGTTCCTTCCGGTGTTAAATCGATAGAACCATTTCTGGTGCTGCCGATATATTTCAACAACGTACCTTTCGGTAAATCGTCATTGAAATCATTCATCAATTTGACAACTTTGCCATTTTCCAATTGGTTGATGGTTTGAGTTGATTTGTAATCGAAACCTTTAACTGTCGGGTCGATTTCCAACTTGACCACCGCACCGGGCTCCATCAATGCGGTAATGCTGCCATTGACGATGGTATGAATATCGGCATTGGAAATTTCAATTCCAAAAGCCAGCCCCGCTGCGCCTTCGGCATACATGCCGGCTTCAGCGCTGGCCTCGGCATTGATGTCGCCGCCGGCCGTGACATTGGCGGTTTTGCCGGCGGTGATGGCAGCGCCTTCCGCGACGGTCACGTACGATTCGACATCGGCATTAGCCACCCCTATCACCAGGGCGATTTGTTTAGACCCCGGATTGGGGGTGCTGGACACCTCGCGGATGGTTGAGGCGCTGATGTTGGCGGTGGCGTTGGCGGTGGACGTAATCACGACGGCATCTGCAGCCGTGATCACTACGTCTTCTGCGATGTTGATGTCTGCGTAGGCCTTGGCTTGAGCGTAGCCGATACTGATCAAGCTACTGGATGCGGCACCGGAAGAATCGGAAACCGCGGTGGCATACATCCCCAGGGTACCGGCGCTGAGCAATTGCGCCCCTTCTTTGACCGTGATCTTGGCCTCGGATTTTTTCACCAGAATTTTGACCGGCATCGATACCGCGCCTTCCAGCAGTCCGGTCAGCGGCTCGATGACAAACTTGGACACCTCGTTGCCGGCGCCGATTATGTCGCTGAAGCTTTTATCTTCGGCCTGCAAGACGAAGTAGATGGCGCCGCCTTCCAGAATGGCATTTTTGCCAATGTCGACCGAGACGCTGCGAGTGGTGGGGAGAATCGGCGATAGGTTTTCGAACGTAGCAACCCCGATATCGCGGTTACGGAAAAATATGCCGTCGTCGCCAGCTTGAATTCTAACCCCGTCCTCGACTTGAACGTGGTCGGCAAACACTTCCAGATAGTAGGGCGTTAAAGATGCCAACGGCAGATCATTCGGAACACCGGAATCGCGTTGCACAGTCGTCCGCTTGTCGCGAAAGATCACGGTGTCCTGATAGACGTCGTCTTCCGGCATGTCCGGATAGAGCAGATCGGCGCGTTGCAGCCGATGGCCGTATAGGTAAAGACTGCCGGTGAAATTGGTCGGCAACGGTTCGACGATGATGGTGTCCTTGCCTTCCATGCCGTCGATGCGCAAGGAAACCAGCGAGGTTACTTCTTGTTGAGACAACTTATAGATGTTGCCCGCATAACTGATTTTAATACCGCCAGCGACATCCGGATCTTCTGTCACCGTGATGGTGTCGTTGAAAATACTTCCGGAGATAATCGGATTTAATGGATCGGTTTTATTGAAGAAATTGACATAATCCATGCCGGCATAGTCAATAGCTTTACTAAACGCATCGCCGCCCGATGTGGTCCCTGATTGGTTGTTGATCAAAGAACTGGGGTTATAAGCTTTGTATGTTTCGTCGTCGGTCGGATCGATAAAAATCAAACCATCGCTTCCGCCGGTACCGCCGTCTATCGTACCGGTTATGTTTCCTAGTCCTTCGATGACGAATACGTCGGTATTGTTGTTGGCACCGGTCAAATTCTGGAAGTCGCTGAAGGAAATTTCGGCAACCGAAAATTGATCCTCGCCGCTTACCGTCCAGACTACCGACTTTTCCGTCGGCCCGATTACCTCGTCATCATCAGACGCGCCACCTTCGAAACTGTCGATGTTGGCAAATGCGCCGACTACAGTGACTGAGCCGGAAGTAACCCTGCCCTGCTGATCCTGGATCGCTGAATCTGGCAGGCCAACGGTTATTTGATCAGTATAAGCGGCAAAGCTGATGCTATTGACTTCCGTTTCTGTATCATCCCCGTCTTCAGCACCACCATCAACGAGTCCCGAAATCGTGGCACCATCCTCAACAGCAAACGCATCGTCCCCGGTACCACCAATCAGATTTTTGATGTTCTTGAAAGATAAACCATTCAATGTACCTTCATCGGCGGCGGTGAAAATCCATTCGTTGTCGTCGTTGTCGGCCACCAGCGCATTATCGCCCGTACCACCATCAATCAAACCGTCCAAAGAACCGCTCAAATCTATTTTGAATGCGTCAGAACCGCTACCTCCTTTGAGGTTTTCGATAGACGTGAAAAAACCTCCACCGGTCACATAGCCTTCGTTGGCAGCGGTCACCTGCCAGTCGAAGTCGGCATCGGGTCCCTGCAAGGTATCGTTGCCTGCGCCGCCGTCGACGGTCAGATCGCCCGACCACCCTTTTAGTGTAAACAGGTTGTCCAAGCTGCCACCCATCAGCTCAGCGCTTTCGAAACTGGTATCATCGGCGGAATTGATCAATGAAAGAGTGACACCGCCGACCTGGAGTTCGGAATCGGACAGTTCAAAATTGGCGTCGTTTTCCACGCTGAGAGTATCTGCCCCTTCACCAAGAAATGTCAGGCTCACGGAGGTCAATGCGCTCAGACTAGCCATGTCTAGCTTAAGTATGTCGTCCCCGCTGGTGCCAGTAATACTGATACCACCATTCAGCGCATCGATTGCATTTGCCGAGCTTACAATCGTTTGGGTATCATCCAGTAATCGGAACTGAGCGGGGTCTTGATCGGAGCCATTACCGGCATGGTAAGCCAAAGTTAAATCGGTTGCTGTACCATAAGACAAATCAGCCGACATCAGAATGCGAGGCTCCAGGACCTCGAACAACAGTCTTCCGGACTGTGTGTCTTTAGGTGATTTTGCGAGCGCTTTTTTTCCTTGCTGCCAGGCTTTCTTCCACCAAATTCCTTCCTGATTATTGTCAATCAGCGCGTTGAAATTAGTTTTCTTTTTTTGGAATGGATGGGCCATGACAATAATCTCCTGTATAAAACGTTCTTGGCAGCCCTTCATAAGGAGGGGCGTTGTAGTTTTTGCAGGAAATTCGATCTGACATGAAAAATAAGACACATCAACGATCCTGCATGGTGCCAAGCATCGTGCAAACCATTGAATTCATTTAATTGAAAAAAGGTATCTGCTCACCCCCTCCAAATTTAGTGGGTGTAGGTGGTTGATTGAAAAGGCTTCTGCAACAGTGATGTTGCAGAGAACTACAGGGACGTATAGATGCGTCCTTTGAAATCAAGCACCTACACCCTTAATTCAAAGCGGGCGAGTAGTTACGAAAAAAGTTCGTAATTATTCTGCGTAGGTTGGGTTGCCTGTTTTTTGCAACCCAACAATTTACGAGAAGGCATTGAAATGTTGGGTTAGCTATCGTTAACCTACACGACACTTCAACTTCGTATTATTGTTCGGCAGAATAGTTACAAAAGTTCAATTAAACAAACTCCAAGAAAGTACGCCGAATTTCTGATTATCTTCAGATAAACCTGGCGGATTATCCGGGGGATCCTTACTTTCTTAATTGTTTGTGACCAATTCCTAGCACATATAGGTTATCAATGTAACGGTACAGAAGAAAATGAGGAATTCCCTGATTCGTAACTAGGGGAATCCCCTATCCCGGAGGCCGTTAAGTCCTTTTACAGCAAAACAAATTCAAAGCCTTGCCCAAACTACAACAAGCCGAGTGTTTCGCACTGAACGTTGAATGACTGAAATGCCGGAGTATCGTTTGATGAGTAACCTCTAAGGTTTTTAACTTATATACAAAGCACTTATCAAAGATTAAGATTCCAATTAAATTAGACCGCAAAATCGATAGATCACTCTCGAATAGCAATGTGGCATCAATACTGTTGAAATCTTATCGTATGAAAATCAGGCAACATGTTCTAGGGTCACTAGGCGTCTGTCTGCTCTATCTGGCCTCCGCTAAACTGGGTCTCAAATACGCTGTTATCGGCCAAACAGTCACCTTGTTATGGCCTCCCAGCGGCATTGCCTTGGCGGCCACTCTAATCGGTGGTTATCGAATGTGGCCTGCTATCGCTTTAGGCGCATTCATGGCTAATGTCGGGACGGACGTTCCGCTCATTACCCTTGCAATGATTACCTTGGGAAATACGCTGGAGCCTTTAGTGGGGGCTTTTTTGCTCAGATTCAAACATCAATTTTCTATTGCGCTGGACCAGGTATCCGATGTAATGGCATTGATAGCCATAGGAACTTTTGGCAGTACAATGGTGGCTGCTTCCTTTGGTGCTTTGGGACTGTTGGCGGGAGAGGAAATCACGTTGGACCATTTCGGCTCGACTTGGCTGACGTGGTGGCTGGGTGATGGAATGGGGGTTCTGGTTATCAGTCCGGCTCTTCTTACCGGATTTGTTCTAACAAAAGAAAAACCTTTTCCTGTTGTGTTTTCATGGCCAAAAGTCCTGGAGATTGCGATCTTGGCACTGACCTTAACCATTGTCGGGCAAATCATTTTCGGCAATGTCAAGATAACAGGGCTGGGTAATTTTACAACATCACTGGCAATTTTCCCTTTTGCCATTTGGAGTGCGCTACGCTTCGGTTCGTTGGGGGCGGCCATTGTTGCTCTGGCTGCATCCCTCCTCGCTATCAATGGAACGGTGAACGGCACAGGCCCTTTTATCGCAGACAATGAACTAGAAAGCTTGATACTGTGGTGCTTATTTGCCGACCTTATCGCTGTTACCGGACTTATACTGGCTGCTGTTAATGGTCAGCGGCACAAGGCTATCAATGCATTACAATCTGCCAATGAAAATCTGGAAATGGAAGTAAAGAGTCGAACGGATGATCTTCTGCTGGCCAACTGTAAACTCCAAGCAACACTGGACGAACGCAAGCTTT
This sequence comes from Methylicorpusculum oleiharenae, assembly GCF_009828925.2. Classification (NCBI taxonomy): domain Bacteria; kingdom Pseudomonadati; phylum Pseudomonadota; class Gammaproteobacteria; order Methylococcales; family Methylococcaceae; genus Methylicorpusculum; species Methylicorpusculum oleiharenae. Next base: position 4,050,272 of record NZ_WUTY02000001.1, read on the forward strand.
TGTATGTTGAAATGAATCAGATTTGCGAAGAGCGTCAGAAACTCATTGGGCAGGAATTACATGACGGGTTAGGCCAACAACTTACCGGAGCCTCTTTATTGGCGACATCTCTGCACGAAATACTGGCAGCGAAATCAGCATCCGAAGAGCCTCTGGCCCTGCAGGTTAAACAACAGCTCGATGAGGCGACTTCAATGGTTCGTTCGCTTGCCAGGGGACTTTATCCGGTCGCGCTGGAATCCGGCAGTTTATCTTCAGCCCTTAAACATCTTGCCCTTTACTCGCAGAGTTCGTCCGATATCCAATGTTTCGTTAAAGCCACCATTGACGACTTTCAACTTGATAAAGATACTCAATTAAACCTATACAGAATAGCCCAAGAGGCAGTTTGCAACGCCTTGCGTCACAGCAAAGCTCAAAGGATAGACATTAATCTGTCACGATCCGGTAACCATTATTTGTTTTTGATCGAAGATAATGGCATAGGTCTGGAAACCAATAATATCAAGTCTGCTGAATCGTTAGGTCTTAGAAGTATGCGCAGCCGAGCTGACTTGATCGGTGCAGTGCTAGACGTAAAATTGAGTTCGTCCGGCGGCACAGCAATAGTCGTTAATGGGCCCCTCAAGCCTGTGGAGTAAGGAATGTCAGAAAATATTCCGGCCAATGCAAATCAATCCAAAGCGAAAATTATAATCGTAGACGACCACCCTATCGTGCGTCAGGGTTTGGCCCAGGTCTTGAATGTGCAGGCAGACATGCACCTTTGTTGCGAAGCCAGTAATGCCGAAGAGGCCATGCTGGCAATGGAAAACTGCCACCATGATTTAGCGATTGTCGACATTTCCCTGCAAGGTACCTCCGGATTTAGCCTTATAACATCGATTTTGACGCATTTTCCCAATCTGCCCATCCTGGTCATGAGCATGCATGAAGAATCTCTTTATGCTGAACGCTCACTTAAACTGGGAGCAAGAGGCTATGTCATGAAACACCGGGCGACTATCGATATAAAAACAGCTATCCGGCAGATTTTGGCAGGCGAACTTTATGTGAGCGATGAAATTCATAGAATGATTCTTGACCGGATGAGTTCAAATTCATACGATCAGGGCAACGATGATCCGACTAAAAGTCTTACAATCCGTGAGTTTGAAGTTTTGCGGCTGATCGGTTTCGGTTTCGGCACAAGAGCAATTTCTGAAAAACTGAGCAGGAGTGTAAAAACTATTGAAGCACATAGAGCCAATATCAAACAAAAACTGGGCCTTAGCACTGGCATCGAATTACTTCGTTTTGCTACGCTATGGATTAAAAAGAACGACTAGGCTATGGCGATCAATCATGCTTTTCTTATCTATATGCACATTGCCCAAAAATAATGGCGCCTTCATTTAAGCCCCTTAAGATAATCGTAGTCACAAAAAAACGCTAAAACATGACAAACCAGGCCAAATATTTTCACTATTTACTCGCATGCATGATCGCATGGGCCGGTATTTCAGCGGCGCTAGCCGAGGATTATTCATGCGAGGAAACCGGGGCGACCACTGTATGGATCTCGCCCCTCGCCCCCAAAGCCGATGAGCCGATCAAAATCATGGCCGTATCAACGGATAGTCCTCTGACAGAGCTTGCGCTAATTGACAGCCAAGGTCGGCGCAGGCCCTTACAATATCGCCGCAGAGGAGGTCCCCCCTGGAGTTTGATAACCGCGTTGGAAGCGTTAAAGGAAGGGGATTACCGCATCGTGGCCAGGCGGGATGGAGAGCAAACCGCTTGTCATCCGCTTAGCATCGGCAGATCAGGTAGACAGGAAATCCCCAAAGTTTGGGAACTTGCCATCGAAGCGTTTTATTCCGCCTGGATAGAGGAATTATTTGGTGCGCCGTTAAAAGAGGTCCTGCGTTTTCATTCGCTGGATCCGGTGATACAAAACAAAGAGCGGAACTTCCTACACAGCTATCTCGGCCTCAACGAAGATGACGGTCTATCACTGACCCCGGATTGCGCCGACCTGCCTTACACCTTGCGGGCATATTTTGCATGGAAGGTCGGCCTGCCAATCGCCTTCCGCGATTGCGGGCGAGGTTCAGCCGAGGCACCGCCGCAGTGTGAAGTTGCCACCATCAAAACCGAATTTACTCAGCCTATCAGATCTCAGGATACGTTCCGGAATGTCTGCAGGGAATTGGTGAACGTGGTCCATTCGGGCGCGGTAAGAACCGGGCTTAAAGACGAAACTACAGATCTGTATCCCATCCCGCTTAGCAGGGAAACACTCTGGCCGGGAACGGTCTTTGCTGACCCCTATGGTCATGTCCTGGTGTTAGTGGAATGGTTGCCGCAAAGGACGGACCGCCCAGGCATCTTGCTGGGCGTCGATGCCCAGCCGGATAGCACGGTTACCCGAAAACCGTTTTGGGAGGGCTCCTTTCAATTCGCGGCTATCCAGGGTGCGGGACCTGGCTTCAAGGCTTTCCGGCCCTTGGTCCGCAATCCCTCGGGGGAATGGCGGGTTCTCGCTAATGGCGAGTTGATCAACAATCCCGGCTTCGCTCCTTTTTCCCTGGAGCAAGCTCAACTGTCACCGGACGATTTCTACGCAAGAATGACCAAGCTCATGAATCCGAAGGGTCTTATTTATCCCAAACAGACTTACGAAGCTACACTGAATGCCTTGATCGAGCAAATCGAGGCCCGTGTGACCTCGGTGGACAACGGCGAGGCTTATTTGCGCAATAATCCAGGCAGCATCATTCCCATGCCTGACGGTGCAGCGATTTTTCAGACGATCGGCCCCTGGGAAGATTACGCCACGCCCGCCCGCGACATGCGACTGCTGATCGCAATGAATGTGCTAAACGGCTTACCCCGAAAGATCGTGCGTTATCCCGAATTGTTTGTACTCAAGGATCAGCGGCCTGAAGCAGCGATGGAAGAAATCGAACAACACCATAGAAAGCTCATCAAGGAGCGCAGCATCCGCTATACGCGGACGGACGGCAGCATGTGGGAGCTCACCGTGGATGAAGTGCTGGCAAGAAAACCGGATTTTGAAATGGCTTATAATCCTAACGACTGCCCCGAAATAAGGTGGGGGGCGAAACCGGGCACGGAAGAATATTCGACCTGCCGCCGCCACTCACCCGCAGAGCAGCGGGATAAAATGGAGCAATACCGGATCTGGTTTCGCGAGGTAAGAAGGCCTGCATAATGAAGAATTAAAGATATGACCGGGAAGAAGATCCTGAGCAGTGAATTTTATTCCAGGGGCGAGTTCATTCGCCCCTACCGATAAAAAAGCGGCGTTATTGTTGACCAACTCGAGAATGACGCTGATTAAAACAGCAGCTCTTTAAAAAAACTCTTCGGTGCGCCGCAAATCGGGCACTCCCAATTTTCAGGAATATCCTCCCAGCGCGTTCCGGGTGCTATGCCGCTATCAGGATCGCCTTTCGCTTCGTCATAGATGTGTTCACATTCCATGCAGTGGTATTTTTTATACTCAGCCATCATTTTTCTCCTCGGTTGAATTGACACCCACATATTAAAACGATACCTGGAAAAACAAAAGCAGCTCAATATCGTTGTGTGGTCGGACCACTACAATGTGCATCACGCATCAAGATACTCGACTTCATCGGGAAAGAATAAACGTAGATCGCGGTTGGCGATAGCCAACCCAATATTCAAGGCCAGGCTGGTTATTCAAAGGTTATTACCTATGAAGAAGCTATTGAAACGTGCCATGCCCGCGATTGAACCAGATTAAGTCGCGGGCATGGCCCGCTCCTACACTAATGCCTGTTGATTCATTGCGGTGGCATTTACTTTGATGGATTAAAATTTATTGAGCACCAAGTACGGCCGAGTGTTCAAGCAAAATACGCCGAACTTCTTCAATAACTTCAGGCTGCCCCTGGCAAGAATGGTTCCAGTTAACTACTTTCTCCGAAATCGCTTCGTCAATATGTGCACTTTGGTAAGCCACAACGCCGTCATCCCCCTCTTCCTTAGGCCCGTCGCCGTCCACGGCAATGATCGAGTGAGCCGGAATATGCGAGGCTACCGGGATGGATGCCAGTGTTTTTAATCCCGGATTATTTGGGTTCATGTTGTCGGCGGCTGTCGGCGGCCTGCGTAGTTTTGTCAGCAATTTCTCGTCGCCGGATGCGGCAGCTGCTTGAGCAAACCCGCGTATCATGCTCTGAGGCAGGGTGACAAGCTTGGCGACCAATCCTGTCACCCACGCAGATGCCGCCGCCATAGCACCGTGATGCGGTGTCGAAATGAAGATGACCCGTTTTACAAAGGGCAAAGGTTTAAAGAACAACGTGCGTTTTAACAGCGCTTCCACATCGGGCGATACCATTATTTGGTCAAACGGTTTGTCGCTGGTCAGATCCCATAAACGGTTGCCGGTATCGATTGCCATCATCTTGGTCAGTAAGCCACCCTGGCTATGGCCTATAACGACCATCTGTTGCAATGCCGGGTCTTTGTGATTGGGATCAAATTCATTGAGTGCATTTTCTAATGCTTGACTCAGCACTCCCGCCGAATACGGCACGGGATTCGCCGAGTCATAGATGAAAAACCAGACCTGATAGTTTTCACGGATTCTTTGATCACCTTCCAGCTCATTGATCATTTCAGCCCAGCGCAATGGGCTAGAGGCCGTGCCATGCACCAAAACCAAGGGAATCTTGCCTTTGCGATAAGGATGCAGCGTGAACAGACCATCGTTAGCGCGATCCTTCGGGATGGCGCCACTAAACAGTCCGCCCTTCAGAAAATTGAGAATCTCCAAGGAATAAAGAGGGTTTGCGTTGAGCTGTAAGGCAAGAGCCGCGGTAGGGTCGGATTCAATTGGCAGCACTTGACCATCGACGATCAGTGTTGTGGCTTGATCATTAGCATTCAACTCGAGTTGACCGTTGATTTGCCCACCCGCCAGACTGGAACGTGCATGTTGTAAGCGCGCGATCACTGTGACCGGCACTTTGGTGCGTGGCCCCAGGCGTTCCGAACCGATTACTTTATTCGATGCCTGTTCACTGGAAATACTGGCTGCCAGCGTGGCGCCAAGACCCGAAGTGCGATAGCGGTTTCTAAGCCCCCGAACGTCCAGGAACGCGGTAGAAATAAAGCGCTCTAGTCGATAGCCGCCCCAGAACAGAGCATTTTCGTCAAAGTTTAAAACCAGTGTCCCGAAGGGAAGTTGATAGGTGCCCGGTTTTAGTTGAACTTCAACTTCATTATCTTCGCTGTCTTCCGGTTTAGCTAAACCTTGCGCAAGCCCTTGATTGTATAGATCATAAGCCAGTCGGTATCTAGGGTCGGAAGCCTTGAGTTGCACACCGTGACCATCGCCTGGAAACAGCAGCGACCAGGCATAAACTGCTGCCGCCAGAAAGTAGGCTTGGTCGTTCTTTTTTTGGGCATGCAACATCGATAACTCCGCCAGAGTAAACAGTTTGTCCTCATCGTCCATCGGTTTGAGTTCGGCGTGGAGTTCCGCGAGCACTGTTTCCGGTTCGTTTTCGAAGCGATCCATGAGTCCATTGCGCCTCAGTACCGTTTTTGTTGCTTCCGACGGCTGCCCTGCCGACAATGCGTTTTGTGTGTTTAATTGATAGCCGGTCTGAATGTTTACCGGATCAATACCTACCGGTGTAGCGCAACCCTCGACTAGTAACCCGAATAAACAAAACACGAAAACGTTTAAACAGCTGGTAACACGTTGTTTATTGGGGAGCGAAGCGATAGTTTTGGTCATAAACAAAGGGGAAAAGTGGACAGTTAAGGGAAGATAAGTTTGACCCATTCAGGCGGAGTATTTAGTAGTTTAAATGTAAATTAGCCACATCATTGTCAAATATAGAGTAAGCGATTAACAAAATGTAATACGTTCGCACTGAACATCTCGAAGGGCTCACCATGGATGATAATTTACATTCATTATATTACTTGAAAATGACTTGTTTGATCCGTAAAAATAAATGAACAACGACTTATAAACAGCCTAAAGCTGTATTTGAAAGAATTGCCGCAATAGCTCTTAATAGAAGCGTGTTTTCATTAAATTATCTTTTTTTTACTTCGCGCGGTCATGTTTGCGGCTTTTATGACAAGGCTATTATGTTTGACGCTTTCAGGGATGTAAGCGGAAGACTGCGCCGGGAACTGGCAGTCGAGAGCAAGGCGCGGAAACAGGCGCAGAGCAAGCTCTGCAACTGTTTCCGCAAAGCTTCCGCTCCCTGCTCACGCCCTTTACCTACATTCATGTAGGTAACGCCGCTATCGGACAAAAGAGCGCGCCAAAAAACCGCAAATGTGGCCGCACGAAGTATACCCATATATGGACTCCTCCCCAATTGCAAGCCAAGATTGCTTAAAAAATGATGTTTCCAACAGAGATCGAGATTGCCGCCATATATTCGGCCTCTTTGTGAAGGCACTTATGACCTTCGGGCCCTGATGAATCTATCCGCGTGCTTTTGTCTCAACCACCGTAACGATTTCCAAGAATCTCTGGGTAAAACGGACTTCAAAAGCACCGGTCTGACCTGTTGATCGTCATCACATTAAGTTCTCTTGCCTCCGCAATCTGTTGAACTCTTTTACATCACCGGTTTGAGGGTTATCCACGCTTGGCCCAGCGCCGGAACCCTTCCATCGCGTGGAGGCGGTGGGGCAAGGGTGGATAACCCGGTCTTTCAGTTACTAGGCCGTTTGCGGTACATAGTCCCCGTCGCGCGTTGCCAAGGCCCAGATGATCCGGGCATTCTTGTTGGCTAGCGCCACGGCTGCTTTATTGAAACCGCGCCGTTCGATCAGGCGTTTGAGCCACAGGCTCAAGGGATCGCTTTTATCGCCGCAGTATTTCAGCACCGACCGTGCGCCGTGAATCAACGAGGTCCGCAACGACCGATTGCCGCGCTTACTGATGCCCAGCAAGACCTGTTTGTCCCCACTACTGTGTTGCCGGGGCACCACGCCCAAGCTGGCCGCGTAATCACGGCTCGAATGATAGTCCTTGCCGTCCCCGACATCGGCTGCCGCCAACACGGCGGTCAAAGGGCCGATACCCGGTATATCGACCAAGCGACGGCTTAAGGCATGTTGCTGACAGACCGCGCTAATTTCCCGTTCCAGTGCTTTGATTGCTTCGTCCAAGTCTTTCAGGGCCTGATACTGCGTGGCCACAAGCCGGCGGCTTAGCGCACTGAGCTGATTATCGCCATCCTCCAGTATCTCCGGTAGTTGTTTTCTGAGCTGATTTACGCCACGCGGCAACACCATGCCCCGTTCGGCCAAATGCCCACGTATTTGGTTGGCCAAGGCCGTTCGTTCGTCGACCCTGCCTCGGCGAATACCGTGTAACATCGTTAAATCTTGTTGCTCGATCGTTTTTACTGCCACGGTGCGTTTGTTCGGCTGACAGGCTGCGGTGAAAATCGCTTCGGCGTCATTGAAATCGTTTTTGTTGCCGACTCCGAAGGCCTTAACGAAGCGGGCGTTCAATAACACCACTTCGTGGCCCAAGGCTGCAAACTCCCGAGCCCAATGATGCGCTCCACCACACGCTTCCATCGCGATCAAGCTCACTGGCAGTTGTGCGATAAACGCCAACAACTCAGAACGCTTCAACTTCTTTTTCACGGCTTTGCCATCTTTCATCGAGAACAAATGAAATACTTGCTTTGCAATATCCAAACCCATTACGTTACGATTCATGACAGGCTCCTCTTTCTTCCGGTTAAATTAGTCGGTGTATTTTGACACCGTTTAGGGGAGAGGAGGAGTCCATATCATCATCGTAGATCGAAATTCGGCACCGGGGTGCCCGTCAAAGGACGCCGTAAAACCATCCATGTAGTCAAAGCCTTTGCCGAACAACCCGTTGTCTCCTTGGGCACTGCCGAAATTTGAAGTTCGAAAGGTATGCAATAAAAGCAGGATGATTTTAGGGTGGGCATCATCGCGATGTCGGTGATAATTATTACAGGAGGTGATAGATAATTTCGTTTATCTACATTGATATCAAGTTGCCGGAAACAGGGCCGATTTGACAACTGGAGTTTATACGGAGGTTATGCTCTATCTTGTTGATAGCATATGTTAATTAAAACGGATGTGCGTCAAACCCACTCTCTTAGTTTAGGTGGTATGATACGAACTGATAGCTCTATTTCCATTCTCGGACTAGCTCCCGGAACCCTATTAAAATGCTCATATTTTTTCAATTTCTCTCCCCACGCAAAGCGCAGACCTGGTGACGACATTATGCAAATCAACAGCGTAACGGAATTGCTGGCATACAGGGGCGATCTGGCCGGTCTGATCCGAAACCGGTTAGACCCGAAGTTATTTACCACAGATCACAACGAGCGCTGGAAAATGGTCTTTGATTTGGAAATGCATCTGGCTTTTTTGGGGGAAGCTGTTCGATGCAATACGCCCAGACTGTTCACTGAGTACGCTGATTGGACCTGTCATTTGCTGATGAATAGCGGCGGCCTATCCGACCAGTTTTATGGCTGCCTGCAAGCCATTAATGAGCAGATTGAGCAATCCGGCCAGGGTGAATGGAGAACGCTGGCTCAGGGGTATCTGAATGCGGCGATTAATCAACAGCCCCCCCTTTATTCCTATTCAGGGTCTTTCTTAACCCATGACAATCCTCATTTCAATCTTGCCAAAGGATTTCTGGATGACTGCATTGCTCTGAAAAGGAGAGCGGCTATGGAAAAGATTCAATCTGCCGTTGCAAGTGGCGTTCCGGTTATTGATGTCTATTTGAAAATCATTACCCCGGTGCTTCATGAATTGGGCAGATTATGGTACTTGAATCGAATTACTATAGGCCATGAACATTATTGCACCGCCGTTACCCAAATGGTCATTGCTCAATTGTCTCCTTTGATTTTTAACGACACGCCAAAAAAAGGACACCTGATAGCTCTTTGTGTAGCCGGTGAGCTACATGAAATTGGGGCGAGAATGTTGGCGGACATTTGTGAGATGAACGGATGGGATACCCTGTTTTTGGGTGCCGATGTACCAAAAGTATCTTTAATCGATATGTTGATCGAAAGCAATGCACAAGTCCTGGCGATTTCGGTGTCGCTGGCCTCCAATCTTGGCGCCGCGTTTGAAGTGATTGAAGCGGTCAGAAATTCGGTTGATTGTGCAGAGACTAAAATTATGGTTGGTGGTGCCGCGTTCAACATTGACAGCTCGCTTTGGCAAAAAGCCGGAGCCGATGGCTGGGCGCAGGACGGACCTAGTGCGCTAATTCTGGCAGATAAGTGGAGAGTCTGAAAATGGAAGAGCTTGAAAATGGAAGTCTTGGGTTTGCCCTTGTTTGTGATTTCGACGGGGTGATCAACGAAATCATCTGGGATGATTACGGTCTGGACAATGCAGTAGCGGGGCTGACTCATTTTGTCGCTTTATTTGATCCATGCTCCGAGCAAAAAGGCTTGGCCCTGTTTTTATATGTCAAAGAGCACGGTGTTGCCATGGGTTGGGAAATCAATATCCGTATCCATGATGAATTGCAGCTTTTTTGTTTTACTGCTGCGACGGTAGGCGACAAACTGATTATTGTTGGTTCGGCTGCCTTATTAGGCGTTTACCAGATTTGCGAAGGCATGAGCCACATGCTCAATGAACAGTTCAATAACTTCCGTTCGCTATACAAAGAATCCATTCACGCTGTACCTGGTCAACAGGAAGAGAAACCTGCAGAGCAGGATAAGTTGTCAAGGGAAATTATTACTGACATGCTGGAGCTCAACAACCGTTTGGTTAATGCTGAAAGGCAGCTGGCCAGAAAAACTGCCGAGCTTCGTCGAATGACTGCGGTGCTAAGCAAAGATCTGCATCTGGCTCACCGGGTGCTGCAATGTTCAGGTGAGGCCATCATAATCGCCGACAGAAACCGCAAGGTTTTGGAAGTAAATTCTTCTTTCATCGCTATCTCGGGCTTTTCAAAGCAAGAGGTTATCGGACAGCCTTTGTTGCTGGTTGAGCCGGGTTATCACGCCCCTGGTTTTGTTGATGAAATTTGGGACACGGTGCTCAGCCGGGGTGTTTGGCAAGGTGAATGTTTCGGTCGGAGAAAATGCGGTGATTTGTTCCCCAAATGGCAAGCAGTCAGTACTGTGTTTGAGGAAAATCAGGTTGTAAGTCATTTCGTCATTATTTTTTCAGATATCAGCCGTCTTAAACAGGCTGAAGAAAAATGGCAGCAGCTTGCTTTTTATGACGCTTTGACCGGTTTGCCCAACCGGGTGCTTTACCGTGACCGGCTGGCGCAGTCCCTCATTAAAGCCAAGCGCGAACACACTTCTCTTACCTTGTTATACCTGGATCTGGATGATTTCAAGCTGATCAATGACAGTCTGGGGCACGATGCGGGCGATAAGCTGCTCTGTGAAGCGGCCAAACGTATTGTCGAATCGGTCCGCGAATCCGACACGATTAGCCGACTGGGTGGAGACGAATTCAGCGCGATTGTCCATGGGTGTGAGGATGAAGATGCCATCAATCAGTTATGTAATAAAATCATTGCTGGATTAAATACCCCTTTTTTTATTAACGGTAACTGTATTCATATAGGGGTAAGTATTGGCGTCGCCCGTTATCCGGCCGACGGGGAGGATATTGATACCTTGACCAAAAATGCCGATGCAGCGATGTATGCCGTTAAAGCGAATGGCCGAAATAACAGCTTTCTCTTCAACAAAGCGTTGGGTGACAAAATATCCTTGCATCTCGATATAAAGTCCCAAATTTCTCGGGGCTTGCAAAAGAACGAGTTCTGCTTATATTTTCAGCCTGAAATAGATCTCGAATCAGGAAAAATTAAATCGCTGGAAGCCTTGGTCAGATGGCATCAGCCCGAGCGAGGCATTGTTTTGCCCGATGAATTCATTGGTATTGCTGAGGATACGGGGCTTATCATTGAACTTGGGGAATTCGTCATCCGAGAAGCGGTTCGGCTTATTGGTGTGCTTCAAAAAGAAGGATGGTCCGATATCCGTGTCGCAGTGAACGTTTCGCGCCGGCAATTGGTTTCGCCCCATTTTACGAAATTTATCGTCAATCAGCTTCAGCAAAATCAGGTCGAAGGCCACGCGCTGATCATAGAAATCACCGAAAGCATGGTCATCGGTAATTTGGAAAACGCTATCCGTGTGCTTAATGAGCTCAAAGGTTATGGTATTGATACAGCGATTGACGACTTTGGAACCGGATATTCCTCCTTGAATTATCTTAGGCGTCTGCCTGTTGAATTCATCAAAATTGATAAATCCTTTGTTGCTGATGCCGAAATTGTATCGGAAAGTAAAACGATCATTCGTGCCATTTCCGCCATGGCCAAAAGTTTAGGTCTAAAAACAATAGCTGAAGGGGTGGAGACTAAGGCACAGGAAGCGATGTTAAAAATGATAGGTTGCGAAATTGGCCAAGGTTATTTGTATGCCAAACCCCTGCGTTTTGATGATTTGCTGGCGTTTTTAAAGTCTCATTGAAGCAGTGTTTCTTTAAAAAAATCCATCTTCAGGCTTCATGAACAGGCTATAGCCAGCTAACCTGTAAGCTGTTTGGCTTAATTTTGAAAAATAATCCCCGGTTTATCTGGTTTTTCCTGAATCATCTTTTTTCATCAAAATGATCATGGAGAAATAATCAAACTATGAAATTGTTCGTTTTCCCCTTAATTTTGCTTGTTTTATTGGGGTGCGCCGTCAAAAACGTGGCTTCACATACCGTTGAGCCGGACGGGAAAGTGGTTTATGTGGTTGATCATGGCCTGCATGCCGGTATTGTTATCGATGCCAAGGTGGTCGCTGGTGTTATTGCCGGATTGCCTTTTAATGGCGAAGCTGTCCGTTTTATAGAATTCGGCTGGGGCGACCAGGCTTTTTATCAGGCAGAATCGTTTTCTTTATTTTTGGCTATCAAAGCCTTGTTATTACCGACTGACTCAGTCATGCATGTTGTCGGCCTTCCCTATGACCCCGGAATTTATTTTCGAAGCAGTGAGGTGCAGCGCATCCGGATTTCGCCCATGCGCCTTAATGCGATGTTAAATTATATAGACCGTTCTTTCACCCGAGATGGACAGGGCCAATTGATTGACTTGGGGCGGGGGCTTTATGGCGAAAGCCGGTTTTATGCCGCAAACGGCAATTACCATCTGTTTAATAACTGTAATACCTGGGTTATGTCGGTATTAATTCAAGCCGGCATGCCGGAGCCGATGATGGTAACGCTGGGTGCTAACAGTGTTATGCGGCAGGTCAGAGCCTATCAAAATCAGTCTGCTGAACCGGTCAAGTAAGGCCATCGACGTTCTCATTACTGCGCATGGGTGTGGTGGGTCGAATCTTGAGTTGATTATTTTTCCTTACAAATTTTGATCGGTAACCCTAAAATAGACCCAACTCAAATTAAGGACATTAGGATGAAAAATTTAACGTGTTTTAAAGCTTACGATATCAGAGGGCGCCTGGGCGATGAGTTGAATAAAGACATTGCCTACCGGATAGGCCGTGCAAGCGGCGAATATTTAAAAGCTAAAACGATGGTTGTAGGAGGTGACGTAAGATTAACCTCCGAATCTTTGAAAATTGCACTTGCCGAAGGACTGATGGATGCCGGTGTGAATGTTATTGATATCGGCATGACAGGCACTGAAGAAATTTATTTTGCCGCGCAATCAATGGCTGTTGACGGCGGTATTGAAGTGACAGCCAGTCACAATCCTATGGATTACAACGGCATGAAACTGGTCAGAGACCAGGCCAAGCCGATCAGCGGCGATACCGGTCTTCGGGAAATACAGCGGCTTGCAGAGGAAAACCAGTTTGGGCCGGTGATTAAAAAAGGAACCATGACCCGCGTTGCTCACCTGGAAGACTATATTGCGCATTTGATGACTTATATCAATATTGGCAATTTGAAACCTTTAAAACTGGTTGTTAATGCCGGAAACGGGGCTGCCGGGCATGTGATTGATGCCCTGGAGAAAAAATTTGCTGCACAGCATGCACCGGTTGAATTTATCAAAGTCCACCATGAGGCCGATGGCACCTTTCCCAACGGCATCCCCAATCCATTGCTTGCGGAATGCCGCTCCGATACGACACGAGCCGTTCTGGAGCATCATGCGGATATGGGGATTGCCTGGGACGGCGATTTCGATCGTTGCTTTTTATTTGATGAGAAAGGGCAGTTCATTGAAGGTTACTACATTGTCGGATTACTGGCCGAAGCATTTTTACAAAAAACACCGGGCGCAAAGATTATCCATGATCCGCGTTTAACCTGGAACACCATTGATGTGGTGTCCAAAGCGGGGGGCATTCCTGTGCAATCGAAAACCGGTCATGCGTTTATCAAAGAACGCATGCGGCTTGAAGATGCGGTTTATGGCGGGGAAATGAGTGCGCATCACTATTTCAGGGATTTTGCTTATTGCGATAGCGGAATGATTCCCTGGTTGCTGGTGGCTGAGTTGCTGTGTGTAAAAGGACTGCGTTTGTCAGAGGCTGTCGCTGAGAGAATTGAGGCCTATCCTTCATCGGGTGAAATCAATTCCAAACTGGCCGATCCGGAGGCCGCTATTCAAAAAGTGAGAGATTTTTACCAGAAGGATGCGTTAATTGTCGATGAAACCGATGGTGTCAGTATGGAATTTAAAGATTGGCGTTTCAATCTCAGATCGTCAAATACCGAGCCTGTGGTCAGGCTAAACGTGGAATCACGCCACAATACTGTTTTGATGGAGGAAAAAACCGGGGAATTATTAGCTCTGTTGCGCAGTTAGTATAAGTTGGTCCGTTAGTGTTATTAAGTGGAATATATTGATTTTTAATGGTTAATTTTGTACAAGAGCTTTTTTTAAGTGCGAGCTCCTAGAAAATTACCATTTTTATTAAGTTATATTTTGCGCAACAACCGTGTGTTGTGTATACTGCATGCAACAAAAGTATGCTTCTAGCCACATTTGCTTTTGAGCCATTCCGCTTATTTATTTCAGTTTTATAAACTACGAATGACAGACGTTAAATTATTGCCGTCTGGGTTTAGTGGATTAACACCTGATAGTAAGCAACATGGTTTTCACGTGTTTAATTTCCAATCTAAGGAGTTTTTTATGAAAAAGAAACAGATATTGGCCTTGGCCTTGTTGTCTGCTATCGGCTTAACGTCGGTTGCGCAGGCGGATGATCATACTACCGATGATCGCTGGTATGTGGCTCCCTTTGGAACCTTTATCAAATCAGGCGGCGATCGCAATGCGAAAGACGATTGGGGTGGCGGCATGGGCTTCGGTAAGATGCTCAATGAACACTTCAATGTTGAGCTGAAAGGTTTTTACCAAGGTTTTAACAGCCAATCAGGTGGACGTTGGGACCTGACCGGTGGTACAGCTGACCTTCAGTATTTCTTTTTCCGCGACAAATTTTCACCTTACGCTGTAATTGGCGCAGGTGGTATGAATACTTCATTTCGTGGTGAAAGCGGAGCCACTATCATCGGTGAAGCCGGTACAGGTTTCACTTACGAACTCCATGATAACTTTTTGTTACGCAGTGACGTTCGTTACCGTTACAACAACAACTTGAATTCTCATTTACAGGCAGGAACTGAAGAGTTTCATGATATGACTGTCAACGTGGGATTCGTTGTTCCTTTCGGTGAAAAACCACAAGCAGTAGCCAGCAATTATGAAGCCCCTGCTCCGATTCCTGTTGTTGATGATTGCTCTACTCGCGACTCTGATGCAGACGGCGTTAATGATTGTTTAGACAAATGCCCAGGCACAATGTCAGGCAGTAAAGTTGATTACCAAGGTTGCCCGGTTCAAATTGAATTGAAAGGTGTTAATTTCAAATATGATTCTGCTGAGTTGACACCCAATGCCGAAGCCATTCTTGACGGCGTGGCTTCACAATTGAAAGCCTACCCACAAGGTAAAGAAATAGAAGTTCAAGGTCATACCAGTAGTGAAGGCGGTTATAAGTATAACGTAAGATTATCTCAGCGCCGTTCACAATCGGTAGTGGATTATTTGAGATCTAAAGGCGTTACCGACAGCATGCATGCCAAAGGTTACGGCCCTGATCGTCCAGTTGCTGAAAACCAAACAGAAGCAGGACGTTCTTTGAATCGTCGTGTTGAATTGGTCTGGGTTGAATAAATCCTCTTTAGCCAAAGGATAAAAAAAACCCGCTTTATGCGGGTTTTTTTTTGCCGGGACAGGGCTTAAGCAGTAATTTTGAAGTCGCTAATAATTCCATTTTTATGTGATATCCTCATTATTTTATCTAACCGATCGAGGTTGATATGACAGAAGCCGCCATAACCGAGTCCGTTCAAAATTATTACGGACAGGTTCTTACCTCTTCAAAAGACTTAAAAACCAGTGCCTGCTGTACTCTGGATGCCGTTCCGCAGTACCTGCGGCCGTATCTTAAAGATATTCATCCAGAAGTGCTTGCCCGTTTCTATGGGTGTGGGTCACCGCTTCCTCCCAGTCTTGATGGCTGTACAGTATTGGATTTGGGTTGCGGTACAGGCCGCGACTGTTATTTGTTGTCTCGCTTGGTTGGAGAAACCGGCAAAGTCATCGGCGTGGATATGACGGAGGCCCAATTGGCCGTCGCCAGACAACATTGTGATTGGCACGCTCAGCAATACGGTTACGCTCAATCGAATGTTACGTTTATTGAGGGGCATATCGAGAACTTACAGGCATTGGGCATCGCAGATAATTCCATCGATGTGGTTGTGTCCAATTGTGTGATTAATTTATCTCCGAACAAAATGCGCGTACTGGCCGAAATCTTTCGGGTATTAAAACCTGGGGGCGAGCTTTATTTTTCTGACGTATATTCTGACAGACGCATTCCTGCTGCACTAAAAACGGATCCGGTTTTACTGGGTGAGTGCCTTGGAGGTGCCTTATATTGGGAAGATTTCAGACGAACTCTATTTGATCTGGGCTGTCCTGATGTTCGGGTTGTCAAAGAAAGCCCGATCACATTAGATGATGCTGAAGTAGCCGGTAAGATTGGAATGGTTACTTTTAGATCGGTTACGGTCAGAGCATTTAAAGTCGCACTTGAAGATCGCTGCGAAGATTATGGCCAGGTTGCCTGCTACAAAGGCAGCCTACCTGATCATCCTCATGCTTTCGATCTGGACGATCATCATCATTTTGAAACCGGCCGTCCTTTAAGGGTGTGCGGCAATACGGCCGATATGCTGAGCGCCAGCCGCTATGCCAGTCATTTTGATGTGTGGGGCGATAAAACGATTCACTTTGGGCTGTTTGATTGCGCACCGCCTAATAAAAGCCTCTCTTTAGAATCGGGCGCATCCTGTTGCTGATGCTTTAAAATTGCATGTGTTATCCGTGGTTCTCTTCGATTAGAAAGGAGAGAGCCGGGGCAAAAACCCTACAATACGGTTTAAACACAATCAGCATTCAATTTTATTTTGAACAGGCATGAACAGTCATTGTTAGCCATACAACCTGTTTGTTCAACGGGTTGTTCCAGAAGGGCCGTCATCAGAGTTCGATCGAACTCGCACAGCTCGGGATGTTGTAGAGCTAGATCATGATAAACGCAGTTAAACGCTTCGATTGCCGTTTCAGTATTAACGGGGCCTGTGCTCAAATCGGCGTGGTATCCTAAGGATTGCATGATTTCTACCAGAAGTTCGGTTCTTTCTGCTAGATTTTTTCCTAAAAATTGCGGCTTTAGCGTTTTTGCGAGTTTTTCCGCTATTCTTCGCATGAAGGCTCTGAACAATTCATCCTTCATTTCATCTTTCAGTTCCGCCAATAACAAGCTACAAAACCAGGCATATTGTTTAGGGAAATGATTAATGCCTTTTTCGGTTAATACGTAATTCCGGGAAGGTCTTCCACCGGTGCTGTTCAGCGTATCTTTTTTTACCAGTTGACTATTTTCAAGGCCGGTCAGGTGTTGTTTAACGGCGTTTCTGGATATTTCCAGGCGGGTTGCAATTTCCTCAATACTCAGACCTTTTCTTGAATTCAGCAGCAATTCTAATAGTTGATCCTGTCTTGATAGCATTTCCTGTGACATTGAATGCTCCTGTTTTCGATACGGTGATCATTGTAAATGGATTGTTTCAGTCAACTTCTAAAGTTAATATGAGGCGGCTTTGGCTCGAAGCTGGACTTTTTCAGATTAGCTTTACGAGTACGCAAGCATACTATAAACAAAAATAAGTACTTTTATAATATAAATATTGCATAAGTATAGTATCGAAGCTAAACTATTTTTCGAGCAACAAAGCTTAAACTAACAAAATTAATTATAACGAGAAGGTAGTGACCCATGAGCGAAGCAAAACCAACCCTTTATGAACAACTCGGTGGCGAAGCAGCAGTCAATGCAGCAGTCGATATTTTCTATCGCAAAGTTTTAAGCGATTTTCGAATCAATCGTTTTTTTGATAATTCGGATATAGAAAAACAAGCTGCAAAACAAAAAGCGTTTCTTACCATGGCTTTTGGCGGTCCCAATAACTATACCGGAACCGATATGCGAACTGCGCATGCACGGTTTGTCAAAATGGGCTTAAACGATTCCCACTTTGATGCAGTTATGGAGCATTTATCAGGCACGTTAAGAGAACTGAAAGTACCAGAGGAACTGGTAGGCCAGGTAGCGGCAATAGCTGAAAGCACCCGCGCTGACGTTTTAGGCAAATAATTCGGATAATCAGACATGATTTTTAGACACATCACGCTGGATGAACAGGTAACCGTTTGCCATGAAGGTGAAACAGTGCTGGACGCTATGTTACGTGAAGGTAGGGATGTGCCTTACAGTTGCCGTCAGGGGGCTTGTCAGTCTTGCATGATGCGTAGCCTGGAAGGAATGCCCCCGGAAGACTCACAAAAAGGATTAAAAAATGTTTTGTGCAAACAGGATTATTTTTTAGCGTGTCTGTGTTTTCCCAGCCAGGACATGGTTGTCGCTTTAAGTCATCAAGCTGATTTTTTTACCGAAGCAACCGTGGTCAGTAAAGTGTCACTTAATCAGGAAACGCTTTTACTGACCATTCAGTGCAAGGACGCACTGGATTATTATGCGGGACAATTTGTTAATCTGAAGCGTTCAGACGGCCTGATGCGCAGCTATTCAATTGCCAACAGTAAAGTTCACACGCATAAACTGACGTTTCATATTCGTCGTTTGGCCGGCGGCCGTTTCAGTGAGTGGGTGCATCAAGAACTTAACGTGGGTGACATCCTCTCTGTATCGGATCCACAGGGTCTTTGTTTTTATTTGCCCGATAACCAGGGGCAAAATATGTTGCTGATAGGCACGGGAAGTGGCTTGGCTCCTTTGGCAGGCATCATAGAAGAAGCTCTAGAACAAGGACATACGGGACAAATACATTTATATCACGGTAGCCGGGAAATGGATGGTTTGTATTGGATTGATGAAATGCAGGCATTGCAGCAACACTATGAAAATTTCCATTACACGCCTTGCGTATCGCGCGGTGACGCGCCGGACGGCGTTGCAACAGGCCGCGCCAACGATGTTGCTATGGCCACATTACCCGATTTGAAAGGCTGGCGAGTCTTTCTGTGCGGCCACCCGGATATGGTTAATCAAACTAAAACCCAGGCTTATCTTAACGGAGCCTCACTGAAAGATATTTACTCCGACGCATTTCATGTGGCCTCATCTTCCCTTGAATAAGGTTTATTACAGAATTTCTTCTTTATCCGCAGCTTTGTTGGTATTTTTATCAATGCCGACAAAAGCTGGGCCGCCTTGCAAGCTAACTACGTAAAAGTCGGTACGCGTTTTCATAAATTTATTAAAGCTCCTCAAATTTTCTATTGATAGCTAAGAAATAGATTGTCACAATCTCATTTTCGCTATACCCCAGGCTGGCTAGACACTCATATTTTGGCTCATATCTTACGGATAGAGTTGGCTTTTCAATTTCGACCCTATTAAACTTTGAGCCTTGTTTTGCCTGACCTGCTACTGAGTCTTGCTATACTTTTAACACTCACTGACATGAACGTCATCATCCCCTTTGCTTGTTTCACCAACCTATTCGGACGAAAAAAAGTCCCTGGTGGTATCCAATGATTTATGCACGATCAGGCAAGATCACGCGCCTATCGCAGGGGTGAAGATGGCTTGGGCGGTATTTCAGACGATCATCAAGTGCATCGGGTCAGAGGAGGCCGAAGCCCTCCGTCTGCCCACAGATCCGTGCATACGAGTCCGAACACGGCTCATCCCTTCTGTGTCAGGATGGCTTATCACCCCCAGTCAGAAGCATTCTCTCTTAGCGCGGCATATCAATACCCGACAGTACCCGTTTTTTTGCTGCGATGCACAATACCAGTCGCGATGAAATGACTTACTTCGATCTGCCCGGAAAAGGATAGCCGTCCGTGCCGGGTTTGCATGCGTTTCAAAAATGATGGCCAAGGCTTTAAAGCGCAATGCCCCTGAGCGTTGCCGCTGGTTTGAATTAGGTCCCAAAACGCCGGACAATCAAATGGCACATGAGCATGTCATAGCCAGAGCTTCATCAATTTTCGAACCTCGCCCGGAACTCAATCATTTCAACAATCTTTACTGTATCGTGGGCCGTAGATCGCTCACTCGCGATTTGTTCCTGGATAGACGCGCATTACTGCATTCCTCCGATCCGAATACCGATGTTCAAGGCGATATCCTGGTCAAGATAATGTCGGCAAGCATTCCGGTGTGCGGCAGCATCAATCTGGAATATTTGATTTCTCGTCTCGATAACTCAGTCTATGGCGCCGGTACCAAGCTTTCCCATAATGTCATCGGCTTGTTGGGCGTGACAAATGATGTCGTGGACGATTTGCGCGCACTAGTTAACCATCGCAAATGATAGAAGTGCATGAGCCTGTGCGTTTACTGATCGTTGTTGAGCAATCCCGTGAGGTGATCGATCGCACACTGGCAAATTTGGGTGAACTCAAGGAATGACTGGATAACGAATGGTTGCGCCTGGTTGCGTGTCATCCGGCCAATCGGGCACTGTTCCGTTATTCCTCTGAAGGCTGAGAGGCCATGGACCTCGAAGCGCAAAAATGGCGCTTTGTGCGTCCGTTTGGGTGTGCTCCTGTAACTGAGAACGACACCGATCTGGACGTATCATCTGCTAACCCGCTTTATAGTATTTGACATCGGCTTAATGACCGTCATTATTTCTGTACCGGGCTTACGCAGAAACCCGGCCTACCTTGTCACTGTGGTTATTTGTGAGCTTTTTGGGATTGGTAGGATTTCCTATATCACCGGCATTTTTGGGCGAAGACTTATTGTTGGCGCATGCAAGCAGTCATGATCTTTGGTTTGCTTTGCCTATCGCCATCGCGTTTGTAATTAACGGTATTACCGCCGCTCGGGTCTATCAAAGGTTATGTATGGGAAGGCCGGTTGAAGTGCTTGTAGAGGACTTAAGTTGTTGAAAAAGTGGCTTCTTTTTATTTTTAGAAAATTAACCATTTATTAACCTTCGCGGATTAAACTGCCTCCGAAACAACAGCCCCCTGTGTCAGGAGGCTGAATATGACGTTGGATCATTTCACAGCGAGGCCCCGGGAATGAAGATTCCGGCTATTGCGCTTGGTTATAATCATTTCTCTACCCCTTTTTTTTATTTTTAGGGTTATTTTAATTGTCCAGCACTATCCGGATCTTAATGGCTCATTTTTTAGTTTATCCAAAGCTTTTGTTTTCGGTCTCTTTTATGTTTTGTCATTTGTAAGCTATTTATTTATGGTTAAAACCCGAGTTAATCTAGCCTTTACCAGTCCCCAATTATCGCTGGACTCATCGCATGAGCCGTTATGACTAGAAGATTGAAATATGTAGAATTTACAGGCATTATCCAAGAAACTTCATAACTCAAGATGACATTCCTGAGTTGTCAATGAAAACCATGCTAATGCTAAAGTTTTAATCTTCCTTTTAAAGATTATGCATTGGTGATCTGCCATCGCTACTCAAAAAAAATTATGAATATATCAAATGATTTAGGCGTTATTACAGTCCTTCTGGAGCGTTTTGAAAAACAACGACTGCCCAGGATCCTCGGAATCAAAGTAAAAGTGGACAATCATCAATGTCTGGAAGAAATGGATATTAAATTTATGAAGGGTCTGATAGCTGATGCCCAAAATAATATGCCTGTTTTTCAACGGCACCCGGAATTCCAGGAGTTAACAGGACAAATAACTTTCCTTTACCATTCGATTACTGAAAAAGCCTTGCAAAACCAGAGGATCAAAGCAGGTCGTTAATGATCAGTGCACTTTATTAGTTCGCACGGCTTGCCCGGTTCATGACCGCAGAAGATTGAGAATGATTAAACCCGAACAAAATTGAGAAACAGTTGATTCTTCTACTGGGAGCTTGTCCAAAAATTAAAAACCTAAAAAATCAGGCACAATATGCAGGTTTTTTTGCTTAATTCTGCGCACTATAATTTGAGCTCGAATTTTTGAAACTCGTACTTTCGGACAGTCCCTTTGGAGTGGTTGTCGGAAAACATACATCATCCTCCTGCCGATAGCCTCGCCAAATACAACCCGAACTTTTTTGTATGTTTTGTCCGATCGTTCGGTCAGAAAGCAGATTGTCATCGAAGGAAATGGCTTTTGCGCGCCAGAAATCAGTCAGCTTTAATGAGTGCCAAGTACTATCAGGAAAAATTCAGTTTGATTTAAGGTGGGCTTTCTACGATGGCTCATCCTCGCCTCCATCAAAATACCAGTCAATTTGTTTTGATACAGCTAATAAAATTGTAAATCTGAATAAAAAATGATGAATTCAAAGAGTGATAAAAATTGGTTTTTTTGGTTAAGCAGACTATGAAGTTATCAGTTGTGATACCAGTCTTTAATGAGGCCGAAAATATAGTGCCGTTGCTGTTGGAAATTCAAAGCGCTTTAGCGTCTGTAACAGCGTATGAGATTATCTATGTTGACGATGGCAGCGATGATGCCACGCCGACCATTCTTCAAGATGCGATGCCAAAAGTCCCCGCTTTAAGAGTGATCAGACATGCGCATAGCTGTGGTCAAAGCCGGGCATTGCATACCGGCGTTAGTGCGGCAAAATACCCCTGGATTGCAACCCTGGACGGTGACGGTCAGAATGATCCTGCGGATATCATGCATTTGTGTGAGGTTTTTACTCAGCAAGCTCAAATAGACCCGCATTTATGGATGATTGCCGGTTGGCGCAAGCAACGCCATGACTCGGCATGGCGGAAGATTTCATCAAAATTGGCCAATTTCATCCGGGGAAATTTGCTGGGTGATAATACCCCGGATACCGGATGCGGTTTGAAACTGTTCCTACGCGATCAATTTTTAATGCTGCCTTATTTTGATCATATGCATCGTTTTTTGCCCGCACTGATTTTAAGAGCCGGTGGACGGGTTTACTCCGAACCGGTCAATCACAGGCCAAGAATCAATGGTCATTCCAAGTACGGCACTTTGGACAGATTAGCCGCAGGAATCATTGATCTGATGGGGGTGTTATGGCTAAAAAAACGCAGTCGCCCGGTATTGGTACTGGAGGTTCAAAGTGAATAATGAGTCTTATTGGTTAGTGGTCGGTTTTCTGGGACAGGGCTTGTTTTCCGCCCGGTTTGTGGTGCAGTGGATCAAAAGTGAACGGGAGAAAAAAAGCGTATTTCCTGTCGCCTTCTGGTACTTCAGTATTGGCGGAGGACTCACGCTGCTTGTTTATGCCATTCATAAACAAGATCCTGTGTTTATAATTGGTCAGGCCAGCGGCTTGTTTATTTATTTACGTAATTTATATTTTGTCGTTTACGAAAAGAATGCCGCATTGCAAACTTGATTTTTCACGGACCGGCAAATCTGTCAAGTAGTTACAATTGTGTTTTTACTGCCATGAGCCTTTCTTTAAGGCCATGTTTTGGTAAATAGTTGGCGTCACCCCGGCACTGTTGCCGGGGTCCAGAAGCGATGGATGGCGTTGAATTTCACATCCTTGTGATCTGGATTTGCTTACGCGGTCTAACGAATCCGGCAATCCATGCCGGAATGACGGCTTTAATGTCATTTCAACTACTAACGCGAACATAGCCTTCTTTAATCCACAACCCTGCCAATCAAAACTTACCCTGGTAATCAAACCGTTATTGGATTTTATCGAACCACTTTACACGGACCCTTCGACAAGCTCAGGGCTAACGGATCACCTTTATTACCCGACAAATAAGCATGAATGAGGATCAGGATAAGCTATTCGTTTTATATTAGCGCTTGAATCAGTGAGTTGCTCTTGTTAAGTTTCCAACTTCTGCTTTTTCACAATTCCCCTAGCCTTCTTCTTTTGAGGTTGTCTCGTGCGCTTAAAACTCTCTAACCCGATTTGGCTGGTGCTTCTGTGGACCGGCTTGATATCGGTGTCATTGATAAACCGGCCTTTATTTCCTATCGATGAAACCCGTTATCTGGCTGTGGCTTGGGAAATGTGGAGTCGAAATGATTTTTTGGTGCCCTATATCAATGGGCAACCCTATAGTCATAAGCCGCCATTTCTGTTTTGGTTAATGCAGTTGAGCTGGGGTGTATTTGGCGTCAATGAATGGACGCCTCGCTTGATTGCTCCTGCGTTTGCGCTGGCTACGGTTTTCCTGAGCGCGCCTTTCGCACGGCTACTTTGGCCGAAACGTCCGGCAATTGGCGATTCTGTCCCGTTTATATTACTGGGTTTTTGGCTATGGATTATATTCAGCACCTTAACCCTGTTCGATATGCTGCTGAGCTTCTTTGTTCTGCTGGGCCTTTACAGTCTGGTTAAGGCTAGCCTTACCCACTCAGGATTCAAGTATTGGCTGCTGTTGGGATTGGCTGTTGGCGGAGGAATCCTGACGAAAGGCCCTGTGATTCTGATCCATTGTTTGCCGGTCGCCTTATTGGCGCCCTGGTGGACACGAGACACCGAAGCCAACGCCATCAACTGGCGGAGTTGGTATCTTGGGGTTTTGCTGGGCTTATTGACCGGCGTGTTAATAGCCTTATCGTGGGCAATACCGGCCGGGTTCTCAGGGGGCGAGGCTTATCAAAAAGCTATTTTTCTGGGCCAAACAACCGGACGACTGGTCAATTCATTTGCGCATGCCAAACCGTGGTGGTGGTATCTTGTATTTTCGCCGCTTTTTTTATTGCCTTGGCTGTTGTGGCGTCCATTTTGGGCAGGATTGACTACACTGAAACTGAACGAAAAAGGCATGCGATTGTGTATCGCCTGGTTTTTACCAGTATTCATCGCATTTTCTTTTGTCAGCGGTAAACAGTTACATTATTTATTACCCGAAATACCGGCATTGGCGTTGCTGATTGCCCGTTCAGCGGATGGCGCGTCATTGACAAAAGGCCAGCAATTCCATCATTTATTAACAGGCATGGCCCTCTTGGTGGGTTTGATTGCCGTAGGTTTGTCCAGAGTCAGTGAAACGCTATCATGGCCGGAAACAGCTGAATCGCTGTTGTTCAATTGGGGTAGCTTATTACTGATAAGTGGGGTTGTCTTAAGGTTCATTGCTGTTCAGTCGCTCAAGCATTCGGCGCTTTTGATCTGCCTGACATCGATACTTTTGTTATCCGTGACGTCATCCGCTTACTTTTCGCTAGAACATCAGCGCTATGATCTTGAACAACCGTCCAAAACTGTTGCCAACTTGCTAGCAGAAGGTAAGCCCATCGTTCACTATAAAAAATACCATGGAGAATACAACTTTTATGGGCGGTTACCACATGGCTTGCCGGTAGTACCTGATGCGTTGAAATGGTCAAGGCAGCATCCGGAGGGCTATATCATTATCGCTTACAAACCAAAAAAGCACGTTCACAGAGAAGGCATCGTTTTTAAGCATGCTTTTAAAAATAAAACAAAAGCGATTATTTCAGCCGATTTTTTACTCAAGGATCCTGAATTACAAGCGTTATTAAACCAATAACTTTTATAAACTTGAAAAAGTGTAATTATTCAGCATAAGTTGGATTGTATGCTTTTCGCAACTCAACAATTAACACCATGGTCTTGAAATGTTGGGTTGGCTATCGCCAGCCGCAACCTACACGTTAATGAATAGTTACGAAAAAGTTACCGTGAAAGTACACGAACCGAAGAGGGAGCGGTTGCTCGATCGACAGGTGTCGGCGGCAGGGAGCCGCCGTCAAGCCTACATGGACGTATTCACGGCGTCCTGTCGGGCGAGTGACCGCTCTATCTCCTTAACACCTAGTACTTTCATTTGACGGGGCGAATGCAGGACTTTCATGAACGGTTAGACGGCAATCTTCCTATAAAATCAGTTAATGGTTAAAAACCTTTCTTGCCGGGTTCAAATCGAACTGGACCGTAACTGCAAAACGGCTTGAACGCTAAAGCCGCCCAACTCTTCAGAATGGCTGAAAGTTAATGCGCCGTCATATTGATCTGTGATTGCCTGGGCAATTGACAATCCCAGTCCCTGTCCATCGATGCGCTCATCCAGGCGGATTCCTCGTTGCGATAATGCCGGCAAGGCGGAATCCGGGGCACCGTTACCATCATCCTCGACAACGATACGAAGCTGATCATCGGCATGAAAGCGAATGACTACTCGATGTTTACACCATTTACACGCGTTATCCATCAGATTACCGGTCAATTCCAGCATGTCTTCCCGGTCAATCATTAAGCTTTTGACACCATTGAATTCTGCGTGAATTGACAGCTGTTTATCGTGGTAAATCCGGCTCATCGCGTGGATCAAGTCCTTTATTTCCTGCTCCACATTAAAGCTGGTGTAGACCGAGCCAGGTCCTGCCAAACGCACTCGTTTTAATACACGATCGATGATGCGCTGCAGATTCGTGGTCTGTAGGATCAACTGAGCTTGTAGGTCTGTATGGTGCTTTAACTCATCTTCATGAGCCAGTTGCTGCAACACCGTTAAAGGAGTTTTCAACGCATGCGCCAAATCACCTAATGAATTACGCTTCCTTTGCAAGCGTTGCTCCATGATTCTGAGCAAATCATTAACTTCGTTGACCAGGCCGGCAACCTCTTTAGGCACATTCGTATCGAGTTGATGAAGCGCACCATGTTCCAATGCCTGCAATTGATGCTGAATTTTTTTCAACGGCTTGAAGCCGGCCCGAAGAATGATGATTTGGATTGCGATCAAGGCCGTTAATAAAGCGAGGGCCATCTCGGTATAACCCTGTTGAACATAGTCAATCATGCCAAGCGCCTTTGAAAAATCCTCGGCAACCGCTACGGTAACGGGAATCCCATTAAGTAAAAAAGCCTGCGCCATAATCAATAAGGGCTGTCCATTAGGCCCTGGGTTAGAAATTCGTAAAGTCTGCCCGGGAGACAGGGGGGGAACGGCAAAACTTTGATCCGCCAAAGAGTCTGATTTGATGACACCTGAGGAGGTAATCACCAGATAATAATTACCCGACAACGGCCGTTTATAGACCGGCTCTATAGAAGCGGCATCGACGATAATCTGCTGATCGGCCGCGATTGATAAAGCCTCCATGATGCTCTCGCCGTCATGGCTCAGATGCCCGGCCAAATATTCTTCGGCCAACCGTTGCAATGTCGAACCGGTCATCGACCACAGAATCGTAAAGGAAACAATCAGGCTCAATAACAAGCCTATACTGAGCTGTAACTGCAAAGACTTCATGGGTCAACATCCTTAAAAACATACCCTTGCCCTCTGCGGGTCTCAAAACGCTCCTTGCCCAGTAAGCGCCGCAAATGATTGACATAGACTTCAATCACATTACTGTTTTTATCCGAATCCAGATCGTAGACCAGATCGGTCAATGCGGATTTGCTTAGCACCCGACCAGGGTTAAGCAAAAAACAACGCAGCAAGCGAAACTCTGTGCCGGTTAATTCATGCGTCAAGCCAGTTTCCGTAGTCACTTGCTGACGCGCTTCATCCAACGTCAATCCCCCCACTTTTAGCAGCCCTGAAGGTTGACGATTAACTCTGTGAATCAGGGCATTGATGCGGGCTATTAATTCTTCAATATGAAATGGTTTTCCCAGATAATCATCGGCACCGGCTTTAAACCCGTCCACTTTTTCATACCAGGCATCCCGTGCAGTCAGAACCAGCACGGGTAAGGCGTTGGAACAGGACCGCCAGTGGGTCAAAACCTCCAGGCCGCTGCGTAAAGGCAGGCCCAAATCGAGAATGGCTGCGCTGTAAATGCCCTCATTACCCAAAAACTCGCCCTCAACGCCATCATAGGCAACATCGACGGCAAAGCCTGCTTTTTCCAAAGCCTTTTTTAATGACTTAACCAAATCCTTATCGTCTTCTACCAAAAGTAATCGCATGAAAGCTAATCCTGATTGTTATCAATTTCCTCATACCATTTTTAGCCTGAGAAATAGAAAATCTGAAGTTTCCCAATAATTTCAAAAACGGACTGCCACTATGCTTGGCTGCTGGAATTATCGAGAGGGTTTGCATAAACGGTGTCAAACTCATTAATTAAAGTACTGTTCGCATGAGGCGTTGAAGGTTTGCAGAGTCGTCATCCAGGCCGGAACGACGGCAACTATTGATGCAAACAAAGCCTTATTTTACCTGCGGTAGTCCGATAAAGTTCCGGGCGGCACAGCGGCTCTTAACGCATTCAACACGGCAAACACATCAATAATTTCCTGCGTTATTGCCCCGGCCACAGGCGATAAATAGCCCATTCCAGCGAAGCCCATGCCGATGATGCTTAACGCCATGCCACCAACTGCACTTTGCAGTGCAATGGTGCGCATCCGTTTACCAATGTGAAAAAGCTCATCCACTTTCAACAGCGAACTGTCCATGATGACGGCATCGGCGGACTCGGCGGTGATATCGCTGTTTTTTCCAAATGCGATCCCAATGGTGGCCGCCGTTAATGCCGGGGCATCATTGATTCCATCCCCCATAAATACGGTTTTGGCCAATTCAGTCTCTTTGCGGACCAATTGCAATTTTTGCTCGGGTGTTTGTCCGGAATACACATGTTCAATCCCTACCAGTTCCGCCAGGTATCTCACTTCCGATTCACGGTCTCCGGAAACCAACATGACTTTGTCAAATAAATGACTGGGTTTTAAATGGTTGATAAAAGACGAACTATCGCTTCGAACCTCGTCTCGAAACCGCAAAGTAGCGGCATAGCGATCGTCAATCAGTACGATACATTCCATACCGTCAGCGATAGGCGGCAAATCGGCGACTTGCATCGGTGTGCCGGTCGTGAAGTGTTTTCGGCTAGTGATTTGAATCTGCTTATCAAGCACATAGCCTTTGAGACCTTTTCCGGGCAACTCCTGAATATTGGCAACTTCAGATAAAGGCACTGCTGCTTTCTCGGCTGCCGCTACTATGGCACTGGACAAAGGGTGTTTAGAGTAACGTTCGAGGCTTGCCGCATAACGAAGTATTTCATTCTTGGAAAATTCAGGAACAGGCAACAATTCCGTGAGAACCGGACGCCCATAAGTCAACGTCCCGGTTTTATCAAAAATGGCCGTCCGGCAACTGCCTATTGTTTCGAGAATCGCCGGATTTTTAATCACAATATCGCGTTTTGCCGCCAGCGAAATGGAGCTGATAATAGTAACCGGGATGCCGATCAACAGAGGACACGGTGTTGCGATAACCAACACAGCCAAAAATCTGACGGCGTCGCCGCTGAAACCCCAGGCGATCAATGCGATTGCCACAGCAATAGGCGTATAGATCGCCCCTAGTTGGTCCCCTAACCGCCGGAGTGTGGGCCGTTGTTGTTCGGATTCGCGCATGACATTCATGATTTTGGCATAGCGGGAATCGACCGCCAACTTGTCTGCCTGAATGGTCAATCCCGCATCGCCGTTGATAGCGCCTGAAAGCACTGAGGAACCGGCGACTTTTGACATCATATAAGGCTCGCCCGTTAAGTAAGATTCGTCCATGATTCCCGAACCGTTAATGACCGTGCCATCAACAGGACAGATTTCATGAGGCAGAATAACCAAGGTATCGCCAATTTTAACGTCCTCAATCGCAATATCGACAATACCCGCCGCCGATGTACGGTGAGCCACTGAAGGCATCCGGTTGGCCAAGGCATCCAGCACTGACGAGGCTTTTTTTACTGCATACGCCTCAAGTACCGAGCCCCCTGAAAGCATTAATACAATTAAGGCACCGGCCAGATATTCATCCAGCAAGACTGACGTGATGATGGCAATTCCAGCTAACAAATCAGCGCCCCAATCGCCCTGAAAAAGCTTGGCTGTCAATTTGACTATCAACGGCAAACCGCCTGCCAGTAGGACTGCAATCAGCGGTAACTCCATCAAGGTCGCGTTGAACTGAAGACGGTTGGCAAACAACCTGAATGCGGAGTGATCCAGCCAAATTTGCACCCCCAATGTATAGTGATCGTGGGCTCCACTCGGGTTAAACCCGTAGTTGAATATCAGATAGCCTGTTATGCAGCCAAGACTGAACACCGCAATCAATGCTTCAAATGAAAGAGGTTTTGCGTGAATAGTTTTAGTAGCGGCCATAGCAAGATGTTTGAGTTAACCGGATAAATTAAGCGCAGATTGTATTATTGCTCAGACTTGGTTTTGATGAACTTATAGCCTGTCAACATGGATTTCACCAAACTTTCGCCGTGCAATCGGCTTTCGACTATAACACCGGCAACATGAAGAACCACTAAAAAAAGCGTGAAATTGGCAAAAAACTCATGAATTTCCTCCCAAAAGTCACCCTGACTGATTGCAAATCGAGCCAGAGGCCCAGCGTGTTCCTCCGCTGCATAGACAGCCAAACCGGAAATGCAAAGCATCAGGAGACTGATAAATAACAGCAAGATCATGGCTGAACCGGCTGGATTATGCCCGATATAACGCTTAGCCTTTAAAGTAGCCAAGTCTTTCAAATAAGCGAGAGAAGCTGCGGGTGAACAAATAAAACTTGAAAACCGGGCAAACCGGCTGCCCGTAAAACCCCAAATAAAACGGAATACCATCAGACCGATAACCACATAACCCGCATAAACATGCGGCGTTAAAAATTCCTCTTCAGTCAAATAGGCAATAAAAAAACTCAATACCAGCAGCCAGTGAAATAACCGAACCGGTAAATCCCAAACCTTTATTTTATCTTGCATATTGAAACCCTCGTGAATAAAACCAGAAAGATAACTACTCGCCTGCTTGGAATAGAAGCTGTAGGTGCTTGATTGAAATTGCTTCTGCACCAGGGATGTTTTGATGCGTCCTATGAAATCAAGCACCTACAGCCAATAAAATGGGAAGGGTGAGTAGGTATCCAGAATGAATCATAGGAAGACAGCCTGAAATCAAACTGAAAATGGAATGGTATTTAACTGAGGGCTAACGAATCCTACTTTATTAAACGGCACAAAGAGTAAGACGGAGCTCTTCAATATGAATCCCAACACTGCGATAATCATCACTTTTCTATCATTGTTTCAGCCCAGGGTATCGATGGCAACTCGCAAGACGATTAACCCTGAGTAAAGTAACAATAACCCTGAAACTTAAGACGGCTGAAGCATGAAACGGAAAAACGAATTTTTGACTTGTCTGCTTTATTGCAGCGTCATATTAACCAGTATATTAACGCTGATAAGTTGTACTCCACGGGTATCTGAGCAGCCCTATTCCCTATTACCGCCCGATGCCAAAATCGCACCGAGTATTGCGGTTCCAAGCATTCGCGAACGCATGATTTTTCTGGCTATTCAAGAATGGACCTTATTCGGCAATCCGGTCGCCGATTATCAAAGCGATCCGCCAAAATTGATTTTTCCAGATCAAAATACCCCTGCAAATGAGGCTCACCCTGCCCTGTTTGCACGGGTAAATATGTACTGGCAAAGGGTTTCATCTTTGCACCTGTTCGGTTACGAAGGCGAACTTCGGCCCTGGTCGGCCGCCTTTATAGGCTGGTTGGCAAGGAGTGCGGGTGTTTCCGAAAGTGACTTACCTTCATCGGTTCTTCATTGGGATTATATTGAATACATCCTGAAACAAAGTCCGCCAGGACGATTTATCGCCCGCGATGCGCGTTTTCATGCCCCGAAACCGGGTGATCTGGTTTGCGCGCCGCGCGGCAAAAGTTTTATTGATAAAGTGGATTCTTTCATCAACCTGGTTAGAGGCGCCTATCACTGTGATTTAGCCGTGAACCGGCACGAGCGCAGTCTGTTAGTGATAGGCGGCAATGTTCTGGATGCAGTGAGTATGACGGAAGTAGAACTGGATGCCGATGGTTATATAGTGCCCAATGCCTATAGACCCTGGCGCATCATTATTGAACAGAGAACCCCATAAACTCAAAGGTTAAAAATGTTTGTATTTAACCCAGACGGCACAGCTGATACCGACAATCACAAAGGCATAGTTTGCAAAAAAAGACATTATCTGTCCCGGGGAATGTGAAACAGCATCACGCAGATGCGGTGTCACAAAAATAGTCCATAGCAGCGCAGGAACCAGATAAAAACAAAAACCCAAAGCGGCATGTAAAACGGCATTTTTGCCTTTTTTGAGCGCGTTTTTATAATACCAATACGAAATAAGCAAAGCCGAAATTGTTCCAATCACCACACACCCCCAGTAGAAATAGTCAATGCCGTTAAGTTAAGCGTATTTTGTAGGAGCGGGCCATGCCCGCGATCGAACCACCTCAGATCGCGGGCTTGGCCCGCTCCTACAACACTGCCTGTCGATTCAATGCGTTGGTAGATAGAGTAACGCATTACATTAAAGGCAGAATTTGATCCAGAATTTTACCGTTGGTGACCAGTATCTGTTTCGGAAAAATACCTTCATTGCCCTTAAAATCGGTAACGGTTGCCCCGGCTTCTTTGGCGATCAAGGCGCCGGCAGCAACATCATATAAATTAAGCTCCTGTTCCCAGAAAGCATCGACCTGCCCGTCCGCCACCATACAAATATCCATGGCTGCAGAACCAAACCGTCTCTGACCGGTCGTTCGCTCGGCGATACGGCAAAAACGTTGC
The DNA here is from genome assembly GCF_009828925.2 of Methylicorpusculum oleiharenae. Taxonomy (NCBI): domain Bacteria; kingdom Pseudomonadati; phylum Pseudomonadota; class Gammaproteobacteria; order Methylococcales; family Methylococcaceae; genus Methylicorpusculum; species Methylicorpusculum oleiharenae. The sequence goes on from NZ_WUTY02000001.1 coordinate 4,082,448, forward strand.
AAGTTGTTTTCTTTCAAATAGCTTCTCAGGCAGGCAAAGCCGGTCGCCACCATCGCATCACCGAGTACTGTTTCGGATGATACGCTGGTGGGTTCGCCGTTTTTAAATGCACCTTTACCCAGCTCCGCGCAGTAATAGTCATTGACGGTGGGCACATAGACCGCACCAAATACGATCTGATTATCGATTTCCAACGCCACACTGATAGACCAGAAATATTGCCCTTTGGCAAAAGAATGTGTACCGTCAATGGGATCGACAATCCAGCGACTGCTCTGATCCGCAGTTTGTCCGCTCTCTTCTCCCCAAAAACCGTATTGAGGGTATTCTTTTGTCAGGACCTCTTGAAGATACGCTTCAACGGCCACATCGGCAGCGGTAACAAAGTCGCGAGGTTTCTTTTTATTGATACTCAGGTTTTTAAGATCTTTAAAATGGCTTAATGCGATCGCTCCGGCTTCACGCACTATTTTTTCAAGCTGAGCAGATGAAATTGACATCAATTTTAACCTTATGTTGAGTCAGAAAATAAGGGTGTCGATTCTATCATGACGAATCGCCGACGTCGTTTATCAAAAAAGATCAAGCGTACCAGGCTTTATTAACACTTACTTAGTAGGGAGAGAAAATGAAACAACCATTCTTACTTCAATACCGCGCATGGACCCTGGCCTGCATCAGTCTGGCTTGCATCATGGGCGTGTTGTTTTTACCGGCAATGCCTCAACTTCCTGGGTATCACGGATTAGCGGATGATCGCAGCTTCTGGGGTATACCGAATATGTTGAACATCATGACCAACCTACCTTTCCTACTCGTTGGTATTGCCGGCATCCGCTTGCTTGCAAAAGAGTCTGCACTGAACGTAATTATCGAACTGAAGCCCTGCTATTACTGGTTTTTCGCCGGTATCGCAGGTGTTGGCCTGGGTTCAGTTTACTATCACAACGAGCCTTCCAACAACACATTAGTCTGGGACAGGCTGCCCATGTCCGTTGCTTTTATGTCCTTTTTTTGCATTATTCTCGGCGAATATGTGTCTGTAAAAGTGGCTAAATCGCTCAGTTATCCTTTGCTGTTTGCCGGAGTCGGCTCTGTTCTTTATTGGTGGTTGGGCGAAAAACAGGGGCAAGGTGATCTGCGCATCTATGGTCTGGTCCAGTATCTACCGCTTGTGCTGATGCCGGTCATTTTGCTGATTTACCCTGCCAAGTTCTCTCACGCTAACCGGTATTGGATTTTTTATGGCTTGTATGGTTTAGCCAAGGTTTTTGAAATAGGGGACCTGACGATTTATCAACTGTTGGGATTTATCAGCGGACACAGTTTAAAACACTTGGCGGCAGCGGCAGGCTGTGCCGTTTTTTTAAGACAACTAATGATCAGAAAAGCCCGTTAAAACTGAACTGTTTTTTGACTGGTCAACGCGTTAAGATTGATTTAAGCTCTACTGCAAATTAACCGCAGGCAAAGAAAATCAGTCTTTAGCCATATAAGATTACAATTTCAGTTAACTTAGAGTGTCAAGAGGAAATCAGTGTGAGAATAAATGTCGTCCTATTAATGCTACTCCTGACAGGATGCGCCTCACAGAACCAACAGGTTGAGCCACCTAAAACAGCGAAAGCACCAGTAAAGCAACCCGTTTTGATTAAGAAGCCGGTGATTCAGGCTTTACCTATGCCGACTGGCCGTTACTATGCACAGCAAGTGACCGGAGACTATGCCCGTTATCCGGAATTGGCAAAATTCATCGATTCCATTCATCAAAAGTACGGGATAAGTCCTGAATACCTCAAAGGTCTGTTTTCACAAGCAAAACGAAAGAACTGGACACTGGATTATCTGAGAAAATCCGATGCAGAGGCGGGTTTGACGCCTGGAGGCACGAGCCCTCTGCCGGTCAAGCCGTCCAAAGGCAGCTGGACCCGTTATCGGTCCAAATTTCTGGGCGAACGGCATATCAACGGCGGCGTTGCTTTTGCCAGAAAATATCACAACACCCTGCAAAAAGCGACTCAGACCTACGGCGTCCCTTCCGAATACATTATCGGCATCCTGGGCGTGGAAACCTCATACGGCGGCTTTGTCGGCAACCACCGTATTATTGATGCACTTACAACGCTGGCCTTCGATTATCCACGCAGAGCAGACTATTTTCGCGGAGAACTTGAGAACTTTCTGGTCATGACGGCCCGCGAACGGATGGATCCCGCAAAACCGGTGGGTTCATTTGCCGGCGCCATGGGACTGGGCCAATTTATGCCCAGCAGTTTCTTGAACTGGGCCGTTGACTTTAATGGTGACGGTAAAAGAGATTTGTGGAATCCCGAGGACGCCATCGGCAGTGTTGCCAATTATTTTGCGCAACACGGATGGCAACCGGGTAAACCCGTCGTTACGCGGGCCAAGATCAAAACCAACCAACCCCTGAATATCGAGTTTGGCCTGAAAGCCCGTTACCTGTTGCCTGAATTGAACAGGGCCGGTATTTATCCGGCAGAGCCATGTGCGTGTAATGATCCGCTCAATTTATTGCTGCTCAGACATGAAACTCATGATGAATACCGGTTAGGTCACCCCAATTTTTATGTCATCACCCGTTATAACCAAAGCACTCATTATGCAATGGCTATCCATGAACTGGCCCAAACCATCAAACGGGCTATTTAAGAACCGCTGGTGTTATAGAGAATTTTCTAATCCGCTTCCGAAATAGATTCTAAAAATTTTCGGGAGTGGCTCGGGAATGGACCATATTTTTTCGGCATTTTAAAAACTCATCGTAAGCAATCTGGAACTTTACCGGCGAAACTGCAACGCGTATTTCCCGCATGTCCAGATCAGAAATTGCACTCAGATAAATGAAAGTCGGCGAGTGGCCTTGTAATAAAGCATCCACCATAGTTTCTGCCGCATCGCCATAGGCGCTAAGCCGGCTAAAATCCTTGATTTTTTCGGGGGGATCCAGATAAACAAGATGTTTATCAAAAGACGCATCATGATGCATCCATTGCGCCGGAGCAATGGCCAGATTGGCCTTGATAATCGTCGGCCTGACTCGATACTCCTGAATTGAAAACCTGAGAGCTGAACCCGATTGATGAACAAACTCAGCTTTTCCATAATGCGGAATATCTTGTGTCAACAGGCAAACAGACTTGGTTTTACTAAGAACCCAGTTTGCTTCCAGCATAGGAACGTCATAATAGTCCGCGTTGCTATTCAAGCTGGTTAGAATGAGACAAATACTGATCAAACAGATATTACGCTTCATGGTGCGCCATCGTTTATGCCAAACCGATTGTAAAAAAGATTAATAAACCATTAATCCGAAATTAAAACTGACCGCCTTAACTCAACAACAAGTCAGTTTCACTCTCTTTATCGGCAACAAGCGCGCGTAATTTAGTCCTTCAACAAAAAAGAATTGACGACTTCGATAAATTCGCCCGGTTTTTCCACATGCAACCAATGCCCGGCATTCTCAATCGCTTTAATTTCGGCATTTGGAAACACGCCATAAACCACATTGGAATCGGTATAATTTGAATTACCCCCCACGACAAACAGCACATTTTCGTGTTGATAATTCATGCCATTGGTGTCGGGAAAATCGATGATGTGAGGCGCTGATTGGTAAAAGAAATCCAGATTGATACGCCAGCTGAACGTGCCTTGATCCAAAACGAGATTTTGAAGCAGAAACTGCCGGAAGCTTGCCTCCGGAATGGCCGATTCCAACCAGCAATCGGCATCTTTCCGATTGTTGAGTTCAGGTAAAGGAAGTTTTTTCAGCGCATTGATTAAATCATTAAAACTGTGCTGATACGATACCGGAGCAATATCGACAATGATCATTTTGTTAACCCGCTCAGGCTGGTTCAAGGCAAACCACATAGCCACCTTCCCGCCCATACTGTGTCCCAATAATGTGGATCTCTCCAAACCCTGTTCAGCCATAAAACCGGCCAAATCCCGCGCCATTGAAGGATAGTCCATCTCCGGATCATGGGGCGACCGGCCATGGTTGCGCTGATCGACAACATAGATATGATATCGCTGTGCCAGTTGCTGGGCTATTTGCCGCCAATTTCTGGCGGACGCAAAAAAACCATGCAAGATGATCAAAGGCGGATTCGCCGGATCACCAAAGCCTTCAAAAACTAATGGGACGGTATTTGGGCTCATGCGTAATTAAAAAAAGCGCCCAGAATACCGCCAAACACCCCACCCCATACGACTAACCAACCTAGATGCTGACGAATGATTTTCTGCACCATCTCTTTGACCAATTGGGGCGTCAATTCCTTTAGCCGATTGTCAATCACAGTTTCGATCCGATCGATGATATCGGTACCGATTTTATGGGCATCCAAACCTTGCTGAAGCGCATCTTTAAAACGGTCGGATTCTACCATTTCGCTGAGTACATTTTTCATTTTTTCGGTGAACGGTTCTTTTAGCGGCAACAACGCTTCTTGCCCACCCATCATCATCAGCATACCGCCGAACGATGAATTCATGATTGACGACACCAGGCCTTCGTAGACTTTGTCATAGTCAACAGCGTTTAAAATCGGATCAAGATTAAGAATCTTGCTGCCCTCCCTTTCCTCTTTCTGAATAAATTGCTCGATATTCTCAACCGTAAAGAATTGTTCCATCATCAATTGCTTAATGGAAAACTTGAATTCTTCAAAGCGACTGGGAATCACGCCAGATCCATACAGTAAGGGGACTTTTTCAAATAGCATATACACTGCCAGCCAGTTGGTAACAGCCCCTGACAAAGCAAAAAAACCGATAGATTTCATCAGCGCAGACTGAACCGGGCAAAGATAACCGGTGATAATAATTCCTACTGCCACAAAATTAGTGACAAAACTTTTGTTGATCCATTTCTTCATAAGGTTTGAAAATTTATCAGTTAAATCGGATGGTGCGGATTATAAACAAGATCAAAAAATCAGCGCCACAATTTAAAAGTTGAGAATCGAGAAAAGTTGGTGTAACAGGAAGAGAACCGGTCGAGCGATTCTGTTATTGAACTATCCACTGTTGTTCCAGCAAAAGCCTATCGTTACTAAAAAGCTTTCCCAGAAAACGGTCGTCGCGTATAAGCGGACCGACACCTTTAGGCGTGCCGGTCATCAACAAATCCCCATCAGCCAATGTCATAAAACGGTTGATGTCTTCCAGCAAATAGCCCGGCTTGAAAAGCATAGCCTCATAGCCGCCTGACTGAACCAAACCATCATTAAGCCATAATTCCATGCGAACGCTGGACAGTGGCACTGTTAATTCAACAAACCTGGAAAATACCGCTGATCGATCAAACGCTTTTGCTCTTTCCCAGGGTAAGCCTCGAGATTTTAGCCCGGTTTGCAAGTCCCGTTTGGTCAGATCAAAACCAAAGGCTAACGCAACAATTGCAGCCTGTTCGACCAGACAGACGATTTCACCTTCGTAATGAACTGGTGAAACATCATTGGCATATAACGCTTCAGCAATTGCGGAATTAGGTTTGACAAACAAGACCGGTTCATCTGGTATTGCATTGTTTAGTTCGGCAATATGTTCGGCATAATTTCGCCCAACGCAGACAATTTTTGAGGGGTAAATACGACGAGATTCAAACGTAACAAAATTCATAGCAGGCTATTCGCTAACAGGGGTCAAAACGTCAATCCCACTTTTGCAGGATACTCTTCGCTTTTACTTAGGCTCTTTGACCGGTTTATCGGCATGTAAAGCGTACCAGCCAATTGCAATCCGGTATAAATAAAGCAAAACGGTAGGTATAAGGATAAAAAAGCCGATACCCATCTGAAAAGTCAGCGCGGACAGCGTCAAACCCGCCAACGTCATCCAGGCTGTTGTTATTTGCCAATCGAAATGTGACTCCAGCCAGGTGTCTTTTACTTGTTCCCGCTTCATGAAATTGATTATGACACCCACAATCAACGGTATGCCGGCAAACCCAAAGGTCAATACCTGACACAGGTAAACAATAGCAGTCAGTTTTTTCAGGGATTTGATTTGTTCATCATTTTGTGGGGCGTTCATGATGTCGTTCATCTTAATATCTCCTTTGAATGGGTTAACCCAATTAAGCAGGATTATTTTTGAACACTTTAACCTTCTAAGTTCTGCAACTGATGCGGTTTAACCCATCAGTTGCGGAAATTAATTTTTTGTTTGCATTAAAAAGCAAACGGTTATTGATCGTTACAGGAATGGGACTGCTGAATTATCTGTTTGTTCACAACAGTGCTTACGATGAACTTTGGTGATGGTTATTTTATTCGCCAATGCACCATGGAGGCATAGGCTGAACTACCATGAATATCAGGTATGATGGTTAATTCAAGCAACTTGACTCCGGTCAGATGAACGGTGTAGTTCTCAATTTCGCAAGAGGCATTGGTTGGATTGAAATTCCATTGCTGCCTGACGATCTCACCGCGCACTTCACCTGTCTCGTCAGCCCATTTCAGAACAAACTGCTGTGTTCTTACCACCGATGATTCAACAAAACGTAGCTGAATCCCATTGAGTGATTGAGGGTGATCAAACACCAGCCTAATTGTTTGCTTGCCCGGTTTTGCCGACCTCCATCCGCCATTGCTCGACTCCAGTAAAGCGGATTCGATAGGATGTTCAGGATCTTCCGAGGTCACTTCAACGGTAACGCCGCTTTCTAAGTTGAGCCAGTTCTCAGGCTGAAAACAACCCTCAATATCTGATTGCTCTTCAATTATAACTTTTTTCACAATGGGAACTCCTTAAGTTAACGCTGAATAAATCCATATTCGAATTTACAACGTAGAGTAGAAAAAGATTCATCGAATTAACCTAAAAAAGTAGCTCGTACTTGGCAGAAAACTCAATCGATCAACTGCGCAACAACTGCTTTTTTAAGGTTTAAACGATTTCAAGACTGCTCATATCGATCACAAGCGATATTTAACATCGCTTTTCAGCATGCGCTCATAAGCCTCATTAATAATTGGGATTGGAATTATTTCCATATCAAAGACTATCTTATGTTCTGCGCAAAAATCCAGCATTTCTTATATTTCTTTAATGCCGCTTGTTAAAAAACACGTAAAATTTCGACGCTTGAAAATAAGTTGTCCCAAAGATCGCGGGGGATGAGGATGATCAGGATACGCTAAAGATAAAGTGTCCCGTCACGTTTTTATAAAGCGGTAAACTCATCTCAGTTACGGGGCGCCGCTACAGTAATAAAATCTGGACTGGCAACATCATGCGTTGAGGTGTTTAGTATCCTCGATTTTATCCGGGGAGAGCCGATCATACAACTACATGAGCCCCTAAAAGCCCTAATGATTTTATCACCTGTAGCTTAACAAGTCCCAACCCGCGATGCCTACTTTAACATCTTTTGCAACCTGCCCGTGTTTTAACGGAGAGTAATTCGCAATCTCCGCCCCTATCCTAAGGCGCAACCTGCTCTGGATCTAGTTGTTAGAGACTGCAATAGAAAGGCCTAAACCACGTAATAAATTTGAAATAAGCGTGATCTGATTATCATTTGGTCTGGGATTTCGTCTGTTAAACGCAAACGGTGCAAGGGGCAATTCTCGATGATGCGGAGCAAATAGAAGTGAAACCAGGCAATCCTGTTTAGGCAGGAATTTAAAGGCTTTAATCTCCCTCTAACTTATGCTAATCTACCGACCAATCCAGTGCATCGGCTTACTTCTATTGTTTACCGAGCATCAAAATCATTTTAATTGGGGTGTTAGCTCAGTTGGTAGAGCAGTGGACTCTTAATCCATGGGTCCAGGGTTCGAATCCCTGACGCCCCACCAATAAAAATCAATGGCTTACAAGCTTTTCAAACATTGTGTTTTTAAAAATTGCGCAATTTTGGCGCACTTCTAAAAAAATACCCGCAAAACTTGCCAAATTTTTGGCATAAAAAACACCTTTAGCCAGTCGTAATTTAAAACAGAACGCTCCTTCGATTTGAGATATAAAGCAATACTTGATAATTGAGTTATTAAACTTTACCTAATAACTGCTGAGCCTTATACATCACTTGCCAAATCTTCATTTAAATATCATGCCGCGATTGATTTTGAACTTAACCTTTAAAGTTACCATGAAAGCCATAACATTTTGGACAAAGGAACCCCTCCTGAATTAGTCAGGTTAAAAAAATCAATCAGTTACCGATCAGGCTAGGGCAGGTTTTGCCGTAGGCAATTTGCCGATTTTCTTGAGAGCCTTGATCCAGCGTGGTGAGTGATCACCCGCCACCAAGCCGGCCACCATGGCGCTGGCCGTTACGCCCTTAATATCAGACACTACCGCGCCTAATGTTAGGCCGCCAACATCCAGTATTTTGTGTATACGGTTGGTTTCACTCGACAACATTTGTGAGAACTAACGGCGATAACGTGAAATCAAGCGCAATTCACGCAAATCTTTGGGCGGGATGAAACTGCCGTGCATCAAGCCAAAACGGGCGAGTACGGCCAGCCATTCCTAGTCGCCCCTATCGGTTTTTCGGCCCGGCACATATTTGATGAAGTGCGCATTAACGACCATGGCTAAAATGCCCGCCCGCTCGAGGTGGGTATGGGCGCTTTTCCAATAAATACCGGTGCTCTCCATGACCACCAGTGATACCTGAAGCTCCAGCAACCAAAATGCCATCGCGAACATGTTCCGTTTAAACCCGCCAAATTCACGCTGATGTTTGAGGATCGTTCCGTCAACCTCTTCAATGAGCACGATCACAACCCCCCTGTGTCAGGATAGTTGCCGCCACCGATGTACAGAGCCCTAAGAATTGCGGAGCTCTGCGATCCTTCCATTCTGGGCGCTCGCTCAGGAGGCCTGATGGGCGACAAACTCCTAGGCGGCGCTATCGCGCGCAGACATCCTTCACCCTCAGTGTCAGGATAGTTGTCGCCTCTAAAATTTTATAGAGGTACAAAATGCAAACCCGTTATAGTGAAGAATTTAAACAGCAAGCCCTGAGTAAAGTATTGCAACGCGGTGATAAAAGTATTCAATCGATTGCCGATGAATTGACTATCAGTGTGTTTACTCTGAAAGGCTGGCTTAAACAGACACGATCCAAATCAACAACAAACACTATGAATCAACAACGTCCTAAAGACTGGACTCGGGAACAACGGTTTGAAGCCTTGCTAGCCAGCGCGGGCTTGGAAGGCGAAGCACTCAATGCCTTTTGCCGTGAACGAGGCTTGTTTACCCATCACCTGCAAACGTGGCAACAAGACTTTATTAAACCTCTTGAGGTCACCGAACCCAGCCAAGTCTCAAGGAAAGCCTTGAAACCCTTGGAGAACGAGATTGCACAACTGAAGAAAGACCTGCAACGCAAGGAGAAAGCCTTGGCAGAAGCCGCCGCTTTGTTGATTCTTCAAAAAAAGTGCCACGCGTTCTGGGAGGAAAAGGCGCCATGATCCCTCTTGCAGAACGCACCCATTTACTCACCTTATTTAACGAAGCGTTTGATCACGGAGCCCGTAAAGCCAAAGCTGCCGAGGTGATGGGGCTACCGCTACGCACATTACAACGTTGGCAACGTCCCGAAGCCGTGCCGGTTGACGGTCGCACGCGCCGTCAACACGTGCCTTGTAATCGTTTGAGTGACGAAGAACGCGCTCAGGTATTAGCCCTAGCCAACAGCGATGAGTTCAAAGACAAAACACCGCATCAGATCGTGCCGATGTTGGCCGAACGCGGCGAGTATTATGCCTCGGAGTCGACGATTTACCGCATTTTTCGCGAGGCGAAACAAGTCAAACACCGTCATGCCTGCCGTCCATCGGTCGAGCGTAGTAAGCCGAAAGCCCTCATCGCGACGGCACCGAAACAACTGGTGAGTTGGGATATCACCTATTTGACCAGCCTCATCAAAGGCCAGTTTTTCTATCTGTATCTGTTCATGGATATCTTCAGTCGCAAGATTGTCGGCTGGCAAGTTTATGAACAAGAAAACAGCGAACTGGCGGCCGATCTGATCACGGATCTCTGCCAACGAGAAGGGATTCCACCGCACCAGTTGGTGTTACATTCCGACAACGGCAGCCCGATGAAAGGGGCAACGCTGCTGGCAACCTTGCAGCAGCTTGGCGTCACACCCTCACGGAGTCGCCCGGCGGTGAGTAACGACAACCCGTATTCCGAGTCGTTGTTTAAAACGCTGAAATACGACGCCCAGTATCCGACCCAACCGTTTGCCTCGGTCACCGCCGCCAGGGACTGGGTAACCGACTTTGTCGCCTGGTACAACCATGAGCATCGGCATAGTGGCATTCAATTTGTAACGCCTGAGCAACGCCACAGGGGTGAAGATCGGGCGATCCTGAAGCAACGCAAGGCCGTTTACGAGGCCGCTAAAGCCAAAAAACCGGAGCGCTGGAGTCGTAATACCCGAAACTGGGAATGGCAGGCAGAAGTCTGTTTAAATCCCGATAAACCGAGCGATAGTGCGGTAAAAAATACCGACACTACCGTTCATTAATTTTCAACTCATGCGACAACTACGTTGACATTTACCGGTACCCAGCTGGGTGAGATTAGCGCTTTATTGCGCAAAGAAGGGATTTATTCCTCCCATCTGTCCACTTGGCGTAGGCAGCGCGCTGCCGATGAGCGCGCCGCGTTGGCGCCGCAAAAACGCGGGCGCAAGGCCGACCCTGCGCAGGCCGAGGATCGTCGTGTGCACCAACTTACCCAGGAAAATGAGCGTCTGCGCCGCAGACTGGCTCAGGCCAATGCCATTATTGAGGTCCAAAAAAAACTTTGCGTCTTGTTCGGTCTGCCGACGGACGAGACGCCGAGCGAGTCCTGCTGATGCAAGCCCTTAACCAGTTGGCCCCGGAGGTCGGCCTGGCGCCGGCTTGCGCGGCCCTGAATTCGAACCGCAGTTCGGTCTATCGCGAGGATGCCCGCCGGCGCCTCTTGGTGCCTGTGCCGGTAACGCGGGTGCCTCGTCCGTCCGTCCCGTTGGCTTTCTCGACCAGTGAGCGCCAGCAACTGCTGGCGGTGCTTAACAGCGAACGCTTCGCCGATTGCTCGCCGTATTTTGTCTATGCCACCCTGCTGGACGAGGGGCGCTACATCGGCTCGGTGCGCACCTTGTACCGCGCCCTGGAGGCGGACGGCCTGTCGGCGGAGCGCAGGCGCCAACGGCTGCACCCGGTCTATACCAAGCCGGAACTCCTGGCCACCGCGCCCAATCAAGTCTGGAGCTGGGATATCACGAAACTCAAAGGCCCGGCCAAATGGACCTGTTTCCACCTGTATGTGATCCTGGATATTTATAGCCGCTATGTGGTCGGTTGGATGGTCGCTCCGCGGGAAACCGCCGAACTGGCCGAGCAGCTCATCGCCGAAACAGTGGCCAAGCACAACATCACGCCGCATACGCTGACGCTGCATGCCGACCGCGGTTCCAGCATGCGCAGCAAGCCGGTGGCCGCCTTGCTGGTTGATCTGGAGGTCGCCAAGACCCATAGCCGGCCTTATGTCTCAGATGACAATCCCTATTCCGAGGCCCAGTTCAAAACCCTGAAATATCGGCCTGATTTCCCCATCCGCTTCGGATGCCTTGAAGATGCCCGCAGCCATTGCCAACGCTTCTTCCTGTGGTACAACCAGTCCCATTGCCACTCGGGCATCGGTTACATGACCCCGGCCACCGTCCATTTCGACCAAGCGGCTACGGTATACCAAGCACGCGCAAAAACCCTGGAGATTGCCTTCCTCGCCAATCCAAAGCGATTCAAAGGAAAGTGCCCTTTACCACCCAGCTTGCCCAACGCCGTTTGGATCAATCCGCCTAATAACACAAAGGGAGAAACTTGACCCATAAATACACAACAGTTAGACACTAAATAAAACAACTGGGTGTCTCAAAGTCATTGACACATTCCGGAAGCTGTCCTGCAAGAGCTTTTAATTGACGACCCAACTGATCAATCTCAATAGAGTACAAGCGAACAGTTGTCAACGTACCTAGCCGGTACTGAACTACGGTATCATCGTTTAACTGTAGTAGCTCCTTAATGTGTTCTCCATAGGCAGTTCGGGCCTCGACCATACCGGTTTTTGCATCGAATCGAAGATGCGCAGCCATCTCGTGGTCACAGGGGTTTACAACGTAAGGCCCGACTTTCTCGTCAAGCGGCCAATCATTATTCTTTCGACTATTGCAGTTACCACAGCAATAATACAAATTCTCATAGTTGCAAACTAGGTTTGCGAAACCGGAATGTGTCAATGACATTGAGACACCAAGTTGTTTTATTTAGTGTCTAACTGTTGTTTATTTATGGGTCAAGTTTCTCCTTTGTGTTATTAGGCGGATTGATCCAAACGGCGTTGGGCAAGCGGGGCGGCAAGGGGCACTGTCCTTTGAATCGCTTTGGGTTGGCAAGGAAAGCCGTCTCCAGGGTTTTGGCGCGGGCTTGGTATACCTTAGCCGCTTGGTCGAAGTGGACGGTGGCCGGGGTCATGTAACCGATGCCCGAGTGGCAATGGGACTGGTTGTACCACTGGAAGAAGCGTTGGCAATGGCTGCGGGCATCTTCAAGGCATCCGAAGCGGACGGGGAAATCAGGCCGATATTTCAGGGTTTTGAACTGGGCCTCGGAATAGGGATTGTCATCTGAGACATAAGGCCGGCTATGGGTCTTGGCGACCTCCAGATCGACCAGCAAGGCGGCCACCGGCTTGCTGCGCATGCTGGAACCGCGGTCGGCATGCAGCGTCAGCGTATGCGGCGTGATGTTGTGCTTGGCCACTGTTTCGGCGATGAGCTGCTCGGCCAGTTCGGCGGTTTCCCGCGGAGCGACCATCCAACCGACCACATAGCGGCTATAAATATCCAGGATCACATACAGGTGGAAACAGGTCCATTTGGCCGGGCCTTTGAGTTTCGTGATATCCCAGCTCCAGACTTGATTGGGCGCGGTGGCCAGGAGTTCCGGCTTGGTATAGACCGGGTGCAGCCGTTGGCGCCTGCGCTCCGCCGACAGGCCGTCCGCCTCCAGGGCGCGGTACAAGGTGCGCACCGAGCCGATGTAGCGCCCCTCGTCCAGCAGGGTGGCATAGACAAAATACGGCGAGCAATCGGCGAAGCGTTCGCTGTTAAGCACCGCCAGCAGTTGCTGGCGCTCACTGGTCGAGAAAGCCAACGGGACGGACGGACGAGGCACCCGCGTTACCGGCACAGGCACCAAGAGGCGCCGGCGGGCATCCTCGCGATAGACCGAACTGCGGTTCGAATTCAGGGCCGCGCAAGCCGACGCCAGGCCGACCTCCGGGGCCAACTGGTTAAGGGCTTGCATCAGCAGGACTCGCTCGGCGTCTCGTCCGTCGGCAGACCGAACAAGACGCAAAGTTTTTTTTGGACCTCAATAATGGCATTGGCCTGAGCCAGTCTGCGGCGCAGACGCTCATTTTCCTGGGTAAGTTGGTGCACACGACGATCCTCGGCCTGCGCAGGGTCGGCCTTGCGCCCGCGTTTTTGCGGCGCCAACGCGGCGCGCTCATCGGCAGCACGCTGCCTACGCCAAGTGGACAGATGGGAGGAATAAATCCCTTCTTTGCGCAATAAAGCGCCAATCTCACCCAGCTGGGTACAGCGATCAGCGGCCTCCAGGATGCGGCGCTTGTCGCTGCTGGTAAATTGTCGGCGCTGGGCGGTGGCAACCACCTCTGGGTCGGGCCGCGCGCCGGAGGTCGCGTTTTCAGCCGCCCTACGGGCGTCTTCCAACGCGACCTCCGGCGCAGTTACTTGTGGTGATTCCATGGTCTCTGCTTTCGATTTGCTCATGATTCTGGCCTACCTTTATACTCTAATTTCCGAGGGGTAGGTGTCTCAGGTCATATTGGCACAGGGGGTTCGAGCTGGCAAGATTTCGCAGGGTCAATATGAGGCAGAAGAACAAGATATAAACCAAAACTTGGCTGATCTACTTCACACTCTTCAATCACATACAGGCCAGCTATCTCTCCCGCCTTTACGAAAGAAACTCCTCGGCATCACCCTAATAAAACCATGATCTGGACAGTCAGCTTTTCTGCCGAAGTGCGGGAGATCGTCAGACATTAGAGAACGTCGGCAGTCTGAGGTATTGCTGACGTTCATTTCACTGATTTTGGCCATCAGCGAATGTCAAGAATTGGCCGGGTCAAGTCAAAGAGGACTCAAGGTAGCTCGCCGCAAAGCTGCCATTCGTTGAGGTTAGCGACAAAAATTTCGTCGGCATCTTCAATGGACGGTTTTGGCCGGAATTGTTAATTCGCCATTGAAGCAACCCCTCCTTCATAGCTGTCATTCATAGTTTAACTGCTTCTATGGCTTCACACTTAAGGCTGGACAGTTGTGGTAGGGCGTTTGTGCCCGCGTCATTCCAATCTCCTTCAGTCCCAATCTTGGAAGTAGCAGTTTCGCCTTAAGATAGAAGCCGCCTCGATAAAGGAATTTGGCAGTTTCGAATGGAATATGCATACTAAAAATAGTATCTTGATAAATAATTCGTTAGGAGCGGCTTCGGTTTCCCACCCAAAAAAGTGGGGTTAAACAGGTATTATTAATCGTCCTGGTCATTGCCCCTCACTATAATAGGTGAAAGCCATTTATAGCTAAATTGACGCTCACCAGCTTTAGGGCCTCGCCAAAAGCCGTGCCAATGTGACCGGCGCAAATGTGGTTTGACGGAGCGCCCGGTTGGTTCTGTGGCGTTTGCTTGCCGCAATTGTTCGCCGGTTTTCTCGCCGATCGTCCAGATTTTCGGCTTGTCGGGCGGAAACAAACGCCAACCGGCTTTGACTTTTTTCGGTCGCGGGTAACTTGGCTTGCTTTCAGGCTCTGCCCGGTCGACAATTTCCGGTTCTTTACTGGATAAATACAGTACCAGACTCACCAACGGATTAATCAATTGGGCTATTTTTTCGATCGAATTGCTTAATTCCGATGTTCCATGAATTAAAACCTTTGCGTGTACTGCCTGCCGTTTCCCTTCGCTAAACCACCGGTCCACCGCTTCGGTAATCGTCCAAGGTCCGATATTCAGAATTTGTGGCTGCAGTTTCGTTTCAGTATCGAGCAGAAAACGTAATTCATTTCGATGCGTGTTAGAGTCTTGTTCGAGATACACCCAAAAACCATACAGCTTTTCATCAAACCACAGGTAATCTTCCGGTATTTCAATGTAAATACACCATTCAGGTAAACGAAGTAAAACCTCGCTCGGGATTTCGCCTTTAAAGAGAGTATCCGACAATGCCGAAAACGTGTCCGGGTCGAACCGGTAAATACCTTGGCTGTAACGCCATGAACCCAATGCGGCAAGTTGCGCCACGTCGCCAATGAGATTCAACGGTAAACGCTCGGTTTTATGATGCGTGCTGATAATCGAGTACCAAGCAGCCATTGGCATAAAGCACCACGTCGGCCAATCGGGTAAATCTTTGCCCCGGTTTTGCCGGAAAATATCGACCTGTTTCCAAGCGTTAGGGTAGCGTTTAGCAATGGCGTTCAGCTGCTGAATGGGGCGTAACATGAAAAGATACGGGTCCGACGAACAGGTTATTTAAGCATAAATCGCCCAAATTACCCCATAATGCCTTAATAACGATCGATAGGAACAGACGAGTAGATTTAGAGACTAACCGCCTTTGGGTAGTTCATGAAGAGGGCCCTTTGAAGGACTGACAAAAATTAAGCCCCTGCTTTGCGTGGGCCATTGAACTTGAAATGAAACTGCATTAAGTGGATTTAAAAGCGATAACGCAATTGGGGACTTCTTAAAGAAAAGCTATGGCGGGGATTATGTATAAGAGAAAAAGCCCCCTTATGTTCCTCCACGTTCTCTCATAATCCTAACCCATACCTAACCCAGGCAATAAAAAAGGCCTTGGTAAAAAACCTAAGGCCTTGATTTTATTGGAGCTGGTGATGGGACTCGAACCCGCGACCGGCTGATTACAAATCGGTCATTATAGTGCCATTTTGAAACTTCATGAAACAAGTTATTGATAGTAACTATTTGTAATATATGTGTTATATTTAAGTTATTGTTTCAATCTGTTTCAGGCTGAACTATACTGTCAACGTCATTTTGTTACCTATCTGTTACCTAAACTCAGCCTTCTCATTCCTATCATCCCAAATGTTCATTTACGCTTCGCTGGATTGATACCGTGAAACTTCCAGACCAAGGCCAGACCGACTATTTTGATGAGCGGACCACTGGACTCGGATTACGCATTTCATCTGCCGGACGGAAAAGCTGGTTTGTCATGTATCGCCATGCCGGTCGTTTGCGCCGCTATACGCTTGGCACCTTCCCTGCCCTCGGCTTAGCGGACGCCCGAGAAAAAGCCAAAGCATTGTTGCACGAAGCGGCGCTGGGCAATGATCCTGCAAGTGAAAAGCAAGTCAATCGCGGCGCTGTCACATTCGGCCAATTAGCCGAGCAATATATTGAGTTACATGCCAAGGCTAGAAAAAAATCCTGGAAGGAAGATCAACGTATCCTTGACCATGACGCTTTACCCCTGTGGAAAAATGTAAAAGCCCATGAGATCAAACGACGCGACATAATTGCGCTGTTAGATAAAATCGTTCTGCGCGCACCCATCCAAGCTAATCGTACCCTCGCTTTAGTGCGAAAATTATTTAACTGGGCAATCAGCCGAGATTTGCTTGAGATCAACCCCTGTGCTCAGGTTCAAATGCCGGCAAAAGAAAACAAGAAAGATCGCGTGCTTTCAGAAGACGAGATTGTCCAATTTTGGGAAACCCTAAGCTCTGCATCCATGAGTGAACTCTCTCGGTTATGCTTGCAGTTTCAGTTAGTGACGGCGCAACGTAAAGGTGAAATTGTCATCGCCGAATGGTGCGAGTTTGATCTTAATAATGGCTGGTGGACAATTCCGAGTGAAAAAGTCAAAAACAAATTATCCCATCGGGTTCCGTTATCCCCGTCGGCTTTAAGTCTGCTTGAAAAAATTAAATTGATTTCTGGAGAATCACGCTGGCTCTTCCCTTCCGCTAAAGGGGATAAACCTATACGGGATACCAGTATTGATCATGCGCTACATAAAAATGAAGCCTTATTTCAAATCCCGCCTTTTACGCCTCATGATCTGCGCCGGACTGCTGCGAGCCACATGACCAGCCTGGGCGTATCGAGACTGACGGTGTCAAAGATACTCAATCACAGTGAGAGCGGAATCACCGCTGTTTATGATCGGCACAGTTATGACCGAGAAAAACGCGATGCCTTAATGTTATGGAGTGACCGCTTGCTCGATATGGCAGCGGCAAAGCAGAAATGCAGGTGACGGTTGCCGGATATCAGCGTATTCAGCACTCTAATTTTGTTGTAAGCCAGCAAATTGAGTGTTGGAAACCTCGATAATTCAGTTCTATAGAGCAATCCCTTCGTGCAAAAATCTCATCAATTTTAATGCTACTCCGTGTTGCTATCCGGGCTGAAGTAATGAGCAGACCAAATCCGGCGACGATTATGCAGCAAGCGTCTATGTTATCGTCAGTGGCGGCCCTGCTTTCTGGCAAACCATGGCCATCAATTATGTTGGTTCAAGTAGCCTGCCGGTCGGCAAAGTTTGGCTTAATACCTACGCCCAATCAGGTCTTAACGGTAAATTGCACTGAGATCATCAACCGATCAAACGGATACCTGTTATTCAGAAAAAGGCGCTATTTATGATGGCCTTAATTACGAATTTCGGGAAGATATTCACTATCTTGAGCGGTTGCTATCCTGTCCGACAGCGATAATTCTCAAGGCACAAGGCAACGGCTTATTGCAGTGATATTTACATTAAATTTAACGTGATACCCATTAATCAAAATCCGAGTTGTTAATCAATTTCAAAAGACTGCTTGAAAATTGGCCATTCTGGGTTTTGTGCGTATTATCCTCATAGACAACATCGCTATTTACCGGCTCAGCCAAAACCTTTATATCCGTTTTTTCTTCAATTTTCCGGGCTTTGCTTACCGGACCTGCTGAACCGTTTTTAACCTTAAGCCCCTGCCTGGCGGTCTTCACTGTCTTGATATGACCAATATAATCAAGCAAGGCCTTCTGAAAATGCCCTGCCGTTAATCTTCCTCGCTTATCTGAACTCAATGAATCCAGCCAAGCCATGATGATCTTATGATTAGGGTTTGATGAGCTCAGAGCCATCTTGATATATCTCTTTTTCTCCATAATGGATCACCCCTGACACGTGTTTAATTGCGTAAATTAGCCCTCACACATCGCTTAGCAGCCATTCAAAGTGGGGCATTCTTAACAAGAATGCTTAGACGATAACGACTCGCTCGTCAGTTGATACCTGTATTTCTTGTAACCCGTTTAACCGATTTTGGGGAAGTGGAATCAACGCCTCCCTCCAAAATGAGCCCCTTACCTTTTCGGTCTAGCTAAGCGCCTTACGAAAACACGCTCATCACTCCGCAGAGGATTACCGGTTAAAGCTTGAATCCAAGCAGGAATATAAACTTTAATAACGCGCCTCGTTATTAAAGAATAACGTGCTAAAATTTAATAATGAAGTTTGTTATTAAAGGCTATCGTCATGAAAAAATCCGATCTTTGCGCATCAAGACAAAAGTTGCTGGTGCCTGTCGATGGTTATTCTGGCGCTTTTGCGCTTGTACCGCCACTCACACCGCGAAAGATGGCGATAGCTGGCATTCCTAACGAATTAATTCATGCTCACGAGGCGCTTAGCGATCTAAAGCTGCTAACACATCAACTTCCAAATCCAGATATCGTGATGCGGACATTGGATCGACGTGAAGCGGTGCTGAGCAGTCAAATCGAGGGCACTCACTCTGATGTCAACGACTTGTTTATCTACGAAGCGACCGGAAGTGATGAAGGTTTACCAAAAGATGTATTAGTAACCCTTAATTATGTCAAAGCGCTTGATTATGGCCTTAAACGAATTCGTAACGGCAACAGCAAGGCATTGACTAATGAATTGTTATTAGCATTACATCGGCATCTTATGGAGGGGGTTAAAGAGTTCAAAGGAACACCTGGGGAGTTTAGAAAAAAGCAAAATTGGATTGGCGGATTCAAAATCTATGACGCTCGATTTGTGCCCCCTCCCGCCTGTCATGTTCAATACTGCATGAATGACCTCGAATCATTTCTGAACTATGAACCTGATGAAGAAGATTATGGGGTAATTTCAATCGTACTTCGGATGGCGATAGCGCATGCACAATTTGAAACTATTCATCCCTTTATTGATGGCAATGGTCGAGTGGGGCGGTTATTATTACCCCTGATGCTTGCAAAAGAAGATTATCCACCGGTTTACTTGGCTGGCTTCTTAAAATCAAACCAAAAAGAGTATTATGACGCCTTGGCAAATGTGCAACTGCAAGAAAAATGGCAAGACTGGATTGTTTTTTTTGCAGAAGGCGTCAAATTCGCTGCACATGATTCAATAATGACAGCTAAAGGACTTCTTTCTATCCTTAAGCGATGGCAAATAGCCGTCAATGACCTCGGACAGCGTTCTGATTCAGCGATTAATAAGCTCCCCGAACTTCTAATCGCTAATCCTGTTGTTAGTGTAAATCAAGTCAAAGACAAGCTTGGCATTTCCTTTCCTGCCGCAAATACGGCGCTGAACAAATTAAATCAAATGGGTATTGTTGAGCAATCAGATCGCCAACGGAACAGAATATTTGTCGCCCTGGAAGCTATTAAACTGCTGAATAGTTCACCCTCTGATTTGCAAAATGAAGATAGAAAGGATGAAAGAAGAACGCTATTTTAGTCATGAAACTGGGAAGATATTTTGTATGTGCTCAACGGGTTACCAAGGCACACGGCAAGGTGAACTCTGGTTTACGAGGAATCTGCCGCCTGTCTTAGCCATTTGAGTAAAATAATGGCAATCAAGTAAAAGTCAAAAGACCCGTCCATGATCGAAGGAATTGATGCTGACGAGTACATCCAGCAAAATGCTGATCCCATTTGGCTGCATCAACACGGCTTGTGGGAATACATCAGGGACGAGGGAGAAATGCACGAAGCCGATAACGATAAATTGAATGTCTCAGCCCGATAATCAAAACGATCAAGCAAAGCTTCCGGGCCAGTGTCTTGCTTGTGGTTTCGCGCAAACTTTCGAACAACACCGGAAAAATCTAAGCAACATCGTTGAGTCGCATCTTGATGAGGCCAAAAACCGTGTCACACCCGTCTATTTGGCTTATTTTGCTTCAACAAGTGTTGTCTTAAGCCGCCATTGGCGACACCGAGGCGATATTCCCAGGGAGTTAGCTGCCCTGCCCCGTTCTGTTTGGGGTTTTATCAAGTCAACCGCCACCCGGAAGAAAAATCAACCGAATAAACAACTCAATTCGGTTGCTTTATCGGGTAAGCAACTTGAGTTGTATTCCGTGATTGAAGTCGAGTTGCTTGATTTACCCGGCTTGGACAAAAAGCTCCAGGATCATATTGCTCATTATCAAGCTAATTTCGAGGCTCAATTGAGTGATTTGCTTGACGGACTGCCCACCCATCAGCGTGAAGACGTTGAGAGACAACTCGCCCATCATATTGAACGAATGTCTGTTCCTGTTGAAGGTTCACGAGAAGCCTTGATGTTTTTATTGACCGGATTACTCGGGAAAGGTCTGGGAGCCAGTGGCTTTGGCAGCAGCATCGCTACTGGACAGGCTGCTGCAACAGCGATTTATACCAGCAATCTGTCCTGGTGGGGCAGTTTATGGGTGAGTCTAACCGGAGTTCCTGCTTGGGTAGGTTGGGTTGGGGCAACCAGCGGATTAATGGCCACCCTCATCATCGCGCCTTTTTTATCACCTTTGCTGGAAGTTGGCATCAATCGATTTCGAGGCAAAAAGATGTTACTTGAAATCATTGAGCAAGTGAGGAAGCGTGTCATCAAACCACCAAACGATGCGGTCGATGTTTTAGGCAAGTTGGCGGTCTATCTGCAACTCCTTCCGGATATTATTCATTTTGCGGCAAAGATCAAGCCATGATTGATAGCGTATAAGTCCTTTTTCCAGGCACTATCGCCTTGAAAAGAGAGCCATGCTGGTTATAAAGATTGGGCGTAAGTTTATTAAGGGTAGACGGAAGTGTTGCGCCACCTCTGCATGCTTGCCGCTGGACGAGGCATAGATCAAGGCCGTGGCGCCGCTGGGGTTTTGATAATCGACATTAATTCCGGCCGCTATCATCAAGCCGATGCACGCGCCGGACCCGGCAAAACAGGCGGCCCATAAGGCGTTGTTGCCGTAATCATCCCGTACGTTTAAATCGGCACCGTTATCTAAAAGATAAGCCAGTATGTCGGGCCGGGCTTGCTGTGCCGCTATAATTAACGGGTGTAGCCCCTTGTCGTTAGTCGCCAGCGGCGCCTTGGCATGAAACCCGTTAGCGATAAACCAGCCGGAAATTTCTTCGGATATGTTCAATTCAACCTGCCTGTTCAAACTACCGAGGGCCGGTGGAGCAGGGATAAATGGCCGACACCGGCCTCGTAAAGTTTGTCCGCCAATTCCATCCGCCCGGCCGGACCCTTACCGCGCAGAAATTTCAGTTCATCTATGGTCAGCACGGTAGCGGCAATCAAGCTAACCGTACCGCCAGGCATGGGCAAGTCAGACCCTAGGTGGCGTGGCTTACTCAACAAGGCTCCAACGCGTCCGCGGCCGTCCTTAGTCGGCCAGCGGGGTCAGGTCGGGTTCGTGATTGGCGGATAGCATGATCAAGCCGCCTGCGCCAAATTCGGCAACAGTTGCGGCTTGATTTGCTCCAGCCAGATGCTAAGCCGTTCATCGGTCAAATGCGGCTGGCCGCGCTGATCCAAAACCAAGCCGACGAACTGGTTGTCGATGATGGAGGCCGAATATTCGAATTGGTAGCCTTCGGTGCTCCAGCGGCCGACCATTTTGGCACCATTGCCGTAAAACACCTGATACAGTTTGATCAAGGAACTGGCGAAGCGCGATGCGTAACGCTCCTGATGGCCCAAGCCGAAGAGGGCAACCCGCTTGCCGCTCAGATCGGCATCGTCAAGGTAGGGTAAGAACTCGGCCCAATTGGCTTCCAGGCAACCCGCCGCCAGACCTGGCAAGTCGCCGACGCCGTAACTGGGCGTACCCAAGATCAAAGCGTCGTACCGCAGCAGTTCGGCGGGGCTGGTGCGATTGATGTTTTTGGGCTTGTCAGCTAACTCTTCGCCCAACAGGCCATGAATTTTTTTGGCCACCAGGCGGGTGCTGCCGGTATCCGTGCCGAAAAAAATGCCGATTTTGCTCATAAGTCACCTGTCATCGAGTTTGCTGGGTTAGGCCAAGCTGCCTTTTATTTCAAAGCAGCAAATTTCGATCCAGGTTTTGAAGAATCAATGGGAATATTTTTTTATTAAATATCAGTTATTTGTAGCGGATGTTGATCGGAAAAGCTGCGGGCAAATGAGGTCATGGCTACAATTGCAGGGCAAATGCAACAATTGCCCTACCCGGTGTGGACTCCGGCCGTCCAGCAAACTGGAAATCTGGCCTTTCAAGTCCGGGTTGCGATCGGCTTCGAAAAACAGGTTGAGCACAATGCCAGATGAGTAGAGGAGCGCTCGACGAACAAGCGCATGAAATAATCGGGGGGTCAGAATAAAGTTATATTTTCAGGCTTCTCGATCGATGCGGTTCGTTCCTTACCGCATCCTACCGTGCTAATCACTCGGGTTTAAACGTGTTAATTAACTGTTATCCTCTTTTCGGCATTGTTGTTCCAGATGCGGTAAATCTTCGGTTAAATTGCCAGCTCGATAGGCTTCCAAAGCAGTGAGGGGTAAAGTCTCAACAGTGGTCAATAAAGTCGTGTTTCTCTGCAATAAATTTCGTTTGACCCCGTCTCCGGCCGATCCAGCAATAACGACATCAACATAATGCAAAGGATGACGATTACCATCGCCACGCACATGCCATTCATGAAGACTACCGGCATCTGTCAGGTCAAGTGTCCACGCAAGGCTTGGTTCCGACGCGTCGGAAACCACGTAAACTAGCCATCGTAAAGCTCTCCCCGCATGAGGCGCAAGGTTTCCATCGTCTCCGACAGCCAATGCAATCAGTTTTTCGGTCATTGTAAAAATTCCTCGTAAAAATGAAATTTGTTGGGAAGTAGAACGCTTCGCCAGGAATAAGTCAACTGCACGTGAGCTTCAATGGTTAATAGGAAATTCATTAATGGCACCGGCCTACTGAAATAGTAAACGCCGACCGAATGTGTGCCCTCAACCGTAAAAGTAAGCGTTATTTTTTGTTACAAAGCCAACAAATTCATCGAGTTCGTATCTGATCGTAACCGCTAAATCCTTGACTATAAGATCTTTTCAGATTGGCACTCGTCTTGCTGCGCTCAAATAAAGCCATTTCCGACAGTAAAAAACGCATGCCTAGATTCCCTGTAAAAGTGGCGGTCGCTAGCAAAGAAGGACTAGCCATTAGCGAGCATTTCGGCCACACCAAACAATTTCGCATCTACGAAGTCAGCCCGGAAAGCTGCAAATTGCTTGAAATACGGGAAGTCTCCAACTATTGCCTGGGCCAACAGGGAGACCAGTCCGCAATGGTGGGCATCCTGGAGGCTATCAAAGATTGTCATGCCGTATTCATCGCTAAAATTGGAGAAGGACCTATTGAAAAATGTCAGGCCATCGGAGTAAAAGCGGTTTCAGATTTCGCCTACCAAGCCATCGAAGCTTCATTAATCGATTATGTCAGTCACTTAGACACCTCTGAGGCAACACCATGAACTTCGTACAAGTTCAGACTTGGGTAAAAGCCCACCCCTTGCATCCCTTGCACATCGATTGCGCCACTGCCGTCATGCTAAAGATACTTGACGGCAAATGCAAAATGCGCGAAGGCGAAAAACGCGTCATGACTATGCTTTATGATGCCATCAAATCGTTTCCGGGTCAGGTTTTGGAAAGTTCTTTGCATTCCTTGATCGATTCGGCGCGTCATCATGACGACGAAGCACTGAAGCTGTTGATTTATGAAAAAAGAGTATTGGCGGAAACCGCGATTTCCCGCCCGGTAATGAAAGGCTTTAAAACCATGATCAGGCAGCAAGGCTTATTGGATGGCGCCGACGATGACGATGACGAAGCAGAGCAATGAATCCGACGATCGCGTGGGCATGAGGTAACATCATGACCAGCTATGCCATCGGAAGCGTGCACGGTGACTACCCCGCCTTGATTCAGCTCCTGCAAAAAATTGGTTACGAAGCGGATACCGATCGCTTGGGGTTTGCCGGCAATCTCGTCAATAGCGGCCCAGATTCGCTGGCCGTGCTCCGTTTTGTCAAGAATCTTGGCAAAAATGCCGTTACCGTATTAGGTAGCCAAGAACTGCATTTGCTCAGCGTCGCCGCGGGCATCGTGCCCAGTCGAACCGACGATACGTTTGACGACATACTGGCCGCTGAGGATAAGGACGAACTTTTGAAGTGGCTGCGCCAACGCACCTTGATCCACCACGATTCCAAACTGAATTTTACGATGGTGCATGCCGGGATACCGACCGAATGGACGTTCAGCCAAGCGTTGACCTTTGCTTACGAAGTAGAATCGGTGCTTGTCAGTGGGCAGTACATTGCATTTTTAGAAAACCGGCGCCAAGACCAAACTCGCTGGCACGCCAAACTGACCGGCTGGAAACGCACGAATTTCATAACCAATGCATACACAGCAATGGCTTACTGCACGGACCAAGGCAAACTGGATTTTAGGGAGCAGGGCCCGATCTACCAACAAACTTCACCGTTAGTGCCTTGGTATCGGTTACCGAATCGCATCACCGCTCATCTGAATATCGTTTTCAGTGACGAAGTCAGTTTTGAAGATTCGGTCTTTCCAGGCATTTTCCCGTTGGCGTGTCAAACGGTACTGTCAGCCTTAAAATTAACGTCCGATCCGGAAGTTTTCAGCATCGAACGTAATAACGGCTTGCCAGAAGCGATTTGAGTCGACCTTGACTGGGATAAAAGTGGCACCCAAAAAATGAACGTTTACGGGATATGCAACCGGGATCGCAACTCAATATCCCAACGCTCAGATCAGGCCTCCCAATTCAATGACTTTGCTACAACCGCTGGTTCAATCACCTTACGAAACGTCAAATTAATCCGTGGGTAAAGAATCCCATGCTCTATCGGCACGCTATGCTGCCAATCGCGTTGAAAACCCGGGTACATGATCAGCAGACTACCGGCCGATAACAACACGCTCTCGGTGTTCAGCGTTCGATTGTGCCGGCATGAAAAGGCTCGAGTGACGCCCAGACTCAAGGACGCGATACACGGCGACTCGCCGAGTTCCTGCTCGTTATCGGCATGCCAGCCGACGTGATCTTCGCCGTTCCGGTAACAGTTGACCAACACCGCATTGAAAGCCTGCTGTAATTTGGCTTCCACGTCGGCGCGCAGGCTCGATAGAACGGAGTTCCAAGGCCGAGTGACGAGCAAATTGTTACTGTAATTGTAGCGGATGCCGGCATCGGCATGCCAGGTCTGCAATCTCGGCAATACGAATCGGCGCCCCCCGTATTCGTATCGATTGTCCGGCCAGGCATGCTGTTTCAGAAAATAGTGCAATAATCGTGTGCATTCCCCTGCATCATAGAAATCCTCGATCAGTTCCAATTCCGAACACTGCATCAGGCTTTCGACCCTGTTTTGATATGGGCCGCGAGCGCACTGTCCATCGTCGTAACATGCAATTGAAACCATTGCGGCAAACGGTCTTTAACAAACGCGCGGCCAAAAGCCACCATGCCTTTGTCGATCCGGCTTTGAAACTGCTTGAATTCTCCCACTACCCGCTGATGCTCACCCATGTGTTCTGCCCGGGCCGGAAAACCGTGTTCCTTCATCAATTGATTTTCCCTGTCAAAATGCTGCTCGGTATGCTCGAACAATGCCTTAAATAACAAAGGAAAATCCGCGTTACTCGCAACGTCCAGTTGGTTAAGCAACCCGACGAACGCCTGGTGGTCGGTGTCGATTGCAGGATGATTTACCGTCTTGACGCTAGCCAAATCAATTAATGCCATGTTAGTTTCACCTAAACAATACCCATCGTTTCCTGGATTCTATTCCAGCCGATAGCCTTCTTCTATCATCACCCGCCTGACGATTGGCCGGGAACACATCAAGCGGTAATGAGCCAGGCAGTTTTCAGGCAACGTGATGCCTGACCTGTCTGCCCAAAATTCGATATAAAACAAGGCCGCGTCAGCGATACCAAAGCGTCCCATGGCGTAACCTTTGGCCGACAATTGACCGTTCAGAATCTCGAACCCACGGTGGATGATGTCCAAACCCTGTGCTTTGACCGCTTCATGATCGGCCGGATTCAGCGTAAATTTGTCGGTCGTAAAGATTCGGGCAAAGCCCTGTCCGTGCACCGTCCCGGTAGCGTATGCGATCAACTCGATGGCTTTCGCTTCGTCGTCGATATCTTCCGGCAACAAACCGGCCTTTGGATAACGTCTTGCCAGCCACCAAGCAATCGCAGAGAACTCCGTCAAGGCACTTCCGTCGTCTTTTTGCAGAACCGGAATGGTGGCCTTCGGATTAATCGCCAAATAGTCTGTCTTGTGTTGATCCCCCGCCAGCAGATTGACAATGTGGGCCTCGAATACCAGCTCGAGCTCTTCGAGCAAAATATGGATACCTGTCGAGCAAGAGCCGGGCGTCATGTAAAGTTTCATCGGCATTCTAAAAAGAATTCGTTAGCACTAAGTGCGAAATCGCGCCATTGTTCGGCGACTTCGCGTTTGACTGCATCGATATAGTCGTCGCTAGGTTTATGCTCGTCCGGGAAGTTGGATAGTGCACAGGAAGTACGGTGCATGTCGACAACGAACAACAAAAATTCGTCTACAAAACCATCGAAAACGGGAATCAGGCGCCGGGTCAATGATGACATGCCACGATCGACATCGACTGCTCCGCCGCTAAATGGCAAGCTTTGCAAGTAGGCCAAGGCATCCCGATACGTTTCGGCAAGCACGTCCACCACATTGTTCTGAAAACACCCGTTCCACTGCTGCCTCGACAAATTCCCAGCCAAACGTTGTTGATAAGTTGTTTTCATACCGGATTTACGCTGATTCAAATAATCCCGGAACTGCACCATGCTGACGTCGTTACGCTGGTCTAGCGACATGCTGGGAACCTCGCTGTAAACAAAAACAAAATACATTCAATATCGGGGCCAATGCGGGATAAATCGAATACATACCCAAACCGTCGACTCGAAAAGAGTTGAAGCAGTAAGGAATTTGGTCGATACAGACCCCCTTTGTGATTGGAGAGAATCTTGTTCTCAGAGGAGCGATACTACGAAATGGAAGTAAAAATAGCGCTGAATTGTCTCGATCACGACAATTTCCGATCGACAAAACAGCCCTTGGTTTTTTAAAGCGATAGCTCGTTCTGAGTTTGTCGATGAACGAAGGATAATCCGATGAACAAGTCAAATAGCGGTGAGGACTAGGCGCCGGAGTTGGTCTCCTCTTTCGAATACCCTGTTAAGCTTTCGGCGCCTGCCGATCTTACGCCGGAAAACTCGACGCTCAATAACCAGCAAGTTGTCAGTCGGCATGACGAGATCGGCTTGCCTTGGTAAACCGGCTCCGTCTGCACCATTCACGAAGTCTTCGAAATCTTTGATACAACTCAACGGATGTGGTTGTTTCAACCAATCATCGAAGTGAGCCCTGTTATCACTGGTGTAATCGCGATCTTGATTTTGAAAGGAGTCATTCATGCCAGGAAATGAATCGGCCGAAAAATATGTAAGGCAGTCGGCCATCACCCGACCGTCGGGGTTTCTATTTAATTTCAATAGTTAAGGCATCCTTTGACTCAGTTGACTGTCCGGTATTCGGCAAGCAAATTGCCATTATCACTGAGTCACTACAGCCACTTTGCGAAATTCAATTTTTTAAGGTATGGCGGCTACAAACCTGAAAGCTGTCGTTCAATGTCGTAAATCACTAGCAGTAAAAAAATGCAGAGTAAAATACGAGTGGCGCAGCTTTTGGCTGGAGACGCTTATGCATTTTATCTTTAAGTGTAATTCTTTCTAAGAAATCCAGTCGATTTTACACGAAACGATACTATTTATTGTTTCAAATGAAATGACTATTTTGCCTTCTTCTTCCAGTAACAGAAGTTTCTCCACTGCTTGCTCGCGCCCCATTTCAAGTGCCTTTGGGTATTCTTTAACTACGCTATTAAAGCTTCTAATTAATTGATTTCGTTTTAAAGTATGAACAGAATCTGGTTCTCTGCTGATATTTTTCATTTAATGGATCACCCTTATCTTCATAAGCATTTCAATTTATTAGAGCATGTTAGTTGAATCCCCGGAAAGTTTCAGTATGTCATCGGCGAAAAGCGATTATGGCAAATTCACTACCATTGAATCAGAAGTTGCGACCACTCACAAGGGTCGGTTGAACTCAGTGAAGACTGGCTGTTTTCAGGAATCGGAATTCAATGACAGCTTTCCGGCGATTAATCTGAAGAGAACT
Organism: Methylicorpusculum oleiharenae; assembly: GCF_009828925.2. Classification (NCBI taxonomy): domain Bacteria; kingdom Pseudomonadati; phylum Pseudomonadota; class Gammaproteobacteria; order Methylococcales; family Methylococcaceae; genus Methylicorpusculum; species Methylicorpusculum oleiharenae. The sequence continues at coordinate 4,111,114 of NZ_WUTY02000001.1, forward strand.
CGGTCTCCAGGCGACCCATTTTTGCCACTCGGACTTCTCCAAACCGGGCAATCAGCCAATCCCATTTTCTGCGAACTCGAGGGCTACAAAGCCGCCGTTGGCGACCTCAACCAGACGGCCATAACCGGCCGGTCAGAGTCACTATCCAAAATTCAATAACTAACGAGGCTTCGCCTCAGACCAACGAGTCATGGTGGCGCTAAATTAAAGTTGGGTGGACCCCGTTGGCGCGTCGAGTATGGTAAATTTACCATGCTCGGTATTAGATCGCTGAGCGATCGGACCTATAAGGTCAAATAATAAAAAGCCAACGGAGTCCGCGGTTATGGTATCTCAAAACGTTGCTGAAATAATCAAAAATCATGTTGTCCTGGAAGTGGAATGCATTAACCGGATGTATTTGAATGGTTACGTACCAGAGCTTCAGACAGAAGGCGGTTTCGTTCATTTCGTGCGCAAACACTTGGGATTCCCCATTGCATCGACGGCGGTCATCTCGCCGTTGTCCCAGGCGGTTATTCATGCGATAGAGGTGTTTGCCAAAGACCAGCATGTTGATTTGATCACCTTCGATAAAAACCAGCGCAAGGATGACGTCACCCAAGACTATCTGGCTCGCGCCTCTTTTGCCGAAGGGGTGTTGTATATTGGCAAGGCTCAGGAAAAAGCCGCTGTTTTCCGGACGATTCATAAACGTAATGCCGAAACCGGCAAGTCCTATCCCTGGATCAGCCGCGGCACGGCCTTGCCGAACCATTACTACTTCTATCTGCTGGATGAAGACTTCGGCCCTCTGTTCATCAAATTCTGTTCTTACTTTCCTTATGCCATCAAGGTCTGCATCAACGGTCATGAATGGGTCAAGCGCCAATTAGCCAAAGAAGGCATTGCCTTCGAAGCCTTGGATAATGGTGTGCTGTCCTGCTAGAACCCCGCGCGCTTACAAGAACTGTGCAATTCGCTCGATAGCGAAAAAATCGACGCGGTGTTTCGCAAATGGCTCGCCCGCTTACCTCATCCCTACCGACCCGAAGCGCGTGCGGCCGGTTATCGCTATGAGTTGTCCATACTCCAGGCCGAGTTTTCACTGACGCAGGTACTTGACTTTCCCCGCACAGGGCGGAAATTCTTTGAACAAGTGATTCGTGAGAACCTGGATATTGGTCGGCCCGATCAGGTGCAATTGATCTTTAACCGGCGCGTGACCAAACGCACACCGGGTTGTTTTCGCACCCGCGTACTGACCGAAGGGGTTGTGCCATCCCTGTACGCACAATACAAACACACCAAGATCAAACAGTACCATAAAGAAGGCCGGGCGCTACGCACCGAAACCACCATTAATAACACCTACGATTTGCCATCGGCCGCAAGCTGTGCAATCTGCCCGCCTTGCGGGAGATCGGCTTTTCAGCCAACCGTCGTTTACTCAACGTCCAAACTCTCAGCCATGACTGTTCGATCGGCAAAGCACAATTCCACTCGGTGATTCAACCGATCGTCAACGAAAAACAACTGGCCAGCGCCCTTCATTTTGGCGATCCTCGCGTACTGGCTTTAATGTCTGCCTTGTGCTTGTTTGAATTATTACCTGAAGGCTTCCGGAATGCAGACCTGCGGAACAAAGTGGCGGAGCTGGTTAATCACGATCCCAGCACATACTCACAAGGTAGGATGACCTATGATCTCAGACGACTGCGGCTACATGGATTGATCGAACGCCAGCCCCATTCGAATCGGTATCGTGTGACTCAAGACGGCATACGGATCATCCTATTTTTTACCCGAGCCGAGGCCCGGTTTTTCAGCACCGTGCTTGCCATCGAACAACCCTTGACGTCCGGGCAAGCTCCTCGTGTTCTTGTTCAAGCCAGTCAAGCAGTCGACAGGCTTATTCAGGAGGCTAAATTGACCGCATGAAAACTTGACTCATTTTTAAAGATCTTTATGACTTAAAGAGCTCTATCAATTACAATGAAAATCTAAAAATTGAGCAGGTGCTGGGTAGAAACGTTAAAAACGTTTCTACCCCCATACTGTGGATTTATCGCGCTGTGTGCAACTAGGAAGAATTTTGTTCCCGACAAAATTTACATGACCACCGTTCCGTCGAGCATGTTGCAGCCAGCTTGCATAAATGGATTCAGGCGCCATAAAAAACCAATGACCCAACCCAAATACGCTGAATTGTTAAAAAATACGCAAAAGCTTTGGCAGACGGTTTGGGGATTGATACCTTCGCCTGAAACGGAAGGCCGGTTGTTGGTGGCCTTAGACGACTGCATCAATCCCAAGATAGGAAAAACATCTTCGGTTGCGAAACGATCTTTGATCATGCCGCCAAAGCCAAAAATACTTTCTATCCAGAGCCACAAGTATTCAGGATTACTTAACAATATTCACCGAATCACATCCAAAAAAAGTAAACGTGTTGCCATTATCTGTAAATTTTCCTTTGATACAGGTTTTGGTATCTCCCGAAACCAAACCAGTACCTTGAACCGGAAAGTGGAAAACAGCATCAAGATCTTTATCCTTTGTTTTTTCGTCTAACTCATAGGAGTCTTCAATATGCATCTTGCCGTGGGCTTCTATTGCGCCATTATCAAAACTTGCCAGACTTTCTATCCCGTAATGAACCGTAAGCGGCAGGATGGCTTGGGCATTAAACGCTATTGGGTTTCCGTATTCACCTTGCTCCGTGGTTAATACAGCAACCGGAATTACGCCATTTTGTTTCGTGTTTATTGAGTTAGGAAAGCTTTTCGGTTTATTGTTGATGGTCACCGGCACCGCACAATCGACCTCCAATATAAATGCTTTGGTATTGTTTGACTCGATATTGGTGGATTCGTGAGGCTCGATTACCGCCGCCGAAAGAGGCTCTATCGAGCTCGTAAACGTTGCCTTATGCAATCCCGGTTCCAAGCAGGTAATAGTGTAAGTTTGATTATTCATTCTTGGTGATCCGACTAAAAGGCCAACCTCTTGTTGGTCCGATACACCCGAAGGTGAAATACTTATTCCTTGTGAAATACCGGCTACTTGTTGATTAAAATGGGCATCTATCCCTTTTTCCTCTTCAGGGGGAGCCGGTTTTGTTTCCGGCCCATTATTATCGATGATACTTTGAATTATTAAGTCAATGGGTTTTCCCAACAAAACGAATGGCGGTTGATCGACAGCCGCTACCGATAACATTTCCAGGTCGGAATCAAAGCATTCCGGATCTTCAAGTTTATCGACACAAAACGTATGGATGACCGGCTTTAAGTCGACAACGATATCAGAATTGCTGAAGGTATCGGCAATTGCCGCATGACTAGCATCGGGATCGAACGAAAAATTGATTGAGCCTTGTGCATTGCTTTGTAATTCTTCGCTATCCGTACCATCCGAATTATAAACCCGCACCCTTAATAGACTGGGCAACGTGAAATTTTTTGAGTTGGCATTATAGACATTGAAAACATCGACTTCCACATCACCCGGGCTATCCGGATAGCCACCAGCGGGCTTAAGACTGACAAAGCCCGAATCATAAAAAACGGGCGCAGCACTATCAAAAGTCAAATTAAGAACGAAAGCTTTTGCAGGATTAGCAGGGTAAAACTCAATTACCGGTATCGGGCTTAAGTTAGGCTGATGTGTCGCATAAGCATTGATGGTACTGAAAACAAACAACTCGATTAAAAGCACCATGCGTAAAATAATTTTGGTTCGAGAAAAAACCGAGGATTGGGTATTAAGTATTATGTTCATTTTTTCTCTCCTTAACAGCCCGTGCAATTGATAAAAACGCCGTTGATTCGCCTGTTATCAAGGAACTGAGGCAATTGATTATCGACCATCATATCTTTAGCAGGCGGATCGAAGGTAAAAAAGGTTTGTCCGCTTGTACTATTGGCTTCACTGGCAAAACTTTGGCAAGTTTTTGTACCTCCATTGGGATCCGTGGCTCTGTCTGTTTCACACGATTGAAATGTCATATACAAATTTGGATTTACCAATGCTTGCCAATAACCGCCGTCACAAGAACTATTTGGATTTGCACCGGGCCTGGTATAGCAGTATTCATCCGCTAAACCGAACAGGGCATGGCCCAATTCATGCACAAATGGAGTAAAACCTACGACCGGTTGAAAAGGGACCGGCATGCCGTTAACAAATTGAATCGTTTGAACACTTGCAATACCATTACCTGCGCAATCTCTCAAATCATTTCTGTGTAAAATGACCCCGGAATTGCTGAAGGTATAATCAGTATTCCAATTATTGGGGGTATTATTATCACAGACCGAATTTTCAAACCCGCCTGCCAAACCTGTATCTTGGGCAATCCAAAAATTAACCAGCCCTTGGTTGTCCAGCAATACTAAACCCGACTGGTAATAGAGTTCGATCATGTTTTGCACATCCTGCAGGAAATCGCCATCCATCGCGCCGGTAAAACTACTATTGTCCGGTATCAGCACAATGTCTTGCCGGGTAGATTCAAAGCCCGTTTTGATAAGGGGTACGGCTCTGCTATTCTGCGGTAGCCCGACGGTCACAGTCCTATAACCCGAAAATGCAATTTCACCGGGATCAGGACCATTAGGATTTCCATCATTGTTTTCGTCATTCAGAGCAGTACAGCTGTAGTTAAAGTCAGGCCCATTAAAAGGACCGGCCGTAAAGACTGAGACAGCTGTGTTGGTTTCTTCGAGTACCGATGAAGTGGTGCCTTGTGTGATTGCTATTTCATCCACCACCCTGGGTTTTAGATTATCTGCTATTGCGATGGCGGTAATTTTCACCTGCTGTCCCGGTTGAGGCCAAATGGGCTCATGGATGCAGAAGATATGCACCCCGGAGCTTTCATTAAACCCGACAATTTCGACAGTAAATTCGATTGTGGCATTGCCGTCGGCATCCCCATTTCCTGAACTAGACAGACTAACGCCGCAGCTGCCGGATACTCCTCCGGTGAAAGTACATGTCGTTAAATCCAAGGTCAGATTGAGATTGCTTCCAGGACCATTAAAAATATCAGCCTGATCATCACCAAAATTAAAACCATCATCATCATCGAAGATTTCTATCATGATAGGAATAGTGCCTTTTGTAGGATCGACCAATTTAGAAAAGGACCAATCCGATGCCCCTGTATTCAACAACCCGGGCTCGATAGTATCATTGCCTTCGAGCACCAGTTGGCCCGGGGTGCCATAGTTATTGGTTGTCGTTCCGTCGATGGTGACCCTGGCGTAAAAATCGGTTTCCGATGTATTGTCGAAGCTGACTTGGGCGCTTAATTTGTCTATCGTTACCTTAACTTCAAAATCAAATGCATAGGCATCTCGTATGTTAAATGGCGCTATTGAGATTATCAGTGCCAAAAAAATATTGGCTTTCACGGTCGATATCAGATTCATAAACCGTATGAACATTTGAACGGTATTAATCTGCGATTTTTTATTTGTTTGTTGTTGATTACTCATTGTTCCTCCTATTCTCGACCTGGAAGATTCATAAATCAGCCAATCTTTAGAGTTAGACCTGTTATAGTTATTTTATGATTAATGAGGCTTTATTAAGAGACCTATTATTTTCGTTTAAAATAACCCAAGAAAAACGCATCGGGTCTAGGCCAGAAATTGAGCTGATACACGCCCTCTTTAAACAAAGATAATTTATCAAAGAGGTATTTTCCGATCTAAAACGCTAAGTACGTGTCTCAAAAGTTAGCAGGAGAGCCTTTTGTTAGTCTATTGAGCATCAAATTAATCATGGCAATATGTACAAATGCTCGACTGGACTCAGTACTGACTTCATAATCCTTACTCAACCGGCGGTAGCGATAAAGCCAGGCAAAGGTTCGCTCTACGACCCAGCGACGTGGCAACAATTCAAAGCCTTTTGCCTTATCGGATCGAAGAACAACGGCCCAGGCAATACGAAAAAGCTCCGCTATACACGCACTGAATTCTTGGCCACGGTAGCCACCGTCGACCCAAATGCGTCGCAGTTTTTTGCAGCTGCCCGTCAGTGACGCCAGGATTAATTTCGCCCCTTCTCGCTCCGGCACATTCGCTGCGGTCACGACGACCAGCAACAGACCCAAGGTATCCACCAGAATATGGCGTTTACGACCCTGGATGCATTAGGTCGCATCGTACCCTTTGATACCGGCCAAAGCAGTAGTTTTGACGCCTTGACTATCAATACTGCCCGCCGTAGGATGTTTATGACGCCCCGCTTTTCACCTGACCCCTCCTCAGCGTGTCGTGAATCCGTTCCCACGTTCCGTCTTTAGCCCAGCGTCGGTAGTATCCATATACCGTCTGATAGGGCGGAAAATTATTGAGGGGCAGAAGTCGCCAGGCGCAAACGCTACGAGCGATATACAAAATAGCATTAACAATTTTGCGTAAATTCACTTTCCTGGGCCGACCACCTGGCAAGGCGGCCGGCAATAAATCTTGGATCAACTTCCATTTTCTATCGTTTAAATCGGTGGGATAGCGTTTAATCCGTGTCTTCTTGGCCATGGCAAAAATTTAAATTTTTGCAGATTTAGATAGCATAGGCGACTTTTAAAACACGCACTAAAGTGGACCCCATTGTTCAGGTGATATCTGCTTTCAAGGAACTAGTAAAAACACTTTTACACCCAAAATTCCAACTATTAGGAAAATCCGCTGGCGTGATCGTGTGAGGTATGGTTTAAAAATAATTATTCGCTTTATTTACGGTGCGCTGGTCTTGACAAAAGAGTATCTCTTCAAATGAAAATAAACAATTCGTACAAATACTTATGCCAGGACAAACGCATTAAAAAATATTAAAGAACACTAAGCTAAGCTTACTTCTTCATAATTTTTATAGACGAGTATTGTCACAATGAGTTAGTGGAGCATTTTTCATCTCTTGAAGACCCACACATTGAGCGTAAAAAGCTTCATGACTTAATCGACATTATGGTGATGAGTATCTGTGCGACCATCAGCGGCGTCTAGGGATGGCAAGGAATTGTGGACTTTGGTTATGAAAAGCGGGAATAGCTACACCGTTTTATTCCTTTAAAGAACGGGGTACCCTCTCAAGACTCTATTGCCTATGGTATTTACGCGCCTTTCTCCCGAGGGTTTTAGGGACTGTTTTATCTCGTGGGTAGCAGGCGTCAGAGAAAAAAAGAAGACGAGGTGATTGCCATAGATGGAAAAACATCACGCGGTTCGAAAGATCTTAAGCTTGAAAAATCACCATTGCATAGGGCCAACATTCCGCACCCTAAGCCAAGTAAATATGGTTTAAAATTTGGTGGACATTAACTAACGAGGCTTCGCCTCAGACCAACGAGTCATGGTGGCGCTAAATTAAAGTTGGGTGGACCCCGTTGGCGCGTCGAGTATGGTAAATTTACCATGCTCGGTATTAGATCGCTGAGCGATCGGACCTATAAGGTCAAATCGTGGATTCATCTAACAAGTGCAATTCATTTGACCAAGCAGAATCACATAACCCTGTTCTGCAGATGGTTCATGAAACGAAAAAAACAACACATCAACCTTTCGCTTACCTATCAACGGTTCACCTTGCTAAAACAAGCCAAGGACCGTGCACGAAATAACTTGAGTATTATCGCCTCTCCCCAGCCCTCTCCCGGAGAGAGTGGGGGTAAGATGTTAAATTATCTCATGCACGTCCCTAACTATATTTGTTAGTCCGGCCGGCTCCCCATGGCTCGAATTATTCGACGGACAGGTGCTCGCCTTCGTTTTGCCACAGGAAATAGACCCTGCATCCAAAATGCAGCTCTGATTATCTATTTCTTCTTATCTTTCCCGCCCTCGTTATGGCCGTGACCATGCGGAAACGAGTCGTCTTGATCATGTCCACCATCGTGCTCATCCGGGCAAGGTTTGCAGCCTTCATCTTCATCCTCGGTCTTTATGTGCGGGAAGTGTTCACCCTTCGAGTGGGGCATCCGCGTCTTGGGTAGCGGCGCTGGGCGCACTATCGGTCTTGACGGCGGCGTGGTGGTAAAGAAGACTTCAGGGTCGATTACCGCCAGCCGCTCCACCAATTCATCCAGCAGCTCGGTTGAACGGGACGAGATGGCGGCAGTTCCGGCGGCTTTCGCTATGCTCAATTCCGCCTGCCTTTGATTCGATGCGCACCATTGCTTGATGCATTTCCGGATTGCATTGATATCGATGCCAGCCTCGCGGAGCGCTTTTTCGATGCGTTCATCAAGTACCTTCGGCCCCGTCAGGCATTGCAACAAGCGGCATAGCCGTTCGTCGCGTTCGCGAATCACGTCGATCAAATCGCCAAGACCGCCACTACCAGCACCCTCGCCGGCAAATATGCTGACCGTCAGCAGTTTCTCCCGCGTGAACGGGTGTCCGGCCGAAGTCGCGCCGTTGGCTCGAACCCGGAACTGATACACACCGGCGCCCGAGGTTGAGTAAACTGCCTTGTGACGGCCGGAATCCGATTCGCTGTAGAGCAGAGAGTCCGTCGAGCCGTCCGGCCGCGTTACTTCGGCCCAAACGTTGGCGTGTCCGCCAAAAGGTATGCCGTACTCGGACAGAGTTGTCTCCAGCTTGATCTCGCTGCCGGGCGTGAAGTCGGCTTGTATGAGTAAGGCGTCGAACTTCAGGTTCGAGTAGGTGTGGACGATACAATTGTAGGGCAGCTTACCGCGCCGACGCAGTGTTGCCAACGAAGTCCAGGCTTGACGATGTTCGGCCAGCCAGCCTTTTACTTCTTCCAGCTTCCGCAGCCGGAATCGTGCCTGCCAGCGTCCGGCATGGGATCCTGCAACTGCCGCCGGTAACACCGGCAACATCAAACGGTAGAAGGCTACATCGTTCTTCACCAAAAACTGCACGTTCGGCTCGATGGCTGCAGAGGCGGGGTTGATGATCTGACCGCCTGGCGTCCGCAACACGAATTCCAGCAAGTCGGCAAGCGGACACAGAGCAATGACGTCAATGCTAACCTCGGTCGCCGCAACATCGAACTCGACGATCTGGGAATCGCCCCAGCCCAGTTCGCCCTGTGGATCGATGATGATATTTGCATTGGTCGCACCCGCCAAAACTTGCACGAAGTGCTTGGTGAGGAAGAAGCGCTGCTCTTCCGTGCTCAAATTACCCGTTACTGTGAAAAAACCTCCGGTGTTGCTGGCAATGGCGCTCAGTACAGCATCGCTCACTTGGCCGGGCAGGCCGAAGCCAATTGAAAAAGTACGGTTACTGATGGTGCCTGCTGGTAGCTCACTAACATAGGGATGGACATTTTCGTTACCATCGGTCAACACCAGCATCGAGCGGTTGGTGTGGGTCGAGCCGGCCAGTATTGGCGCAGCAGTCTGGATACCGAGACCGATTCCGGTCAATCCTCGCGGGTCCAGAGCCGTTCCGGTAAGAAGGGTGCCCAGCCCCGCGCTCTGCGTGGTGAGCGGTAGCGGCGTTTCGACCAGATCATCAAAACTGACTACACCGATCTCATCATCAGGAAGCATAAGGGTATGAAACACACCCACGGCGTTCTTGAGCAGCGAGCTGCGGGTACTGGTTCCGCCGGCTGCCGCAGCCATACTCCCCGAACGATCCAACACCAGCATTACCGCGTTATTCGCGCGCGCTTCAACACCTGCAGTGAGATTGACCGACCACGACCCCAGCACGACTTCACCGCCTTCGGTTGCTGCATAGTAGCCTTCGTCGTCGATGATGTAGGCCTGGATGGAAAGGCTGGAGGATTGTGAAACCGCGCCAACCGCGTGGAACTGCACCCACACGTAACCATTAATAAAATCAGAGGCTTCGTCCGGCTGAGCGATAAATTCAGCGCCGAGTGGCGTTAAACCGAAATTGCCGGTCGGCGCAGCAGTGATAAGAAAGCGCGCCGTCCGGCAGGTCTGGATACGGAAACGTACGGCGCGAAACGTTGTCAGTCCTTCAGGTATATCGCCAAAGGCAAGCGTGGGCCCGGAATCGAGACTGATCTCGGGAAGGTCGGTATCGTACCAGACGCCGTCGCCGTGAATCGTATGACCTTCGATCATCTGTTGCGGCGTGGCTGTGCCAACCCACGGGGCCGGATCGCCAGGATCATGAAAGATCATCGTATCGGTAAGGCCGTGCCCTGCCGTCGCCGAGCCGACATAAGGATCAAGCGCGGGATTCTTCTTCTGCCAGAGAGTCCACATGCGGTCGATCGCCGCGTGGTGCAGCCAGAACACCATGTCGTTTGGCGATGATGCGGTTAGCATCGCGCCGTTGACCCAGCGATGAACCAGGTTGTGAAGATCTTCGGAGCGCGAACGCAGGGTAGCATAACTGCTGGAGCTGATGGCAGCCCGGAAGGTAGTGCTCGTGCCCGTGACGACCGTGTCGTTTTCTGGGAGATTCGGCGCATCATTTTGGGTTCCGGGAACATTGAACGTTCCAAAGGAGCGCGTGAGGAAGTTTGGATCGCTAACCAAATCCTTCACGACGATTGACCAATTGTCCGGATCAAACTCAAATGGGTAAGAACTGTCCGGATTTAGAGGCACGGCAGGATCGCGTATGACACGCATATCGACTGTTGGATCCGGAGGATTACCCGGACCACCGTTTCGTCCGAGAAAATCGTTCTTGAATGGGAATCCAGAGTGCGCTGTTGTCTTGTGACGCGTCCAATCCCAGTAAGGAATGCGGACGCCGGGGACGATGCTCTGTAAATCCTTTTCAAACCGGTACAGCAATTCCCTGTGCCACGGGAGAAACGCCCTATCGCCATGTCCCCAGTTGGGACTGGAGTTCATGGCATTGAGATGAACCTCCACGTAATCGTCATAGCGGGTCTGAGTACCCGGATGCATGAGGCTTGGAAGCCCCTTGAGGCCCTTGCAGGCGTGGACGAAGTCATTCTTTTCGGCTTGAGTCAGGTTGCGTACATTCTTACGGCATTTCATATTCCACCTCCATAAGTGGTTAATTGGACACAGTGGCCTAACAAGCAAAAGTCCAGTTATGATTAACGCCTACTCTTTATAAGTCTCAGTTAATCAAGAATGATTTACGCCGCAAGTTTTTCGTTAATGAGTGGCATTCAGATACAATATTGGCCTGCCGATTTTGATTACTCTCTAGATTCATCATGGCTGAGCGCGTAGTCAAGAAATTGTATTGCCTCAAATTTGGAGGTGTGTTTAACCTTGACAATATGCGTCCTTGGCTAAAATGAATAATTCCCTAACGGTTGAATTGCGTACAAAACTTCGTTTGTGGTGAAATTATTATCAACGCGTATTGAAAAACTTTTGTTAGACCTATTTTCTTCGTTGTAATGAATTATGTTTGCGATTGGCCGTTGGCGATTGTTCAGATTCAACGTGAAGATGGAAAACTTCCATGCATAATCAAATTAAGATTTGCTAATCTCCCTACCATCCGCATCTCATAAATTACATTATTTCAAATACTCCGCAATTCGTATAAGTACTTACTTGCACGGAGAATCGCTATTTTTGCGAAATAAAGAACTCCGGCCATTCATTAAACGAAATTTTGTGTGGATCAAACGTCTCTTGTTGGCTGTAGTAGTGACTCAGTGATAACGTCAAATTGTTCGCCGAAAAGCGGACAGTCAACTGGGTCACAGGAAGCCTTAACTATTGAAATTGGATAGTGACTCTGACCGGCCGGTTATGGCCGATCTTCCAAAATTGGTTGGTATTAGCAACAGTCCGCTATGGAGCAGTTGCGTATTTAATTTTTTTTAATGATTTATATTCTTTCTTATTTTTTCTACACAAAAACCTGCTTATTGTTTCTTCTATCATTGTCTGCGTAAGTTTTTCCACACGCATGGCTAAATTTGTTAACAAAAGCCGCCTGTAAAGATATACAATTACATATCGTATATCTAACGAGGATATCTTGTATGCAAGTCGCTAAATGGGGAAATAGCTTAGCAGTTCGTTTGCCTGCCGCCATCGTCGAAGCCCTTCAGCTAAAAGAAGGAGATGACATCGAAATCCATATCGCCAGTGAGCGGGTTTTCGAGCTTGAGAAAAAACCGACCCCGCAAGAATTATTGGCGAGGCTCCGGAAATACCGGGGCCGGTTACCGGAAGGTTTCAAGTTCGACCGTCTTGAAGCCAATGAAGGACGCTAGCTTTTTTTTCGACACTAATATTTTGCTGTATCTCTTGTCTGGTGACAATGAAAAGGCTGCCTGTGTTGAAGCCATTGTTTCAAAAAACGGAATTATCAGCGTCCAAGTGCTTAATGAGTTTGCCTCGGTCGCCTCACGAAAATTAGGGATGACCTATGCCGAAATACGGGAATATTTAGTGACTATCCGTACTGTATGCGATGTCCGGCCTTTGACGGTCGAAACCCATCTATTGGGCTTGGACATTGCGGAACGGTATGGCTTTTCTTTTTACGACAGCTTGATTGTTGGAGCAGCACTCCTTGCTGATTGTTCAACCTTGTATTCGGAAGACATGCAACATGGCCAAAAAATCGAAAACAGTATTGTGATTGCCAACCCTTTCCTGGCTCAAATTTAAGACTTCTTGATCCTACCTATGTTCCTCATAGCTTATGATTTATCGATTGAATTCAGATTCTCTATAGCAGACCATCAAAAAATTCATTTTTGGCTAAAAATGAATGTAACAGTCCGGCCACTATGGATAGATATTCATAGTGGCCGCTATGCATAGAAGCTAACTATGCATAGCGGCCATAACCGGCCGTTGAGGATGCCGGCGAAATTTTCGATACCTAACTTGAGCAAATGACAGCTTTTCGGCAAGCAACCTTGAGTCGTCTTTGGCTCGCCCCGGCCATTACCCGACCGTCGGGGTCACTATCCAACTTCAATAATTAAGGTCACCTGCGACCCAGTTGACTGTCCGGTATTCGGCGAGCAAATTGACAATATCACTGCTTCACTACGGCCAATTACTGCCGCAAGGCATACGCCGATCACTGACTGCAAACTGGCTCATTACGGCCGATTTCTTTCCTTAACGCAAAAATCCAATTAATAAGGAAGTCACAACTGAAATCGAGGCGTTGCTTATCCGGAATCTTTCGCTGAGCAAGCTGCGACTAGAAGTCCTGACTGACTGAGTGACTGAGAGAGAAAACGGTCAACATGACAACCGCCAAAGCAATTTTTAGTGAAGTTTGGATGATATACGGAAGGCAAAATATCCTTGCAGTTCAAAAATTTAGTGTTGCAACCCAGGTTTCGCGGTAGATATACTGTTAACAGCTTAATAACTTGTTGATCGTCATATCTAAAGGTGAGTACAAAAAATGAATCTTCATGAATTTTCGCAAGATGTAGTTCCCATCATTACCTTGGTTATCTCAGTCATTGGGTTGTTCCTCGTGGTGATACAAATTAAATCTGCTGTTAGAGCAATTCAGCAAACCGCTGAATCAATAAAGCTAGCGCAGATTGAACTTAAACAGACATCTGCATGGAATAAAGTAAACTCAACTTATGACAGATTGAGAACAGATCATAACGCAGAGATTGAACGAAAACTTTATTCTGCTGGCGAAGCTCACAATATAAAATTTAATAACAAAATCAGTACTGATGAGCTAAACATCATTGTTTCCAATAAAGAGCTATTCAATACTGCAAAGGAATGGCTTAATGAGTTTGAATCATACTGCGCCGCATACAGGGTTGGCGCTCTTGACAAAGAGCTTGCTTTTCAATTGCACGGGACAAGAATTTCAAAAGAGCTATCAGTATTTAGACCGTTTATAAATTATTTACGAAATCAGTTTCATGATGACGGAATATTATTCGAATTTGAATCGGTAGCAACAGACTGGGCTGACCGTTTACAGAAAGAGGAAAAAGAAAGAAGTGACGCACTCCGGAATGTTTTGGATAAAAATCGCCTTAGTGAAAATTCCACTCTATGATTATGCCCAACCAACGCAATAACCCGACTTCGCTATGCTACGCGGGTTATGCTCTGCGTTATGCAATCAGAGGATGAGTTGTGCCAGGAACTGACCCACAAAAAATTTACTTCGATGAATCTGGCTTTACCGGAAACAACTTGTTGCACCCGCAGCAAACTTGGTTTTCTTATGCGTCTGTAGCAACCAACGATGAAGAAGCTCGCGACTTTGCTGAATACCTAATAAACAAATATAAGATTCAGAACGGGGAGTTAAAAGGAAAAAATCTCGTCAGGTTCAATCGAGGAAGAAAGGCCATTGATGAAGTCATTGAGCGTTTCAAGGGCAATATCAAGGTTTCTGTTTCTAATAAGAAATATGCTTTGGCTTCGAAGTTCTTTGAATATATTTTTGAGCCGTGCATTTCTGAAAATAACTCTCTTTTTTATCACATTAATTTTCATAGGTTCATTGCAACAATACTGTATATGGAATTTACGGCCAGAGGTGCCGGGGCCGAACAAATATTCGAAGAATTCGAGGTGCTTATGCGCTCCTCAGATGAGCCTGATTTGAGCAACCTTTTTGGCTCGTCGGTTCATCCAGATAATTCCCCAATACTCACTCAGATACGTGAATTCGCTCAAAGCCAAATAGGCCCTATCAGAGGAGAGTTGTCTATTCTGCCTGGCGCTGGTGTCGGAAAGTGGATACTTGATTTAACAGATACCTCGTTATTCTCTCTTTTGGCCAACTGGAGCACTGAATACGAAGTGCTTACTGCGGTCTGTGACAACGCCAAGCCTTTGCAGCATGACCAAGAAATATACAATGTAATGATCGGCAGAAGTGACAAGCATTTTTCATCGGTGGCCGGGGAAAGACAACCAATCACATTTAACTTGTCTGGCCCAATCCAGTTGGTAGATTCAAAGCAAGTTCATGGAGTTCAGTTAGCTGATGTTGTAGCAGCAGCGTGTATCTATGCAGTCAACGGTGGCGAATGTGCCCATGCGCTTAAATGGAGAAGCCATTTGCCGGAGTTTGCAATTTACGGAAGCATAGTGCCAGATATGGAAAATATCGACCTAAATCGATTAGAAGTACAAAGAAATGCAGTCGTGTTGTTGGAGCTTCATTCGAGAGCAACTAACGGAGTCCCATTATTAGAGGGCATGGCAGAGTATATTGAACTAATTTCTCATGCCCTGGTTTACAACCCAATACCAATAAATGCATAACAATGCCATAAACTCGGACCCAAAAAGCTGCGCCCCGCTTTTTGGGTCCGGTTATGATTGGCGTTAGCCAATACAAAGAAAAAGCATGTACATTGACAGCAAAAAATTCGATTACAAGAAATTTTCGTATTCTGACGCTGATAGGCTTGTAGAAAGAGATAAAAAATTTCTTAAGGAAGCTTATGTCAAGTGGATTAATGACGCTGCCAATAAAATTGTCGAACGGCAATGGGAAATTGACGATATTGGGGTTGCTGAACAGTCAGGTGATTTTGTTAAGTTACTCAAAGAAGCTGAATTCACATACTCTCTGGGTGCGTATACCAGTGCAATTTCCTTAGTAGGAGTTTGCGCTGAAGATCTTTGTCGGTTTTTCGCTATATCTGCAGGTCACAACTTAGATGGTTTAACTCAAAACGATAGAGTAAATCGCTTACATTCGATCAGCGCTATTACACAAAATGTCGCTGACGCATTCCATGTAATTCGAAAATTGAGAAATGATTGCCTTCACTACAATGCGGGCTTCAAACAAAAAAATTCTGCCGCTCTGAAAGCGGATGCCCTAAAGGCACTGAACTCAATAAAATACATATACGGAAATATTTTGGGGGTGGTTGATTATGCGACAATCGATTCATCCAAGTTTGTTGAGATCATAACGAAGGTAACTGAAGAAGCAGCGAATAACGACCCAGGAAATCTCGGAATTGATAAGGCTCTAATCCAAACCAGAAATCTCTTTGCTCAGGCCTTCGGTTTCGATATGTCGATGAACAACAGAGGTGCCCCGGTTTACAAAATGTCGATTTTTGAAGTTTTAGGTATTGATGTAAGCAGTGAGCCGTTCGAAATTTCTCTGAGGGATTTGGGGTCGGAAATGGTTGTCATTGTCGATATATCAAGCGATGAAGTAAAAAATATAGAGTTTGCAAAAATAACCGAGGCAGATATTGTTGCTGCTACGTTGGTTTCATTACCAAATAATTTAGAGGTAACGGGTGAATGGAGGCTATGGGGTGAAATTAAAAAAATTGGCTAACAATCGCGTAAACTCGGACAGTCAAAGGCGGGCCGGTTACCCGTGGCGTTGAATGGCAGCTCATTGAATCTCTACCGACATTGAGCGCAAGGCTTCGAATGTCAACAAGGGGTCGGTAGGAATCAGTGACGACTGGCCGCTTCCCCCTGTGTCAATATGACCTGAGACACCTACCCCTCGGAAATTAGAGTATAAAGGTAGGCCAGAATTATGAGCAAATCAAAAGCAGAGACCATGGAATCACCACAAGTAACTGCGCCGGAGGTCGCGTTGGAAGACGCCCGTAGGGCGGCTGAAAACGCGACCTCCGGCGCGCGGCCCGACCCAGAGGTGGTTGCCACCGCCCAGCGCCGACAATTTACCAGCAGCGACAAGCGCCGTATCCTGGAGGCCGCTGATCGCTGTACCCAACTGGGTGAGATTGGCGCTTTATTGCGCAAAGAAGGGATTTATTCCTCCCATCTGTCCACTTGGCGTAGGCAGCGTGCTGCCGATGAGCGCGCCGCGTTGGCGCCGCAAAAACGTGGGCGTAAGGCCGACCCTGCGCAGGCCGAGGATCGTCGTGTGCACCAACTTACCCAGGAAAATGAGCGTCTGCGCCGCAGACTGGCTCAGGCCAATGCCATTATTGATGTCCAAAAAAAACTTTGCGTCTTGTTCGGTCTGTCGACGGACGAGACGCCGAGCGAGTCCAGCTGATGCAAGCCCTTAACCAGTTAGCCCCGGAGGTCGGCCTGGCGGCGGCTTGTGCGGCCCTGAATTTGAACCGCAGTTCGGTCTATCGCGAGGATGCCCGTCGGCGCCTCTTGGTGCCTGTGCCGGTAACGCGGGTGCCTCGTCCGTCCGCCCCGTTGGCTTTCTCGACCAGTGAGCGCCAGCAACTGCTGGCGGTGCTTAACAGCGAACGCTTCGCCGATTGCTCGCCGTATTTTGTCTATGCCACCCTGCTGGACGAGGGGCGCTACATCGGCTCGGTGCGCACCTTGTACCGCGCCCTGGAGGCGGACGGCCTGTCGGCGGAGCGCAGGCGCCAACGGATGCACCCGGTCTATACCAAGCCGGAACTCCTGGCCACCGCGCCCAATCAAGTCTGGAGCTGGGATATCACGAAACTCAAAGGCCCGGCCAAATGGACCTGTTTCCACCTGTATGTGATCCTGGATATTTTCAGCCGCTATGTGGTCGGCTGGATGGTCGCTCCGCGGGAAACCGCCGAACTGGCCGAGCACCTCATCGCCGAAACAGTGGTCAAGCACAACATCCCGCCGCATACGCTGACGCTGCATGCCGACCGCGGTACCAGCATGCGCAGCAAGCCGGTGGCCGCCTTGTTGGTTGATCTGGAGGTCACCAAGACCCATAGCCGGCCTTATGTCTCTGATGACAATCCCTATTCCGAGGCCCAGTTCAAAACCCTGAAATATCGGCCTGATTTCCCCATCCGCTTCGGATGCCTTGAAGATGCCCGCAGCCATTGCCAACGCTTCTTCGCGTGGTACAACCAGTTCCATTGCCACTCGGGCATCGGTTACATGACCCCGGCCACCGTCCATTTCGACCAAGCGGCTACGGTATACCAAGCCCGCGCAAAAACCCTGGAGATTGCCTTCCTCGCCAATCCAAAGCGATTCAAAGGAAAGTGCCCTTTACCACCCAGCTTGCCTAACGCCGTTTGGATTAATCCGCCTATTAACACAAAGGGAGAAACTTGACCCATAAATACACAACAGTTAGACACTAAATAAAACAACTGGGTGTCTCAAAGTCATTGACACATTCCGCACGTGGTATCCATTATCCAGACTGATCGCATGTTCCTCATTCTTCCTATGTTGAAATATACTTTCGGAGGTTTTGTAGCTCGTTCGGCCAGACTCGTCGGAAGTCGAGGCGAACAACAAGAGCATCATGACTGCGTAAATTGCAAGTTTTACGTTGAGTTATGCTGAATTCTATTTTTCGGTCGAAAATAGAAACATCCCCAAACCCAATCATCAGGTTACGGATTCGATGAAGTCCACCTTGGTACGGTTTATCAATATACTGCTGAAGGCGATTTACATTGTCTGGGGTTATTTCTAAATCTGTACACTGAAAATCAAAAGATATAAAAGGTTTATCTTTATTAGCGAAAATTCTTACTTTATTAAAGGAGCGTGCATATGCTGACAAGAGACCTGATCGGATTTCTTCCACCAACTCCTCAAAAAACGGCTTAGGGTAATAAATTTCATATCCTCCAATGAGCCACATAGGCTCTCGCTCAATAGTCACGTACAAAGGGTCAATTCTAAGTAGCGATGAAATAGCTGCGTGATCTTTGCAGTTCAATACGATAAAGCTAAAAAGCTCTTGATATATAAAAGGTCGAAATTTTTCACTCACATCTCCTTCATCGAGAATGATTGGTGCGGCATCACGAATGCGTTGATTACCGAGTAAAAAACCATTATCCATGGTCGATACAAGCAAGGTCTGTAGGCGAGTATCAGTGATGCTGTGAGCAAAATGCGAGCGTAACTTTTGATAAGTTGACTCTATATTGTAGAAACATTTTTTCAGTAGTTGCCCATTATTGCACGCATTAAAACCATTATCTGGAATGCCGGGAAGGTGACCGCCACCACCGAGATGAGACAGGCAATATATGCCCCAGGGTTGTCCTGCGCTCACTTTTCGGTCGAATACTAAAGACATATCCCTTGCAAGGAGATAGGTATTGATTGAAGCCGGAATTGGTAACACCCATATTAATCCTAAAGACAATACAGCATATAGCAACACGATAGTGGCATTGCTTATCGTCAGCATGGACTTTGTGTTTATAGTATTTCTTTTCACCACAAGATCGATAGTTACGGATGATTTTTCTCCAGATATTACAATCGAGAATGGATATCCTGATTCGTTGGTAATTTCGTCACTATTTACCTCACCTATTTTAACTATCCCTAGCGAATTTATAGAGTTCGAACTGAACCAATTTTGCTGATTAAATCGGTGAATTTGGCTTTTAATCTCATTTTTATTTACGATATTACTCACGCCATCGCCAATAAACTGCTCAGGGAGTGTTTTCCTCAAACAATCAATGAGAGAACTATTTTTCAGCTGATTTAAGTCGTCATTAAATCTATAATCGTCATATAAAATATACGCTAATCCGATCATCAATAAACCGATTAACACTGCCACTAGGCGATATAAAATAATTTGTCGATTTTGTGGGATTCTGATTAATGATCGCATTTTGCCTCCGGAACAATCTCAAGATCAGCAAAATAGGGATCAGGTAATTTATCTTTTATGTAACTCTCCGCATCTTCTTTTTTATTTTTTCGAGCTAAAAACTCAAGATGATTAATGATTTCACATCGTACTTCTTGATTGTCAAATAATCTTTTAGTTAAAAACCAACTCATACCATTGGGGATTTTTATAATCTCTAATGCATGCCAGCTTGGACGCCCTTTAATATCATTTTCTCCCCAGAAAGACCCTATTAAGTCGACTTCACTATTTTCAAGTGCTTTACGCAATTCTTCATGGCTACCATAACGTTTGATAGTCAGTTCTTTTGGATCAATTATTTTGCTAATCAAATTGATCGGCACTCGATAACCAGAGCGGCTATTTATATTCTGGAGGAGTCCTAGAGTTTTACCCATGAGATATGCCGCGTTAAGCTCAGGCATGCTATGAATAGAAATTAGATAGGCTTCATAGGGAGGAAAATAAGCGATTTTTTGATAGCCTGTATTGATGATATCAATGTCGTCAGGTCGTACTTCTAGTAAATCAAATCTCTGCTCGAAAATGCTTTGCCCTAGTTCAAGTGCAGAAAGATTCCATTCAGCATGAACACTACTAAAATTTTTCGTTAAGGCAGCATTTGACGAAAAACGATCGCATAAGTCATCAGCAATAAAACTGGAAGGCACAAAAATCTTGATCTTTGGGTATTGAGGGTACCCATTCTGAATATATTTTTCGCAATAAAACTTTGCTACGGTACAAGAGTCGATCCTAAAGTTAGGAATTGAAAAAAGAGTAGAAATCCAGAATATAAAAACGCTTAGCAGTGTAATTAACGCCGCAAAAACAACGTTATTGAAAATCACCGAACTAATTATATTATTAGTGGTGTATTTCCACAGTGATTTCATAATAAATACTTTTACAATAGAAACAAATATCGACTATATCTATTTAACATTTCATGTAATTCCCCATAAGAAATGTATATCCCAATCAAAATTTTCCATTTGCTTTTTTCTCATTGACCACCCCAATTTTCAGATAGGCATAGTTTAAACTATTGTCCGGATTCGGGGTCCACTTTAACCCGCTTCCGCTTCGCTCCTCCTGCTGTCGGCTTAGCTCTACGTTGAATGGCAGCTAAATTGAATCCCTACCGAAATTCAGCACAAAGCCTCGAATGTCGCTTTTTGGTCGCCAGGTGACCGTCTTCTCTTCAGATTCATCGCCGGAAAGGTGTCATTGAATTCCGATACCTGAAAGCAGTCGTTCGTCACCGTGTCCAACCGACCCATTTTTGCCACTCGCGCTTCTCCAAAGCTGCCATTCGGCCGAGGCCAGATTCTGGGATTGAAGGGCTACAAAGCCGCCATTGGTGACCTCAACCAAACGGCCATTACCCGACTTTCGGGCTCACTATCCAATTTAAATAGTTCAGGTATCCGGTGACTCAGCTGAATGTCAGGTATTCGGCAAGCAAATCGACATTATGACCGCGTCACTACGGCCAAAACCAGCCGCTCAGGTACTCCCTCAAGCAGACGTTCGAGGGTTCGCAAACTGACATCCTAAGTGGATATTCCATTGCCGTTACCCGAGTTATAAATCCGGAGAACGTAGTGATGGGCTATTTATTGCCATCGATCAATTTCCGTCTCAAATAACTGCCGCTCGTTACCTACAAACCGTCTGTCACTAATTATTGAAATTATAACGGTTATCACAAATTTGTGACCCGGAAACAAGTGTTTCTCCACAGTCAAGGAGTTGGAATAATCGGCTGGAACGGGAATGGGTGGTCGTTTAATTTTGACAAGTTAATTCGCGTCTTAAGTAGTTCTGTATTACTTCAGCGTGAAGATGGAAAAAGGATTTTCTTCAGCTTAGTCAATGGAGCTTGGATTCCAGACTCAGATGTTGCTATTACGCTATTGCAAATCAAGGATTCTAATGGAGCAACAACAGGTTGGACGGTTAGAACTGAAACCGATGGAATAGAAGACTATAATTCAGCCGGCAAATTAATTCGTCTGATCGATCGTCAAGGTAAGAGCCTTGATTTTTCATACCAATCCGGAAGATTAACAGAGATAACCGACGACTTTAATGGAGCCGCATTAACTTTGAACTATGACGCCTCCGGAAGGTTCGCCGCTCTGACCGTTCCCTCAGGAGAAGTTTACCGGTACGGTTACGACAGTTACGGCAACCTGACTACGGTGACCTATCCGGACGAAACGCCGGCTATTTTGACCGATAACCCGAAAAAGACCTATGTCTACGGCGAGCTCGAATACACTGCCGGGGTTAACCAGCCCCACGCCCTGACCGGGATCATCGATGAGAACGGCATCCGCTTTGCCACCTACCGTTACGATGCTTCCGGCAAAGCCATCCTCACCGAGCATGCCGGCGGGGTTGAAAAGTACAGCTTAGCGTACAGTCCGGATGGCATCAGCACCACGGTCACCGATCCTTTGGGGACTGAGCGTACCACCCATTTCAGCACCGTTCTCGGCGTGGTCAAAAGCACCGGCACCGACCAACCAGGCGGCTCCGGCTGTTCGGCGGCGTCCAGTGGAATTTCTTACGATGCCAACGGCAACGTCAAAAGCCGCACCGATTTCAACGGCCATCGCAGCGATTATGAATATGATTTAAGCCGTAACCTCGAAATCAACCGCACCGAAGGCTTGACTTCGACCGGAGAGTCGACGCCGGACACCCGGACTATCACCACCGAGTGGCATCCAAGCTTCAGATTGCCGGTGAAAATCACCGAGCCGGGCCGGATTCAGGTATGGACTTATGATGACAAAGGCCAAGTCACCGAACACAGGATCACCGATACAGCTACCGGTGCAACCCGAAGCTGGCAGACTGAATATACCTATGCGTCTGATGTGCCCGGCGCGGTGTTGCAAAAGTTCGAAAACGGCCCGCGCACTGACGTTGCCGACATTACCACCTACGATTACTATGCGCCGGATGCCGGCTGCGAGGGTGGTCATGTCGGCTGCCGCGGACAATTGCAGCAAATCACCAATGCCTTGGGCCATGTCACCCGTTTCAGCCGTTATCATGCCAACGGCCAAGTGGAAGAAATCATCGACCCGAACGGGCTGGGCACGACCTTGAGCTACGATGCCCGCATGCGCCTCACCCGGATCGACCGGGGCGGCCAAGTCTCGTCCCATCAATACGATCCGGCCGGGCAATTAATCCAATGGACCGTTCAGGACAATGTTGTTTTGCATTATCGCTACGATGACGCCCACCGCTTGACCGCAATCACCGATGGCGCTGGCAATAATCTTCGCTATACTCTGGATGCGTCGGGCAATCGGGTGAAAGAAGAAGTTAGCGACGCTGGCGGTCAGCTCACCAAAATTCTGGAGCGGGAAGTCGACCAGTTAGGCCGCCTGATGCTCTCGATCGGCGGCGAAGGCCAAAGCCGGCGCTATCATTACGACGCCAACGGCAATCTGACTGCCGCATCCCATCCGCGCAATACCCCGGAAGATCGGGGTCAAGCCAGAGCCACCGATCCGTTGGCATTGGATAATACCGTCTCGGCCACCTACGACAGTTTGAACCGCTTGATTGAATCGGTGCATCCGCAGCAATTGGCCGATGCCAATGACGACGTGGTCAGCGACTATCGCTACGATGCCTTGGGTCATTTAATCGAAGTCACCGACCCCAATGGTTCAGTCACGCGTTATGATGTCAATGCCTTCGGCGAGGTGCTACGACTCGACAGCCCCGATACCGGCATCACGCACTACCAATACGATGCCGCCGGCAATCGCATCGCACAGACCGACGCCCGCGGCGTAACCGTCGAATACCGTTATGATGCCTTAAACCGCCTGATTGCCATCGATTATCCGGACGATAGGTTGGATGTGACGTTCGGCTATGATCAAAATGACCAGGGCCAAAACAGCGTTGGCCGTCTGACGTCCATTTCCGATGGCGCAGGTTTGACCGAGCTGAGTTATGATCAATACGGAAATGTCATTAGCCGTAGTGAACAGATCGACAGCCATCAATTGATTACTCACTCTGCGTACAACAGCGCCGGGCAACTCGTTCAAATGCGTTATCCCAGTGGCCGCACTGTCGACTTCCTTTACAACGCCTTAGGTCAAATCGCTCAATTGACAACAACTCTGGACGGAGTTACTCAAACCCTGGCTGATCAGATCGATTATCTGCCGTTCGGCCCGTTAAGTGCTTTGACCTATGGCAACGGCCTGACAAAAACCATCGCGTATGATTTGGCTTACCGCCCTATTGAGCGCAATTTGGAACCGGTCGCGTTACATACCCAAGATTACGATCCGGCGGATAATTTGATCGTGTTGACCGACTTGCTCGACAGCAACCGGGATAAAACCTTCGCTTACGACGGCCTGAGCCGGTTAACGGCGGCGCAAAGCCATGACAAACGGCAGGAATACAGCTTCGACGCCAACAGTAATCGCCTGACCCTCAGCGAAAACGGACAAGCGGAGGATTACACCTATGCCTTGAACGGTAATCGGCTCGAAGCGGGCGCGGGTAAAACCTATCAAACCGACGCTAACGGCAACATTGTCCATGACGGGCGCTTCCAATTCCGTTACGGCGATGATAACCGTTTACGTGAAGTTCTCGAAAACAACGTCACATTCGCCCGTTATACCTACAATGTGTTCAGCCAACGGGCGAAAAAAGTCACGGCTCAAAGTACGACGTATTACCATTACGATCAAGCAGGATTGTTGATTGCCGAAGCCGATGCCAACGGCGAAACGCTCAAAGAATATTTTTATCTCAACGGCCAGCCCATGGCTTTGACCAGCGCGCAAAGTTCACCACCGCCGCAACCGGTGGAAATCATTCTGGATAACAGCGACGCGTCAATGCAGTATTCCGATGCCTGGACAGCATCGACCAGCATCAGCGGCTTTGAAGGCGCTAACTACCAATACCATGCCGGTTCCACCGTGCAGCCGATGTTAGGCACACCGGTCGATAATGCTTCGGCTCACTTCAACACGACCGATACCTGGGCGCTGTCAACGTCGGTTTCAGGCTTTATCGGTGATAACTATCAGACGCATCCCGGCCGCAGTTACCCGCTGGTGCTCGGCGAACCGGTAGACAATGACAGTCCAGGCTTCAGTGCGACCGGAACCTGGCCGACATCGACCAGTGTTAAAGGCTATCAGGGCGCCCATTATCAATACCATGCCCCCGGCGATGGCAGCCAAAAAGCGACCTGGTCGCTTAAGGTCGAAACCGCAGGCGAATACGATGTCTATACCACCTGGACCGCCCACAGTAACCGGGCCAGACATGCGCGCTATCGGGTCTCCCACAGCCAAGGCGCGACCGAGGTATCCGTTAATCAAAAGCTTAATGGCGGTCAATGGCACAAACTCGGTACCTTCCAGTTCGAAGCTGGTACCGACTATGCGATCGAACTGAACGATGCCGCCGACGGCTATGTCATCGCCGATGCCGTCACCTGGTTACCAGCCGGCACGCCGCCGACCGGGACGCCGAACGAACCGACTCAGGCGGCGAATTGGACGGTCACGGTGCCAGCCGATAGCGACTATGACGCCTATGCCACCTGGACTGCACATAGCAACCGGGCCAGCGATGCCAAGTACACGATTGTCCACGCCGATGGCGAAACGGTGCAGGAAGTCAATCAACAGCAGCACGGCGGCCAATGGAACAAACTTGGCCGTTATCGGTTTAAGGCAGGGGAAAGTTACCAGATTAAATTGTCCGATCAGGCCAACGGCTATGTCATCGCCGATGCCGTGTCGCTGGTACCGGCCGGAACTTATCCGATTTCCTCCAACACCGGTCAAACCGCGTCCTGGCAGCCGCATTTAAACCAGTCCGCTGATTATCAGGTCTATGCCAAATGGACGGCGCACAGTAATCGGGCCAGTAACGCCCAATACACCGTCCACCATGTCAACGGCGAAACCACCCACACGGTCGATCAACGCCAACAGGGCGGCGACTGGCATTTATTGGGGACTTACCGGCTGGATCAACACAGCACAATCAGTCTGTCCGACCAGGCCGACGGTTACGTCATTGCCGATGCGATTCGCCTGGTCTCGGTTCCAACGCAACAGCCGACCGAATCCCAGGGCATTTACTTCATCCACAACGACCATTTGGGCACGCCGCAACTACTCACCGACAGCGACGCCAGCGTGGTTTGGCAAGCCGACTATGATCCCTATGGCGATGCAACGATCACCACGGCCAAAATCGAACAAAATATCCGCTTAGGCCAATATTTCGATCAAGAGACCGAGTTGAATTATAACTGGCACCGGTATTATGATCCAAAAACCGGACGTTACATCACCTCCGATCCGATTGGGTTGGCGGGGGGCGTTAATACTTATGCATATGTCAGCAACAATCCGCTAAATCTGATTGATCCTAATGGTTTAGCAGGAATATATGTCAATTACCCAAACTATCCGATCACTGTTCCTGGAACAGAGGCACAGCTTCCTTTAGGACATGCTGCTGTAATTGCCGTCGATGATAATACCGGTACGACAAAATACTTTGAATATGGTAGATATGACAGTGATTTCGGCCAAGTTAAACAACGGACTGTGCCTGATCTTGTACTGGATGAAAAGGGTAATCCAACACCTGCATCTCTAAGTAATTTATACAATTATATTGGCGCTCGATATGGCGATCAAACTACAGTCGATGCTACATACTACCCAGATGCGAACTACCAAAAAATAATAGACTTTGCTTTGCAAAGAAAAAATGATTCTAATAGAGCGCCCTATAGCTGGAATCCTTTCAGCTCTAATACTTGCAAAACATTTGCTAAAGATGCAATCAATGCGGGGCAGCAAAAATGAAAGTAAAAATGGGCGGAATTTTTACCATCGTGATAGTCGTGTTTTTGACTTTAGCAGTTGCTATACTTGGCTACGTAGCCTTTTCATCTGCAATTTCTCTTGATCACGCCAGAAAAGAACAAGAGCATCAACGACAAAGAGAACATGTGTTGCAAGCATTATTACTGAAAACATCCAGTTACATATCTCGCAACCAACTAGTGGCACTTGTCAAAGAAAATTTCGGAACAGATCATATAGTAAAAGAAGAGCATAATCAGATTACAATTGACGATACCGTTTTAAAATTTGAAGGTGATAGAGTAAAGAGTATTTCATCGATAAATGATGAACTTTGAAAGCGATGAGGCGAGTTAGATTTGTAAGGCGGCATTAATACGTATACCTATGTTGGGAATAACCCGCTAAAGTATATTGACCCGAAAGGAACCTTCTTCTTTGTTCCAATCCTGGGTTATACCGCTATAAATGCTTTGGCTGATTTGGCGCTTGTTGGAGGGACTGGGTATGCAATTTCCAACGCTATGTCATGTAAAAATGAAGCTCATGGTGGCGATGGTGATAAGCCTAACCTACTCGATCCAACAGCTGAAGATCATATAATTTACGGCGATAAAACTGGTGGTGGACATCGAGCGGGCACAGGTAACCCCGGCAAAACTGAGTTTCCAACTGATTGGTCTGACGACAAAATCAAAGGAGAAATTTCAGATGTTGCTACTGACCCGGCATCTTCTGTTTCACCAGGACGTAATGGGCGCCAAGTTGTAGAAGGAACTCGTGATGGGATTGACATAACAGTAATTGTTGATTCGAACGGTCGGATCGTAACCGGCTTTCCTACTAATGTCCCTCGAAATCCACGTTGAAATATAATGGAATCAAACTTTGATGAAGTAGAAGTACTGTTGTCTAAATTGTTAGAAACTGCGGCACCTGTATTGTCGGAGTCTGAATGTGCCGAGGTTCAGAGTTTTATTGATGTTGGCGAATATGGTCTTGCTTTAGAAACTGCGGTACACATATTCGCCGAGGAAAAAAAGATTGCATCTGCTGGTTTGGTGGCGTTGATTAGTCGTTTAGTAGATTTAATGTCATTAGATTCATTACAGTTGTTACAGAGGCTACCACGACCAGACGACGAGAAATAGTCAAGGCCGTAAGGCGGAACCGCCCACAGGTACCGCCGGATTGTTTTAAACCCAAAGCTGCCGCGAACAGCACTCGGAGGCGCTGGCCTCAAATCAAATCTTCCTTATTACAGTTTGGGTTCCAGTTAAACCCATTCGACTTGTCCGCCTCTTGCTGAGCATAAGTATCTACACATCTTTTCCTAAAAATTGCTGAGCGGTTGCCTTCAAACTATCCAGTTCTTCTTGAGAATAGGCATCCATGATTTCAAGCATGGAGAGGAAGACCCACAGCCCCGACAATAGTGCTGGATTCGTAAACTCCTTTTTGTGGCGCATTTGCCTGCCGCTGAGCTTGATCAGAAATAGTCTTAATTCAGCCGCTTCCTTACTTTTGTCGGCGGCTATGGCCCAAACCGTAACACAGGCCATGCTAGCCACCAAGAGGCGTTTGGCAATGGCCAGGGCTGATTCTTGTTGCCACGATTCGAGGTGGTGGCCTGCCGACTTGACCAGTTTGAAAAAACACTCGATTTGCCAGCGCCAGTAGTACCATAGCGCAATAGTCGAAGCATCGACATCTTTTACATTGGTCAATAGCAGCCATTCCGCCAACACCTCACCTTCGTCGGACAAGACGCGACTGACCACCAGCCTTGCCGCTACAGGAATGCCAGGCACAGCCGGCTTTTTGCTTTTCTTCTGACTGGGTTTGGCGGGACGGGTTAGCGTCACATCGGTTTCTGCCACCCACTGCCAATAAGTCTGACCCTGATAACGGACTTCCCGAGTCTTGCTGAACGTGTTCGGCGACAATTATCCTGTCAGTTTGCTCGCCAAATACCGGACAGTCGGCTGGGTCACAGGATGCCTTAACTATATGAAATTGGATAGCGACCCCGACCGGCGGCTTTTGGCTAATTTGGTGAGGTCTCCAATGACTGCTTTGTAGCCCTCCAGTTCGCAGAATCTGGATTTGGCTGACTGTCCGCTTTGGAGAATTGCGTCCGGCCGGTTTGGGTCGATTTGACACAGTGACGAACGGCAGCTCTCGGGAATCGGAATTCAATGACAGCTTTCCGGCGATGAATCTGAAGAGAAGACGGTCGCCTGGCGACCCCTTGCTGACACTCGCGCTTCTCCAAACCGGCCATTCGGCCGAAGCCAGATTCTGGGATTGAAGGGCTACAAAGCCGCCGTTGGCGACCTCAACCAAACGGCCATAACCGGCCGTTGAGGATGCCGGCGAAATTTTCCATTCCTAAGTTCAGCGAATGGCAACTTTTCGGCAAGCAGT
Organism: Methylicorpusculum oleiharenae; assembly: GCF_009828925.2. NCBI lineage: Bacteria > Pseudomonadati > Pseudomonadota > Gammaproteobacteria > Methylococcales > Methylococcaceae > Methylicorpusculum > Methylicorpusculum oleiharenae. The sequence continues at coordinate 4,139,921 of NZ_WUTY02000001.1, forward strand.
TTTGCGTTCTCTTTGGCTTGACCCGGCCAAAACCCGCGGGTCGGGGTAACCTTCCAATTTAAATAGTTAAGGCTAGCTTTAACCCAGTCGGGCTGTCCGCTATTCGGCGAGCAAATTGAAATTATCACTGCGTCAATACGGTAGAGTCGAGATGTGGCGCGGTAGCGTAAGATTTGGCCTAGCTGTTACCGCCTCTTTCGATTGGCGGTGCCTCAATTGCAGCACCTTAGCCCCGGTTCCACACCCACCGGGCCGACGGGGCTGTCACCTGTACCCGACTCCCACAGACCGTAGCGTGCGGATTTTCCGGCTCTGACTTTGGTTTAGCCTGATATAGCTTTAAATGGTAGCTCCGCTCCAACTGAGCCCAATAGGTGCTAAAATTGGTATTGACAATTTTCGATTGGTACAAAATAAAGTCATGCCCAACAGACCATGCGATTACTCCCTTCCCAATCCAACTGCAGATACGGCTGATGTCATCATCGAGATTCGCCGCCAAGAAGCCTTACTCAAGACGGGAGCATTGCAGAACGCGATTTTCAACAGCGCCAATTTCTCCAGTATCGCTACTGACGCAAAGGGCGTCATTCAGATCTTCAACGTGGGCGCAGAACGCATGCTGGGCTACGCGGCCGCCGACGTAATAAACAAGATCACCCCGGCTGAAATTTCAGATCCACAGGAAGTGATTGCTCGCGCTGAATCATTGAGCAACGAACTCGGCACTCCAATTACCCCAGGCTTTGAGGCATTGGTTTTTAAGGCCTCACGCGGAATTGAAGACATCTACGAACTGACCTACATCCGAAAGGATGGCAGTCGTTTACCGGCGATGGTGTCAGTCACGGCGCTACGTGATGATCGAGGTGCTATTATCGGCTACCTGCTGATCGGTACCGACAACAGTGCTCGTAAGCGGGCTGAAGAGGCGCTATGTAAAGCGGGAGCATTGCAGAACGCGATTTTCAACAGCGCCAATTTCTCCAGTATCGCTACTGACGCAAAGGGCGTCATTCAGATCTTCAACGTGGGCGCAGAACGCATGCTGGGCTACGCGGCCGCCGACGTAATAAACAAGATCACCCCGGCTGAAATTTCAGATCCACAGGAAGTGATTGCTCGCGCTGAATCATTGAGCAACGAACTCGGCACTCCAATTACTCCAGGCTTTGAGGCATTGGTTTTTAAGGCCTCACGCGGAATTGAGGATATCTACGCGCTAACTTACATCCGAAAGGATGGCAGTCGTTTACCGGCGATGGTGTCAGTCACGGCGCTACGTGATGATCGAGGTGCTATTATCGGCTACCTGCTGATTGGTACAGACAACACCGAGCGGAAAAAGGCGGAAGATGCTATCCAGGCCGCCTCTCAATACGCACGCAGTCTGATTGAAGCGAGTTTGGACCCGTTGGTGATGATCAGTGCGCAAGGCAAGATTACTGACGTCAACGCCGCTACGGAACAAGTGACTGGAATACCCAGATCACAGCTGATCGGCAGCGATTTTGCGAACTATTTTACCGATCCGGTGAAAGCGAGCGAGGGCTATCAGCAGGTATTCTCGCAAGGATTTGTGACCGATTACCCCTTGGTGATTCGGCATGTGTCCGGAAAAGTGACCGACGTACTCTATAACTCCAGCCTGTACCGCGATAGCAATGGCAATGTGCTTGGCGTGTTCGCCGCTGCGCGTGATATCACCGAGCGCAAGCACGCCGAGGAAATAGCCCAGACCGCCTTGCTTGCCAAGTCGCAATTCCTTGCCAACATGAGCCACGAGATTCGTACCCCAATGAATGCAATTCTGGGATTAACCCGCATGGTGATGGAATCGGACCTGAAACCGGAACAGCGAGAACAACTTGAAAAGGTCCGCAAATCAGGCAAAGCATTGGTGCGGATTATCGACGATATCCTGGATTTTTCCAGAATCGAGGCCGGACGCATGGCGATCGAACGGATTCCGATGCGGTTAGAGGCTGTACTCCTTGAAGTTACCGAATTGCTTGGTTTACAGGCCGAGGAGAAGGGGCTTGAATTGTTCATTGAAATCGATCACGACACCCCTCTGCTGGTGATGGGTGACCCGTTTCGCTTGGTGCAGATACTTAATAATCTGGTGGGTAACGCCATCAAGTTCACCGATCACGGCGAGATTAAGGTCGGAGTAAGGGTCAAACACCAGGGAGATGGTACTATCACGTTACAATTCAATGTGCGCGACACCGGCATGGGTATCTCGCTCGAGCAGCTGAGCACCCTGTTTCGACCCTTCTCTCAAGCAGATTCCAGCACCACGCGTAAATTCGGCGGTAGTGGTTTGGGGCTAGCTATTGTCAAAAAATTAGTAGAGTTGTTGGGCGGACAGATAACGCTGGACAGCACGGTCGGCAAGGGGACTAACGCCACCTTTACCATTAAGGTCGGCATAGCGTCTGAAGACATGCATAACATTGCGCAAATAGGCGGTAACTCGCTAAATATGTATGGCAAGCGAGTGCTGGTGGTTGATGATCAGGCGACTTCACGCGAGATACTTTCGCTCTTGCTGAAAGCATGGGGCATGGAGGCAATCGAGGCCGAAAATGGAGCTGAAGCTCTGGCAAAAGTCGCAGAAGCATACAGGAGTGGGCAACCTTTTTATGCCTTGTTGCTTGATTGGAGCATGCCTGGCATGAGCGGTTTGGAGGTGGCGGTCGAACTGAGGGCGCAAGAAGAAAAAAGCCGGCAGACAACGCCATTGCCGATCTTAATGATTACGGCCTACACCAAGCAGATGCTGTTGCAATACCCTGAGGCCGTTTACTTTAACGGGGTGCTTGCCAAACCGGTAATACCTTCCTGCCTGTTCAATGCCTTGTTGCGCGGTGAAGTTCGCAGTATATCTGCTGTGGAAGAACCGAATACCCAACGATTCGACGGCATCCGCGTGCTTCTGGTGGAGGACAATGAACTCAATCAGGAAGTCGCCGCCAGTATTATCAGAAAACGCGGCGCAACCCTCACCATAGCCTGGCATGGCGGTGAAGCTGTTGCCCTGGTGCAGCAGCAAACTTTTGATCTGGTACTGATGGATCTGCATATGCCGGTTATGGGCGGTATCGAAGCCACTCGCCAGATTCGTGAACTTGCGCAAGGGAAAAATCTACCTATCGTCGCCATGACGGCAGCCGTTTTGACGGAAGACCGGGAACGCTGCATAGCTGTTGGTATGCTCGACTTTATACCCAAGCCGGTGGAGCCCGAAGACATTGTCAGAGTGCTCCGCGCTTACACGAAGCCGGGGGCGGAAATTCCACCCGCTGCGCTGCCCGTAATTCAGGAAAGCGAAGCGGTGTTTGATTGGGCGAAAGGCTTGAGTAGATTGGACGGCGACTATGCGCTACAACAGCGCTTGCTACTCAGTTTTATTGCTGGCTATAGCGACTTAATCCCACGCCTGGACGCGTTGCTGACCGAAAAGGCTGCCAACGAAGCCATTGAGCTGATCCATGCCGTAAAGGGGGTTGCCTCCAATCTGGGCGCAATGGCACTGAGCGACGCCAGCTTCAATTTGCTGGAGGAATTGCGGGCTTCGGCACCGCCGCCTTCTCACTCCACGTTCGATGCCATCCTGGTCGAGACGTTCGGACAGATGCAGCAATATATCGACGACTACGTGCAACCCGACCGGATTTTGGCGGCGACGACTATATCGGCTTCATTAGCGGATGCTTTGCGTTCTCTCGAACCGTTTATCATAGGTCAGGAAATAATCCCCGCCCCATTACTGGATGTCTTGCGACAACTCGCCACTGCTGACATGCCGTATTCCCTTCTTGTACGGGAGTTACAACAGCAAATTGATAACTTCGAACACCCAGAAGCATTGGCTACCTTGACGCTATTGAAAGCCAAACACCTGGAACAATGATGAGTGACGGCAACCGAATTCAAAACAAGAAGCCGCTTATCCTGCTGGTGGACGATTTGCCAACTAATTTGCATGTTATGGTATCTGCTCTCAAGTCGAATTTTCGTCTCAAGACGGCCACCAGCGGTGCGTCTGCTTTGGCGTTACTCAACCTTCAGACTGATTTACCGAAACTGGTTATTTTGGATGTCAAAATGCCTGGTATGAGCGGCATCGAGGTTCTGGGTCGCCTGCGTGACAACCCGTACACGCTTGCTATTCCGGTCATCCTGGTGAGCGCCGACCTCTCGGAACAAAACGAGCTGGCCGGACTGAACCTGGGCGCGGACGAATATCTGATTAAACCTATTTCCAAAGACACACTGATCATACGCGTACATAATCTGATTCGGCGTAGCGAAGAACGGAGCAAACTGCGCTTAGCAGCGTATGTTTTCAATTTCAGTGGTGAAGCCATCATGATCACCGATCGCAACAACCATATTCTCGACGTCAACGCCGCCTTCACAAAGTTGACCGGGTATGATAATGCCGATGTGCTAGGCCGTAACCCCAAGTTGCTATCTTCAGGACGCACCGCTCAGGAGGAATATCGAATATTGTGGGAGGCTATCCTGAAAGACGGTTTCTGGCAGGGTGAGATGTGGGATCGTCGCAAGGATGGCAGTGTTTATCCCAAGATGATGACGATTTCCGTGGTGCGTGACAGGGTTGGGGATATCGAATTTTATCTGGCAAATTTCGTCGACATTAGCCGCTACAAAGAATCAGAACAGCGCATTGAACACTTGGCTCACCATGATCCCCTAACTGGTTTGCCGAACAGGCTGCATTTGCAGATATTCCTGGAGCAATCCATGTTGATTGCCAGGCGCAACTCGGAGCAGCTGGCGGTGATGTTTCTTGATCTCGATCGTTTCAAGAACGTCAATGATACGCTCGGTCATTCGGTTGGAGATGAGTTGCTGATACAAGCGGCCGCTCGTCTCAAAGCGTGCGTACGGGACTACGATACTGTAGCGAGGCTGGGCGGGGACGAGTTCGTGGTCATCTTGCGCGGCCAAGACATAGCGGTGAATGCCGCCATCGTCGCCAAAAAAATTAACCTACACCTTAGCCAGCCCTTCCTGATCGACGCAAACACATTGCGCACCTCGACCAGTATCGGAATTGCGCTCTATCCCGACAATGCGGATCAGATTGATGATTTGATGAAAAACGCCGATACGGCGATGTATATCGCTAAATCGGAGGGGGGTAATGTATTTACTTTTTTTTCATCGGTAATGAACCTGCACGCCCATGAAAAGATGAGAATGGAAAACCAATTATATGATGCGATTGAAAAGCAAGAGTTACACCTGTATTACCAAATGCAGGTAGACCACTTACATCGGCCATTGGGTGCTGAGGCCTTAATTCGCTGGCTGCATCCTGAGCGAGGCCTAGTGCCCCCCATGCAGTTTATTCCTTTAGCGGAAGAGTCCGGGCTGATCCTGCCAATCGGGCGATGGGTACTGGATACCGCTTGCGCCCAACTCAAAGCATGGCAGGACGCGGCACACACGCGTGATCTGATTCTATCGGTGAACGTGAGTCCCAAGCAATTTCGGCAGGATGATTTTATTACTCAAGTCCAAGAGATCGTGCAGCGCCATGCCATCAACCCGGCACGGCTTAAGTTGGAAATTACCGAAAGCGTATTGTTAAAAAATGTCGAAGACCTTATCGTAACCATGAATGTATTGAAAGCACTTGGCGTCCAGTTCTCGCTGGACGACTTTGGTACCGGATATTCATGCTTGCAATACCTCAAACGTCTGCCACTTAATGAACTAAAAATCGACCAATCGTTCGTACGTGATATTACCAGCGACAGCAATGATAAGGCGATTGTACGCACTATCATTGCCATGGCGCAGAATCTGAATCTGGATGTTATCGCTGAAGGAGTCGAGACCGAAGAACAGCGGCGGCTTCTCATGGACAAAGGGTGCTCTCACTTCCAGGGTTATCTTTTTAGTAAACCAATTCCGATTGATGATTTCGAAGAATTGGTTAAAACTCTTAACGATTGCCCATAAGCGTTAGCTAATTTCACTAGTTGCGCTGGCGTCACTGTTCAAAGTCAGTGTCAGTATGGGTAATAAAGTAAATGGCTATTACTGAGTTGCAGGTTGGACTCTTGGTGTTTGAAAAACAAAACCATCAGATCTAACGGAACACCTGATTTATTAAGGTTTTGAGCTCTGTAAATCTAACCAAGGTATTACTGAACCTGCAACTTGTTCATAGCCATTATAAAGTAAGCGGTTGTGCGATCCGGGGGCAGTTTTGCAGAGCAGAAACCAGCAATACAATTGGGTTTTCGCGAAAATTTGAATTTGTTTGGCATCCCCAAAAATCCTCGCTGACATCGGCATTGACAAATGTTGTGGTTTGATTTTGACAGTTCGATTTGTCAGCTGGCCGATTGGTTGAGGTCACCAATGGCGGCTTTGTAACTCTCCAGTTCGCAGAATCTAGATTTGGCTGACTGGCCGCTTTGGAGAAACGCGTCAGGCAGGAATGGGTCGGTTGGACTCAGTGACGAACGGCCGCTTTCAGGTATCGGAATTCAATGACAGCTTTCCGGCGATGAATCTGAAGAGCGGACGGTCGCCGAGCGACCCATTTTTGCCAGTCGCGCTTCTCCAAAGCTGCCTGTCAGCCAATCCAAACGCTGTAAACTGGATGTCTCCAAAGCAGTCATTGGCGACCTCACCCTATCGGCCAGTTTGAGACAGACGCTAGTTTCCAGTTAACGGCTGCTTAACCTTGAAAAGCGGTCATTCAGAAGACGACAGTGATCGGTATGCTTTAAGCGTTTGTAAATCCTAAAATAAACTTAAAAATACCCGCTTCGCGACGAATTAAACTTCTCAAGCCTAATGCTAAAAATCTGGGCTCTTTATGCAGCCCTTTTTTATAGGTATCTTCGATTTTTACAGCGTCCTCATTATCTGTAGGAAACTGACGAACAACTAATGATTGCAGTTTATGGACGAATTCAAGGGTAAGTTTGAATTCGTCGGTGTTGTCTTTAACCTTACCCCATGCCGTTTCAAAAGATTCTCTATGAATGTTCACCGGGATTTTTGTTTGGATACCATTCAAGTCGGCCTGTTTGACGGCAAACGAAAACAGCCTTTCATCGAAATAAACCACATAAGGACTAATCGACAAGCGGAATAAGTTATCGCAGTGATTTTCAATGATCAGGTCAGTACCTGTAAACAAACCAGCCAGACTTATCAGCTCTGTTTGCAAAGCAAAGTTGCGTTTTACCTCAATCCAGCCAAAAGGATGAAAATTAATATTTTCCTCAACGGTTGCAAATTCAAAGCCACGTAAGTGCGAGGCTAAGCCCAATAGAATCGCTAATTGTCGTTCAGTTAAATTTATCTCCAACGGTTTTTCTTTACCCAACACGCCTGCCAGCAATGGCATCCGATGATCGATAGGCAAGGTCAATCCGTACTTTGGCGGCTGAAACAAATAACGGCTGGCAAAACTGTCCGGCAAAGCCATTAACTCGGTTGCAAGTGCCGAACTATCATCAGAAAAATCTTTTACCAATGCCTTGATATACGGGATTTTTCCGTCAATTGTCTCGCCCCGCACCATATCTTCTATCGAAAACCAGGCCAAACGGTCGTCAGGTTTGATTTTCTGGTGCAAGAAAAGACAGCCCTCCAACGTTAAGTCAATATAGAAAATTTCCAGATAATATTCAGTCAACGCATGATTGGGCGCAGCGCCTTGAACTTGCCGATAAGGCTTCAAAGTGCGCCAGGGTTTGAATGTGTAATGCAAGTCAAAGAGTAAGCCAGCTTCTTCCCGTAACTCTCGTTTCAGGGTAGACGTCAAGGCATTCTTGATTAACCCGGAATTGGGCGATTGCAATTCTCTAAGTAACGAAACCTTGCCACCGATTGGTACATCATTTTGGTTAGCCCGGCCGCCGATTAACCCATAGTCGCCTGCTGATTTATCATGGCGTTTTTGTGTGTCTTCGCGCTGGTAAAACAAAACCTTGCCATCCAGTTTTATAATGCTCCAGGCGACGTAACAGTAACGGATTGGTTGAGCGTCGTTGCCGGCGTGATTCTCCAGCCGGACGTTTTCGACAATCCTCAGCACATCGCGTTGCTGATTCTTTTTATCGCTGGAAATACCTTGAGTATTCCAGAAATTAGCAGCAAAAAAACGCGATTGGCTGTCGCACATTGTCGTTAGCACCGATGTTGCCATTAATTGTGCGGGAAAAGATACAAAAGACCATTCGCCTTCTAACAGAAGATCGGCCTTTAGTACTGACAAGCTATCCAACAGACACTCGCAAAGCAACACCGTGTTTTCGGCGATACCCACATCAATATCGTGCTGCTTGCGCAGCGTCTCAATCAAACTACCTCGCTTAACACCATAAAAATCGCCTTCCTCTTCGGCGTAACGCGGCATTGCGGTAATCAGGGTTTTAATAAGGTTTCTGGTCATAAGTAATTCAAGGGGGCTTGCGACTCATCTCGTTGTTATTTAGCGTGTACTTCCACATCGATAATCGCTTCCGCCAGTAGATGGGGATGATTATGTAAAGTCGTTTGATTCGGAGTTTCTTGCAACAAGGCCAATACCTAGGATTTTTAGCGGGAATGTCTGCGTATTGCTCTGAATAATAGGCCCAGCGTGCCATCAGCCGGAATGCTCAGGCTTTTGGCGGCAAGACGCGCAGCTGTGTCATCGGTCAACAGCAGGCAATCGCCGAACTCAACGCACAAATGCAAAGCTTCTTGTTCAACGATATGCAAGGTGTAGAGTGGCTTCAGCGCCTTGACCAATGGGGAAGACATTAGCGGGCTTTGCCGAGCAAACAGCGTTGGTAATGATGCCATTGCCTGCGGACGATGACGCTGCAGTTTCAGCAAACCGCTTCGGGTACAATAACCTTGCCAAAATCGGCCAGAATATCGTGACAAGCCAATTCATCCAGATGAATGAGTAGTCCCGCGTCGGCAACGACGACCGGGCTAATCTTGACCACGCAGGCCCCACGCGTATGAAACGCTCATTCATCGTTTCAAGATGCGATTCCAGATAACGGCGCATGGATTCGGCAATCAATTCGTCCATATTGGCGACCCAGCCTTGCTGAATCATTTTTTACGGTGGTCATGATGGTTATGACTCTGCAAAGCTACGATTGTAAATATGACTGGCAAATTTTAGTAAAAACTCAGGCTGAGCGTAATCAAAAAAAGAAAATGTATAGTGCTTTGATATGTAAACTTGATTTGGATTGCGATTATTTTCTAGGGCTATATCTTTTTTTTCATCATGCTCTGAAGTCAAAAACCAAAATGAGTGATAAAGTCCGGTAATAAAAAAATCATCGCCTTTAGCTTTTAATTTACCTTTATCATTTTGTAAATCATGCAGTATGTTATGAACCTGAATTCCCTTGGTCTTGGTCTTTTCATTAAAGTATGAAACATAGTGCTTAACCAGCGGAATACGCTTTTCTTTAACGATTAGTTCAGACTGTTTAAACGCTTCGCTTTCCTCGCTTTTATTGAACAACAAAAACAGATTTTTTTCATAGCCCTTTGCTTCATTGCCTAAATCAAAAATTGCCCGCATATTGCAAATGAATAAATAAGCAACGTCATGTTCATTCAGATTATTAAAAATAGCAGTGGAATTATGGGTTATCCAATTACGAGTCATTTTCATTATCCATGAAAATGCAAGCGTTATTTGGTTATCATCTATTCTTTTAGGCTCAACCGATTCTTCCCATTCGTGCGCTAACGTTCTGATAAAGAGTTTATACAATGCGGCTTTGTTACTGGGTTCACGCAATGGTAAAAAGTTTTCTAAAACATCCAAATAATCATCTGCATCCAAGAAAGCTGGCTTTTTATCATCCTTGCTGAATTTGTCAAAACGTAAACTTTCCTTTAATGCTTTTAAATATCGACAACCTTTAATAACCCCTCGCCTTAAAATCGCATAATCAGATTCTCGTTCTTTAATCCATTGCCTTAACTTCACATACTCAGGATCGCTTTTTTCAAAGCCTACGACTTCTGGAATATAAATGTCATCGCATTGTTTTTTAAAACCGCTAAAAGAATTCTTTTCTCCGGTCATAAAACACATCTTTTCAGCGGGAAACCCTAAATGCACCAAGTCATTAAAAATATAAAAACCGGCATTGATATGAAATTTTTGTTTTTCTTGCGAATCGTTGGGGATAAGCAAGTCAAAATCGACATTATTATCCAAGCGAATGTCGATAATTACTGCATCAACTTTTCTGGCTAACTGGTTGTTTGCCTTAAAATCAACATAATCAAAATAATGACGGCACAAAAAGACGCAATGCAAAGCCGAATTTTCTTTACAAAAATTTTCCAAATCACTGGGTTTACTTAATAAACTCAGCTCATCTTCATCCCAGTTGTCAAAACTGATTAAGTCCTGAAACATCAGGTTTAATGTGGCTTTGCCTCGGTCAAATCCTCCCCCAAAATCTTCAATCCATAAGATATTCATACTTCCCCGTCAAATAAGGCTTTATTTAAAATTAACTCCGCTATAAAAAGCTGATCTTCGCTTTTACAATTAAATTGTGCTTGGTCGCCTAATAGTTCAACCAATCGCTTGATAAATGCCAAGCCTTTGTGGGTACCGGCTAGGTTGCTGGTCGCATTGGCTTTGCAATGATTTTTAACCGAGAACGCATAGTTGCCTTGCTCTGCCAACTGCCAGCTAATTTGAATGCGGTTCTCACCATCCCAATATTTTAAAGCGTTTAAAATAAGCTCAGAGGTGATGGCAAACAACAAAGAAAAGCGGATTTGATTAACGCCAAAATTTAGCTTATCGCAGTCTACTATAGACACATCAATTGCCGAAATATGCTTAAGCGTCCAGGCATAGAATACATTAACACCTTGACTGTCGACATTAAGCGGCAAAACTTCTTCAATAAAAGACTTGCGCGTTGCCTTTATTAACGCCGTTTCCGGGTTATCAAGCAGCTTTCTTAACTCGCTGGTATCGCTCATAAAAATGATGCGGTTTAGCGATTGCCGTAAGGACGAAGCAATCACCAACCTAAGCGTTGCTTCCCCCGTGTGATCTTTTTGCCAGGATTGTTTAAACTCTTGCGGGTCGCTGATCGACTGCTTAAAGGTGTCAATCAAGCAATCGGTCAAGGATAGCGTGGAAAACAATGAAGCAATTTTGTTGATCGCTTGATAGTGCTTGGTGTCTTTTTCGTAGACCTCGCCACCTAACAAATGAATGGCTTGTCTAAGCGATTCCGGCGCAGTGGCGAGGGCATTACGCATGGTGTGAGTAAAGAAAGAGAGCATTTCTTTTTCTTTTTCATGTATAGCACGATATGCTTTTTCCTTTTCCTTAATTTCTAATTCAAGTTGTTGGTTTTTTTCTTCTAATTGCTCGGCCAGTCCAATAGCGGTTAAGCAAGTGTCTTTATAATCTTTTTCAGAATCAAAGGCATCGCTATATACTTCTGTAATAGCTTGTTTTGCCAATTCAAAGTTTTTCATCTTAATTTGACAGTTAAGCCATTGATAAATTATTTTTCCTTCTGAACCACCGACCAGTTCGTACCAATAAGCAGCTTGACTATAATCCTGTTCAACTCCATACCCATAATAGTAACAATCTCCTAAGCAAAGTTGAGCATCCAAATTATGATTTTCTGCGGCTTGTTTATACGACTCAAATGCTTTGACATCATCCTGTTCAACTCCATATCCATATCGATAACAATTGCCTATGTCATATTGAACACCTGGCTCTAGTTCGGCAGCTTTTTTGTACCACTCAAATGCTTCTACATAGTCTTGTCTAGCATCTTCAAGTCCATATTGGTAAATACGCCCTAACCACCATTGACTATTAGCGTCCCCTTGTTCAGCTAATCGTTTGCACTTTTCAAAATGTGGTTCTATAACGGTTATTTCGTTGTTTGTAGTCATTAATTCGACCTAACCTGTGTGCTTGATAAGTTTAAGTTTCGCCATGGAGCATCCATTCGTCATTTTTTTAAAAACGGCTTCAGGTAATCTTTTCATGTCAGTATTCTCGATGATTTACGCTTGATTCGTTTGGTTAAATATCCTGTCGTAATCACTGTGCTATCGTGATTATCATTTTATGTTCATCTATAAATGGAAATAGAAATTACCTGATTTTGAAGCTGCTGGTATTCCGCCATGAATCCGCTTTCACAACATGGTGTGTAGTATGAGATAAATTGCCAGCAATGTAATGGGAGAACTGTGGGAGTTTTTGGGTAGTATCGAGAACAATTTAACGTACTGAAGTGTATCGGTATAATCTATTTTATGTAGAAGAAGGTTTGGTGACTAAAGCTAATTGATATTGTCATTTGGAATCTTGCACCCAGCTACACAATAGGTAAGGTAGTCCTCATGCTTTGGCTGGTAATGCTAGTTGGGTCCCCAGAACGACTGTCCGCTATGCCTGGTGAACCAGTCTGTCAGTTATTAGGAGCCGATGACCGCTAGGGGTCGGTTTAACTCTGTGGCGACCGGCAGCTATCGGGTATCGGAATTCAATGACAGCTTCCCGGCGATCAATCTGAAGAGCGGACGGTCGCCGAGCGACCCATTTTTGCCACTCGCGCTTCTCCAAAGCGGCCGGTCAGCCAAATTCAGTTTTGCGGACTGGAAGTCTTCAAAGCGGCCATTGGTGACCTCAACCAAACGGCCAAAAGCGGACATTGAGTTTTTACTTTGCACCCAAATATCTCAATGAACTGTCCCCGGAGTACCTATGTAGAAACTATTTTAAGCTATCCAAATATTCTTGAGGAACGAGTGCGTTCCCGTCTCGAAACTCTTCAACCAAATGGATGTTGTCAAAGTCATTAAAGTAATCCTTTGGGACATGCTCAAACACAATCATTTGAAAGGATTGCTTCATGTCGTTTAAAACGTTGCCTATAAATGTATCCATTAATTTAAACGCATCTATGATTTTTGCTCTGTCCGAGTGATGTAGTCTCGTCTCGGATACATTTTCTTCTTCGCCATAATATGGCCTGCTTGGTTGATCAATTAGTAAAAAAGAAGGGACATGTTTGTTGTTTTTAGTGAGCATTAACTCATGAAGCCCTAAAAACATAAATAAATGCTTAAACATATCATTTGAACTGCTCCCGGCGGCTTCAATATAAGTCGTTTTGGGTTTTCTGAAATCAATTTTTTTGTCTTTGTAATTAAAGACTGGTAAATAATTACCGTAATTCTCTAGAGATGTTTCAACTAATTTCATATACCCTTGAATAATTTCTTCTACAACCTTTATGCATAATTCTCTGCTTTCTGTAATATCAAGAACCTGAATTGAATTTATCTGCTCCTCAATTTCTTTTGTTGATTTTATTTCATCATAATCATTTTTAGGCTGATAAATATCGATTTTTGTTTTTGTTTGACCGAGAAAAATATACTTATCTCTATCGTCACCAAAGCTCTTAGCCTGCTTGGGCAAGCCCCTTGCTTCCTCTTCAAGTTCATTTATTAAACGCCTGCACGCGGCTATTTCATCAGAGGTTTTCCCGTCAATTGGTGTTCTTTTTCTATTGAGCTGCTTAATTCGCTGTAAGTCTTCCTCTAGCGACGTTATCAGAGTGTCAAAAATGGATGTTTTTACTATTTCGTCTTTATTTCTCCAGTATTCTACTGGTTTCAAACTGTCCTCTATAACATTTAGGCTAGACTTGTACTCATTGTATGCGGATTGAAATCTCATGAGATTTCTCACTTTTCTTTCCAGCAAATTTTTCTCTGATATTATTTCGTCAAACCTGTTTCCTTTTGTGTCATAAGCTTGGCTAATTCCATCATCAATGACAGACTTTAGGGATTCTATTGAGTCCGGTATATCATCGCCTTCATCAATAAGCCCATATTCTTTTGCTTCCATAGCGATGCTTTTAAGTTCGTCATGAAATTCGGATTTTTTTTCCGAAATTTGTTTATTCTTTTTTTCAATTTTCGCCAGTTCAGCTTGCAGAGATAGCACTTTCTCGCGCTTGAGAATGTTTTCGATTGTCTCAATTCCTACGGCCAGATCAAAAATTCGAGGAAGTGCCTCTCTGTATCTGCTGTCATTTTGCTTGTCAAAAAACACTTCGCTATGCTGAATTATGTCTCCCGAGATGGTGCAAAATAACATAAAATATCTTAATGAAATTTTACTATTGGCCTTTAAGGATCTGCCGCCAAATGGGATTGTTACATCTTTATCAATATTAAATTCAGTTTCCAGTATTTCTTTTAAGCTTCCCTCTGTCATGTTCGGTGATGGAAACTCCGGAATCTCACCAGTCGATGAAAAGTAATAATCACTTGATACGTTGGTTCTATTAGGTGCTTTTCTTGCGATAGTAAAATATTTGTCGTTAATTTTAAAATTAAGTCCGTACCAGACTACGTTCTCATTTATTTGGCTTTCGGCGATTTTGTGCTTTGATGCGAAAAGGCAGTAATCAACAATATGCAGAATTGCTGTTTTCCCAGTGTTTGACTCTCCGGTTATTACATTTACTTTGTTTTCTTCAAATTGTAGCTCTCTCCTATAGCCACTGTTGTCGTTCATCCAAAGGATTATTTTATGTATTGAATACTTCATAGCTCAATCCTTAAGTTCAAATATAGGCTTGACGCATCTTCGCTTAAAATCTTTGATAGATTATGAGAGGCTTTTGATGCTTTATCTGATCGAGTACCCATTAAACTCATATACTCAATTTTCTCCCTTGAAACGATATGTGAGTTCTCTATTGATACCACATCGACCTCAGAGAGAAATTGCAGTGCATTTAAAGATGTACCCAGATTGTCGTAGTATCGTTCATTAAAATTTGAAAAGCAGTGAAGCTTGTCTACGATCAACTTGTCTAGGCTTCTTACCTGAGTTTTTCCGTTGGCCAAATATGACAGCAGCTCTTTGTGTGCCAAGAAAGGCATTATTAACAATGCTTTCGTTAATTCGAGCTTTCCTGATTTTTCAACAACCATGGCAATTGCTAGTGAAGCAAAGGCCAAGTTATTTAAAGCCTCGGTTCTCACTTGTACTTTTCCTTCCAATCTTTAAGCCAGCCAATTACAGGTCTGTTTGATAGGCTATACAAGCTTCCATGGCTCATATCTGAGAGTAATTTTTGCCCTGAAATTGAAAGCGCCTTACTTCTCATTGCCTTCAGGATATTGTGGGCTATATCAATATATTCATCAGGATTGCGCTTCCCCCTATATGACGACCTATATTCCGTCTCCCACTGGCGAAAAATATCATCTTCAAATATTCCAATTTCTTCAGATGTCAGTTGGCCTTCGGCAACCCAATTAGACAAATTACTTTCTAACATGATCCTATAACGAGTATAATTTTGGATAATTTCCTGTTCGCTCAGGTTGATGTCTTCTATTTCTAAGAGCTGCTTAATAAACGTTTGTTCTTCTATTCGGTCAGGCAGCCCGCCTTCAAATTTTCGTATCTTGAGCTCAGGGTTATTTGCGATATCAAAGTATCTGCGAAACTTACGACTTCTTTCTTCAAAAGAATAAATAAGCTTTTTGTTATCAGAGAAGTTTTTAAATATATCCTGTCGTACAACTGAATCTAATTGATTGAATAGATTATCAATTGCTCTTGGGTTAACATCTTTTTCCTCAAGAGCTGTTTTACACTGATCAATTATGTTGGCAACATTCAGTTCGGATTTTATGTTGCGTAAGAACTCACTTAAGACAGATTCATCTAGGCTAATAACCAAGCCTATATGACTCTTTATTTCTTCTGACTTTGTAGATTTGTGTAACCCTTTGAGGTGGTTACTCATTTTTTCAAAATCGATTTGTCCGACCTGAAAATCAGAAATCTTTGATAAAAAGGTGTTGCTCGATGTGAATGACTTATTGCTTGCCAAAATAAAAGTGGTTTTTTGTACAAATTTTCTTTGATCAATCTGGCTTTCTCGACCATCATTTTTATCCGTTATAACAGCACTCCAGTTATACATCGTCTTCCAAAGGTCGGGGTCAAGCTCAGTTAAGTTGGCGGTAGTCCCATTAGATTTTTTTTGGATTGAGTGTTTGATTTGAATGAGAATTTGATGATCATTGTTAAGCTGGGTATGCACATCATCCAAAGCCTCAAATCCAATTGTTTCGCCTTTTTTGAGTATCAGCAGCTTGTACAAGAAATAGTAATATTGGAAATCAAATCCAACAATTGTCCCTGCGGCAGATGTTTTTTCAGTATGAGGCTTGCTCGTCACATTAAACTCTTTCTAATTTTCTTTAGCTCATCTTTATTGCAAATTTAGGCTATACGAACTGTGGTGATAGTTTACTTGGTTCAATGTCCGCTTTGGGTCGTTAGTGACACTTGGCGAATGTCAGGTATAAAGAAGCGTAAATTCATAGCCAAAAGGAAACAACAGCGTTGAAAGGACAAAATGCGATGGTTCAGAATTGCAATAAAACTGAATCAGAATAATCCGGAGCCGAAATCCTCAGCCCCTCCCCCATTAGCTATTGACCGCGTCTTTCAGGTTTTTTCCGGGTTTGAAACCAGGGATATTAGCGGCAGCAATGGTAATGGGGGTTCCGTTTTGTGATAGGGGTAGGGAAGGCTATTAACCTCCCCTCCCTCCGAACCGTGCGTGCGGTTTTCCCGCACACGGCTCTCCAGTCGAGAATTTCCTCATCGGGATTGACAAGCTATACGATGAGCCTCTTTCATGGTGAAAAGCCCAAGGTTAGCAAAATACGCATTTGGCATCAGTTGACTTAGGTGTATTGAACGTCCAAATCCTGATTGTCCGGTTCTTTGTTTATTTCTTAGGCTTCGCAAGCGCCGCCTTATGAATCGGTCAAGCTTTGGAAACGTCCATTCATGAGCGTGTTTAAAGTAGTTGAACCAGCCTATCAGCATCGCATTAAGGTCTTTTATAATCGTTGCCATGCTGTCACCACGTGTCCTTTTGGTCTTCCTTTTGATTTTGTCTTTTAACGCTTTTAGGCTTTTCTTTCTGACCCAGCGCTTACCCGCCTCAAACCTATAACCCAAAAACTCAAAGCCTTGACCTTCTTCCAAGCAATCACCCACATGGGTTTTGTCTGGGTGCAAGGCCAAACCCTTAGCATTGACCCATTGCTGAATCAACACCAGAGCACTGTGAGCTTCTTCCTGGCTTTGACAGAGAATCACAAAATCATCTGCGTATCTGAGCATCGTGTAACCGGCTTGCGCCATCCGTTGGTCTAATGAATGCAAATACAGGTTAGCCAACAACGGACTAATCACGCCATAGACACAAAAGAGAACTTTGAGTTTGAACGGCAAATTTCATTCTGCCGTTCAAATTCATTGATTGACATGAGACGTAAAAGGTAATAAATATATGACTCATGATGCGATCCTCAAACACCGACAAAACTCACCGGTTGAATGCCGCATTCGACTTGCTGGCAAAGGGTTACACCTTGGCCGAAGCCGCCGAAACCTTGACACAACAATTTGGTTTATCTCGTCGGCAGGCTTACCGATATCTGCAGGATGCTCAAAAAATCGATGCGCCAGTATTGGTCGCTTCCCCCTCTATCCCAATCACGATCAAAATATCTGCAGATGTTGTGAGCCGACTTCGGTCATACGCACAAACCAGCGGCATGTCGATAGGCGAGATTGTGGCGCAGGCCGTCACCAGCTTTCTCGACAAGTTGCACCGCCATGGCTAATCGCCCTCGGCGAAGTCATGATATTGAATTGGAATATACTTTTGATCGTCTGCAAGCCACCAAGCTGGAGCAAGCATTTGCCATTCTGGTTCCTAACCGGGAACGCCGTATTGATGAATCCACAGGACTAAAAGGGGAAAGCCATGAAAATAGCCGCCATTTATGCCCGCGTCTCTTCGGATCAGCAGAAGGAGGAGAAGACCATAGCCAGTCAGACTGCGGCGCTGATAGAGTTTGCCCAGCAAGAAAATTACCAAGTACCGGATGAATGGATTTTCGAAGATGAAGGTTATAGTGGGGCCAATTTAATCAGGCCAGGGCTTGAACGAATCCGGGATTTAGCCGCAGAAGGTCAAATTCAATCGGTTCTGGCACTATCCCCAGATCGATTGAGCCGCAAATACGCTTACCAGGTTTTACTGACTGAAGAACTGGCCCGGCATGGTGTCGAGATGGTGTTCATCAAATCGCCGCACTCAGGCACCCCGGAAGATCAATTGCTGATTCAGTTTCAGGGCATGATTGCCGAATACGAGCGGGCGCAAATTCTGGAACGCTCACGGCGTGGTAAACGGCATCGGGCAAAACAAGGTGAAGTCAGCGTCTTGAGTGGCGCGCCCTTTGGTTATCGATATATTCGCAAAACCGATGAAGCTGCAGCCTACTATGAAATTATCGAAAGCGAAGTGGAGGTCGTGCGCAAGGTCTTCAACTTATATACGGTGGAAGGACTGAGTATTGGCGCGATTACCCGCCAGTTGACCGATTTAAGCGTGCCCACCCGGAAACAAAAGCCTCGTTGGGAGCGTTCCGTGATCTGGGCAATACTGCGTAATCCGGCCTACCAAGGTCGCGCTTGTTTTGGCAAAACCGCTATAACGGCACGTCAACGTATTACCCGGCCACTGCGGTTGCGCGGCGGCCTATCGTCTTGTAATACTGCTAGCCATGAACGACCACCTAGCGAATGGATAGAAATTCCGGTACCCGCTTTGGTGAGTGAAGACACGTTCGCTTTAGCGCAGGAAAAGCTGGCCAATAACAAACTGCAAAGTTTACGACGTACCATCAAGCCTAGTATTCTCCAGGGGCTGGTGCATTGTCGCCAGTGCAGCTATGCTCTCTATCGAAATTCGTCACGCTCATCGGCACGTAAAATCTACTACTACCGTTGTACAGGTTCTGACGCTTATCGTCATGGCGGGAAAGCCCTTTGCGATGAAAAACCCATTCGTCAGGATTTACTGGATCAACTGGTTTGGGACGAAATTCTCCGGCTGCTGGAGGATCCAACACTCATTCAAAATGAATTAAATCGCCGACTGGAAGCCGCTCGCGATGCCAGTCCAACCAAGCGCCGACTGGAAACGCTTAACCGCGATTTGATTCGCGTACGCAAAAGCATTGATCGATTACTGACGGCCTACCAGGAAGAGTTACTATCGCTTGAGGAGCTTCGTGTCAGAATGCCGCCTTTACGACAACGCGAACAAGCGATGCAGGCAGAATTTCAGGCCATCAATAGCCAAACGGCGGATCGGGCAGCGTATTTACGCTTAGCCGAAACCCTCACAGCCTTTCTGGATCGCTTGCGCTCAAATGCCGATACCCTTGACATTGGTCAGCGCCAGAAAATTATGCGGTTGCTGGTTAAAGAGGTCATTGTGGGAAAGGGTTTGATTACGATCAAGCATTCCATATCGGTACAAACTACGCCGGCAGGCGGAAATCCGCAAACCTCTAAATCGCCTGCCCAGCAAAATGCGATGCTGATCGATAAAAGTTCTCTTTTGTGTAAGGGGCGTGATGACCGCCCCTTGGGGCCTGCCCGCGTCGGGTGTCCAGCGTTCCAGTCCAGCCATGATGTCTTGTTTCAAATACGCGTGTATCAGTTGCAGAACTTTACCATCGCTAATGAGCTTTTCAACTTCAGCCATTAGCGGGGCATGAGGGATGGTATCGAAGAAACTTTTCATATCCGCATCCACACTACCCAGGTTTGCCCTGCTTTCAGGCCTTTATGGACTCTCCTTAGCGCATCTTTACAGCCTCTTTGTGGCCTGAATCCGTAACTGTGTTCGACAAACTCGTTCTCGAAAATGGGTTCAATCATCATTTTCAGAGCTGTTTGCACAATTCGGTCTTTAACTGCTGGAATTCCAAGTGGTCGCTCGCCACCTCCTGCTTTTGGGATAAACACCCGTTTGACCGGAAGGGGTTGATAACTACCCGCCTTTAACGCTTGTTGTAGCTCTTGCAAATAATGCTCCTGCTTCAGTGCAAAACGTTCCACACTCATCCCGTCTACACCATGGCTGCCCTTGTTTCTTTGCACTTGTTGCCAAGCCGCTTGTAGCGTTGCCATCGCATAGACTTTATCCATCAAACTAAACCATTTGCCGCCTTTTACGCCGTTTTCCAGCGCTGTCAACATAGGTTTCGTCCATAGTGATGCTTCTACCCACGACCAACGGTCGTAGCTGTCTGTTTCTTGTTTAGTTGTTGCCAACACTGACGAAATAGCTTGTCTCAGCTGCATTCTATGTAGTCCTCCTCTTTCTCTTCCTGCCCCCCTTCGCTCGTCACGGCTTTGCTTACCGTGATTTCTTCAGTCTATTGGACGTGTAACAGAGAGGCGTTTCACACAACGTCTTGTTGTTGGAGATTTCTTTTCCGCTTCTCCAGGGAGCGACTTCATTTTCTCTCTGTCAATCTACTGAGTCACTACTATGAGGGCTCTGACTCCTGCCACCGTCACCTCAGCGGCAGGTCTCCCCACTTACTTCAACTTACCTTCCTGACATTCCGCTCCCAACCACTTGGTAGGCCCAGTTATCGTTTCATTCGCCATGTCAACGTAACTGATGATTTTCAGGCTTCGTCATGGAACCGCAGACTCGCCGCCTTGCCCTGCCGAATCGGATTCGTTATCCTACGGACTGCCTTTTCGCTTCCAGTTGCTCTCCACCCCACTTCGCAATGACGCAGTTACTTTCAGCTACGGCGTTATGGCTTACGCCGACAGGGACTTCCACCCTGTTAATAAGTTGCCCTCGTGGGCGCACGATTCCGACCGGTCCGTTCGGCGCGGGCTTTGACTTCAAAACTGCCAAATCCGACCAAGGTGACGGAATCCCTTCTTTCAAGGTCGTTTGAATGGTGTTGAGCAAGCCATGCAATGCCCGCGCTGAATCTGCTTTGGTCAATTGGGCCTGTTGAGCGATGACGTCGATGAATTCGGATTTATTCATAGATAGGTTGCTGAGTATTAATGAAAAGAATGAGTGATATTTTCGAAGGCACTGTTCGCATTAATCGTGACTGTAATATCCGGCGCCATCAAGCGGTCTACAACCGTTGATTTTGCTCATAATAAAGCCGGTAGCGTGTGTACAGGGGTTTCGGTTCTAGCTGATAAGTGCGCTTTGTTTTTCAGTAAAGAACACAACATGAAGCTCGAACTACCTGATATCTACGAGGTTCTGCGTACCAAGAAAGTAATGATTCTCAATGTTGAAACCGATGTGAGCCAAGAGATTTCCGGTATCGCAGTGCTGATTGCCGAGCCGATTATAAAAGAAATCTACCGGTGTTGGGATAACGCCAAAAACATGCGTGTCTTTGTTGCAGGGGGTGGTGCGCCTTACTTTATTGGAGCGATTCGCAACTCAATTCCTCATGCTGAACTCATGGATGATAACTTTTTTGCGGTAGCCAGGGGTATACATCTTTAGCTGAAAGCGAAATCAGGTGCCTAACCAGGTAATCCATTATGGATAAAAAAAGACAGATCAAGCTGACGCTCAATGAATTACCTGATTAGCAAGATGTTTCAGCTAAATCCAAAAGCGCCCGTCATGCCCGTCGGGAAACGGGCATCCAGTGCCATGGATGGTAAGCTCCGAGCTATACATGTGACCTGGATTCGCTAACGCGGTCTGACGGCTCCGGCAATCCCTGCCGGAATGACGCGTCCGAATATATAGCTGAAACATCTTTATAATCAGGATGAATTAAACCCCAATCATGAAATTATTATTGATTGGCTGGACTCATTAACTTCAGATGGACGGGGAAGGCAGACAGCTATCCACCTTGAAAAAGCGATGCTCGCGTATATCGGACAGCTCAATGCGCCGAGGGTACCCAGGCAAAAGACCGAAAGAAGTCGGGCAGACTCGCCAATCAAGACACGGAAAACCGTGGAAAAGAAGGTTAGGGTTGAGCCAGTGAGTACGGGTGTTGTTTATGAGGAAAACGCGCCCAAGGCCCTGAATAGGGAGGTTTCAAGTAGCGCCTTGAGGTTGATTGGTAACTCGGATTTTGATTGATCGGTGTTGGATTAGGTGTCAATTTAGGTATCATAATAGGTACTAAATTAGGTATCAAATTAGGTACTATAATAGGTATCATAATAGTACCTATATTTCCAGGTTGATTCTGGTCAGTAACAAAACGTTACTGACGCATGTTACTGACGCGCGTTACTGACGCGTTTTTTTTAGTCAGTAACATACATATAGGAGATCAACTTTTCAGCTTTCACAAGGCCCCTCAAATGTAGGGCTTTTTAAGGGTCTCATTTAACGTTTTGACACGCGAGTTTTACATGATTTTTATACCTAAAAAACACTTGTTTTTTATACCCAAAAAATACCTGTTATTGATAGCCTGTTTTTTATCTCTTTTTGGTTGTGCTCAAAAAGAGATAGTTGTTCAGAAGGAGAGTGTATTGATGGAATCGTGAAGCCAGAATCTTGGACCACTATTAAGCCAGCCAAGAGTAGACCGAAGAATAGTTTCTAACAATGATCCCTGAACACTGCTTTCCCGATACTGACATTAACCGGCAAGGCGCTGATCAATTAACTCTCATTTTCTTTACCAGAACTCAATATCCGGTTAACCCCGCCCGTAAACAACAGCACATCCTCGGGAAAAAACTGGCGACCCAATGTTTTGACCGTCAATTGTTCGGGTAAACGATAACAGCGAATATCATCCTCAACCGGCTCAATCAATTCTTCCATGTGTGCCAGCAATCGTAACAAGGACCTGCGCTTTAACACCACAGTAAAAACGGAATACTGAACCGGCAAACCCTTTCGCTTCAATGTTCGATGCACTTTCGACAAGCGCCTGGGGTTGGCAATGTCATAGGCAATAAGATATAAACCGAGTTGACTGTCGGCCATTAGCAGACCGATAGCAAAAATTGATGCAACTTGCTGATCGTGCTTCGGAACAGCAAATAAAACCGGTCGGTTCGCTGCTCAAACAAAATGGCCACAGCACCCAGCGCTTTAGTATTATTGCCCTCTGAACCGGACAACAGCGATGGATAACAATCCCACAGTAACAGCTTACTTAAATCCTTCGCCAAATCTAATTCACCTGACAGCAAAGCGTCATCGTCATGGCTAAAGCCGCACTCCGGCAGCCAATTCAATAATTCACTGTGCAGCAAGCCCTGAAGCAAATTGGCCTTGTAGCGCCCTTCATCCGATAAACTTAAGGTCAACTGCCGTTGCAAATCATTGATCGACACTTCCCGCCAGTCTTTGATTCCCATTCTGCGCGCAAAACTGCGAGCGGCCAGCTTTTCCATGGATAAATACCAATTTTCATACCTTTGTAAGCCATCGGCGCGGGCCAGCAAATCGACCAACCGCTGGGTTAGCGATTGCCGGGTACTACCTCGGCCCAACCAGCGCGCCCTCACCTCTCCGTTCTTTTCCAGAAAAATCAGATACACTCCGGCATCGGCACAGGCCAGTAACGCCGACATTGACCAATCCACCACACCGTTGCAAACCACCCGCGAAATACGGGATAACGGAAACAATTGATCAGCTTTATCCGGCACCATTACGCGTAATGCCGGATCATCCAGCACGACCCGGCAACCGGGTGAACCGTCAATATAAAGAGGCCGCATGTATCCTCCGGAAAATTAAATGATGACTCAGGACAGCGCGTTAATTACCTAAAATTGATAGCAAAACTCTTAACCCGCCTGTTTGCAATCAGCAATAAACCGCTTACCCAGCGCATACCCATAACGCCGTAAAAGCCGCCGGGAAGCGCCGGCTTGTGATTCGTAAAAAGCATAAAAGCATTGTCGGCCTGTTTTATTCATCAAACACCGGCCATTATCATCACTGAAATGCTCTACTCTTAACTGACGCTCCTTAAACAGCTGCCACACCCATCGATCCATCACGGGCCGCAACGGCTCCATCAAATCACAAGCCAGGGACTCCCGGCCAAAACTCAGATCATGATAAAACCCTAGCATCGAATCCAAGCCGACCAAATGACAGGCGCGCACCGCATCGTAATGCAGCAAGGTATAGCCCAACGACAAACAGGCATTGACCGGATCGGGCGGTGGACGCTTTTTACGTCCGGTAAACTGGAGAGAGTCGGCAAACAAATGCGTAAAACCACCAAAATAGGCCGCAGCCGCCGCTCCCTCAAAACCACGGAGACTGCTCAGCGACACATCAACGGTATCGTCACGCAATTGATCGATAATGCCATCCAAGGTGTGTAACGCACCGGTTAACGGGTAACGCAAATCGGCTCTGGCCGCCAACGCATCGCGAAGTAAACGCTGCTGGGCGCGAATTTTGATCAGCACCAGCCAACGCGCTAACGCTGTTCTCAGGCCTTCATCCAGACTGGTCTGATACTGACCTAAGCGCCGCCGGGCATCACTGTGCGAATGTGCAGCCAGCATCGCCGTCGCCTCGGTATTGCGACCAGACAAAACCAACAAGCCGATATGACGTTCCGTTAACGCGCCCAACACCCGGCTCTCCAACTGCACATTCCCCCGTAACACCACACGCTCAAGCAAATGCAGCGGCACGGTGCCTTTTTTGACATTATCCTCATACAATGCCAGCGCTTGACCATCCAGCTTGACTGACAAGTTTTTTCTATCCAGAAACAAACTACTCATCTCACCCCACATAATAAAAAGAACCGTCCTGAGGTAGAACCGATTTACCCAATGTCCGTATGTGCTTAACGCCAGCCAGCTTGAGTAAAATAAAGCGATCCTCATCAGGATCTATGACCAGACTGATGTCCTCAAGCAATTGGGCTTTTTCTGTCGCCGTTAAAAAACACTCAAACACTGATTTTTGACCACCCGAGGCATAACTGCGCAACACAAACAGTGCCCTGCGCAAACGGCGGTTACAGGAAATATCGTAAGCGGCTAAATACAGCTGTCGTTGTGTCATGGCTAAACAATACCCCAGGCAATCCGGCCTGAAAGCATTGGCAAGCTTGTGAAGGAAATGGAAGCGTCAGATCGCGCCTATCGATTTGACCGTGATCGGGACGAGCGCATTGAAGTGTCGGGTGTTACAGCTCAAAATACCGAGGTAATTGTGCCGGCAAGTCTTTAATGCCGACTTGCTTGGTTTCGGCCAGCAGCATGGGGATAAATTGAGCTTCCAGCCACTCTGACAATTGCTGCCAGTTGTGT
Organism: Methylicorpusculum oleiharenae; assembly: GCF_009828925.2. Classification (NCBI taxonomy): domain Bacteria; kingdom Pseudomonadati; phylum Pseudomonadota; class Gammaproteobacteria; order Methylococcales; family Methylococcaceae; genus Methylicorpusculum; species Methylicorpusculum oleiharenae. The sequence continues at coordinate 4,165,194 of NZ_WUTY02000001.1, forward strand.
TGTTGTACCGGATCATAACCGTGCGCCAGAATCGATTGATTGCGGCTTTTGATCTGATTCAAGAGGGTTTTTTCTTCCTCACGAATAAACGCAGCCGCAGGACCTTGGGTTTTATGCTTGATCAACTGCCACGCGGCAAATAACCCAGCCTGATACCGTTTGTCCCGATTGTGGGTCAGTTCAACCGCCTCCGGAATGTCGTTTTCTTTGATATCACTGGTATCAATCCCGCATTGTAATTTCAACACCCATTGCGCCGTCCATTCGATAAGCCGGTAGATCCTGGCGACGGCATCGTCATATCGACCTTGCGCAGCGCGGCGTTGAGCGTTCAAATACAAATCAAACAACTGCGCGGCCTCACGTTTTTCCGGACGGTTATCGCGTAAACGCAGGACGGTAGGCAGATGGACTTTAAGTGCCTGCGGCAAACTGGGCGCATAGTTTTGCAACAGGTCGACCGCCGTTTGATGATTAAAATTATCCCATTCAGCAAAGGCGCGGCTTAAATCGCGAAACCGTGTGTACTGGCCACGAAGTTGGGCATTACTCGGCGCAGTGATGGCTTTGAGCCCCGCCTCCGCTTCACTGTACGCAAACCGACCCCAAGCTTGCCGATAAGGTGCAATCAGACGCTCGAAACGGATTTTTTCGATATTCGCGGTAGCGGTAAATTGCGAACCGTCATGGACTTTGATCAAATCGGCACGGCTGCCGGTAACCAGTTGTAACTGGATGTCCTGACGTTCCATCGCCGCCATGATCAAACCCGCGCTCATGGATTTGGTTCCACCGGTATAGTCTGCTGCGATGATGGCATCAGGAAAACGCCCCACCAAACGCTCAAGTGCCTGGCAACAATCCGCATAAATACGGTCCAGATCATCGGATAAAGTCAGACAAACCTCAAATTGATCCGGTTTCAAACCGGCTTGACTCGGGATATTGGGCAGGCTGGGTTTTTCGTCCTGATTCGAAGCCTTGATACAATTACCGATGCCTGTAATTTGTTGATTGGAGCCGGGGCGCCCCGTCGCAGGATCTTTATCGGTGCAGATGAACAAAACAAAGTCCGGCCTTAAATCTTTGATAGCGGTGACTATGGGTTGATGGCTTCCGCCAACGGTGCAAATCAGGATAGAGGTCATATTATTTGTCAATGAGTGAAATGGGCTTTAACTTTACCTGGCCCAACGCCGCCCGTCTTTAAGTAATAGCAAAAGCTGTTGCTCTTGTAATGGCGAGGGGATAAATCCAAAGCGCCTGTAAAAACGGGCGGCCTCGGCATCAATCGGGTGCGTCAGCATTGGCCGAATACCTGCTTGGCATGACGAGTCAACCACTCGTTAAGCGCTGGTTTGCCACAATCAAAACATCAAAAGGGTGCGATGCCCCAAGGGACTCAGGGCGAGAGTAATTCATGAATCATCCCATGGAGCGGTTCGGGAAAATAACTCAGTTAAGCCCTTACTTTCTTCACTGGGCCCATCCAAAAAATTTAAAAAATCTTGATATTGATTGCCTAACACCGTAAACAATCGTTGGTCGAGTAAGGTTTGCTCAGCTGCTTGACAGGCGCTATCTAGAATAAAGTCGGTTAAAGACTTATGCGCGACCTCGGCTGCTCGACGTAATAGCGCTTCTTGCTCGGGTGTAGCGCGAAGGCCCAATCTTGCAGTTCGGGTTACAACAGTAGCTGTAGTCGTCATAAATGCCTCTAAGGAATTTGCGGACCTAAATTATTTGGTGGTACAACCGACACACGCAACTTTCTCGCCTCTGATCACTTTTTGCAAGTGAATTATTCCAAAATTCAGCCTTTGGAAAAAACTAGGTTTGCATCCGTCATTTCAAGAACATCAACGCCGTCATTCCGGCAGGGATCACCGGAACCAAGGTCACAGGGATGTGAAAGTCCAACCCCTTCCATGGCTTCAGGACCCCGGCAATCCATGCCGGGGCGACGCCAACTTTTAATGCCATCACAGTCATTTTTAAACATATCCCCCTCAATCTCCCTTTCTCAAAAAGGGGGGGACAATTTATAGGATGTGCCGACGATAGGAGGCGCATCGATCGCGATTGATGCGCTTCGTACCTCAGCACATCCTATATCTTAGATATCCTACCCTGTTTATTTATATAGCCTCACAAGTTAATCGGTATGTCTGCACGCACTTCTTAATCCCTTCTTGTTAAGGTCTCTGATTTATATTTGAAAAAAGGTTATGTCCGCGTTATTAGTTGAAAGTAAATCAACACCGTCATTCCGGCAGGGATTGCCGGAACCCAGGTCACAGGGATGTGAGAGCCCAACGCCTTCCATGGCTTCTGGACCCCGGCAATCCATGCCGGGGCGACGCCCACTTTTAATGCCATCACAGTCATTTTTAAACATATCCCCCTCAATCTCCCATTCTAAAAAAGGGGGGGACAATTTATAGGATGTGCCGACGATAGGAGGCGCATCCATCGCGATTGATGCGCTTCGTACCTCAGCACATCCTATATCTGAGAATCCTACCCTGTTTATTTATATAGCCTCACAAGTTAATGGGTATGTCTGGACGCACTTCTTAATCCCTTCTTATTAAGGTCTCTTATTTATATGCGTTCTAATACAGACTTAACCGCACTCAGTGCGTCTTAATCCCTTCTTATTAAGGTCTTTTATTTATATTTGCTGAGCTGCACAATTCAAACGTCAAAACTGAGTCTTAATCCCTTCTTATTAAGGTCTTTTATTTATATAGTCTGCAATGGTTGACGCCCTTTGCGGTAAATCGCGTCTTAATCCCTTCTTATTAAGGTCTCTTATTTATATAAGAATTCTCTTCAGGTACAGATAGAGGTACTGGTCTTAATCCCTTCTTATTAAGGTCTCTTATTTATATAAAGAACACCAAACTTATTAAATCATTTATTATCGTCTTAATCCCTTCTTATTAAGGTCTCTTATTTATATTTAGAATCTATAAGCCTACTAGTATCAATAATATCGTCTTAATCCCTTCTTATTAAGGTCTCTTATTTATATTAATCCTTTTGCTCACCTTACACCTACAACTGTGGTCTTAATCCCTTCTTATTAAGGTCTCTTATTTATATAGGGGCTAGATGGGGAAGTTAAAGTTGAAGTGTCTTAATCCCTTCTTATTAAGGTCTCTTATTTATATAGCGTATATGAACTGGCAGTTGATCAACAATGCGGTCTTAATCCCTTCTTATTAAGGTCTCTTATTTATATAGGATGCGCCAGCCTGGAGAACAACATGAGAAGGTCTTAATCCCTTCTTATTAAGGTCTCTTATTTATATATCGCATCGTCACGCGCATTGTCGCCAGTATTTGAGTCTTAATCCCTTCTTATTAAGGTCTCTTATTTATATGGTTAAACAATGAGCACTAAAAGAAACGAATTCGTCTTAATCCCTTCTTATTAAGGTCTCTTATTTATATTTGAATACTTTTGCGACTATGTATCGCGAAGTGGTGTCTTAATCCCTTCTTATTAAGGTCTCTTATTTATATGTAGTAATTGACGCCGTAGCCGCTACTCTTTAACAGTCTTAATCCCTTCTTATTAAGGTCTCTTATTTATATAAAAGATATGTTACAGAATTGGGTTTTAATATAGAGTCTTAATCCCTTCTTATTAAGGTCTCTTATTTATATTTTCCCATATCAACCCATCACACGCCACCGTCATGTCTTAATCCCTTCTTATTAAGGTCTCTTATTTATATCAATAAAAAAGGCAACGTACCGGCTGAGCAGGAGGTCTTAATCCCTTCTTATTAAGGTCTCTTATTTATATATTCTTACATTTGCTAGTTTACCCACCAGTGAAGAGTCTTAATCCCTTCTTATTAAGGTCTCTTATTTATATGGGGCATTAGACTATGACTACCCCATTGCCTTCAGTCTTAATCCCTTCTTATTAAGGTCTCTTATTTATATAAAAGAGGGTTTACCATGTCAACAATACTAAAAGTGTCTTAATCCCTTCTTATTAAGGTCTCTTATTTATATCTTAGCGCCTTTATCGGTGTAACAACTATAGTTGGTCTTAATCCCTTCTTATTAAGGTCTCTTATTTATATATGTACACTTTGAATCTTACCCAACACGTTGCTGTCTTAATCCCTTCTTATTAAGGTCTCTTATTTATATACTAAAAAAGATATTGAATCAATGGGTTTTTCAAAGTCTTAATCCCTTCTTATTAAGGTCTCTTATTTATATAATTACAGAATGACGGTCTATACAACATTGTGCTGTCTTAATCCCTTCTTATTAAGGTCTCTTATTTATATAAGAGGATGAAATATCATGAACAATTTATACGTCTTAATCCCTTCTTATTAAGGTCTCTTATTTATATCATATATGCCATTGAGCCTGCAGTTCAAACTGCGTCTTAATCCCTTCTTATTAAGGTCTCTTATTTATATGAACTTAAAAGAGTACGCTAGTACTTTAACGATAGAGTCTTAATCCCTTCTTATTAAGGTCTCTTATTTATATCCCACCGACGTTTTATGAAGCTACTATCTACCGGAGCGAGTCTTAATCCCTTCTTATTAAGGTCTCTTATTTATATTTGCTTGATAATCGTCAGTCATTACTTGACCAGTTGTCTTAATCCCTTCTTATTAAGGTCTCTTATTTATATTAAAAAATTGCTTGATAATCGTCAGTCATTGTTGTCTTAATCCCTTCTTATTAAGGTCTCTTATTTATATTCAAAAGTTAAGTACCATATGGCATTAAATGAGTCTTAATCCCTTCTTATTAAGGTCTCTTATTTATATGTAATCACGGTGAAGGAACACCGATTGATGGATAGTCTTAATCCCTTCTTATTAAGGTCTCTTATTTATATAATTATATCTGTAGATAGATTGTCATTCTATAGAGTCTTAATCCCTTCTTATTAAGGTCTCTTATTTATATAATCCAGGCGGTTTAAATGAAAAACTTTTTTCTTGTCTTAATCCCTTCTTATTAAGGTCTCTTATTTATATTTAAAGACATAGTTTTAACCGCTATTGCAAAAAAAGTCTTAATCCCTTCTTATTAAGGTCTCTTATTTATATTTGATTTTGAGATTGTTTATGTATGCAGGGTAACGTCTTAATCCCTTCTTATTAAGGTCTCTTATTTATATCGTTTCATAAGAAAGCCGCAAACAAAGATAATTCGTCTTAATCCCTTCTTATTAAGGTCTCTTATTTATATCAAAAAAGCATTAATGCTAAATGCTAATGCTGTCTTAATCCCTTCTTATTAAGGTCTCTTATTTATATAAACAAAGTGAAGAAAAGAGTATCGAGTTTCTCGTCTTAATCCCTTCTTATTAAGGTCTCTTATTTATATTTAAAAAGCGGTTATACTTTAGAAACTATCGAGTCTTAATCCCTTCTTATTAAGGTCTCTTATTTATATTCAATAGCAATAATGTAATGTAATTAATTAACATTGTCTTAATCCCTTCTTATTAAGGTCTCTTATTTATATACGTATCATGAGAAAGTTTAACAAAGTAGTAACGTCTTAATCCCTTCTTATTAAGGTCTCTTATTTATATAAAACTGGTCGAAAAACTACGCGAAAAAAACAGAAGTCTTAATCCCTTCTTATTAAGGTCTCTTATTTATATCGCTTGGCGTTGATCTCCTTTATTTATCAGTAGGTTATTAGGGTGGTTAACAGGATTTTTCATTTTTAAAAAGTTATCTATCCGATTTTAGCCAATGGGTGAGGTGTTGCTGTAAATTGCGTAATTCACTTTTGCAGTGCACGGCTATTTTAAGCTCTTTGGCGCGAGCGCGGGCAGTTTTGTCCAATTCATTAAAACTAATCAGCATGGCACGGCCTTGCAGGCCGCCGACCAAATCCCTCAAGCTGTCCAGTTTGTAAAGCGCATCGGCGTCTTTGTCTTGTTGATAGCGTTTGGTTTTGCATTCCATCAAATGAAGCCGGTTTTCTTTGATCAAGGCGACATCGATTTCGTTTTTTACCTCGTCTTTCCCTCCCGGTTTGCGATGAATGGTGATGTTGGCTGCGACATCCTGAATATCCAGGCTTTTTTTCAAGTTAAGGCACAAGGCATAGGTATGCAATTCAAGCCAACCGCCGTTAGCGATAAAACGGGCCTCCTCGTCAGCAAAACTCAGCTGTTGCCCATTGATTGAACAAAGCCCCGCGCATTCAAACAGTTCTATCAAGTCCCACAGCCGGGCTCTGGCGGCAGGACTTTCTTTGATGGTGACTGTTAATCGGGGCTTGTCTTTGGCTTCATACGCTAAAAAGTTGAGTGTCGTCAGTTCAATGGCGTAGCGGTCAATATCGGTCAACAGATTTTGGGTGAGGAGTCTGACGGGTTCCGGTACACCCAAAACAGAGGGAACAGTGACAGACTCGGCGCCATAGGCCATCAGGTAATCCTTGATTTTCAGGCGATTGGCCAATTCGACCGGCGCTTGCCGAGGCGTTACCCAGATGAGCCGGTCTTTTTCCGGATGCACATAAAAAACCGGAAAGTCGTCGCTGCGAAAGGCTTCGTAGGCGGCAATACTCATCAACTTGGTGCCGCCTGTGGCATTTAGGGCTATGTTCCTATTGGGGTAGTCCGTCAGGATGTCCAGGACCTGATCACTGATCATTGCTGCATCCCAGGGGTCTTCAACCGTGTGACGCTCAACTTTGATTCCGCGCGGTTTGAGGATGGCTTCCAGCGCAATGCTGCGTTTCTGCATGTCGGTGCTGACCAGCATTATCACTTTTTTTACGCCCAAGCTGTCATCCAGCAACGGTGTCAGGTTCGGTATCGGTTGGGCAGATACCAGGATCATGTGGGTGGTGAGGGTCATTGGGTTTCCGAAATAAATTGGTACAGTTGGGCATCGATCGTTTTTAACAGTGTTTCTTTTTCTCTTCCCGGCATAAAGCTGTGCACAAAACCTTGTTTGATTATAGCCAGGACGTCCCACTGACTGAGTGCAGGGTCTGTCATTCTGGCCGCCGCCAGGTATTCATCGGCCAAAGTGGTCCGGCTTATGCCCGGATTATCTGTACACAGGGTCAGGGGTAAACCTTTTTGCCAGAGCTCAATCAGTGGATAGGTTGGATAGGACTGGCTTTGTGGATAGTGGGGATCCCGGTAACCGACTACTTCGCGATTGGAGGTAGGACACAACTCCAGGCAAATGTTACGGTCTCTGAAGCGCTGCGCTAGTTTGTCATTGTCATTGAGCGTCAGACCGTGACCGATTCTATCTGCGTGCAAATGATAGGCGGCCTGCCAGATCGATTCCGCCGACTCCCCTTCCCCCGCATGTATGGTAATGGGGAGACATTCTTTAAAAGCGTCGGTAAACAGGGGCGCTAATTGTTCCGGCGAGGCCTGTTTTTCATCACCGGCTAAATCGATGCCGGCAATAAAGTCGGGCAGAACGTATTTGGCTTGAACGGCCATGGCGATGGTGGTCTTGAGTTTTTCCGGCGGATCGCGGCGGTCGGCTATGATAATAAAACGAAATATTGGTTGTCTTTGTGTTGTCAAGCTTGCGAGTGCGCTTTTGAGTGCCTGGTAAAAGTCTGTTAAAAATCGTAATCCATCGCCGTATTTTTGAGGACTGCCGCGTAACTCGACATAAGCCAGACCTTCGGCAACGGCTTGTTGAACGATGGCTTCCGCATAGGGTTTGATGGCAGCAGGATGACTGAGCAAGGCGGAGCCGGACAATTCACCGGGGCGTTCGTAGGCGGCGAAACCATAGGCACTGTTTTTTAAGGCGAGTCGCGGCCCGGTCGCCTCCCAGAGGTTGTATTCCAATTGGTCGGTTTTCGCATGGGTCAATAATGCCGCCGAAAAATGGCTGCGTTTGTCCCTTTTTTTTATGGTGTCGGGCCATTCCATAGGCCATTTAGGGCTTTCCAATAGAGGTTTGCACTGCTCAAGCGCGTCATTTTGTTCGGCGCCGGTCATCGCTTGCCAAATGGCTTGAGCGACCTGCCGCTGTGCGGGAAGGTTCAGGCAACCGCCCAGATGACGGTGTAAATCGGCTTTGGGCAGCTTAATCAACCAATCACGGTGTTGTTCGCCCAGTTGCGTTGTGCGGAGTTTATTGATCTGTCGGGGCGGCAGGCGGTATAAACTGCGCCAGTTTTCATGCCGTTCATCGCGGCTGATGTCTTGTAAGTAATTGCCAAAGAGGCGGCTACTGGCTTTTTCGCGTTTACTCAGCTCTGTGGTTAACTGATTCTCGCCGGTAAATTGTAAAGCTTGATTATCCTCCGGCAACAATAATGGATACAGGTCCGTTTCTATTGGGCCGGTATGATCGACAGTAATATCCAGAAGATCACTGCGAAGCGTATGTCCGGCGATCAGCGGAGTAATCAGCTGGGCTAATTCGGCCCGTAATTGTTGAGCCAGCAACTGAGGCTGAGGTTTAAACAAGTCTGAGTTTATTAAACGGCTATCGTCGCTGATGACATGCAGTAAAGCCTGACAACCGAGCAAGCTGCCTGCCCATTGCAAGTCGGCACTCATGGTTTTGCGGCCTCCTGCCAGCGAAAGCACCACTTGCCCGCCATTGGCGTGAGCATGTGCTTTAAGCCCGGCACGGACAATCAATTCACGAATATGTTCGCACTCTGCCTGGCTTGCGAGCTGATCGGTGTGCGCAGCTTGCCAAATCCTTAATATCGGCGGCGCATTCAACGCCTGTTGCCATTGTTGCAACAGGTCCAAGCTTTGCTGAGTTTGCTGACCTTGTGTGGTACACACCCAGATTTCATCAGGCGCCTGGAGCTGGCAACTGTTTTTAAGCGCCTCCAGGTGGTCTTTCTGCGGATGGTTTTGGTAGAGAGGCAATTTTTCCGGCGCTAAAAATGCGTAAGCCTCAGGAATAACGGCCCAACTGGCGCCCAGGGTGCAAAGGAGGATGTTTTTGGTCATGGGGGTTTTGTCGCCTTTTTAGATTGTTCCTAACTTGTGTGTTCGTCTTTAGGCGGCAATTGTCAACTCAACTTTCAAGGCCATGACGTGAATTGTTGGGTTGCGAAAAGCAGGCAACCCAACTACTGTTGACGTAACGCTTCACCCAGATCCATTTGCAAAGTAATTAATTCCATATCGAGCCATTGAAGCGGCAGATAAAGTCGGCCTCCATGATTAGTCCTGAAGATATTTCAGCACTTTGAGGCTACGCTCTTTTAGTTTGACTTTTTGTTTATTGTCCCCGGCAAAATCCGGCATCCATTTGCCTGCCAGCTCCATCAATGCTTTTACTTTTTCGGCAACCCGTTTGGCATCGTCATTTTGCCAGCGGCCTTTTTCTAACTCTTGTAACAACCGCGTATCGTGCTCCTGAACTTGAATTGGTTTTAGGAAGGTTTCAATTTCCTGCTCGATGGGGCTAAGGCTATCAAGGCGTTGCTGTTCTGCTTGTTGTTTTAACAGCAATTCTTCGGCTTGTTTTTGCTCAGCTTGTATTTTTCCCTCCTCTTCTCGCTGCCGTAATTCGGCTTTATCTTTAAGTCCATTTTGTTTAGTTAATTGCTGCTGCATCCAAGCGGTTAAATCATTGTTGCTGTTTTCCAACCAGTGTTGAAGCGGACTATCCGGTGATTTCGGATCGATTTCGACTAATACCCAGCCGAAAGGAAGTAAACCCTGCTTGTTACTAATGTCATCGGCAGCCAACCACCAGGTTTTAGGTTGACTCTCTTCTTTAGGTCTTTCGCCACGTCCTTGCATAATTTTAATTTTACGCACACCATTTAGCGTCAAAGCTTCAGCACCGCTATGGCGGCCGATCCGTAGCAAAAACGCATCACCCTCATTTAACCGTTTTAATAATCCATTTCCCAACAAGTGTTCAATCTGATTTTGCCATTCAGTTTCAAGGTAGTTTCGTTCTTTCATGGCCTGTAATTCTTGCCAGAATAGGCCCATGTAAAAAATATTACAGGCCTTGGCGATTTCTTTTACTGTCCAATGTAAATGTTGCTTAGGTAGTTTGCGATCATCTTGTGGCACAGATTGAGTATTGTGCAGGGTTAAACTTCCGGTGAAACTCTGGTAATGATGCGGAGCAACACATTCTAGGAGTTGATAGAGATTGCTGGCTTCGGCTTGCGATTTGACCACTATTCCATCTTTTGTAACTAACTTGCGTTTACGGTTAACAGCAAATTGCACTTGGCAGGCCGGTTTTTCGGGATTTCCTTGCCAGCTGGCATCGCCGATCGAAACCAACCTCATGGGATCGGTATGGAATTTACCGTCGGCAAACAGGCGTTGCTGAATTTGCTGATTACGCTCTTTACGATCCTTTCCGTCATTGTTCTGGTCTAGCAACGCGGTGCGAATCGCCCCTTTAATACTGCTACCCGGCAACAATGGACAACCGTCAACCGGGTTATAAGAGGTACGATCAATTTCCAGCTTGTTAATTACCCTTTTGCCTTGACCTTCATGTTGGGCGGTCTTGCCAATGCGTTTTTCATACAGGGCTTTGACTCCACTTGCAGTAGGAACGGGCGGCTTAGCAAAGGCCAGTAACTTTTCCCTATGGTTATGAAAAAATGACTGTACCTTAGTCAGCATTGCGTCATCCGGTTTACCATTGACAATAGTGAGCAATTGCTTTCCGTCACTGCTACTTAAACCGGACAAAGCTGCTTGACTGTCAAAGCTATATAAGGCTCCAGCTTCGTCATCTATTATATAGTTACCCGGCTCATAACTTTCATCAGCACCAATGTGTAAAGGTGACAACGGAGTGTACTTAAGGGTGTAGTGGTTCAAAAAATGTGTCATTAACATTCCTTGGCTTTTAAGTTGATAGCTATAAATGGGGCATAACCTTGATGTACTGTTGCAGGCAGTGTTTTGGATAATTCGCCGTTGCCGCCTATGCCTTGGCCGATAAAGCCCAAAACGTTAGGTTTTGCGCCCAATACTGCAGCGGTTTGTGCTAACAAAATCGGATTTTTAAACGGTTTTCCTTCCTGGTGTACCGCTATATCTCCATGCCGGCCAAAACGTGTGAACAATTGGTAAAAACTTTTCTGTCTATCAAAGTTCAATCCTTGCGGTGCACAGGGTGCAAGTGTTAAACAAGCATTGGTATCAGGTTGTGCTGGCAATGGTTTTTCTTGAAAATCTACAATTTCAAATTTTCCCAGACCGATACTGGCATCTTTACCGAAGCCAAAATCACCAATATCTGTAAGACATTTTTGAAAATCTTGTGCACTCAATCGATCAGTGTCCAGTAGCACGTATATTGTCCAACGCAAACTTGGAACGAACCATTCCTGCTCGATACTATAAGGCGCAAACCCACCGTCACCAGTCGTATTGGACTGGCGATTAATCGTATTATGCGGTTGTGGATGTGTTTTGCTAAGGGAGCCAAAGGTTTTCTTGTCGGTTGAATAACTCTCCGCTAGTTCGGCTGTACTCTTGGCTTGACACAACCATTCCGAGACCGGATGTTCGAAAGCTGCAACAGGTAACCAACAACGTTTCTTGATGGCTTTACGGTCTTCCCCGTCTATAGATTGATAAAAAACACTGGGTAGCTTGGGTAAAAGCACATAATCAGCAGGAAAAGCATCGGAAATCACGGCAAACGGCTGATTTTCCGTATAGCCCATCAAACAATTCTCCAGGTAAGCCTCACCAAGTCGATTGCGAACAGCCCAACATAGTTGCCCAAAGAGCGTGTCGCCCTTTAACGGCGTAGCGAAAGCCGATAACGGAGTCAGTGTCACGCAGAAGCTTTGCATCAGGCGACCTCTTGCAATTTGAGGTCTTGTCCATCCAGCTTAAGGTCACGGAAGGCGATTTTGCCGTAACCACGCGAACCGGAACCGCCCAGCCCTGTGAGCTCTAATAATTTAAGCCCAACCAGAATGGTATCAGTCAGATCCTCATCATCGTGAATCCGGATAGTCAAATTAAAATCAAACTTGGCAGTAGCCGGAACGCGCTCTGTATTTCTTGGATGTTCCGCAGTACCTTTAATACGGTCAATGGTATTTTCCATTTTAACTTCCGTGAGCATCAGATTTTTCTTATCCATTATTTCGACCCAATTTGGATCGAGTGAACAATCCCAGAATGCCAGTCGGCTCGGGCCTATTTCGGCCAATAAATCCTGTGCAATATCGCCATCGGGAGCCCCGCCAAAAAGTTTTATCAATGATTTAGCTTTATTGAGTGTATTACCGTCTAGCTTTTTGAGGTGCTTAAAGCTTAAGGGTTGGCCATCTGTAAGTCCGACCACACCCAACTGCCACTCGAGCAAACTGCGCATTTTGCCTTTGATACTGGAGCCGGGTATGTAAGGCTGTTGAGTTATCGGGTTTGTAATTACAGGATTATCAGTGCCACCGATATGAATTTCTGTGTTACCGCTACCGATATGAAGACCACTTAGGAGTTCGATTTGGCCGGTAAGTTTTTGGATTTTGGTAAGTTGCATAAATTAGCCTCGAGTCAGTTTGGGCGTTCTTGCTTATAAAAGCCCATGAAGGCTTCCATAAACAATTTAAAGGTGTGCAATGTTATTGGACAAATGACTTGCTTTAATCCGTTATTCAGTAAGCCGACAAAATTATGATCCACCAGTTTTCGGCCTTCTGCATAAGCGACTTTAGCGTTTAACATCCGAATAAAAGGCAAATATTCATCGAATTTTTCCGGGTGAAGCAGTACTTTGTTATCCCATAACACTATTTCGTCATAGAATTTTCTAAGTTGAGTTGCTTTATTGACTCGGTCACCCCCGCTGGCAACCTGTTTTGCTGCGTTTTTGGCAATTCCGTTGAATAACTCCGGATCTAATTTTTCGTCGGACTTGCTGAGCTTGATATCCATGTAAATCTCCTTTGTTTAAAGTAATCTCAATTTTGATCGTTCGATAATGTCAATCACGCTGCTGATACAAATGGCAAAACAACGCAACCCGGTAGTTACTCCCATGTCGAATTATGCCGGAATTGGCAATTTCCTCAGCAAGTTCTACTTGTCGACGTTTGCGCTGTTCTTTGTCAAGCTGCTTATTACGTTCGAGCATACGCACGGTTCGGTAAGCAAAATAACTATGCCATATGGCGTTTTCAGGCTTTTCACTAACCTTTTCGGCCATATCAATCAGGTTAAGCAAACCATAGACATAGCCTGTGCTTAAATTCATTTCTTGGCTGAGTTCATGCAAACGGATTCTACGAGTTTCCAATGCACTAAATTCCTCCCACAACATATGCTGATTAAAACAACTAACGGCATTCTTCGGTGCAGGCATTGTTTTATTTGGGTTGTATGATTTTGCCATTTCTAACGATTTTTCAGCCATTTCCCCAAGCTGGCTTATGGGTAAACCCGGTTTTGTTGTGCTGATGCCCGCTGAAAAGTGTACTTCTGGATTCCCGGCTACGTAGTCTTGAAAAGCTTGTCGCATTTTGCTGGCTAATTTGATTTGCGAAAGCCACGGGCCGATCAAAAAGAAATCGTCGCCACCGGCAAATACGGTATAGGTGTTTGAGTATTCCGTTTTACAAAGCCAAGGTAGATAAACCGTAAAAAAAGCGTTGATTTGCCGGGATAACGCAGCGGTTTTGCTAAAGCTGACGTCGTCACCTAAACCGGATTGAAAGATCATCCCAAGATTATCGACATCGCCTTTTAAAGTGGATAGCGCACTGATGCCTTGCCATTGATGATTTTCTTGTAATGTTTGATCTTCGCAAGCAATGTGATTAAGGGTCTTAGCTTCACCAATGTCCAACTTTTCTTCTCCCGCATATTTACCTAATAAGGCCTCAGCTTGAGCTTTGTCATTGAATAAAGGCACATAGGCATTGATAGTCCGTCGGGCATAACCATTCCACAAAGCTTTATCAGCCGATTGTGGCAAAGAAAAATCCCAGGCTCTGAGTAGGTTACCGTTTTGGGCTTGTTCTCCGAATTTACCTTGACCACCTTCTGATTCTGCAAAGCTTATATGATAGCCAAAGACTGGTATTTTTAAGGCGCTGGGCATCCCCAAGGATTGGCGAGTAATCAGTATTCGTTCCCTGCGTGTTAACCATTTCCCTGTCTCAATTTGATCATTGGCAAGCGCACTAATATAAGTGTTGATATCGAGCTGTTCTGTCGCGGGTGATCTTCCGTCAATTTTGCAGACCCCCTTTTCATTATCAAAACTGTCAAGGAAGTCACTGAAAACTAGTGGAACAGATAAATCACCACACAGATTTAGTCTTTGGTTTTTGATAAACTCCAGTTGTTCAAACAGCTTTTTAATCAATTGTTTATAGGGACTGTCTGTGCCTTTTTTACCACGACGAAAGTCATTGCAGGACGCCTCTGTCCAAGCCAAACCAACGCCTGCTTGTCCCCAACTTTGCTTTAAAAACCAACTATCAAGCTCCTGTTGTACCTGTTGTATTTTTTTAATGGTTACCGGCGTATTAGGCGCCACGATCATGAATTTACCCGCAGCGTTGATGACTTGGCTGGTGGATGGCAAATCCAAAGCATCCAGGACTTTTAAAGCGGCACATTCGCTGAGCAATGAGATGTAAAAAGAGCGGCCACGCAAAAGTTTGGCAGCACGTTTGTTAGTTTCGCCACCGCTGGCGAAGATGAAATCCTGAATACCAAAAAAATCACCTTGGATCAGCAAAAACTTTTTATCTTCCCAACTTTTTTCCTGGGCTTTAAGGTCTTTTGCCGCCTCACCGTCAGTTTGCTTAAGTTCATGGTGATATCGCCACAATGCTGCCGCTAAAGCGGCCGCAACTCGGGAATGGTCGTATAACGATACATCCGGGCGAATATTAAACGCGGTTGCCGAGGGGATTGCTTGGGTATAAACGCCCCATACCGTTTCAAAATGATCCAGCCATAATGACCAGTTGTTGCGATGCGATTTAGGCATCAGTTTTAATGCTTCAGTAAAGCCTTGCCATAACTCTTTATATTCTTTTTGGGCAGCTTTATCGTCATTGCCTTCGCATTCTGCGCTCTTTACTGGAAAGATACTGTCAGGTGATAGGGGCTTAAGCTCATATCGGTAATTATATTTTTGCTCGGCTTTGCTATTCAGGCGAATTTGCTCGAACAGCGGCAACTGCCTTGCGGTGTAATGGTTTTTGCCTGTTTCCGTGACATCTTCCCCATGGTTATATTCTTCAAATTCCTCACGATCAAAACCGGATGCTACTCGATCCGCTGTAGCGATAATCCATTGCAAAAAGGTTTCTGGCTTATGGTGCTTAGCGGCAGCATTGATAAACGAATCATCCACATCATTGGTTTTCCAGGAACCGAACGGGGAAAAATCTGCACCCTTTAAATCGGGCATGCAGTCTTCTATCAAGTCCATTGCCAAGCCGGTATAAGCGGCGTGGACATGGCTAAAATAGCCTTTATCATCGATATATTTTTTGCGATGCGGACAATAAAGTTGTTTGTTGGCATCAAGCGTTTCTTGATTAACCGGTATTTTGGCACGTTCGGCAAATTTGCCTAGATCATGTAAAAAAGCCGATAACGCGATGCGACTCGATTGTTCAAGCAAAGGATTGATACTCATCCGTTAATCTCCTGTTGATAGTGAATCTGTTCTTTTTGTAACGTTATTTGGTAGCGGGTTTGCGGCCTTCGACCCACCGGGATAATAAGATAGGCCTGCGCTGCTTGATGCAGGTTTGCTTTCAGGATTTTATTGATCCGTGATTTGCGTTGTTCAAAAAAACTTTTGCTCATGCCGTTTTGCAAATGACTCAGCGTCCGGTCGACGCCACCGAGCTCGCCATTGATCGCACGGTAATGGTTGAGGTATTCGGCTGCATAATCGCTATCCGGTGCGCCATCGCTGGGACAGGTAGGTGCCATTTGATCGGTCTGTTGTCTGTGCAGCAGCCATAGGTAAAATGACAGATCCGCTGGCGACAGCTTGATCCGTTTGCCATTGGCGATAAGCTCTCTGGCTTTGACGGCGATGATCAAGTGAGGTGGATTGAGCGCTTGTTGGGCCATGGCTACCGAGGAACTGAAGCTGCTTTTTCCTTCCAGCAGAGCTTGATCCAGTCCGTGCCTCAAGCGCACAAAGGCAATGTCGGCGAGTATGACTTCGGCATTTTGGGTATCCAACGGTTTACGGCTTGGATCATTGCCGTAAATAACCTGAGAATACGGTGTGGGATAGTAGAATTGGGGATGGGATTCGTAATCGGCGGACACCAGGACATGGCTGAGCCGGTCTTGTGGTCGGCCATATAACGAAAGCGCATAGCCCGCGTAAAATCCCATGGTTTTCCGGCCTCCTGCAATGGAAACATGCAGTGTGGTATCGGGAGCTTCGGTCAATTGTCTAATCCACTCGGTGATGCCGTCCGCCATGGCTTGGTTATCGGCTTGGCTGCGAATATCGGTTAAGGGTGTTCTGTCCGCTTGTTCGAGAACATGAATATGTTGTTCGGAAAATGCCGGTTTAGGCAATTGATAGTCATCATAAAACCGCCCAAGCCAACCATCGTTGATCAAGGTAAGACGCGCACGTTGATAGCCTTCGGCAGTGGTTAATATGTGGATTGCCTCCGGTAAGGGTTCGCCTTGTTGATGCAGTGCAAACAAGGTTTCTGTAACCACTTGAGGGCTGAGTCCGGTGACAGCAAGTAACTGATTTTTTGTAGTCATCCCTGTATTATTTTCCATTAGCTTGTGAGGGTAGTGGCTGGCAAGTTTGTCGATTTTATAGAATAAGCGCCCATGCCCATGCTTGTCCCCTTCCCTACGTGCGTCCATTGACCTAGCCAAAGATAAGGCCAAAATGCTTCGAGGTTGTGCATGTCCAGTTCAACGGTGCCTATCAACCCCCCCATGTTCATTTCGGTTTGTTGCCGCGATGAATAGCGCGTCCAATCAAACCATTGCAGGTTTTGCTGGTTAAATTGGACTGTTTTGGCTTGGGCGCTCAATCCGGCAAAATCTGTTTCCAGTGGCGTGTCGGTATGAAAATAGCTGATCATTGAAATGCGTCTTAGCAATGTGCTGAAAAATGCGCCAAAGGTAAATTGCCAGGATACAAGATTTTTATTAGCCTGTTTGATACGCAATGGGGTATGAAACGTGATGACTATCTTTGAAGGCATGGTCGGTATGTGCGGATGCACTGGCGCTTGCTGCGGTTTGAGTTCATTGTTCTCATAGATGGTTTGGCAGTGGTCTGTAAGACTGATGTCGTCGACTTTTTGTAAGTTGAATAGTTGTTGGTGACCGCCAATCCCTGAGCGTCCAGCTGTTTGCAAGGCATGAATGAAATAAGGAAAATAACGCTGACCGTGTCCGAACAGGATGATGTCCAACTCATAACCAGAGGTGGCTGATGTCTGCGGAAACTGTAATACGAACGGATGCGGTGCGGCTGTGTATTTGCGCATTTTTTCGGCATTCGCTGAGGGCGGTGTTTCAAAAATATAGCTGTAAGCACAGGCATTTTTAAGCAGGCATTGGTTGCACGGTGTATTGCGCACCACGCAGACGGTTTTTTTTAACGCATGCCCGAAAGCGCCGCGCCAGGCAGAGCCCGGAAATCGAGGTAAGTTGATAGGGGAATCCACATCGAACTTAAACCGGTATGCTTTTATGGGGATGACAGGATTTGAAACGGACATAGTGAAAACCTCCTTGTGATAATGTACAGAATCTAGCAGACAAACTCATTACTCACAAGCTTGTCATAACCGAAAATGCTTGAGGGATTCAGTAGGAAAAGCTGGCATTCTTGTTGTTGGTGAAGTCGGTGGCTCCTAAGAATAACTTTCCGTTGCAATATCAGGCTACGCAATAATTTCCAGGGCTCGGCTGTTGTTGATAGAGTCAGTATGATTGTGTTAAAGCCCTGAAACAAAGCACTTGTTAAATTGGTTGACCTCATTTTTTGGGTCATGGCATTGGGCGTTAGCCTAATCCTTCCCAAAGAACATATAAGTCGAATCCAAGTGACGTGTTAACACACTCTATTTTTTGCGACCTCAACATTGCCGAGGCGTTAAAAAATAGCCGCTTAGATTCAACTCATAAGTATTTTTAACATCTGCTCTCTCGTCACTTATAGCGGTTAATAATATGGGTTTCCTGATGGCAATGATGCCAATAGATTTTTTGGCAAACACGATATAACGTCCTGCTGCACTCTTTCCGGAATATGGCTGAGAACCAATGACAACGCCAGAGCATTAATATCGCGATCGGTAAATTTGGATTTAGCCATATTAAGCCCCCAACAAACGATCCGGCAATTTGACTCAATGTAACCAATAGCATTATCGATTCGATCAATTGAGGGAGAATAGAATGAGCGTTCACCAACTTTACCGGCCTCATAGGTTTTAGTTTTAATTGGCAGTCCCGAAATTTCACAGAAACCCTTGTCTAATTTACTTTTGAACCAGGCTTCTGAAATATCGAACACTAAGTTTCGCTTTTTTGCTGAGGCTTTTGTCGATGCTAAAAATCTTTTGTGGGGAAATTTAATATAATATTCGGTAATCAATCGTGATTTGATAAGTTTGTTATGCGCTAATTGTGCGTTATATTCAACGGCACATTTATGTGAGCAGTATTTTCTGAAACTTCTGGTTCGAACATAGGTATGGGGTTTTCCACACTTTAGGCAAGCGATAGTAAGCGTTTCATAGGTCATGACAAGGTCTCCAATACTGTGATAATATCCCTAGAAGAATAATACTTCCTGTGAAGAACATTCTACAATAATAATTGTTCCTGTCAAGAACATTTTGTGACTAAATAACTTATGCTTAGATTTAAATTGAAAGAACTTCTTGCCGAAAAGTCCTTTAGGGAAGGCCGCAAAATAACACTGGAGGAGGTTTCCAATGTGACGGGGGTCAATAGAACAACGCTGTCAAAAATTAATAATCCATTAGGTCACAATACAACAACCAATAATCTTGATTCGCTTTGCAAATTTTTTGATTGCCAAATCTCTGATTTAGTCGAATATGTCGCTGATAAAAATTAAAGTTTGGAACTTTGTGGGGTTGAATTCGCCGGGTTATTCAGTTTTGCTAATCTCCGATTTAATTCCGAAAAACTCATCCAAGTGAGCTCGGTCCCAGCCGCATATCCCCTCTGAGATTTTTTTTGGCGGCGGCAGTTTGCCCTGCCGAACATAACGCCATGTGGTTGTTCGGGAGATTCCATAAATTTCCTGAACATCTCTTGAGCGAATAAATGTTAAATTTTGTTTCATCTTGTGTTCTCACAGAAAAATTGACCCGCCAGTCATTGTTTCGGCCTTTGAGTCGGACTGGTCCGGCACTCCTACTCTCACTCGATTAAATCGATTGGTTTAGGTTTGTAACTCAATTTTATCATAATGATTTTTTATCCCGGATCACCCCAAAATCTTATATTGACTTTTGACGAGCTCCTAAGCGATTGAAATAAAAAGACAATTACCTTAAGCGCACGCATTAAGTCAATTTATTGGATTTGATTGATAGAATATTTTGGAGGGGTATGCGGAACGGGTTCACAAAACGGAACATCGATAAACCGGACTACGAAGAATACTCAAAAATAGTTGTCAATGGCCAACAGAATTGAGCCAATACTTGGTTGATTAAAACGACCACAAAATCACCTTTAAAACTGATGGACTGTTTTGTCATATGATTTATGGATAGGGCGATCAATTCTTAGTGGCAAAGTTAGATCGATCAAAATTTCCTGAATAGGCCTTCCATTGTTTCAGAAAGTTTCAGTTAATTTGTTACCTATGTGTTACCTAGGAATAAAAAAAGGCCTTGGTAAAAAACCTAAGGCCTTGATTTTATTGGAGCTGGTGATGGGACTCGAACCCGCGACCGGCTGATTACAAATCAGCTGCTCTACCAACTGAGCTACACCAGCAAAGAAGCTGTGCATTATACAGAACTTTTTTATGACTGCAAACCCTTTTTAGGGTTAACTTTTGATGCATGTTTTCGGGACCAATGCGCTGGTTTTTCCTGAAAAATAATATCCGGCAAGGCCAAGCCATTCTCTTGTGCCGTAAACAAATTGCTCCAGATGCTCTGCAAAAGCAAAGTCTACTTTTACCTGCTGCGATGGTGTTGTCCAATGATCCACCGGATAAGCCGTTACAGGCCAATCAACCTGGCAAAATACGCCAACCGCTCGCGGCATATGAGAAGCACTGGTGATCAATAACCAGAACTCGCCAGTCTTCGGGTTTACTAACTGCTTGGTTAATATTGCGTTTTCGTAGGAATTTCTTGAATTGCTTTCGAATTGAATGCTTGAAACATCCAAACCCTGTTGTTGAAAAAGTTGCGCCGCGATATCCGCTTCTGATTTTTTTAACGCTTTCAGGCCACCCGATCCTCCTGCAAATACCCGTTTTGCCTCGGGATATTGTCTGACTAAACGCATAAACGCTAAAGCACGTTCAGTGTAAGCCTTGAGCTCAACTTGTTGCCATTTGATGCTGGCTTCGATTTTTTCATTGCCTCCTAACATGATGATGCCGTCAATATGATCAGGCAAAGGAGGATTAACCGGAAACGTTGATTCAAGGGGATCCAAAAGCCATTGACCAATCGGCATTAAGGCGATCAACCAAAAAATCAGCACGCAAGCCGTCAGCAATCCACGCGCTAATTTATAACGACCCAACCAAAAAAGAACACAGGCCAGAGTTACGGCAAAAAGCAAAAGGTGATCGGGTGAAACAATTGCCCAGATCAGTTTCGAACACCAGAAAAAAATTGTGTCCATGAGGGCGGTATCAACGCACCCAATAATCGAGCACAATGCCTATAAACACAACCAAACCGAACCAGTTGTTATTTAAAAACGCCTTAAAACACTGGGATTTTTCGCGTTTAAAAATCAACTGTTGCTGATAGATAAAAAATCCGGCCCCTGCACATACTCCCGCATAAAAAACCCATCCCATGGCTTGCAAATAGCCTACCGTCAGCAGCAAACTGATGATGAGCAATTGAAGCCCACCCATAATTTCTCGGTCTTTGTCACCGAACAAGATTGCGGTCGATTTTACGCCTATTTTAAGATCATCCTCTTTGTCGACCATTGCATACATGGTGTCATACACCAGAGCCCATAAGATAACGGCGATGTAGAGTACCCAGGCTGTTAGCGGAATCGCTTCAGTTTCTGCGGCATAAGCCATAGGCACTGCCCAACCGAAGGCTATTCCCAAATAGGCCTGAGGCAAGTGAGTATAGCGCTTCATAAACGGGTAACTGGCAGCCAGAAACGCACCGCCAAAAGAAAGCCCTATGGTGAGCGTATTTAGCAGTAACACCAAAGCGAATGCGCAAAGGCTCAACATCACAAAAATAATCAGGGCTTCTTTGGTGGTAACTTTACCGGCGGCAATCGGGCGCAGACGAGTCCGTTCCACATGAGGATCAAAATCGCGATCCGCATAATCGTTGATTACACAGCCTGCAGAACGCATCAGCACAACACCCGCGCAAAATACAAACAGGATTTTTAGATTGGGACTTCCTTCACTGGCAAGCCATAACGCCCATAAGGCAGGCCAAAGCAGTATATAAATGCCAATCGGTCTATCGAGCCTGGCTAGCAACCAGTACTGTTTCGCTCGCTCTTGAATCTGCTGACTGTTCACCGGAATGTCCTGTTTATTGATGCGTTGTTCAATTGAAAAGGTGTCCCGCTTTTACTGGCATCGGGAATAAAAATGGTATTATAGCGTTTTAATATTCCGTTATGTTTGCACTATGAACGTAAAAATCTATCACAACCCGCGTTGCAGTAAATCACGTCAAACCCTGCAATTACTGCAGGATAAAGGCCTGGATATTGAAATCATTGAATATTTAAAAACACCTCCCTCTACTTCGGAGCTCGACGATATTCTAGAAAAGTTAAACATGGAACCGCGTGAGCTCATGCGAAAAAGTGAAGCGGAATACAAAGAATATGGCCTGGATAATTCGAACCTGGACCGCCAAGCCTTAATAGATGGTATGGTTGCCAATCCAAAATTGATCGAAAGACCTATCGTACTGGCCAACGATAAGGCGGCAATTGGCCGACCTCCTGAAAATGTTTTAACTATTTTATGAGACTTGCGCCCTATTAGGTTTCAAACAACCTGCTCTTTTTTATCGCTGATAGCGTGTAAACTGTTTTAATTTCATTATTATGAAACCCTCTTTTTATCATTCGATAGCCTTAGCCGGTTTTTTTGGCTTATTCGCTTTACTTATGCTTTGGCCAACTGTGCTGACTGAAAGCAGCCGATTCCCAGTGGCAATGATTCTTTTATTAAGCGTGACGCCTTTACTTTTACCAATGCGCGGACTGCTGCACGGCCGGCGAAAAAGCTGCGCGTGGGCTGCTTACATCAGCCTGATCTATATTATTCATGGCACAGCTGAAGCCTATGTCAATCCAGCCGAACGCTCACTTGCCCTGCTTGAGATTCTGTTTAGCCTGATGCTGTTTATGGGCGCGACATTTTATGTTCGGGCACTGAAATCGTAAGCAAGAATAATGGTCGAGCAAATCCCTTTAGCATTTGAACACAGATTAAGACCTTCGTTTAACAGCTTTTACCCGGGTAAAAACCAGGAAGCGATCAATCATCTGATTCAATGCGTATCATTTGAAGGAGAACAGCAAATTTATATCTGGGGAAACTCAGGGCTTGGCAAAACCCATTTAATGCAAGCCTGCTGCCTGCTGGCGGAAGAACAGAAAAAAACGGCTTTCTATTATGAATTTATAAATCCGGGCTTACCCGACACCGGTTTATTAAATGGCCTGGAAGAATATGAAGTGGTTTGTTTTGATAATATTGACGCCATTGCAGGCCACACAGAGTGGGAGCAGCAATTCTTTAATTTTTACAACCGGCACCGGGATAATGGTTACAGGTTAATCCTGTCCTCAAATTGCCCGCCTAACTGGCTGACGATTGAATTGCCGGATCTTAAGACCCGTCTCAACTGGGGATTGACCCTAAAATTGCAGACCCTTACCGACGAAGAGATTATATTGGCCTTGAGCTTCAGGGCGAAGCAATTAGGTTTTGATCTGTCTCCGCAAGTCGGCCGATTTTTGTTCAACCGTTATGCAAGAGATACGGTTACGCTATGGCAATTACTGATTGAGTTGGACCATGCCACACTGGCTGCAAAACGCAAGCTGACCCTACCGTTTCTGAAACAAATCCTCGGCAAGAATGACCTCCCCTAGAATATTGATCATCGGTGCCGGCGCCATTGGCGGATTTTATGGCGCTTTACTGGCAAAATCCGGAGCAGATGTTGCAGTTGTCTGCCGTTCAGATTACGAGACTGTCAAACAGCAGGGGTTTAACATCCATAGCCATAACCTGGGGGATTGGATATTTCGGCCCAGTCAGGTTCTAAGACAGGCAGGCGAATATTCGGGCACAGCTGATTATGTCATTTTATGCACTAAAGCTGTGAAACACATCGACGGACCGGCATTGATAAAACCCGCCGTCACTAAAAATACGGTCGTTGTCTTCATCCAAAATGGCGTCGAAACCGAACAGATAATGCATGAAGCCTTCCCCCAAAATGAAATCATCAGCGGACTTGCTTTTATTTGCAGCAACCGCCTTGAGCCAGGGAAAATCTTACACCTGGCCTACGGCAAACTGGTTTTAGGCAATTTTCCGGGCGGGATTAGCCCTAAAACAAACCGCTTATGCGAGTTGATTAATCAAGCCGGCATGACCTGCCAGTCTACTGAGGACATTGTTACAGCACGCTGGCAAAAATGCATTTGGAACGCGCCGTTTAACCCCTTATCAGTATTATCAGGCGGCTTGGCAACTCAGGAAATACTGGGCACCCAGGAAAAGCTGGTACGTGCGATTATGCAGGAAATTGTCGATATTGCCCGCGCCTGTGGTCATGAGCTACCGGCCGATATCATTGATACCAATATCAAAAACACCTACGCGATGCCACCTTATAAAACCAGTATGCTGCTTGATTTTGAACGCGGACAGCCGATGGAAATCGAAGCAATTATAGGCAATGCAGTTCGTGCAGGGCGTAGGGAAAACGTCGCCATTCCTCACTTGGAAACTGTTTATGGCTTATTAAAACTGCGCGAACTTCAGTTTAATCTCACGCATGAAGCTTCACCAGGGCAACAGTGATCCGTCATATTTAATGAACTGACCAGACTGCTCGGCAGAAAAGTTTTCGATTATTTTTCGCATACCAGCCACACTTTGTTTTGCATCAATCAAACCCTGAGGTCCACCCATATCGGTTCTGACCCATCCGGGATGCAAGACCAACACACCGATGTCTTTGGCTTTCAGGTCCAATGAAAGGCTTTTCATCGCCGCATTTAAAGCCGCCTTACTGGAGCGATACAAAATACTGCCGCCGCTGGTGTTATCCGCAATACTCCCCATTTGACTGGTGATTGAGACCAGCAGTTTTTTTCCGCCAAGCTCCAATTGGGATAAAAATGCTTCTGCCATTTTGACCGGGGCCAAGGTATTGATTAACAGAGTTTGCTGCCACATCTGATAATCCAAGTCGCCAAACCCATGACCCGCCTTATCACCGTAAATACCCGCATTATTGATCAGCACATCAATTGAGCGGTGTTTAAGCTGCGCCGAAAGCGCATCAATTTGATCAAAAGACATGACATCCAAAGCCTCAATCGACAGATTGAGAAACTTTTTGCCTAATTGATTCAACTCGGCTGCCGTTTCAGGATTTCTGCAACCAGCGATGGTGTCCCAGCCTTCAGCCGCGAATTGAGCCGCAAATTCAAGACCCAAACCCCGATTGGCTCCGGTTATTAATACAGTTGACATAAATAACCTCAGATTAAATCTATAAACTACAAAGTGCGCCCTTAAATTGGCGCACTGAAAATTATGCCGTCAGTTTTCTATATCCGGTACTGTAATAGAGTATAGGGTCACCTTCGCGGCAAACAACATTATTCACTTCACCCACAATAATCCAGTGGGTACCTGCTTTGACTTTCTGCAGAACACGGCATTCAAGTGAGGCAAGGCTATCATCCAACAATGGCATACCCTCTTTACCCTGGCTCCAGGATACATTTCGAAAGCGATCTTCCTGGCTGGCTTTACCGGCAAATTCATTAGACACTTGCTCCTGTTTTGCCGTTAAAATATTAACCGCAAAATGCTGACTCTCTTCAATACCCTCTCCTGTATCCGCCCTCTCGTTAATACAAACCAGTACTTGTGGAGGATCCAGTGAAACACTGGAAAAAGAGGTTGCCGTCATGCCTTGCAATCCAAAACGCTCTGATTGCGTGGTAACGACTGTTACACCACTGGCCCAGAGTTGTAACGCATTTTTAAATTCACTTGCTTCAACAGTCATGTTATTTGCTTTTAAATGATGTGTTTAACAGAGCTTGGCGGTATTTGCCTTCAACCGCAATACCTGCCAACTATCAGTAGCTGGAAGACCCTGACGATAATCGAGGATCAGGCGATGCTGAGTAAAGCATCACCTGAAGCCGCCGGAAAAGCTGCTCATGATACTATAATTCGACGAAAGGGAAAAACTCAGAGTATCAGCGCTTCTCCTTGGCAAACCAACCCATGACAAACAAAGTGATCAATCCACACCAGAGCAGAATCGGAACCAAGTAAAAATAGCTCTGATAAAAAGTAACCGGAGGAGTCTTCAAATAAGGTACTTGATACAGCCCTGTCCATTCCTCATGGATAGGTGAGCGTTCCAGTATCTGCCCGGTTGCCAGAGAAACCGTAGATATTCCGGTATTGGTAACCCGCAAAACCGGCCGTCTGAATTCAACACCTCGTGCCAGCGTCATGTACATATGCTGATAAGGCTCCTGCCAGGTGCCGTACCAGGAATCATTGGTCACATTAACAATAAATTGTGCTCCCAATTGAGCTAAACCAAGCGAGAATTTAGGGAAAAGGCTCTCGTAGCATATTTGCGGACCGATTTTAAAGTCATCCAGTTTTAGCAGTGCTGTAGGGCCTGCGCCTCTTGCAAAATGACCGGTAGGCGGAAGCCATTTACGGATATCCGGGAACCACTGCTCTCCCGGAATATACTCACCAAAGGCCAACAGAATGGTCTTGCTGTAATGTGGCGCAGTCAACTGACCGTTGCTATCCAGCGCAAATAAAGAATTAGTCATCAATCGCACTGACCGATCAACACTGTAAGCCCCTGTAATTAAGGCCTGTTGACGTTCTTTCAGAAACTGGCTCAACGCCAACGGATAGTCATTAAACTTAAATTCATCCCCCAGCAAAACTGGAAAAGCCGTTTCAGGCCATAACACAAAATCAACCTTGTCTTTAGAATTTACCAGAGCCTTATCGGTCAGGCGAAGGTGGCGTTTAAATATTTCCTGGGTATATCCCTCACCCAATTCGGCCGCCATTTTTTCAGAATTGCCTATATTGGCTTGCACCAATGCCGCGTTTAACGAAGCATCCGGAGCCGGCACCCGGCTTTTCAACCATAAGCCGCCCGCATTCAATAATACAAACCCCCAAACCACGGCCATCAACGTCAGTTTTCCGGTCCGGTTGGTACGGTTTATCCAGGCCCGGTAAAAAGCCAGGTTAGTCAACAAAGTTAACGCGCTTAAACCACTAAACCCAATATATTCAGCCCATTGATAAAGGGGTACACCGGCACCAAACCAGCTGTATCCGAAATTCCAGTCAAATAGCGTCAAGGAATAAAATTCACTCAAGGTCGTCAGCATTGCCATCATGACCAGCGAAAGACGCGCAGCCGGGCTGAATCGGCGTTGCCATAAAAACCAGAATAAACCCGCTATTGGCACAAACAAATGCGCTATCAAGCCATAGATGACCATGCCAACCAAAGACAAAGTCCAGTTAAGATGCGCAAACTCATGAAGCAGGTGGGTGACCCAGTTAAAGCCAATCAATGTAAACACAAACGAGGTGACCATGCCTCCCAACACCACATTTTTCAGGGTTGACTGTTGCATCCAAAATAGCCATAACGGCACAAAACCAAACAAGGAAGCCCAAGGCGGAAAAGGAATATAGCTGGTTCCGATAAAAATTCCCGACAATATCGGAAGCCACCATTGACAGCGCTGTATCGCTTTAAAATTCATAATCACACTTATAAATGAAAAAAATCTTGCCGATTATCTTACATGCGCAAAGTGAACGCCGAATCTTTTAATACTGAGGACCATTAACGGTCCAATACCCTTAGGGGTCGATCAAGGCAGGTTTTCACCCTTTAGCGCCGCATCAAGCTGCTTTTCAGATAGCTCATTTTCCCATTTGGAAATCACAATGGTCGCAACGCCGTTGCCGATCAGATTGGTTAAAGCACGGGCCTCGGACATGAAACGGTCAATACCTAAAATCAGCGCTAGCCCTGCCACCGGGATATCAGGTATGGCTGATAAGGTTGCTGTGAGTGTAATAAACCCGCTGCCTGTCACCCCGGATGCGCCTTTTGAGGTCAGTAGCAAGACACCAAGAATGGTTAACTCCTGCTCCCAACTGAGCACCGTGTTAGTAGCCTGAGCCACAAAAATAGCCGCCATGGTCAGATAGATAGAAGTACCGTCCAGATTAAACGAATAACCGGTAGGGATTACCAATCCGACAACGGGTTTGGAGCATCCCAATTGTTCCATCTTGAACAACATGCGAGGTAACACGGATTCTGAAGAAGAAGTCCCCAGCACAATCAGCAATTCATCCCTGATGTAAGCAATAAATTTAATAATGCTGAAGCCGGCAAACTTTGCAACCAGTCCTAATATAATAAAAATGAACAACAAACAGGTGAGATAGAAACTGCCCATCAACTTGGCAAGCGGAATCAGTGAAACAATGCCGTACTTTCCAATGGTAAAAGCCATCGCCCCGAAAGCACCGATTGGCGCAAGCTTCATCAGCGTCGCTACCACGCCGAAAAAAGCCTGCGAAACCTGTTCGAGAAACACAACAACCGCTTTGCCATTCTGCCCCATCACCGCCAATGAAAAGCCAAATAAAACTGAAAAAAGTAACACCTGCAGAATATCCCCTTTGGCAAACGCACCCATCACTGTTTCAGGAATGATATTGAGCAGAAAATCGACAATAGACTGTGACTTCGCAGCCGATGTGTAAGTGCTAAGCGCAGTGGTATCCAGGACATCAACATTGGCATTCATACCCGCACCGGGCTTAAGAACATGCACAACAATCAGGCCAATCATCAAAGCCAATGTACTGAGTATTTCAAAATACACTAATGCCTTGGCACCCACCCTGCCCACTTTTTTCATATCCTGCATTCCGGCAATCCCAATGACCACCGTGCAAAAAATAATTGGCGCAATAATCATTTTTATCAACTTGATAAAACCATCACCCAAAGGTTTCATTGCCGCACCGGTATCAGGGTAAAAATGTCCCAATAAAATACCCGCCGCGATGGCGACCAAAACTTGAAAATACAGATGGCGGTGAATATTTTGCTTGTACAGTCGAACTGGCATGGGATGACACCGAAAAGGTAGCAATGATTAAGGACCGATTCTACCATGCAGCCAAGCGTACTTTGGTTGAGTATCAATCGAGGGCAGCAATTCCCAGTTTGACCTTTTAATACGGCTCTGTGATGTGAACTATAATCACTTTCATGAGTCTCATTGGCGGACCATAAAAACATAACAGGAGGTCTGCCATGAAAACTCAAATAATAAAAACACCCCATGCTTTAGCGATAATCGTTTCAGGATTAATTATCGGATCATTGTCATTAAATGCCAGCGCAAACGATAGGGTAAATACCCAAAGCAGCACGCCACTTACCTACAAGTCTCATTCAATCAACCATAATATTTACAGTTACCCCAGCAATATCAAAAGTAAGGCTTCCCTTCAAGCGGAGCTAATTTATGTCAGCCAGGCTAATGGTCCGGCCATTTATAGCTATAGCCATTCAGGAACCGAAACAACAGTTCCCTTGAATGTCGGATATGTGGATACCGCCTACAACCCGGCTATTTACAGTTATGATTCACCCCTTATCAATGGCGAGGTGGATGTGCTACCTA
The DNA here is from genome assembly GCF_009828925.2 of Methylicorpusculum oleiharenae. Lineage (NCBI taxonomy): Bacteria > Pseudomonadati > Pseudomonadota > Gammaproteobacteria > Methylococcales > Methylococcaceae > Methylicorpusculum > Methylicorpusculum oleiharenae. The sequence goes on from NZ_WUTY02000001.1 coordinate 4,194,379, forward strand.
CCGTGATTATTGACTAAGTAGTGCGAAACAAAACAATATATACCCTCGTAGATTGAAATTCGGCACCGGGTTGCCCGTCAAAGGACGCCGTAAATACAGCCATGTAGGCTCTATGCCAGCATCCATGCTGGCAAAGCCTTTGCCAAACAACCCGTTGTCTCCTTAGGCACTGGCGAAATTTGAAGTGCGAAAGGTATAAATTAAACTGACAAACTGACTCGATTGCCAATTGATCGAGTCTGTTTTCACATCAAACAAGCGATAAACGCACGCTGGTTTATCCTGATCAGCACAAATAACTCGTTGACGCCCAGTTTGACTACAAGCTCAATTGTTACATTTTATTGGTACTTAAAGGCAGGGCAAACGCATTAAAACACTATAGAAAATTAAATTGTTAAAATATTCCTTGTTCCGGATTAACTATAAGACTCGGTTTATTTGAAACCTAAAAAAGGCTTTTTGTCGCTATCGCGACGCTTATGTAGAGTCGGTTCGCGGACCGACAACCGCGATACTGCTACGAAACCCATCCTTGGGTTTCGCCCTTCGGGCCAGCAAAAGCTGTTCAAAATCGTTCCCCCCGATTTTGTCTTTGCTTATCCAAAGAAAAGACACCCGGAGGCCGCTGCATCATCCTGCGCGCTGACGATTTTGCCGAGGGTTTTCGGAAGTGCAATCCCTTGCCCTTCGAAAATGAGCGGCATCCCTGCCGCTCCCCTAACGGGCTATTCTCGACAAAATCGCCAGTGCTCGGCGCGGCCTAACGGGACCCAGGGAGAGATACCATAAGTTAAACCAAATTCAATATAGGTTCTAAGCAACCAGATAACATATTGATATATTGATTATTTTAATGCGTTTACCCTGTACTTAAAGGTTATTAGCCAATAAACTATGCAACTCTGGATTACAATCCCGGTAGCACCCATGAACAAATATTTTGACGTAAACGCAAATCTCGCGCTCATCACAACCTTGCTTATGCTATCTTGCCCAGCTCTATCCTCTGATGCGATTCGAACCTGCCATGATGAAGCTCAAACACAGCTGGATATCAATCACTGCGGAAGCTTGGACTTTCAATCAGCGGATAAAGAGTTGAATGCGGTCTACAAGGCTGTTTTGGAGCAACACAAAACCAATTCAAAGTTCCTGGATAAACTTAAAGTCGCTCAAAGGGCCTGGTTAATGTGGCGTGACGCCGAAATGGAGGCCGTGTATCCTGAAAAGGATGACCCATCGTATTACGGGAGCAGCTTTCCCGCTTGCTGGAGTACTCAACTCTCAAGCTTCACACAAGAGCGAACGAGGCAACTGCAAAAGTGGCTGGATGGCGTGGATGAAGGTGATGTCTGTTCTGGATCCTATCCTTTAAGTTTGAAAAAATAATTTTGATTCACATGCACCAACTTGAGCGTTTCCGTCCATGCAGTAATGAGCTACGTCTTTGCGGCCGCCTTTTCAAACTGTCCAACCGGAATAATTCAGATAATCCTCAAAATCGTAACTTTTAAGAAACTTGACCGTTGAATTTTCACAACTGTAGAGTGCCGGATAGTTGTGTCCATTAAATCGGTTTGATTTAACAAAAGTATAAGCGCCTGCATCTTTAAAAATCAGCCTGTCACCCATTTCTAAAGGCTTATCAAAACGATATTCTCCAAACAGATCGCCAGCCAAACACGTGGAACCGGCCAAAATAGCGTTAAATTGACCCTCCTCCCGATGTTCAACCAGTTGAGGTTGATACTGGTATTCAAATACTTCGGGATGATGATTAACGGTGGTATCCAATACGCAAATCGTTTTTCCATTACGCTCAAATTTATCGATGACCGTCGTCACCAGATAACCGCTTTGCCCGACAATCGCTTTACCCGGTTCAATGTAAACTTCCAGATCAAATGACTTCTTCAGCGCTTTCACCAGGTTGATAAAATCACCGGCATCTTCGATTTGATCATACAGGTAGCCGCCGCCCAAATTAATCCATCGCAACTGCTTGAAAGCACTGCCCATACTGGCCTTGATAGCCTCCAGAGACTGCATCAGCGGTTCAAACGTCATGGACGCAAATACGGTATGAAAATGCACGCCGGCAATAGGCGCTGTTTCGATAACCTGCTCCAATTCCGATAAAATCACGCCTAATTTTGAAAATGGCCGACAGGGATCAAAACGTTCGTCCTGCAAAAATGACCGCTGCGGATTGACGCGTAAACCTAGCTCGGCTTTTTTATCGGTCAATTGATTAAATAACTGATATTGATGCAAAGAATTGCAACTGATGTGGGTACAAAGATGATTCAATTCGCTAACCTGATCAGGTCCAATTCCCGGTGTGGTTAAGTGTATGGAACCCCTTCCACCCAAAACTTGATATGCCAGCTTTGCCTCAAACAACGAGCTGACAGAAAAGCCGTCAACATAAGGCAAACACCACTGCATTACCGGAACCAAAGACAGTGACTTTATCGAATACAAGACTTTACAACCGGAGGCCTGTCGGAGCGCGTCCGTTTTTTGTAAAGCGCTGATGACTGCGTTTTTGTCGAAGACAAAAGCGGGTGAATGCTTGACATGTTTTTTGATATTGTGATGGTTCATTTGCCCGGTTTTCTGCCTGATCCATGATAAGTTGAATGTTCTGTAACAACCCAATCCATGTAAACGTCGTGCGGCTCCATTTTTACTTCATCCACTATCTGTGACTGAAAGCAAATACCCATCAGTACTGTACTGCTTGCTAATTGACTTAGAAGCCGGTCATAGTAGCCTGCACCATTGCCCAAACGCCCGCATTTATCATCAAAAGCCACCCCGGGTACGATGATCAAATCCAACTGATCCGGGTTGACCTGTTTGCGGTTTTCCTGCCATCGATTTTGAGGCGGCTCAAGAATACCCCAGGTACCACTCACCAACTCATTTATATCGTCCAAAAGCCATAAGCCCAGTATTTTTTGACCTTCTGCGTCTTGAGTGCAGTATGGCACCACGATGCTTTGGTGCGCGGACAAGCCTCCAGCAATAAAATCAACTGTGCGAACTTCCGACTTGCATCCCACATACCACATCACCGTTTTAGCCACGGCATAGGCCGGATGATCCAGGACTTTTTGACAAATAACGCGGCTCAGCACATCTTTATTGGGTTGGGCCGCTCTTGCCGCATACGCCTGCTTGCGCTGATCGGATTTGATGTTTTCAGTTAAATCGGGTGTCCACATTGTAAGCTCACTATCCCAAAGCAAAGTTCATGTAAAAGTGACTGTCAAAGCGCAAATACGGCAAAGACCGATAATGTAGCTATTTTGAACTAATTTGAAATGACTATCACACCTAAAGGACACGTATAGAAAAAAGATCGTCTCAGAAATTCCCACTCTAAAGTCCGTGCCATTGTCCAAATGCATTTTTTTCTTTTATACTTCCGGGGAAATTATAATTTTGGGGAAATCCATGGAAAAGCCGTTTATCTTACACATGCTGACCACTGCAAAAAATCTGAGTCCTTTTGATGTCAATATGGCTATGGATGCAGGCTGGGTTTGCACAGTACCTTATACCAATGTAGAGCCCAGTGAAGTTAGAGGGTTGGTTCAAGACGCCATTTTTTCGCGTAGCCCTAAAGGTTTACAAAAAACCGGTATATTTATTGGCGGTAGAGACACAAAACAAGCGATGGATATGCTTAAACTAGCCAAAAACTCAATGGTACCTCCTTTTGAAGTATCGGTTTTTGCTGATCCTAGCGGCGCCTTTACTACGGCAGCCGGCATGGTTGCCGCCGTTGAAAACGAATTAAAATCCAAATTTAATACTTCCCTGCAAGGCATCAACATTCTGGCGTTAGGAGGTACAGGGCCCGTAGGCCAGGCAGCTGCAGTTATAGCCGCAATCGCCGGCGCCAATGTCAGGATTGTAGGACGTCAGCTCGACAAGGCGCAGCGCATAGCCGATCTATGTAACGAAGAATTCGGTGAAGGAAAAATTGCAATTTCAGCCGGTGTCGATTCTGAAAAAAGCCATTACATGCAGACAGCGGATGTTGTATTTGCAACCGGTGCAGCCGGTATAGAACTGCTGAGTGCCGAACTTCTTACCGATGCTCCGCAACTTAAAGTGGTTGCCGATGTTAATGCTGTGCCACCCTCCGGTATAGCCGGCGTTGATGCGTTTCATAACGGCGCACCTGTTCCAGGTTCAAAAAGTGGTGCAGTGGCCATCGGCGCTTTAGCAATAGGCAATGTCAAATATCAGGCCCAAAATAAATTGCTGAAACTGATGATTGACAGTGATAAACCCATTTATTTGCACTTTACTCATGCGTTTGAAGTAGCTAGAGAATATTTCAAAGCAAACGGCTGAATGCATTAGCAATTAACAGCTCATCCACTTTTAGAGGAAATTTCATGGAGAAACGAAGCATACTCCACATGCTTGACCCCATGCCCAACAACAGTCCATTTGACGTCAACATGGCGCTGGATGCCGGTTTTGAAGTACTCATGCCTTACAGCAATGTGAAACTGGATAGTGTGTATGGACTGACGCAAGATGCCATATTTTCCCGCAGCCCCTCCGGAGTAAAACGGACGGGTCTGTTTATCGGTGGACGAGACATGGGCTTGGCAATTGACATGCTCAATGCCGCCAAACTGGCCATGGTTCCACCTTTTGAAATATCGGTGTTCGCTGACCCCAGCGGCGCATTCACCACTGCTGCGGCGTTGGTTGCCTGCGTAGAAAAAGAATTAGTGACACATCACAATAAAACTTTGCAAGACTGTAAGGCAATTGTCTTTGGTGGCACCGGTCCGGTAGGTGTCGCTACAGGTGTAATTGCTTCACTGGCCGGTGCTGAAACAACGATCGTAGATCATTTATCCTTTGATACGGCTAACGATATTGTCAAAGAATACAACCGCCGTTTTAAAGCGACATTAAAAGCAGCAAAAGCCAGCTCTGATGAACAAAAGGCTGAATTGATTGCCGATCATGACATCGTCTTCTGTACAGCGAAAGCGGGAATTCAGGTTTTAAACGCAAAGGTTCTTGAAAATGCCCGCTTACTGAAAGTGGCCGGTGATGTGAATGCAGTCCCGCCAATGGGAATTGAGGGGATCAAATCAACGGATTTAGGTAAGCCCTTGATTCATGCGATTAATGCCACAGGCGCTGTCGGCGTAGGTGCTTTAGCTGTTGGGAACATTAAATATAAATTGCAACAGGTACTGCTTAAATCCATGTTGGAAACTGAGCGCCCGCTTTATCTTGATTTTAGAGATGCTTTCGAAAAAGCCAGGGCGATTATCTGATTTTCCAGGCTGCCGTTATAGAAACCTGTTAAATCAAGTCAATGGCTTGATTTTACGGGTTTCTTTACATTAAACACTCAAATCCTAAGATCTCAGCAACTCCCCGTATGAACTTTTATGTGGCTTTGAAGTTGGCGTAAGCCTTGCCAGGAAGCCGTAAACCCATCCGTGGGGGCTTGACGGCTTGCATCCATGCTGGCCAAGACTTTGCCGAACAACCCGTTGCCTACTTAGGCACTGCCGAAATTTGAAGTGCGAAAGGTATATATTTCTGAAACTGTATTACCTAGCGGGCAAACCTCTTTGCACTACGAGTCTTCCATTAGCCTTTACGCCTAATTTTAATCCTGCAAACACATCGGTTAACAAGGCGCTTACAAAACGCCAAAGGCCGCCCAGCCTTTATAAACTCGTTGTTACAGCCAAATCACTTTGTTCAAAATGACAGGGATATAACTGCATGGTATTATCTATCCTGTTTTTATCCTACACACTTTAATTTAAATCATGCCGCTTGATCGGATGTAATTCATTGAATTACGTATACTTGATAGTGATATGCATTGATCTAAATCAAATCCAATACCGCAAAAATGGCTGATTAGCACAGGCTTGATAAATGAATATGATTTTCAGACAAGAAAATAATGTAAACATGCTTTATGACGCTGACTTATCTCAAGACAGCTGTGGAGTGGGCTTTATCACTCATAAGAAAAGCTTACAAACACATGACCTGCTGGTCAGGTCTCATCAAGCCTTGTGCACAATTCCCCATCGCGGCGGCATGAGCGCGGAAGGTATAGGGGACGGAGCCGGTGTCAACATTGACTTATCGCTTAAATTTTTTCGCCGAATTACCGGCAATGCTGAATTAAAAATCGGCGATTTCGGGGTCGCAAATTTCTTCTTTCCCGAAGATCACGACCGATATGATTCAGTCGCTATCGAAATGGTTGAAAGTCATCTAAGAAAATCAGATTTTCCAGTTATCACCTGGCGCAATATTCCGGTTGATGACAAAGTCATTAATGAAGCATCGCGCCGTGCCCAGTTACCGATCAAGCAGGTGATTTTCGGACGTCCGGCGCAATTGAAAGACGCATCGCACGCCGAATTCGAAAAACACATTCAACAAACCTTGCTGAATATTGAAGCGGATGGTTTCACAAGAACCGAATTAGATGGCTTTTATCCTTTATCGATGAGTTCGCGTACTCAGGTTTACAAGGGCCGTTTGAACTCCTTTGAAGTTATTCCGTATTTTAAAGATTTGTATGATGTTGACCACGAAGTCAGCACCTTATTTTTTCATACCCGTTTTTCGACCAATACCGCACCTGCCACAATGATGGCTCAACCGTTCCGCTACATGGCGCATAACGGGGAATTGAACACCGATAAAAAAAACCGGCTCAGTGAAAATGCGATTGCCCGCCAACATAACAAACACATTGTGTTTCCCTGCGGACAGTCAGACTCGGGACGTCTTGATCAAACCCTGACCCGGCGTATCAATGAAGACGAACTCGACATCGTCACCGCTGTTATTGCGATGATGCCTCCCGCCTGGGAAAACGATACGACTTTATCCCCCAAGGTCCGTGCAATGCTGGAATATTTCAGCTTGTATGAAGAAAAAAACGACGGCCCGGCCGCGTTAATTTTCAACGACGGGATTCGCGTTGGCGCAAGGCTGGATCGCCTCGGTTTAAGACCGCTTCGTTCCGTTGAAACAGGAGAGTATCTGGCCGTCATGTCAGAGGCAGGACAAATAGATTTCCCGCCCAAAGAAGTGCTGAAACGCGGCCGGATTGAGGCAGGCGGTATGCTGTATTTTGATCACAGCACCGGCGAAGCCTATGACCATTATCAAGTCATGGAACGATTGGCCAACGAGAGAGACTACGAAACGCTCTTGCGTACCCGTTGTATTTATAAATCGGAACTTCCCCCGGTCACTCAAAATGAGTTAACCGCACCTAATACTTTTTTTAACATCGATCAGCAACATACGGCTTATTCGCTTAATCAGGAAAGCTTTAAATTTCTGTTGGACCCTATGCTGGAAACCGGCCTTGAAAAAGTGTCCGCCATGGGATACGGCATTGCACCCAACGCGCTTTCAGACAATGAAGGCGGCATGTCGCGTTATTTCAGTCAGCGTTTTGCACAGGTCACCAATCCGCCATTGGATTCGTTGAGAGAAAGTGACGGCATGACATTGAGAGTCGCTCTCGGTGCCAAACCGACCTTTTCAGAAGCAACCAGCAAGCAATTGATGCTCGATTCGCCTATTCTGCAAAGAACTGACCTTGAGCAAATACGCAGACAAACCAGCATTAAGGTTGTTACGCTGGATATGCTGTTTACGCCTGTACTTGATGATTACCGGAAAAACGAAGAAGTCCTTGAAGAAGCTATTGCAGAGGTATGCCGCCAAGTAGAAGTGGCTGCCAAAGACAAGACGGGCATCATTATCCTGAGCGATACCGGTATAACGGACAAAAAAGCCGCGATACCGGCGTTATTAATGATTGCCGCAGCCAATCAGCATCTGGTCAAAGAAGGTTTGCGTTTTAATTCTTCACTGATTGCTGAAACCGGACAAGTTGTCAGTGCACATGATGTAGCAACAATTTTAGGATTTGGCGCATCGGCACTCTGCCCTATCAGCGTTTACAATCGCGTGATTTCTCAGTATCCGGCTGAAAAGCATGAAAAAATCCTGGTCAACTTCAAAAAGGCGGCTGAAAAATCCTTGATGAAGACCATGGGCAAATTCGGCCTGTGTACTGTTGAAAGCTATATCGGCGGTGAATTTTTCGAGTCCAACTACCTGGATACGAACGAGCCTAAACTGCATGTCTATTTTCCAAACATTAATTCGCCGGTAGGCGGCGTTCAATATGCCGACATTGCCAAAAGTGCAGCAGACTGGCATAAAAAAGCGTTATCCGTGGTAGACGAAAAGGATATTCCATTTCTGGGTCTATTTAAGGAACGTCAGGACGGTGCGGGGCATACGTTTGGCAATACGGCTGTCAGAGAATATATCAATATGACTGACGAACCCATTTTATATATTCCGGAAGAAAAAGCACCTGAAGCCAAAGACACCGCTTATGTTGATTTTGGTTATGACAAACGCACGCCTGAGCAAATCGATTGTTTCGGTATAACACCCGCGTATCGCAGTTTTGTTGAGAATCTCTATAAAGAAAGAGACAGCCGTCCTGCTGCGCTTAGAGACATTATGGAGTTACCTGCCGATGTCAGCCATTGCGAGACCACCGAAGAATTCGAGCGGGTATTGGGTAAACAAAGTTTGATCGGGAATAACAATTTTGTTATCCGTGGCTTGAAAGTCATCAATGGCAACACTGTGACATTGACAAACCACGCGTCTCAGCAACGACTGGAAAGCCTGGCCAATTACTTTAAAAACAGATTCAATAACGAAGATTTCACTGTTTCTGTCACTGAAAATGGCTGTGAATTCCAGATCAAGGATTCAGCAAGCCTGTTGAATTTTTATATCAGTTCAATCATTACAGCGCGTGAACCGATTGCTCTCAAGGATGTGCAGCCTGCCCATGAAATAACCACCTGTCTCGCTTCAGGAGCGATGAGTCATGGCGCTTTAATTGCCGAAGCTCATGAAGCCGTTGCGCATGGGACCAACATTGTCGGCGCTTTCAGTAACTCCGGAGAAGGCGGCGAGCATTCCAGCCGATTCAATACCATCCGTTCCAGCAAGATCAAACAATTTGCCTCAGGCCGTTTCGGCGTCTGGGCTGGTTATCTGGCGGACCTGAATATTGAAGAAATTGAAATCAAAATTGCCCAGGGCGCCAAGCCAGGAGAAGGCGGTCAGCTTCCTGCACCTAAAGTTTCGGTTGAGATTGCAGCCCTCCGTGGTGGGGACTCCACAAGTTGAACTGGTCAGCCCACCGCCGCCTCATGACACCTACTCTATTGAAGATTTGGGCCAATTGATACACGATGCCAAAGCAGCCAGAGTCAGGGTTGTCGTCAAACTCGTTTCCTCAGAAGGTATTGGAACGATAGCCGTCGGTGTCGCGAAAGCCGGTGCGGATGTCATCAATGTCGCAGGCAATACCGGCGGTACAGGAGCTGCTGCAGTAACCAGTTTAAAGAACACAGGCCGGTCTGCAGAAATTGGTATCGCCGAAGTTCATCAGGCGCTTGCTGCAAATGGTTTACGCGACAAAGTCATACTCCGTTGCAGTGCGGCGCATCAAAGCGGTCTGGATGTCATCAAGTCAGCCATACTCGGCGGGGATTCATTTGAATTTGGAACAACTGCATTAATGATGCTTCGCTGCGTGATGGCCAAAAATTGCAATATCAAATGCCCGGCCGGACTCACGACAACTCATGAGGAGTTTAAAGGCGACCCACGCGTTCTGGCTCAGTATTTCATGAACCTTGCTCACGAAGTCAGGGAATTTTTAGCTTCAGTGGGTTACAGCAGCTTAAAGGAGATTAGAGGTAAAACCGATTTATTGCACCTCATCAACCATAAAACGATGGTAGGTCAACTTGATCTGACCAAACTGTTGGCTTATGTCAACGAAGTCAAAATTGAGAAGCCTATTTATCTGGAAGCCAATTTTCACATTGATGATCAAATTATTGATCTGGTCAAATCGGAGATCATTGACGGTAACCAAGAAACAATCTTGATCGAAGGATCAAAATTTAAACTGAACAATTGCAATAAAACCGTGGGCGGCCAAACGGCGATTGATATTGAACGCATTTTGGCTTATGAATTAACGGAAGATCAGGTCAAATCGTCACGGAATATTTATACCAATCAACATGGCCGGCGTTACTTCGCTCCGGATACCATCACTATCCGGACCACAGGATCAGCCGGTCAAAGCTATGCTGCTTTTATGAATGACGGCATGCGTCTGGAGCATACCGGCACTTGTAATGATGGCGTAGGGAAATCGGCGTGCGGGGGAACGTTGATCGTAGAATCGCCTGGAGGCGGTATCAAAACCCCCGGTAAAAACGTATTGATTGGTAATTTCGCGCTGTTTGGGGCAACCGGCGGTCAAGCCTTTATTAACGGTGAGGCGGGCGATCGTTTTGCAGTTCGAAACTCAGGCGCAATGGCAGTGGTCGAAGGTGTGGGCGATTTTGCCTGCGAATATATGACCAACGGCGCAGTATTGAACCTGGGCCGCTTCGGCAAGGGCTTTTGCAACGGCATGTCTGGCGGCAATGCCTATCAGTATGACCCTGACAATCTGCTGCCCAGTCTGTATGACAAGTCATCAGTTGAAATTCACAGCCTGACTGAAAACACCGATATTGCCCGTGCTCATGAGCAATTCGTTGTTTACATGCTCGAACAGCATGAACAGTATGCGAACTCGAGCAAAGCGAGAAACATTCTCAGCAATTGGGAAACTGAACGTCATCATTTTAAATTTACGCTGCCGCTTTGGCTTTACAAGACACAAACAGCCGAACTTTTAAGCAGCACCGTTGACCGGAAAGCGATGATCGAGGAGCTGGCCATTTCTTACGCGGCTCAACAAATCGATCAGATGAAATTAGCCTACAAGGCTAACAAGCCTTTGTTTGCCGGAGCTATCCCTGATTTTGGTGCCGCTGATACACAATTGACTTTCAGATTGGTAAACAGTTTTGCGGTGATAGACAAAGCGTGCCAAATTGCAAAAGAACTGCTCAAACAGCAAGGCAATACCCTTCTCACTTCAGAGTTAATTGAGAAATCCGCACGTAAATTAATAGAGAAACGTCCGCGAAAAATTCAGGACGCTCTTGTCAAACAAACAAGAGAAGCCTACAGCAATTACTCGGACAATCAATTATCCTGGTTATTAGCCAGCAAACGTCTTAACGATTACAAAACGGCTCTAGCTAACCGTGACGTCCAAAGCATTTATTCATTGGGCTCCACTGCCTGGATTATCGAACAAGACAAGATCAACCGCGACGCGCTCGCCGGAATTCCTCGTATTGAAGAATACCTGGCTGCGCTTGTAGGCTCAGGTATTGTTCAAGAGATGATGAGCGTTAACGCGGCTTGATACCAATCCCTCTTTTCATGCACTTCCAAACTGAATCCACTATTCGGTTTGGAAACGCATGGTTTTTTATTTGACATATTTAAAGATGAAGACACCTCATATTCCTCAAGATGCACCTTATAGCGATAGCCAACGCGCTTGGCTGAATGGTTTTTTTGCCGGCATGCACACACAGATGATTCAGAGTGCTGGTTCCGTGAATCAAGCCAATGCTCGCGTTATCAACATTTTATACGGCTCACAAACCGGCAACGCTGAATCTGTAGCTAATGATGCCGCTAATGTCGCTAAAACGCATGGCTTGAAACCGATTGTTCAGAGCATGGACGAAATCGACCTAGCCGTACTTGCCAAAATGGAATATCTATTGATCGTCACCAGCACTTACGGTGAAGGCGATATGCCTGATAATGCTCAAATGTTGTGGGATGCGGTCTCAACCGAGTCGGCACCCAAATTTGAGAATACCCAATATTCGGTATTGGCATTAGGAGACACCAGTTATGATCAGTTTTGCCAAGCGGGTATCGACTGGGATAACAGACTGGCCGAACTGGGTGCAACCCGCATTTATGATCGGATTGATTGTGACGTGGATTTTGAAGAACCCGCTGAAAACTGGATCTCTGCAGTCATACCGCATATGGCCGAAGGTGCATCAAGCAGCACTACTGCCATTATCGACACGCAGTCACCGACAAAAGAAGCGCCGAAGTTTAGCAGAAAAAATCCGTTCCCAGCGCGTCTTACCGTTAACCGTTTGTTAACAGCGCCGGGCTCATCCAAAGAAACCCGCCATTATGAAATTTCTATCGCCGGTTCAGAAATGACCTATGAAGCAGGCGATGCGTTTGGTGTAATTCCCACTAACTGCCCTGACCTGGTCGCCGATGTCATCAAAGCCATTGGCTATGAGGGCGAAGAGGAGTTTCCCGTCAATGGCGAATTAATGACCTTGAATGATGCCTTGCTTTCCCATTACGAAATAAAATTACCCAGCAAGGAACTGGTAGAAGAAATCGGTAAACGCTCTGGAGACCAAGAACTCAACAGTTTGCTTGAAAGTGGTGATAAGGAAGCGTTATCCCAATACCTATGGGGCCGGGATATTCTTGACCTGTTGTTACAATTTCCAAGTATGGAGTTTTCAGGTGCTGAATTTATCGCCTTACTCAAACCCTTGCAACACCGGGCTTATTCCATTTCGTCCAGCGGTAAACAATTTCCCGATTCAGTTCATTTAACCGTTGCTTCAGTGCGATACGAAAGTTTCAACCGTCAGCATAAAGGCGTGTGTTCCACCTATTTGGCGGATCTTGTAAACAGCGACACTCAGGTCCGCAGCTTTTTCATCCCCAATAAAGTCTTTCGTGTACCGGAAGATGATACTTTGCCGATGATCATGGTGGGACCTGGAACCGGTATCGCCCCATTTCGCGCCTTTCTACAGGAGCGTGCCTTTCGCAAATCCACAGGTAAAAACTGGTTATTTTTTGGCGACAGAAATGCTGCAACTGATTTTATCTACCGGGAAGAACTTGAAACCATGGAACAAAGCGGCTTGTTGACTCGATTGGACCTCGCTTTCTCCAGAGATCAAGAAGAAAAGATTTATGTTCAAGACCTTATGTATGAATACGGTGCCGAACTTTATCAATGGCTGGAAGAAGGCGGCTATTTCTTTGTCTGCGGCGATGCCTACAAGATGGCGAAAGACGTCGATAAGGCTTTGCACGAAATCATAGCCAAACACGGAAAATTATCCGATCAACAAGCCGTTGACTATGTTAATCAACTGAAAAAAGATAAACGTTACGTCAGAGACGTTTATTAAAAATTAAGGTACTTATTCAACGTAGGTTGGGTTGCCTGCTTTTAGCAACCTAACAACCTGCATTGACTATACCCATCGTAGATCGAAATTCAGCACCGGGGTGTCCGTCAAAGGACGCCGTAAATACATCCATGTAGGCTCTATGCCAGCATCCATGCTGGCAAAGCCTTTGCTGAACAACCCGTTGCCTCCTTAGGCACTGCCGAAATTTGAAGTGCAAAAGGTATATTCAACACTTTATCGGCTGTCATCTTTACTCATTTCTCTAACAATGCGGGTGTATCCTGTATCTTTTCTTTCCCTGCCAAATCAATAGTCTCTACTTTGATATTATTGTCAGGGGCTGAAAGTAGAAAGTCATCAATCGCCTCCATAATATCGTAATCAATAAATTGCGACTTTGTTCCGTCTATCAAAACAGTACTGTTTTCAGTCACCTGATTTAATAGTTTACGCAGCAACCACCGGTTGAGAAAGGTAACATCCTTATTTAAACTAATAACATAATGTTGATCCGTGTGTGTCATGGAAATTGCCGCATGATAGTTGGCGCGGATAACGTAATACAAGCCAATCACAATGCCTACGATGATTCCTTTCAACAAATCCGTCAACAAAATAGCAACAATAGTTAGTACAAAGGGTATTAACTGATTCATCCCCTTATGAAAAAATTCAATAAATAATTTGGGTTTGGCCAGCTTATAACCTGTTTGCAATAAAATTGCCGCTAAACACGATAAAGGGATGTAATTAAGGTAGTTAGCAAAAAACATGACGCTGATTAAAATAAGCAAGCCATGGACAAAAGATGACACTTTTGTTTGCCCGCCTGCATTGATATTGGCCGCGCTTCGAACAATCACCGCAGTTATCGGCAAACCACCTAATAAACCGCTGATCATGTTACCCAGGCCCTGCGCTTTTAACTCACGATTTGTGGGGGCCGCCCGCTTCATGGGATCCATTTTATCAGTCGCTTCAAGACTGAGTAGGGTTTCAAGGCTGGCAATTATCGCTAACGTAAACGCAATAGAATAGACCTGTGGATTACTCAGGAAGCTGATGTCAGGAAAAGTAAATAGCTGTAAAAAATCAGTAGCCTTTTCGGTGACTGGCAATGTCACTAAATGTTTTTCCGAAATCGCCCAGGATGGATAAAACCGTAACGCCAAAATGTTATAAACAACACCCCACATCACGGCAACCAAAGCCCCCGGCAAGAGACGGATCAAAGGAATTCGTTTGATGAAACTGGATTCCCATCCAATTAAAATCAGTAAAGCGACAACACTGACAACCGTTGCGCCTGGAGATATTGCGTTGAATGTATCCGCTAACTCAATAAGCGTAGTAGATACTGATTCCTGCATATAGCTTTCATCACCTTCAAAACTGATGTCATATCCTAAGGCATGAGGAATTTGTTTCATGATCAATATCAAACCAATAGCCGCCAGCATTCCTTTAATCACCGAGGACGGAAAGTAAGCGCCAATGATGCCTGCTCGCAGATAGCCCAGTAAGAGCTGAATAAAGCCCGCCAATACCACAGCAACAAGAAACCCGGTAAAGCTGCCCAGGGTTTCAATGGCATTAAAGACAATGACGGTCAATCCGGCTGCGGGCCCCGAGACGGCTAGCTGAGAACCACTGGCCCAGGCAATGATGATGCCTCCGACCATGCCGGCAATAAGCCCAGCAAAAAGCGGTGCACCGGAAGCAAGCGCGACTCCCAGACAAAGGGGCAAAGCCACTAAAAAAACGACAAGTCCGGCAGGTATATCGTGATTAAGATGTTTTACATAGTAATCGAGATGTTTATGAATCATAAAGGAAATTCCTTAACTTCGGCGTTAGTTTTTTACAATAACCGGCAAGCGGCATCGCTATCTACTGTTGTTGTCACCCCGGCTAAATTTGCGCCTGAAACCATTGCAAATGGCTTCAGGCGCAAGTTTCATTGATAGCCTGATGAATTCACTCAATCACTGACGGAATGACAGTGTTTTAATAATACAGGGAGAGCCCCCCT
Organism: Methylicorpusculum oleiharenae; assembly: GCF_009828925.2. Taxonomy (NCBI): domain Bacteria; kingdom Pseudomonadati; phylum Pseudomonadota; class Gammaproteobacteria; order Methylococcales; family Methylococcaceae; genus Methylicorpusculum; species Methylicorpusculum oleiharenae. Next base: position 4,209,667 of record NZ_WUTY02000001.1, read on the forward strand.
ATTGGTCAGCCTAACCCTTAGCCTTCTGGTAATCCCATGTCCGGCTTGACAACCATGATCGTGGCATTGGTTGATCTGACCATAGCCGTTGTCGTGCTGCCCACAGCATGGAAATCATGACCACTTCGGCCGCATGAAGCCATTATCAACAAGTTATAGTGCTTGTCCCGGTAATATTTGCGTATGGCATGATGAGCAGAATCTTCTCCCGGTACAACTACACAGTTGACGCGAGTAAGTCCAGGCAGGCGTTCACGAACCAGGATCTGCAATTGTTCCTCGCGTTCACGCTTGATTCTTTCCAAGTATTCAACACTGCTGAAATCCCCGCAAACGGCATGAAACACATCGACGGAGGCCTCTGTAACGCCGGCAAATTCGGCTACATAAGGTAATGCAGCATACGAATTTTCTGAAAAATCGGTGGTGTAGACTATTTTCCCAAGCGGAGCAAGACCAACCTCTCGGCCTGCAATAATGACGGGATGCCGTGCTGAGTGAAGAACCTTTTCGGCGACAGACCCCATTAGCATTCGTTTAAAGCCCGTTCTTCCATGGCTGCTCATAACAATCAAATCGAAATTACCAGCGGCTTCAACAATAGCCTCACTCACATGGGGATTTCGCTCCGCCATTGCCTGATCGAGAATAGGTGAATCGATAGAATTGGCAGCATAATCCATTAAGCGCTTTTGTAATTCATCATGTGTCGTTAACAAGTCTCCGTCAACTCGAAAATCTTTTGCCTGGTAGTGGAATCCGTCCAGGTTCGACGATAAATCATAGGAATGAAAGGGGGTAACCCTGCCCTTGAATAATTGAGCCAAATCATTTGCCACCACAAAGGCCTTGACGCTAAATTCGGAGAAATCAACGGGAACAATAATTTTGCATGCGTTCAAACTGTTATTCATGAAATTTTTCTCAATAGTCCTAGATATCAATGGATGGATAGCGTGTCATACCAACCACTTGAGACAAAACCGGAAGATGGTAATCAGATAACTTAAAGTGATGAATGCAGTATTTCACTTAAAAATAACCTTTCCTTCACCATTCGGTTGGTCTTGAAACTCAAGCGGTTTTAAAATCGTATTTAAATATATTATCGACCTCGAAATCAGGATACAGCGTTATCAGTGGATTGAGCAAGCCATCCGATAATCCGTAAACCCATCCATGCAAAACCGGACGTTTATGCTCGTGCCAGGATTTTTGCACTATCGAGGTGTAAGCCAGCGTATTGATTTGTTCGATGATATTTAACTCCACCAGCCTGTTAACACGCTGTTCTTCAGTCGGCAAAGCATCGACTTCATTTTTATGCAGGCGGTAAATATCCTTAATATGCAGCAGCCATTTATTGGTAATCATTAATTCCGTATGCTGCCTATTTAAAGCCGCTTTAACACCACCGCAATTATAATGACCGCAAACGATAATATGCTTAACTTCCAGAACATTAACCGCATACTGCAAGACACTGAGACAATTAAAATCTGTAGAAATCATCTGGTTAGCGATATTTCTATGAATAAACATCTCGCCGGGAGCTGCTTTTACAATGATTTCAGCGGGAACGCGACTGTCAGAACATCCAATCCATAAAAATTCCGGTTTTTGTTCTTTGGCTAAGTTTTTAAAAAAATCAGGATCTTCTGTCTTGACTTCAGTAGCCCAAGCTTTATTTTCCGCCAGGAGTTTTTCAAACGATTTCATAATGGCTCCTTCTTGCTAAGCCTTGAAAATACAAATGGTTCAGACAAATTCTTTTCAAGAATGTGTCATGAAACAAGATATGAACAAAGCGGTCGATAATTAGACTAGCTGAAAAGTAGTTTTTAATCGATACTTTATTTGAGGGCCATTGTATTAACGAAACCTTACACGAACCTTTCCAACGGGTGCTTATTGAAAACAGGGCTCTAAATATCCATAGGGTTAGTGCCGAAAATAACCGATTCAAAAAGCTGATAGGTCATTTATGGCAAGACTTTTCATACTTGAATCATAAAAAATGAGAAAAAATACTTAGCAGCCCGTTTTTAAAAGACAAAAAAGTGAATTGCTCACATTTTTTATTCAATATCCGGGTTAACCTGTGTTCCGTTCTATATTCAGTAAGGATGTGTTATGAAAAAGATCGCTCATTACAACTATTGCTCTAGATGCGGAGACGACCTTGACACACAAGAGGAAATTGCCATTTCGGCTAATCCGGTTTGTCCATGGTGCCAGCTTATGCAAGCAGAAGCCTACGAAATTAACTGGCATAGCCAACAAACCAGGACAATTAACCTGAAAATTTACAATAAGTAAGATGACTTGATTGAACAAATACTGAAGTAATAAACGCTTTGGTTACATCATTCTTTGCCTGACCACTTCATAGAGAAACACGCCGGTCGCCACCGAAAGATTCAAACTTTCAATCTTGCCCAACATCGGCAGCTTAACCAGCATATCGCATTCTTCCCTGGTCAAACGTCTAAGACCTTTCCCTTCAGCACCAACAACCAAAGCCATAGGGACTTTTAAATCAGCCTGATAAATCGTTTGATTACCATCCCCTGCTGCACCCAAAATCCAAAGCCCTTGATCTTTAAGCCAGCGAAGTGTTCTGGCCAGATTGGTAATTTGATAAACAGGCACCGTTTCAGCCGCACCACTTGCCACTTTACAAACAGTAGGGGTAATTCCTGTTGCGTTATCTTTGGTGATAATGACGCCATTCACACCTGTAGCATCGGCCGTGCGTAAGCAAGCGCCCAGATTATGCGGGTCCTGAACATTATCCAACACCAGAAAAAGAGGCGGTGTCGTGATGTTCAGCAGGTCGGTTTTCAATTCATCTTCAGATTTAGCAGCGGGCATCTCAATTTCTATCACAATGCCCTGATGATTAGTGCCTCCGGCTAATCGATCCAGTTTTTTACGATCGGCTTTTTCAGTATTTAAGCCCAAGTCGCCCAGTTGCTTGATGATTTCGGATAAACGTTTATCTTGCCGGTGACTGTCCACCCACACTTGTAAAATATTTTCCGCTGAGTAATCAAGAGCCGCCTGAGCCGAATGGAGTCCGTATATTTTTGTTAATTTCACTTGGAGCGCCGTTTCCTTTTGTTTTTAATCGCTGCTGATCCGGTTTTTTTAAAAAGCTCGAAATCAATTTTCTTTTCGTCCAGATCGACTCTGACAACCTTGACCTGCACAGAATCACCCAACCGATAGCGCATGCCAGTGCGTTCACCTATCAATTGATGACTGGAGGGGTCGAATTTGAAAAAATCCTGCGCCAGATTGGATACATGCACCAAGCCTTCAACATAGATATCAACCAATTCAACGAAAAAACCGAATGAAGTTACGGCCGATATAATACCCGGAAACACCTCACCAACCTTATCCATCATGTATTCGCATTTCAGCCAATTGACCACGTCACGCGTCGCTTCATCAGCCCTGCGTTCGCACGAGGAGCAGTGCTCACCCAACGCAACCATGTCCGAAATGCCATAGAAAAAACTTTCAGGCGGTTTATTCTGCAACGCATGTTTGATCGCTCGGTGAACCAACAGATCGGGATAACGGCGTATCGGCGAAGTAAAATGCGCATACGCATCCAGAGCCAAACCGAAATGGCCTTTAATTTCTGGACTGTAAACGGCTTGTGACATGGAGCGAAGCAAAACTGTCTGGATCAAATGCGCATCCGGCCTGTCTTTGACAGACTCCAGTAATTTCATGTAATCCAAAGGTGTCGGTTGCGCTTCTCCTGACAGGTGAAGCCCTAATTCACCTAGAAAAGTTTTTAACGCCAGTAACTTTTCGGGACCGGGCCCTTCATGAATTCTCAGTAATTTTGGGATTTTTTTTCTGTTTAAAAACCGCGCAGCAGCCATGTTGGCGGTTATCATGAACTCCTCAATCAGCTTATGCGCATCATTTCGGACGACGGGAACGATTTTTTCAATTTTTCTCTCGGCGCCAAACAGGATTCTGGTTTCCTGGGTGTCAAAATCCATTGCCCCCCTCTCCTCTCTTCTTTGACGCATTGCTTTAAAGAGCGAGTAGGTTTCGTTTAGATGAGGCACCAGCGGTTTATATTTCTTCTTCAGTGCCTGATTATCCTCTACGAGAATTTGGGCCACTTCGGTGTAGGTTAATCTGGCATGAGAGCGCATTACCGCCTCATAAAAACTGGATCTCAACACAGTCCCTTCAGTGTTGATAACCAGCTCACAGACCATGCAAAGACGGTCAACGTCCGGATTCAGAGAACATAAGCCGTTAGACAATATCTCCGGTAACATGGGAATGACTTTTTCAGGAAAATAAACCGACGTACTGCGGTTTTTTGCTTCCTGATCCAGTTCGCTGTTGATTTGTACGTAGTAGGAAACATCGGCAATTGCTACCCACAGTTTCCAGCCGTTTTTGGTTTTGCGGACAAACACAGCATCATCAAAATCTCTGGCGTCTTCGCCATCAATAGTGACCAGCGGCAATGCTCTCAGATCGACTCGATTGGCTTTGGCCGACTCAGGCACCTGGTCGCTGAGCGACTCGATTTCCGTTAATAAAGCATCCGGCCAGAGATAAGGTAATTCATGAGAACGCACCGCCATCTCGATTTCCATACCCGGCGCTAAATGGCGCCCCAGTATTTCAACCACTTTTCCTATAGGCTGACGGCTTCTCGACGGTTGTTCGATAATGTCAACAACAACGATCTGACCTTTCTCGGCAGCCCCGATTTCGGTATGCGGGATCAAGACATCCTGTGCGATATTTTTATTTTCAGGAACCACATAACTTACACCACGTTCATGAAAAAAGCGGCCAACGACCTGCTTGGTGTTTCTCTCAAGCACTTCAACCAGAGTCCCTTCTTTTCGGCCTTTTCTATCAACACCGGAAACTCTCACCAAGGCCCTGTCATTATGCATTAATGACCGCATCTCTCTGGGTGATAAAAATAAATCCGGCGAGCCATCATCCGGTCTTAAAAAACCGAAACCATCGGAGTGGCCCAGGATGCGTCCGGCAATTAAATCTTTTCCGTCGACCAGAAAATATTTTTGCCGGCGGTTGAACATCAGCTGACCATCGCGCTCCATCGCTCTGAGCCGTCGTCGAAGCGCCTCAACTTGCTCTTCATCGGCGAGATCGAACTCTGCAGAAATTTCTTCACGCGATAAGGGTTTGCCAATCGTTCCGATTAACTCAAGTATCAGCTCACGACTGGGTATTGGATTTTCATACTTGGCTGCTTCTCTAGCCGCGTACGGGTCTTTGGACGCTTTAAACGTAGTTTTTTTATTTTTGGACTTCAATGTCATGTGTTCCTAAAGATTCATGATTAAAAAAGAAAGCAACTTGATATACCCATCGTAGATCGAAATTCGACACCGGGGTGCCCGTCAAAGAACGCCGTAAATACATCCCTATAAGCTCTATGTCAGCATCCATGCTGGCAAAGCCTTTGCCGAACAACCCGGTGCCTCCTTAGGCACTGCCGAAATTTGAAGTGCGAAAGGTATAGAACGCCATTTTAACAATCTCACGGCAATTATAAAAATGAAAAGACGTTCGATGCGCTTGACAAATAATAATGTTGTCCGTATAGTGCGCGCTCACTTCGCTGTTACAGCAAACCTCTTGCCGAGGTGGTGAAATTGGTAGACACGCTAGCTTCAGGTGCTAGTGCTCGAAAGGGCGTGGAGGTTCAAGTCCTCTCCTCGGCACCACAGCTTAATTTAACATAGCCTTTCAAAACACTTCAAGTTATTTATTTTCTTAAGAAATCAGCTTAATTTTTCGGTTTATTCCTGCCCGTTATTTTGCATTTTTACGCATTTTTCACTATTGTCTACACCATTTTTACACCATTCCGAGCTTGTGCGAGGTCGGGTTAACAGGGGTTAGTGTGGCGACAATTATAAAGCGCGGTTCTACTTACCGGGTTCAGGTGTGCGTTGACGGTGTGCGTCGATCAGCAACAAAAGATACCAAACAGCAAGCGCGTGAATGGGCGCTGACTATGGAAGTCGAATTGAAAACCGGAAAACCGGCTGAAACGCTGGTCTATACGGTGGGTGATGCGCTGGAGCGTTACGGGCGGGAAGTGTCGGTGGGTAAGAAGGGTGAGCGGTGGGAGGTGATCCGGTTGGCCTTGCTGGGCCGTTATGCACTGGCAAGGGTGCGTCTGGCTGATTTAGCGCCTGAGGATCTGGCCTTGTGGCGGGATCAGCGCCTAAAGGAAGTGTCGGCGGCATCGGTTAATCGCGAACTAAATGTGCTGTCGTCGGTGTTTACCCATGCCAAACGGGAATGGCGGTGGCTGTCCGATAATCCGGTCCATGAAATTAAGCGGCCAAAGAACCCCCGGCCAAGGGACAGGCGTATAGATCCCGATGAGCTGCTGCGGGTGTTGGATGCGTTAGGTTATTCGCCCGATAAAGTTCCGGCAAAAAAAACACAACTGGTAGGTGCTTATTTTGTCCTGGCGATTGAAACGGCCTTAAGGTTGGGCGAGATTTGCGCGTTAACGGTTAATGATGCGGTGCTGGATCAGCGGTATTTGATCATTCGCGATTCAAAGAACGGAGATCAGCGACACGTTTCTTTATCGACAGTGGCCGTTGCGGTGATGAAACAGATCTTAGCTAGTGGCTTATCAGTCGATTCGGCCACGGCTGGACAGCTCTTCAGGAAGGCGATTAAACGCGCGGATATTACCGGGCTGCATTTCCATGATTCCCGGCATGAAGCCTTAACACGACTGGCTAGAAAGCTAGACGTTCTGGACCTAGCGCGAATGGTTGGGCATCGTGATGTTCGGTCGTTGATGATTTACTACAATGCGACAGCGTTTGAGATTGCCGGTAGACTGGGTTGATTGAAAAATTAGGCTTTTCGCTTTAATAAGGCATTTGATAGAATCTGTTTTACCGGATAGGCCACGCGGGCCGATAAGAGGGAGTCGTTAACCCTTTTCCGGCATTACCTCATAACGCGCACACTTAACGGAGTGCATCCCATGTTCAAGCCGCCCCACATAATCAGATTATCATTCTGCCGAGAACTGCTCATGCCTTGAGCGTTGCGTCATGGCTGGATCTGGCAACCATCGAAAAGAACGCGTCAATGATGCGCCCACACCTACGCGTCAAACATTATTAGGCGGAGTCTGCACATCGTTAACGAAGGAAGAGATTGTCCGGCGTGACGTTGCCAAAGAAGCGATTGAAGCTTGCCGGGTAATCCTGGAGGAAATTTTAAGTGCTTATGCTGATGGCGAGCTGACATTTGAGAACGCAATAAAAACAGCAACCGAGGCAAGCAAGGCCGAACGCGTCCCTCGCGACTATCAAGCAAAAAAGATGCTTGCTGCATTTGTTCAAGCGTTAGTTAACATCACCCCAAAACCACGGACCAAATCAAGCGCCCGCTCTCAACCTTCCTGGTTAAAGAAGCTTGCTATAGAGCTTGTCAGTCTGGTTGTTGAGAAAGAAAGTCTGCCAAAATCCCGTGAATCAAAAAATCAAACGGCTTATGAGCGCGTATCGGAAATTTTAGACATGCGCGGAATAAAGCTATCTGTCCGAGAAATAGAACGGATTTATACTAAAAAACGTAATTAGCCCCGGTCCGTCACCCTCGGCACGCCTCGCCACGTCTATATTGCGCAATCCCATAAAGATATTTAGACCCATTATCTCGAATTAGCGGGGTTTTTTCTGTGGTTTGGCATCAATATTATCAGGGCTCATTCATTCAAATGGGCTCAAACAGATGGCAACACAAAATAAAGCAACAGACCGGAAAAGTAGAATTCCATTCTCGGTAAACCAATACCCGCCAATCGATTCAATCACCCGGGAGCTGCTGACAACCAATGAAGCAGCGTTTTACCTGTGTGTTAAACCCGCAACCTTGAATCGATGGAATTGTAAAAAAAATGGACCGATTAAAGCGACGTACATCGGCCGAAAAACACTTTACCGAATTGAGGACGTTAAAAAACTAATCAACGGTGAGGCGGTGAGCGTTTGATGGACGGAGAAACGATAGAAGATAAGGCGCTCGCCACCCTTCTTGAGATGGGAATGATTCCTCCCAAGTCGCTTGCTCGTCGCGGCGGTTGGATTGAATGTTCAGTGGATAAGCCTGGGAACTCAGACGGCCGAGTGATGATTTTCGCCGATGGAAAGGGCGGCATATGTCACAACTGGAAGGGCGGCGGAGAGCAGCGTACTTTTTTTCTGAATAGTGACGAAATTAAAACCCGGTCACTTTCAAAAGCAGAAAAAAGGCAAATCGAAAAAGCTAAACGCCAGGCCGAAGCAGATAGAGCCGCCAGATACGCAAAGGCTCAAAAATTAGCCATAAACTTTTGGGCGAACGGCAATCCGGCCACGGCTGATCATCCGTATCTAAAACGGAAGTCTGTGCTTCCCCACGGTACACGGCTTCATGACTATAAAGCAAAGCATCCCAGCGGCAACGGCACGATCACGATACCCGGCTCGTTGATGATCCCCCTGTACAACGGCCAAGGCTTTATCGTCAGTTTGCAGTTCGTCTACCCTCACAAAAACCCGGTGCTAGGAAGAGACCGGAACTTCTTAAGCGGCGCTCCGGCTGGCGGTCACTTTTGGTGGATCGGCAAACGCAGTACCGATCCAGATGAGCCGGTTTTGCTGTGTGAAGGGTTCGCCACAGCGGCCACGCTACACGAGCAAACCGGATATCGCACTTACATGGCCTTTTCAAAAGATAGCCTTATCAAGGTCGCTCGATTACTCCGCGAACGCTTGCCGGATACGCCCATTACAATTTGTGCGGATAACGACACGGACCACCCGAAAGGCAATGTCGGCGTAAATGCAGCCAATGAGGCCGCTGAAGAAATCGGCGCCGCCGTTGCTATCCCGCCCATTCCAAACGCCGACTTTAACGACTACGCCGCGTATCTGAGGGAGCAAAATAATGAACAATGACGTTAGCAATAAACCCAGCAATGTGAAATCCATCCTTGACGGCGCAAAGCCCAAAACGAAGAAAGGCAAAAGCGGCGGCGGTGCCAGCGATGAGATCATCATTTCCCCTGAGTACATGATTAAAGACGGGCGGCCTGTTCAGCGTTACTGCAAGGCGAACGGCGATTTAAAATACATCCAGCTTGCGGATTCAGTGTTCAAGCTGGAAAGACAGATTATTCTCGAAACCTGTCTGAGTAAAAAAGCCGAAAAAAGTCTACTGGTATCTGCTCGGCGCTATGACGGAGTAAATCTTCCCGCCGTTGAAATCCCTAACGATGACTTCAACAGTAGCCGGTCAAACTGGCCGAATTTGTATTTTGACACACGCGTTTACATTCCGGCAGGCATCTCAATCATTCAACACCTAAAATGCCTGACCGAACTCCATTCGAAACAAATTCACGGCGGTGACCTTCCGGTCAAGACGGTTTATGACTATACAGGCTGGAAGGAAATTGATAACAAGTGGTGTTTTTTAACGGGCTCAGGCGCTATTACTGAGAACGGCCTGTCCACGGATGTAGAGGTAAGGATGGGCGATGCCAATAACGAGCGATACCGGCTCCCCCCTCCTCTTGTCGGTGACGAATTAAGAGAAGCAACCGCGATTGTTTTGAAGTTGCTCGACGTTTGCCCCAATAAACCTGAAGTGGGCATCATGCTGCTTGCTGCGGTTGCGCGAGCGCCTTTGATCTCTGTACTGAAGTGCAGTGTTACCATCTGGCTGTACGGTGAGACGGGATCGCACAAGTCGGAGTTCGCCGCACTGGTTCTTGGATTTTTTGGCGAATTTGACGCACAAAGCGCCCCGGGAAACTTTTCAGACAGCGCGGCTAACCGCGAATTAAAACTCTTCCAGGCCAAAGACGTTGTCTCAGTTATCGATGACTTCATACCGCCGAAAAACAAAATGGAGGCCGACAAGATGCACAGTGACGCGGCTCGCCTTATTCGTAATACCGGCAACGGCGTAGCCGCAGGACGATGTGAGAAAGACGGATCTGGCAGAAAGGACCGGCTCTGCCGGGCTTTGCCAATCGTCACCGCTGAAGATTTGCCGCGCGGTGAGTCAATACTTGGTCGAGCAATTATCATTAGCCTATCTGAGCACGACTTTAGCGAGGACACACTAACAGAGCTACAGCGCGCCAGGGAGGATAAAGTTTTATCAGGCTTTATGTCGAGTTACCTGCAATGGCTTGCGCCTCGTATACCGCAATACCAGCCCAAAGGGGAGGCGAGTTTTAAAAAGTTTTGTGATGAGTATGCTCGCGAGTATCGTCACCTTGAAATTAAAAAAACCCACGCCCGAGCCCCGGCCAATTTCGCCAATTTTGTCGCGGGGCTTGACGTGCTCGGGCGGTTCCTCGATGACTTGCAATTATTACCGGGCGGCACAAAGAGTATTGACCTTTTGAAACGTGCGGAGGCTGCTTTCAAAGAATTGATGGTCGACCAGTCGACCTACAAAGCCGTCGAGGATGGCGTTCAAGTGTTTCTTAACAACATTGTTACGCTACTGGTGAGTAAGTCCGTGCATCTTATCGATCACAAAGACCCAGACAAGCCAGCCGGTGGGACGAATACCACCGCAATCAAATGGGGGTGGAAACTGGTCAGTACCCAGATTGGCGGCGATAAATCGTACGGTCCAGCAGGGGACTGTATCGGTTATTTCGATATTGACCGTAATCTAGTGTACCTGGAGCCCGGCCTTGTAGAAAAGGCGCTTGCTCGGCATTGCGCACATGCCCCTATCGGTATGAGCATGTTAAGCCTTAAGCGGCGGTTACTGAGCCAAGGAAAGTTGGCAGATTGGAACAAGACCGACAATCGCGCAGAGAAGAAGGTTGCAACGCCTGTTCATGGCAACGCCCGGCCTTATGTTTTGGTGTTCGATCCGGGTACTTTTTACCCCACTGCAACAGCAAAATCCGACGAAAACGGCTAACTGTCCAAAAAATCTTGGACAGTGTCCAAGATTTTTATGATCAGAAAACCGCTGAAGGCCGCGTCATTGCTGACTCTGTCCAAACTGTCCAAGATGTCCAAGAAAAAAACACACCCCCCTTTTATATAAAAAATATAAAAGGCGTGTGTCTATAGACGCAAACGTGTAAATATTTTTCCACAACACCCTTATATATATTTTTTTTGGACATCTTGGACAGAATATATATATATCGAATACAGCCCTTGATATAGCTGGATTCTTACTGTCCAAAACGACCTAAAAAAACTTGGACAGTAGGCCTCGTTTTTTGGACAGTTTGGACAGTTGGAAGTGGAAAACACATTTTTTAACGCCTAATGACATCTAAAATTGCAGCCAAAATGACACCTAAACCCATTATTTCTGAAAAATTTGTAGCCAAAAGCGTCTATATAGGTGTCTATTTTGAGAAAAAAACCAAAAAACAGATTTACATTGATGGGCTTTTTTGCGACAGCCACTTATCCGGCTTGATTTCTTTAGGTGCGGTCAGGTTTATAAAAATGGGCTTTTCAACCGCTCCGATGATTTCCAAAAACAACCCTGCGCAAATGTGTGTCTATGAGGCGCAAACGTGCGTCATGTAGCCAATGATGCGGTGGTTAGACTGTTCGCCGCCTGGTTAAAGCTGTTTTCCGTTAGCGGATACCAACCCAGCAGCAATAGATCGCCCACGCTTCTTGAGCGGCCTGACAGCCTGGTTAAGCTCGACTTTGCTAACCGGGATCAGTGGACGCTCTCAGACTGGCGTGATTACGCCACTCACTTAGAACACCGCCGTTATCAACCTGGATCTCGACACCTGCCAAGTGGTAACGGCTTTAGCACCCTGCTTTGCCGTGACGCGTCGAAAAAATCAAAAAGAGGCCGCAAGCCCAGCATTGAATTAAACGCCGCTATCGATGACTACATTAGCCAGATTCACGCGCTGCAATGCCGGTCTTTAGAAAAGCTATCGGATAAAAAAGCAATACGCTTGATTGATAAAGCGCTGGGCGGTCGTCCGGCATTGCTTGCGCACTTATCTCTGCGAACATTCCAAAATCACTTAACGATAAAGCGCAATCAAGGCAAAAAACCCTGTTAAATCAATGGCGTTTTGTCCCGCTAATGTATGCGCTTATACCAATGAATTAACGGGATTTTATTCAAAAGGAGTTCCAGGCTAGCTGCGGTATCATATCTTCAACCTGTTGTATAGAGTTAATTAGAAATGAGTGAACGCATTGTTGCCAAAGTCAGAAATGAGCATCTAAAAAAGGTCAAGGACGTTGAAACGGATCTGATTGATCTGATACCGGATATCAACGACCTCACCCAACGCGCTGGCGTTATTGGCTCTAAGTTAGTCGGAGTAAACCCATCAGGTTATCGAGAGCTGTTAATCCTTGAACAGTTTGCGGATATATGGCAACTCTTAAGCAACTTAGCACTTACCGTTAACCACCTGCTAACGAATGAAGAGCCCGAAGAAGAGACACAGGAAAGCGACGAATGGAATTAACAAAGGCAGAAGCCAAACGCCTAGAGCAGAAAGCCAGAATCAAACGATTCAAAAAAGAGCTTGATGAGGAATTCAGGCTAATAGGCGATTACGGCTCTTTGGCAGTTGCTCATCCATTCATCAAGCATTACCGAAAATTGCAAGAACTCGCTGAAAAGGATTTTCAGAACCGGCCACGGCACAGCAAGCGCAAGCTGATCTTTGAACACTACCTGGGCAAAGGCGCAATCGTAAAGATGCCGTATGCCGTCCTGCGATATGGCGGCTTTGTCATCGTGCCCCCTAAGCGGTTCAGCGAAGCCAGACGCATATTGTTACACCTGGATAGATGAGGCGCGAAATGATTGTTATTTGCCACACCTGCAGCCGATTTGAGGATGGCTACTACTGCCAAGCCTTGAAACAACATGCACCGCAAGGCATGACCCAATGCCCACAGTACGAACACGACCAAACCAAAACCCAGGGCGACAAGCCCAAAACCCAATCTAAACATGGAGTAAAACCCCAATGAAAAAACCTGAAAATACATTGCCCATCGACAGAGACTTGAAAGGCAGCAACAAAACAGCAACCTCGATTGCTACCTTGCAAGCCCAGATCCTTAGCAAACAACAACAGCTTGAAAGCCTGGAAGGAAAAATTAAGCACTGTGAAGATATTGCGCTAATCAATGAAAGGCCGCTGCTTACTGAGATCATCGACCTGAAAACGAATCAGGAAATAGGCCAAAGCATAGATGAAAAGCGATTAACCCAGCTTCAGGACGATCTGAAAGCGGCCAAGACGCATAACGCCGATGCGGTCCAGCTTAACCAGCAGCGTCAGCAAGTATCGCAAGCCATGCTAAACCGGAGCACAGCATTAACGGCAGAGATTGAGGCACTTAAAAAGCAGCTAACGGGACTGATTGTGGCCGAGCTTGAATCTGAGCTTAACAGCCAAAGAGAACTGTATAGAAGTCAATGCCTGGCCTTTATCAGCAGCCTGTCAAACGCTCACCACCTGTCTGAAAAGATCAGGCAACTAACCCTGAGCAAAGATCCGCACAGGTATCACATACAAGCAGAAGTGGAAGTCCCCAGCTTCTACAATGAATATCGTCTCGTCATCCCTGCCTTGCCAGCCTTGCCCAACCCTGGCAACCCGAACTACCTACAAATCCGTCACGGCCAAGAGTTACCGGCCAGCACTATTGTAGAAAAAGTATTCCTGACAGCCGGAATTGAAGCTTCCCTAATGGCGTAAAAATTAACCAACCCGAGAGTAAACTATGAATACTGTACAAAAACCAAGACACAGCCGTTTTTTTGTGATTGATGGCGTGGCGTGTGGTGGTTACATCCACAATTCAAACACACCCCAAACGCTTGATGAGGTCGCAGCCATGCACCCGAACTATCAAAAAATCCAAGCCCTTGATGAAAACGGCGTTGTCCTTGATGATGAACTGATTACCCCAACAGGCGGTGAGAATACATTCGGTCATTCGGATCTCATGAAGCGGCATATTGACCTGATCGATAAAATGGTCGATGCGTTTGTACTGGAAACACCTGTATTGGGTGGCGATCCAGAAGCGGGGCACTATGAGTAACGCTGCACGAATTGATGCGGCCCGCAGCGGAGCAATGGCCGCTCAAGCGGAACGCCCCGCCAAGATACGACTTGAGATTGCTAAATTACAGGAAATAGTGCCGCAGACCGATCAAACCCGAAGAGAGATTGAAAGCCTAAAAAATGAAATCGCCATGCTCAATGCTTGCGGCTATAACTAAATTTTAACTGTTTGGAGAAAATATCATGTCAACTGCACCTACTCACCCCATTAAAACCCTGGCTGACGTTCAAGCCGCCCTTCGCAATCCTGAAACTAAAAACTGGACGCAAGCCCGGCCGCACGCTATCCGTGAACGTTTGGGCGCTATAACCCGTCATCATAGCTTAGAAAATTTGCCCGCAATGATTGGACAGGCTAAAGCAGCGCCATTAGTCGCCGAACATGCTGAACTTTCGGCGGAACTGGCCCTTCTTTATCAACACGGTTTGAAGTGAGGTAGCCGCCATGACCAGAGAGGAAGAGATAGCGTATCTAAGGCAGATTAACGTCCAGCGTGAAATTGGGCTGAACGCCATCACCGCGAAAACTCACCCGGCTGTGCGTATGGAAGCTATGGCCGAAGAGCGGAAAAAAGAGATGGACAGACCAAAGCCGCCGCCACCCGTCAAAATGGCCGCGCCTGTAGATCAACCCGAAGCGAATAGAACGATTGCTGAGCCTGGCATAAACGTTCGAGGTCGTTACCGAGACCACAACCCCAGACGGAAAATCCCAGAGACTGAGCTTGCAGCCAATGAGCGGCTGAGGGTTCATCATCCGGATGGTTCAACAGAGATTGCCCCCGCTGGTTTGAAATCTGTAAACGAAGCCTGGGCTAACTTCCCCGACTCTAACCAAATCGATCGCGTAACCATCAACGGGAAAGGAGTTCCTGTAGCTATTCACAAACTTAAAAAGCGCACATCGCGGGGTTGATATGTTTATTAGTCATCCTGAATTTAATGCTCGCCGGGGTCGCGTGGTCGAGGTGAACATGAGGCTTTTGATCGCTGATCTGTCATCTTCAAGCCCGTGGAAGCGAAGGCTTGCCATTAAAACGATGCAATCGCTGAAAGGCTGCAAACTGATTTACTCTCATCGATAGCAGCCGGGGTTTTTCTCATGCTGGCAATCAGGCCAGCATGAACACGGTTTAAGCCTTAGCATTGCATTGGCATTTTTGAATCGTCTTGTGGTGGCGATTTTTGGCGGTTTAGCGGCATACCTGGAACAATCCACTTGGAAGTGTAATATCAAGCGTAATTACGGTAATTACGTAGTTATCATAATTACACTTATCATTCACGGTTTATTGTGGTTGTCCCAATGCCCAATATTTCAGCGGCGGTTTGAATGGATTTTGATTGTCGTGCGTTTTTTTGCAGCTTGGGACGTTTCTGTATCAAGCGGCAAATTTTCAGGCTTTTTGTACTGGTTGCCATGATTTCCTCCGGCTTGCCGCTTCCGTTCCAGAGCTTCAGCTTCGAGCCTAAACCATGCCGGACATACTCGGCTTGTAACGGTCAATTTATTTCAACAAATATGATTAAAAATGCTTTGAAAAGTTTGAATCTTAAGGTAAAATTAAATCGTCATAAAAATTATGACACAGGGTTGGTCTCCTGAATCTCTCGGCGCAATAGCCGCTAACGCGGTTTTTTTATGCGTATAATATCAGTTTCGATTATGTCGGGCTGGTAGAGCAGCCGCAAGGCTGGCTAGTTCCGAGAGCTAGTAGACCAACTCTATCAGTCCGGCTCCCAATGATTGGTCTCATGGTTGCCGGGTTTATTTACTCTCTCGGAGCTATACCATGAACTCGCAAAACACCCAAGCACAAAACCAATTCCACGCCGTTATTTTTGTCGATCAAAAAGCCGCTTTACTTGCCGGTAACGATCAATACGGCTCTCTTAAAATCCCCTTCAAACCTTCTGAACTGTCCGAACAGCAACGCCTTACCCTGGCTAAGTTCAATTTTTCATTGAATGATTCGATTGTAGGTAAGCCTATCAATGGCACTGAATCACTTGCTGAACTGCTTGATATAGCCGCTCAAAAACTGGCCGCTGACGCGCTGGCACAAGCCGCAGAAGATCGTCAATGTGTTGATTTAATGATTGCCAAACTATTAGATGCTCCCCTGGCTGACGATCTGGCACTGAATGAAGAAACGGGACAGGTGGTTATTCAACCGGCTAAGCCAATACCCTTACTAAGAATCGATAGCCATACCAGCGTCAAACGATCTTGGTTAGATTTTTTTAGTGTTCTTTGGGTCAGTCCTGCTACAGGTGGAAGTGACCGCGCCAAGGCAATCAGGGCGACCGTTTTAAGCTACCCCGATGTTGTACAGCGACTTGTTACGGCTGAAGAACATGCCGCCGAACTTGAGCAACGCTTAGAAGCTGCCCGCTTCACCCGTGGACGCTTAGCTACTGAAAAAAGAGAAATTCAGGAAAGACTTGATGCGGAAGCCAAAATCCGCCGCGCTGAGCAATTAGGCGTGTTCGTTATGACACACATGCCGATTCTATCCCAGCAAAAGTGGGCAAATGAATTATTGCCTGAGTCGGATATTATCCAGGCCATGACCGCCAAAACCTTTGAACCGCTGGACCATTTCAAGCCCATCAATCAGGAATTACTCAAGCTTTCAATATCCGATTATTGTCTCGATCAGTTGCCCGTCTATGCTGAGCCTTCACAGGTACGATCCATTGAACGAACTTTGGAACAACTGACTGACGAACAGTTTTTGCAGTTACGGGCGATTAAAGAAGCTGTGAAATGCCATTTTCAAAACGCTACTGTGATGCAATACCTTTTGGTTGGCTATTTGGCGGATTATTCAGGCGACAGTGACCCAGAGTATTGTCTCCCGGTTGTGCGCGTCACTGTTACGGTGGGCGAGATAAGCCTTAGCCGTGAATATGCTTTAACCGCTGGCAATGAATAAGGGGGTTTATCATGAAATCTATCCCCACTACAGTTTCATTCGGCCCAAGATCCGCTGAAGATCATGCACGACACGATGCCGCCAATGTTGATTTTATCCGACAAATGCGAGAGTACAGGGAAGAGTGCCAGGCTGTTATCAGCCAAGGTGAACCGGCTTTAATTCGCTTGGTGGAGGTTGCCAAGAACGATACAGGCCAATCACTGAAAATTCGCCGGTTCTTATTGGGGCTTTATAATGGATATGACAACCCGTTTGATCTGACACAGTTGCGCGGCTTGGATAAGTTGCTCTTTGAAGATTGCATGTCTGTTTTGCGGCTTGACGCTCGCGTTACAGCCCAGGAGGTTCATTGCTATGTTCATGATGGTGATGCGCTGTTTGAGTCTTGGGCATTGGATGCAAGGGGGAAATCATGAGCCTTAATTATCTTAACGCAGCGTTTAAAGCACCCTTAACAGGGGCAAACAAGGCGGTATTGATTGCGCTGGCCGACAGGTGCAACGATGCCGGTTATTGTTACCCCGCGTTAAAAGATATTGCCTTACGTGCTGGAATATCGACTAGGACAGTAACACGCGCAGTTGAAGCGCTAGAAAAAAAAGGCTATTTAGCAATAATCCGAACATCCGGAGCAACGAACAAATACATTTTATTTGCCGGTAAATTGTCCGAAATACTGCCCACAACCCTAGACAATCCCACTTATCAACAGATAGATACGACTTCTAACCCCTTAGACATAGTGTCTTTAAGGGCTAGACGTGAGCGGGGGGAGAGTTTAGACATGGCTTCTAATAAACCATCATATAACCGTCATTTAACCACCAATAAACCATTAATGGACGATGAAAAAAACCCAAAACGAGCGATGGAATTTAGAAAAATGCGTGGGTTGTTGAGGGGGAAAAAATGAGAAAGCTGATTACACAAGACGAACTAAAGCGGCTGCTTAGTGATAACCTGGAGGTGCAATCATGAATTTCCAGTTATTGAAAAACGGCAAGGTTTTGGCTTACATAAACACCAGACACCTAACGGCACAGATTCTTTTCGAGCTGCAAAGACGGGGCTACACATTGTCTTTTAGTCCGTTGTCTTTCTTTCATGTCATAAATTTAGGGAGGATCGAACCATGAATGAAGAACTCGTTAAGGCGGGCTATCTGGCCTATGAGAGGAACGCGCAATGTTTAACCGATGGGAATGTATCAGTTGCGGTCTATTGTGTTCTGGTGGGCTTGCTGTTCGGTTTTTTCCTGTCTTTGTTTGTCGATCTGAGGGGCGGAAGATGATTATGATTTATCCAGTATCACCAAGCCAGCGGCGGAAATTTGAAGTTCAGAATTACGCGGATCCAGCTTTTCATTCTAAAGTGATTACCCAAGCCGCACGTATCGTAAAAGACTTTAGAAATTATCACTGGCAGTATTGCGAAATTGCCGAACCGATTAGTTCATCGTTTTTTTATCCGACAGCTCCGGCAGAGTTAACGCTTGTGCATCCCTTCACGCTTGAACAGATTGCCGCCAACAATGTTATGGCCGGAATGGTTAGCACAGCTTATGCACTGAAAGCCGAAATCGAGAGAGGGAAATTGTTTTATCGGGATAAGTTTATGGCGCTTAAGCAGATTACCAGCGAATACGCAGACGAAACAGATCAAGTTGCAGCGTTTCTTTTGATGATTGACTAAAGACCGCCATGAACGAACAAAACGACTTATTTGCTGATATTCCGGAAGCTTTAGAAAAATGCCCTGTGTGTTTGGTTGGCGCCGGCCACCTGAGAGACGTAAGTTATTCTCTTGATTGGCCGCCCATGTTTGCCGTGATGAGTTACGTTTGTGACCGTTGCGGCTGGTCTTGCGCGGGTTACGTTAAAAAAGATAACTACTTGGCAATATTAAGCCGGAGGTGGAACAACCCAAACAAATACATTATTGAAAGCGTAAGATTAAAGCTAGGCATCAGCTTGAATGATGACTTAACACGACCCACGAACGCGCTTGAATGAACCGATAACTTTTAGAACCGGCTTACACATCAGTAGCCGGTTTTTTTCGACGCTTGGGCGGTACTTTTAATTTTTAACGATGGGAGTTTGGCAAATGAGAACAGAATCATACGGCTGCGATGGGAAAGTTTACGGCAATAAATTTTGGATGATTGGCAAGTTTGATGACGATACAGGTTCAAGCCTGAAGTTCTTCATTGCCGAAAATCACGAGGTTGAAAAAGTCGTTTTTTTTGACGGTGAAAAAGTGGCTTGTCAAAATTTCACGAGCAAACAAGATTTTTCAAACATTGAAGAGCTTGACGCGTCACAAATAAGCAGCTTGATATGGGATTTACTTGAAGAGTCTTTAACGGACCAAACAGGAGCAGCAAGCAATGAGTAAGTTGTTTATCGGTGTCGAGTACGTGAGCGGCAGAAAAACCACGACCGGAACACCCAACCCAAAAACCGGCAGATTATCGAAAGCGGTTAAAACTGAACTTTTTACGACAAAGGCCGCGCGTGACGCGTGGGTAAACCGGGGCAAGGTTACTGCCGATATGCGCGGTAATTGCCGAGAGGCTGAAACGCTTGCAGGACTTAGAGCTTTACATGCCGGAATGAGCAAGAAAGACTTTGACGAAATGATGCGTATGCTGGAAGTGGACCAAGGGAATGATGGGCATTGACAACTTAAAAAGCTTTTTCCCAAGATGGAACATGCCCGAAAGATTTAAACGATGATAAAAACCTAGTTTTTTATTAACTTTACACCAAACTTACACCAAAATACTTGTAACACTATGATTATATAAGTATTTTGGTGTCCTCTCCTCGGCACCATAAAGTTTAGTTTTCATACCTTTTCATATTGCCGCGTCATTATTTTGCAAAATTTCATCTTTCCTTTGATGATTACCCTCACATCCCTTTTCCAAGCCTTAACATCTAAAACTTTTTAGAAGTTTATCACGAAATCCACCGTTTTTATCCAGAAATTTTCCGCATAAACTTGTTGGATAAATCATAAAAATAATCTTATGCCATTGTTTAAAATATCTTTTTACTGTTTTTAACAATCAATCCCAATGCCGAAATCTGGCTTCATCAAATACACTGCGATGAATAGATTGACCAAACGTACTGATTAAATTGGAAACTGTTAACGGCCTCAGCAAGGAAAACAAATTTCAGTCGAAATATCCCCACTTATACTTCGCGCGGTCATGTTTGCGGCTTTTATGGCAAGGCAATTTTGTTCGACGCTTACAAGGAAGTAAGCGGTAGACTGCGTAGGGAACTGGCAGTTGGTAGGGGGTTGGAAATCAAAGCATGATCGACTTGACGGGGACAGTAAATTGCAGCTTTTTCCATTCAAATCATCAGGCGCACATTTCTTGCTTTTGCACTTCTCCATGATGGCCTATATTAAGCTTATATCCAAAACCTTTAACCGTTATAATCCATTGCGGATGATTAGTATCTATTTCTATTTTCTTTCTCAACAAGTACATATATTGATAAAGATCTGATTTGGTTGCCCGGTTATTTTCAGGCCACAGATGATCTATTATTTCGTCAGCCATAAATGTTCTATCTGTATCTGTTGCCAATAGTTCAAACAACTCATATTCTTTACGCGTCAATTCAATTTTTTGCCCTTTTAAAAAAACACATTTATTGAGATGATCTATTTCAAACTCATTATCTTTGTGTTTTATGACATGATGAGATTTAACCGAACTAAAATAATTATATTTTAAAATTCCATTATCGTGATTAAAACTCCTATTTCTCCTCTCAATGTAAGAACGTCTTTCTCTATGTCTTCTTTCTTGTTCTTCAGCATCTTTAGTGAGAATTAATTCCTTAAAACATTTGTCAATATCAATAATATCGGAGGAATCATCAACTATTTTATCGACCCACGGCGATGACCTGCCTGTGACACCTGAGGCACGATTATTGATGCCACAGACTTTAATCCCATATTCCAGACAGATTTGTCTCAACAAATTTCGCTCTAATTCCCTATTGTCAGCATTTATAAAATCGAGAGGGATAATAATCAATAGTGGTTTTGATTCTTTTAATAAATTGATTCTATCTACATTTAATTCAAGTTCTGTCAGCGATAAATTATTAGCATAACAGTAACCTTTTAACATGAAAAAAATGTATCTGTCATTATCAAATACAATTATATTGTTATTTTTATTCATAATATTAATTAAGTAATTTAAAGCCGTCTCCATTATACAAAATGATATCTATATATCATTAGCACTAAATGCGCCATAAATTAAAATATTGTTATAACTCATATATTTAATTTATTTTTTATAAATGAGATTGGTCCAACCTAAATTTTTTGTAAAAATAACTGACACAAATTAATCGTTTAATTCACGTCATATTTATGTAAAAAAATGACAGTGCGAACCAAATAGTGTTGATCTTATTGGCATAGCAAACCAGGCCACTTGTTTGTTAAATATTTCACTTCATTCACTCAATTTATTATTAAACCTGGACAAAATTAAATTTTTAATCTTGCAGATATGACATTTAATTGGTTTTAGATTCTTTCTTAATAATAAACAACAACTTAAGCTGTTTAATTGAGACATTTAATAATAATTTACAGTTGTCAAATTTATTGACACTTTTGTGGTTTTTACCCTTAATTAAGGCACTATACAAACTTTGCCAGTAGGGAAAATCAATGCCATTTAGTTATTTATACCTTTCGCACTTTAAATTTCGGCAGTGCCTAAGGAGGCAACGGATTGTTCGGCAAAGGCTTTGCCAGCACGGATGGTGGTATAGAGACTACATGGATGGTTTTATGGCGTCCTTTGACGGGCACCCCGGTGCCGAATTTCGATCTACGATAGGTATCATTAAATCCATAGGATCTTCCTACGATTGAAGCGGGGCATATCAAACGGGAGCGATGCACTTCAACGTTGTTTAGCAAATTCCTCTATTCGTTGGAGTCACAAAAATCAGCTTTGCTTTGGCATATGCAGTCTATTCAGATCTACCTTTTTTACGTAATACTTGATCATACGTTTGATTGTCGATGCACAAATGCCTATCAGCTTGGCAAGAATGTTTAAGCAGTTGCTCATGCATACTGGTAAAACTCTTCAGTTGAACCTTGGTTTTATTGAAATTACCAAGATAAAAAACTAGGCATGGGCGTATTATGAATCAGGAAATTTTTTGGTTTCACAGGGCAAATAAAGCCCTCTACTGGGCAAATTCAGCAGAGCGCTAGCTGGTATGCAAATAGTATGATAGGAATCAAAGCATGTTCGACTTGACGGAGACAGTCAGTTACGGCTTTTTCCATTTACTTCTATCTGATCGAAAAAACGGCTGGTTTCCTAAAGGTGCGGGGGGGGTGTAGTCGCAATGCCGTTAAGTTAAGCCTCACCGGTACTGGCGCCTGGGTTTGGGGCTGAGTCGGTTTTTGGGTCTGGGCGCTTTTCGGCCGGGTCGTTTGCGTTCCAGCGTTTTGGCGTAGAGCGCGATCAGTTCCAACACTTTATCGTGTGGTACCCGCTGGATAAGCCAGCCGAATAGTCGCGTCTTCAGGGAGTTGAGGATATAGGTGACGTTGGGATAGTAATACGCGGCTTTCTCGTCAGACAACGACTCGTAGGCTTCGCGGGCCAAGGCTTCGGCAAGATTGGCGGTGAAAATTTTGGCATGAATGTCCTGGCGGATGGATTCGGGTAACTCGCCGGTGAATTGTTCGAGATAGAGCCTGTGCTTGAGGACTTTGAAGGCTTCTTCGATGTTCCAGCGGGCATGGTAGAGCTCGCCGAACGCGTGAGCAGGATAGACTTGCGTATCGGTGAGTGATGTAGCCAGGACTTCAATGTGACCCGTGGACAAGATCACCTTGATCAAGCGTAGCCTCAGGAGTTTGTGCGTCAATAGCTGCCCGGCGGCTCGAGCTTGGCGACGAGCATGAGCGGATACAGGCAAGCTGATGACGGTTTCTGTCAGCCCTGAGCGTAGAAAGTTTTCAACCGCTGGCCATTGGTTACCGTCCATGCGAGCCAGAAACGGCAAGCCCCGTTGGTGCAGTAAGGTGAACAGCCACAACGCCGGAAAGCCACGATCCATGATCAATAGGTCGTCGCTAGTGAGATGCGGCAGCAACTGTGCCAGTAGCGCCCGCTCGGCATCGTCGAATCGGCCCACCACGGTTTTGATCATCAGCTTTGAGGTTGTGGCAAACAGACCCAAGGCGCGCGCCAGTACATAAGGCTGGCCACCGGTGTCGATTTGGACGCCAAATTCGGTTTGGTTTTCCAGCCAGGGCGGCAAACGCAAGGTCGTCGAGTCGGTAGCAACCCGTTGCAAACCTTGCCAGCGCGGTTCAGGTAGCAGCTCATTGAGCAAGCCGACCAGACTATCGTTCAGGGCCTCGAACACCGACGCTTTGAGTTTTTGCCTGGCTTGTGAGACAGCGCTTTTGCTCACAGTCCGTAGCGAACTACCGTCCAATGTGGAAAACAGATCGTCCAACAAGGTCTGTAAGCTCCCTTTGAAGGCGCAGAGTAGGAATGAAACCAGTACCGGAAAGGTGAGAACGCGTTGCCGGGTAAAAGCTTTGTCGTGAGTGCGATGTGCGGCGATGAAGTCTGGCGTGTGGAGAGTTTTTGAAAGGTGGGCGAGAATGCTGGCATGGATACTGCTAAGTCGGTTTCATTGGTTTATCCTTGTTATTCAATAGGTTACGAACATCATTATAACACAAAATGCTTAACTTAACGGCATTGGGTGTAGTCGAGGATGTCGGCTGCATGAATGCTGCCTTCAAGCCCCTATAGACGGGTTAACGGCGGTCCTCGACAGGCTCATCCTGCACCGTTAAAAAGTTTTTTATGTAATAAGGAGTAAATCATCAGGCGCACAATTCTTGCTCTTGTGCTTCTTCTAGATGGCCTATATTCAGCTTATATCCAAAACCTTTAATCGTTATTATCCATTGCGGATTATTAGTATCTATTTCTATTTTCTTTCTTAACAAGTACATATATTGATAGAGATCTGATTTGGTTGCCCGGTTATTTTCAGGCCACAGATGATCAATGATTTCATCAGCCATAAATGTTCTATCTACATCTGTTGCCAATAACTCAAACAATTCGAATTCTTTACGCGTCAATTCAATTTTTTGCCCTTTCAAAAAAACACATTTATTGCGATAGTCAATTTCAAATTCATTATATTTGTGTTTAATATCATGATGAGAATTAACCGAACTAAAATTATTAAATTTTTGAATTTCATTGTCATGATTAAAATTCATATTCCTCCTCTCCATGTAAGAACGTCTTTCTCTATGTCTTCTTTCTTGTTCTTCAGTTTCTGTTAGTTTTAGATCCTTAAAGCATCCATCAATATCAATAATATCAAATGGATCATCAATGATTTTATCGGCCCACTTTGATATACCGCCTGTTACACCTGAATCACTTTTATTGATGCCGCAGACTTTAATTTCGTAATCCAGACAGATTTGTCTCAACAAATCCCGCTCTAATTCCCTATTGTCATCATTCATAAAATCTAGAGGAATAATAACTAATAAGGGTTTTATTTCTTTTAATAAATTGATTCTATTTTCATTTAATTCAAGCTCTGTTACCGATAAGTTATTAGCATAACAGTAACCCTTTAACATGGACAAAAAATATTTATCATTATCAAATACAATTATAGTGTTATTCTTTTTCATAATATTAACTATGTAATTTATTGACAATAAAATTAAATGATTACTGAAAAACAGACTCTCAATCAGATAATGATTGATGAATATATTTAACAATTACCATTATTAAAATTCCGAAAAAAGCTTACTGCATTCGCTTGGTATCCGCTGATATTGGACAAATAATAAGTTGCACATAATCCTTGTCTTGATATTTTTTGAGATTAAATATCAACCCGCATTTAAAGTGAACCCCATCATTACCGACTGCTTCAAAATAATGACCGGCTCTAGACAGAAACCGTAACCTCGGATTAATTTGTTCATTACAAATCAAAGGCAAATCAGCCAAATGCGGAAGCACCTTAGCAACATGATGACTGATCAGACTTTTAGGTTTAAAACCGAACAGTTCACTGCCTTTTCCATTACAGTGCTGTATTACACAGCTATCATCCAAAATGAAGACCCCATTTTCTGCATGAATGACATCTTGCCTGATATCACCAATTCCAACTGAAGTAGCAGCCCATTTGCCTGATGCATCCTTATTGTTCCTCACGTTTTTCCACTCTGGGACACTATTTGATTCTGATTTATGAATGGACTGACCTTCAATTACCTGCCCTTTGACACCTGCAAGCATTTTTTTCGCTGATTGCCCGCCCCTCGCAGCAACCTGACCACACTTTAAAACCACCGGCTTTTTGCCTGTTGGATGATCGAATTGAACCATCTTTTTCATTGAATATCCTCTTCATGCCGTTTATGTTTTACCGACTCTAAATCTCAGTTCTAATATCACCGCTTGACCCAGACGTTATGTATGATTACATCGAGTTTTCAAGGTCGAATTTTTTCACTCGCCTTGCCTGCCTTAATTTCAATTTTCAAATTCTTAAAATGATTTGAAACCGCAAGTCAGCATCCTTAACCGCATCAACCCCAAAGTTGACGGGGAATAATTTAACTTGAATAATCAGAAAAAAATATTCGCGCAAACACGTAAGGGCATTTACTTAAAAAACGTGGGGGTTAATTTCCAGTTTTTGGCTTGTTTACGACTGCAAATCCTTAACGGCTAAGAACTACCGGGAACATTAATTTCATCATGATGCTATTTCCTCCGCGTTCTAACCAATAGAACGATTCAAAATACTCATGTCAAACAGCTGATCGAATTACTGGCCCATCAATGACTTTAAAATTTTGTAACTACTCAGCAGATCAACAAAACAACTGTGATGAACCGTGTAGGTTGCGGTTGGCGAAAGCCAACCCAACATTTCAAGGCCATGGCGTTAATTGTTAGGTTGCGAAAAACCTTCGCTGAATAATTACCAATTTTTTAATAAAGTAAAAATTGAACTATTCAGTGCTACTAATCATTCCTTCTGGGAGACAGCACCTTGAAGTTAAGCTCATCGCACTGTACCGACAAGCAATAATTGGAGAGGCGGCCCTGCCCGAGACCCAAAATGGTCGGCTCCTACAAAATACGCTGAACTTATCCCGTGTGTCAGGACAATAGTTGCAAAGTTTACTTCTTTTTTATCATGCAAAACTATACGGTTTAACCCGTAAGGGTTTTTACTTACTTGCCAAATAAGTAAAAACCCTTATCATGCGGTCAAGACAATTTACTCAGCCTAAAAGGCTTGGACCAGGAGCCGATTTGGTTAATTCGCATGAAGGTTCTGATATGCAAGCGCTTTTTGCGGTTATTCCTAATGCGCTGCTACTCACCGATAAATTGGGCGTTATCGTTGAGGCAAATCCTGCCGCTCAAAACATGTTTGGCTACAGTGCCGATGCGATGACCGGACTTAGGATTGAGTCTTTGATTCCCGATTATTACCTGACGCATCGTATCTGGCAGCAACATCAAAATCCGCAGGACAAGCGTCTGGCCGATCAGGGAAGGCTGCTTTTCGCACAACGCAGCGATGGCTCACAGTTTCAGATAGATATCCGGTCTAGCGATCTGCAAACGCCAAACAAAGTTTTCATTCTGATTACACTTTACGATATATCCACTCATTGGCCACAAACGCAGCGAATCAGCGAAAATGCAGAAAGCCAACGCGCAATGATCGACCAAGCCATCGTCGGCTTTGTCCGAACTGATCTGATAGGCAACATAACCCTGGCCAATAATTGTTTTAGCACTATCACACATCTTGATCAACACGCGTTATTAGGCATGAACATGCTGACACTGACTCACCCCGATGACCGTCCACGGCATTTTGAACTTTTTCAACGCCTGGTAAAGTTTGATCACTCGTTTACTTTCGAAACGCGCTATCAGCAAAATAAAGAGGAACCGGCCTGGGTCACTCTTTCAGTTTCGCGAATATGCGATGCATTGAGACGGCCATCCGGCACAGTAGCGGTTGTGATGGATATTTCCGCGCGCACTCTCACGTCCCATGCCTTAAAATGCAGCGAGGAGCGATTGGAACTGGCCAAACGTGCCGCAAAGCTCGGTATTTTTGATATTGATTTGATCCAAAATAAAATTCAGTGTGATCGTTTCATTTACGATATTTGGGGGTTTACTTCGGATGAACCGCTCAGTTACGAAAAATTAACAGCGTCCATACATCCGGAAGACAAAACGAGCAGAGATTGGGTCTTTGCGGAAACGCTAAAAAACGGCACTCATGAATATGAAATCGAATACCGGGTCATCAATCAACAAAAGCATCATGAAACCTGGATTTCAGTCAACAGTCATATTTTCTATGAGGGTCAACAGGCAAGCCGGATAGTCGGGGTGGTTCAGGATATTAGTAAACGCAAACTCAGCGAACAGAAAAGCCAGAGAAACCGGACAGCGCTGGGGACTTTACTTAAGCAGCAAGTCGCCAACCAGACTGCATCGGCCATAGCACATGAACTGAACCAGCCATTGACAGCCATTTCAGCTTACAGTGAAGTCGCCCTGAAAACATTACAAAGCAAAACAATCAATGCTGATCAATTAAACAAAGCGCTGCAAGGCTGTATCGAGCAAGCTCACCGTGTCGGCCACACTCTGCACGAATTGCTCAACGTTTTGAATACCAACACAATTAATCTGGAACTCATTGATATCAATACACTGATTATCGATACCCTCACCCATATTCAAGCGGATGATTTTGACGGGGTACACGCCGAACTTCAACTGGAAGCCGGCCTGCCTCCTGTTATCGGTTACCGGATTCAAATTGCAATGGTATTGATCAATCTGATACGCAACAGCATAGAAGCCATCCGCGACGCAAATAGCGCGCCAGGCGCCATTTCGCTCACCGTGCGATCCATCGCCGAAAAGAATTGCGTGCAAATTACGCTGCAAGACAACGGTCCGGGCTTGAAAGAAGACATGGTAAAGAGCATCTTTGAACCCTTTTTTACAACTAAAACAGGAGGTATCGGAATGGGATTAACTATTAGCCGGGCTCTGATTGAGTCTAATGGAGGTCATCTCTGGTTTGATTTAAAGAACGATCCGGGCGCAATTTTTCACTTTACCTTACCATTTGCCGTATGAACGAACAGGATATGACTGTCTTTATCATAGATGATGACACCGCAGTACTGGACTCATTGACGCTAATGATTGAACAGGCTGAATTGAAAGTTCAGGCATTCCAAAGCGCGCACGCCTTTTTGGAATGCTACCGATCCGGTATGAAGGGTTGCGTCATTCTCGATATTAAAATGCCGGAAATAGACGGCATGCAGCTGCAACAAATGCTGATTGATCTGAAAGTGCCGTTACCGATCATTTTTCTCACCGGACACGGCAATATTCCAATGAGCGTCAAAGCAATGAAAAAAGGCGCATCTGATTTCCTCATCAAGCCTATCAAACGGGATAAGCTGATGGCTTGTATTGAATTCGCTTTTGAAGAATGTAAAAACTGGCACTTCAGGCAGGCAAGCCAGCAACACGCCCAGAAATTACTGGCAACGCTGACCGAACGGGAAAAGGAGGTTATGAGGCTGGCGCTGATTGGTCAAGCGAATAAACAAATCGCGGTAGAGTTAGGTATCAGTCACCGGACCGTAGAGATTCACAAAGCCAGAGTCTTGCAAAAAACAGGCGTGGATAATTTGCTTGAGCTGGCGCGCATCGTTGCGGATACGGCGGCATAAAAAATAAGTAATGATCATCAAGTCTTATAATTGAAGTCCCGCGTAGGTTGGGCTGCGTGCTTTTCACAACCCAACACTTAACGCCATGACCTTGAAATGTTGGATTGGCTATCGCCAACCGCAAGCTAAACGGAACATCACCTTTGTCGGGCCACACCCGCGATTGAACCACATTCGATCGCGGGCATGGCCCGCTCCTACGATACAGCCTATGGACTCTAAGCCTACATGTGAGCAAATGGCAGTGATAAATGGAATTTGGCGCCCGGACCGGCATCGGATTCAACCCAAAGCTGTCCGCCGTTTGCTTCAATCAGTGAACGGCTGATAACAAGCCCTAAGCCGATACCGGTTGGCTTGGTGGTAAAAAAAGGATCGAAAATATGTTTGATCGTTTCAGCATCCATCCCTGTCCCATTGTCCTGAATCGTAACTTGAGCCCTGTTCGAGTCGGCCCATGTTCTCACCTTGATAATGATAGAAGCATTTGATTGACCTGATTCACGCACCGCCTCGACGCTGTTGCGTAATAAATTGACCAGCACTTTTTTAACTTGAATCTGGCTGCACAATACCAGGGGTAACGAATCATCCAACTCTAATTCCGGCTGAAATCCGCTAAAACCGTCATTACTTTCCACCATTACCGCCTCTTCTACCAAAAGGTTCAAATCCACCGGCTCGAATATGAGCTCGCCCTTATGTAAAAAATCGAGTAATTCATGCAGGCTTTGCCCGGCTCGGTGCGCCTGATCGATACAACCCATCAGAGCGCGTTTTAATTGATCGGTATTTTCAAATCCGCTATTCAAATAGCGGACCGCAACCTCACTGTAGACCGAAATGGCATTGAGCGGCTGATTGAGATCGTGCGCTATAGCCGAAGCGGTTTGAGCAGCCACCTGTTGCTGTAACAGATGTTCCATATTGGATCGCTGTTGCTGTAACGTTCTTTCCAGGGCTTTACGTCTGGAAATATCCGTCATGATGGTGTGAATAAAGCAATCGTCTTCATCACCGTTACTGATTCTTCGGCTCTCCAGTTGGACATCCAGCAATTTGCCATCCGCATGCATGATTTGCAGCTCGATTGAGACGTTAAAACGGGTCCTGCAGACCTCTTTCAAATAGTCTCTGAACAGCTTGCGGCAAGGCAACAACGTAACCAGGGAATAACCGATGAGGAACTGGCGTGGCTTACCCAGCATGGATGCGCCGGTCAGATTGATTTCCTTGACGACACCGTTTTTATCCAGCGTAAGATAACCGGAAGGGGCATAATCATAGAGCTGTGTAAAGCGTTCCAGAGTTTCTGAGGCTTGCGTTTGCGCCGCCAGCAGTTCCTCATTCTGCATTTCCAGTTCGATCTGATAAACCTGCAACTCGTGGAACAATTTATTGATGTCTTTTGGCTTGGCGGTTACTCTTACAGGCTTTTCCGCAAGCAGCTTTTCTGCTTGTTTGCGTAATTTATTTTTTTTAAAGCGGCCTGGCGTCTTTTTCATGGGTTCGCTGCTAGAAACTTAGCTTCCAACCCTTTGGTTTCACAAATATCAATCAAGGTAATGACCACGCCGTCGATCACGTAATCCTGCGTCCGGTAAGGCATGATCCGCACTTTATACCATCGGCCATCGTGGGTAACGATTTGCTTGTCGGAATAGACCAAGGTTCTCAGAACCTCGCGAGCATCCGTTAATAATTGCGGATAATCCAGTTCAGTGACAATATCGGAGAGCGGACGCCCCACATCACCCGGAATCAGTTTAAAAAGGTGGGTAGCATGGGTAGTGTAGCGTCGAATATTCAAAAAATTATCCAAAAATACGGTGGCAATTTCCATGCTGTCCAACAAGTTTTTCATGTCATTGTTAACCCAGGTCAGATCATCGACTTTGGATTGCAGTTCGATATTGCAGGTTTGCAGCTCTTCATTCAAGGACTGCATTTCTTCCTTGGAGGTGGTCAATTCCTCATTAGTGGATTGCAGCTCTTCGTTGGACGATTGCAGTTCCTCATTGGCGGATTTAAGCTCTTCCTGAGAGGTTTGCATTTCCTCCCGTGTCACTTGCAATTCATCCCTGACCTGTTGTAATTCCTCTTGCAGCATTTTTTGCATAGCGCTGGAGGATTTGACTTTCTGCTTGCTCGCTACGGTTGATGGGACCGCCTGAAACACAACGATGAACATAGTGCGCAGCGCTTCGGGTTTTTGAATGGCCTGTACGATCAGGTTGATAGTATGAGGGCTGCCATTGGTGGTTAATGTTAAATTGGAAACAAGCACAGGCTCGACCTGCTGCATGGCTTTTTTCAATGCGACAGCCAAATCATAACGAATCTCCTCGCGCGCCATCGCATGAATGTTCCAATTGGCCTTTCCGGCTGCGGGTTCCAGATACAGACCGGTACGGCCGTTGATGTAAAGAATATCCCCTTCGGCATTGATCATTACGGCTGCCGGCGCAAAATTCTGGAGAATCAACTGATCCGCTAAAACTTGCAAATTAAAAATGGGATTCTTGATCATCAGGCGAGCATTGCCCGGCTCATCTCTTGCCAACGCGGCGACAGGGAAATACTTGATAGGAAAATCGACTTGCAGCATTTTTAGCTGATTATCAATCCGCCAGTACAGCCGCGAATTATTTTCCACCGGCTTGAATAATTGGGTAAAGCCGCCTATGGTTTCGGCACTACCGAGCATCAGAACGCCTTTCTCATTCAGCGAATAGTGAAATAGCGGAATTAGCCTTTTCTGTAAATCCGGCCCCAGGTAAATTAGCAGGTTACGGCAACTGAGGATATCCAGCTTGGTAAAAGGCGGATCCATGATAAGGTTCTGATGCGCAAAGATCACTTTTTCCCGGATTTCTTTATTAATTCGGTAGCCATTGTCTTCAACCGTAAAAAAACGATCCAGCCGTTCCTGGGAAACATCGGCGCTGACATTGCCGGGGTAAAAGCCTTGCCGAGCCTTTTCAATCCCATCTTCATCAAGGTCAGTAGCAAAAATTTGCAGCGAAAATTCTGCGTGAGGTTTAACTTTTTTTAATGCCTCTTTAAAGACTATGGCCAAAGAATAGGCTTCCTCACCGGTTGAACAGGCCGGCACCCAGGCGCGCAGTTCTTTTCCGTTCGGGTAAGCAGCAAAAATCGCTGGAATCGCCTCGTTTTTTAATTGTTCCCACACCTGCGGGTCGCGAAAAAAACTGGTAACGCCGATAAGAAGTTCCTTGAAGAGCAAATCCAGCTCTTGCGGATTTTCGCGCAGAAAACCCACATACCCGGCAATGGTGTTGATCTGATGCAAACCCATACGCCGTTCGATTCGCCGGTAGATAGTATTTTTCTTATAAAGCAGAAAATCGTTGCCGGTGTGTTCGCGCAGTAAAATGATAATCTGCTCAAGCGCACTTTGCGATTTAAGCGCCAGAATCGGTTCCGGTTCTTGCTGTAAACCCTTTGGAGAATGTTTAAAATAAGCCGTAAGCCGCTGCGGCAGATCCTCCGCCGGGGCAATAATATCGGCCAAACCGGCATTGATGGCGCTACGCGGCATTCCTTCAAACTTGGCTGACGACGGTTCCTGCACCAGAACCAGCCCGGCGTTTTCTTTGATAGCACGTAGCCCCAGTGTACCGTCGCTGCCCATTCCGGAAAGAATGACACCGGCAGCTCGTTCGTGCTGATCTTCCGCCAATGCCCGCAGAAAAAAATCGATAGGCAGCCGCAATCCGCGTGGATTAACAGGATCCATTAAATAAAGCATACCGTGCAGTATTGACAAATCCTTATTGGGCGGAGTGACATAAATACAATTTGGCTTGACCTTGATACGGTTGCTTGCAGGGACGACTTTCATAGACGTGGATCGCTGCAGTAACTCGGGTAACATGCCTTTGTAATTGGGATCCTGATGCTGAATGACCACAAAACCAATACCGCTTTCTAACGGAACATGACTAAAAAATGCTTCCAGCGCCTCAAGTCCGCCAGCAGAAGCGCCTATGCCGACAATCGGTGGCGTACTGTTATCTTTAGCCGGGTTTTTACGCGTTGGATTAGTCACAAACTTTAGCCATTTTAGTTCTGAACTTTGAATTGCATTGATGGGTTGAAGTCGACCGGTAATTCTGACCGCATTTCTGCCGTTTTCAGGTTATTAGGTACCTGCTGGACATGCGCGCACGTTTAATGACTCGATCGAGACAATGTAGCCAGGATGTTGATCGCAGTGATTAATATAAAGCCGCACAGAAAATGCGCTTGTGGCTATCTGATTTTCCAGGAAAACCGGCCATTTAACAGTGCTATTCTAAACCGAATCCTGGTTAAAAACGAAATGAAAAGTATAGGGTCCGGATTCATCCGCCGATCAGCACGGTCGGACAGCCTATCACGATAGTGCCGCCGTGAGCAGTCGAGTCACCCATTCTGGCGGCCGGCATACCTCCTATCATAACGGTTGCCGATCCTTTGATAATTGAATCAGGCGGCCCTACACAAACCGCCATATCGCTGACCCGGGCCGCAGGGAGCCCTCCGATGAGGACATTCGGCGCACCCGGAGCAATAATAGGTCCGCCGACATGAGGAACGGGCCCGGTAGTCATAGGGCATACATGCATATCGGTCAGTCTGGCAGCGGGTTGTCCCATCATTCCTCCGGTTGAGTTAATGTCTAACGCAAATTACACGCCGTCTTTGAATTGAGGGTGTAGGTGCTTAATTTCAAAGGACGCGTGAAAACATCCCTATTGCAGAAGATTTTCAATCAACCACTACACCCAATAAAATTGGAGGGGGTGAGCAGGTATGTCTATTAAACAATTGCAGCATTATTATTGGACGGAACGTCCGTCACCGCCTGCCGCTATATCGAGGCCTTGCTTCAAAAAGCACTGATAATTGCCTTTAACATGCTCTGGCCCATTTTGAACCGCCGCCAGCATCACTGCACCGACAACCGCCTTACCGCTTAACTCATCGGCAGGTGGCACAACCGTTCCTTCAACCGGCGATATATTTCCGCCGCTCCAGAAAGCCGCCATAGCCGCCCAACCTGCAGCAGTTTTAAGCCGCGTTGCTTCGGCAGCCGCTAAAGCTTTTGTCCGGTTTTCATCAGTCGGCTTATAAACCCAGGCCTCTGCCAATTGAACAGCCTGGGTATCGGTAGCCGGTGAGTTTTCATTCAGGCCTTTGCGGGCCGACAAGCAGGCCCACCAGGTCGCTTCGCGTTTCGGTAGCGCGCCGGCCAAAAATCGGACCGCATCAGGATAAAGCTCTTTTTCAATCAGCTGTGACAAATAGTCAGCCGGAGTGGTGGCGTCTGTTAATAATTGCAATGCCTCGCCTTCCAATTCAAGACCTGAACAGACTGAAACTGCCGTTGGATGCTTGATTTTAACCAGGTTCTTTTCGGACATTTATAATTCTCGACTGAAGACCATCTGTTACCAGGAAAGTGTTCCCTAAACCGGACACTTTCACTTTTCGTTGTGATTCGTGATAATTAGTTTAAAGCTATTGCCTCATCCAATCTACCCTGCTTGACCAACAAAGCCAAACCCAATGCCGTTAAGTTAAGCGTATTTTGTAGGAGCGGGCCATGTCCGCGATTGAACCACATCCTATCGCGGGCATGGCCCGCTCCTACGGGCAGATCCTACCCGAAAAATGACCCTTAAAATTCCATCCTCGCGCCTAAATTGATGCTGTGGCTACTGATATCCTGATAACCGAGCATCACGTCATAAGAAACAAATCCAGAGAGTCCGTCGGCAAACTGACCTGAAAGCCCGGTGCCTAGCGTAGCGTAATTTCGGTCTCCGCTTTGGGTCACTACATTAAAGCTCTGTCCGCTTGGGTCATCTATAAAACTGGCACCGATATTACGGCTTCCGTCCTTATATTGATGATGCCATTCGGCTCTGACTTGAGCCAATACGACACCAAATGGCAAACTAAAAGCGTAGGAGGATTCAGCGCCTAAAGTCGATGTCCATGAATCTATGGTCTGATCACTGAATGCCATACCCCAGCCTTGACCGCCGGTTTCACGGTAAGAATCCACCGCAACGCCGAGATAATTACCTCTGAAATAGGGTGTTGCAGTCAATGCGCCAAAAGCAAAATCATAACCGATGCCTAAGCTGTAAGACTGCTGATTACCGCCGGGAGTGGCATTGGCTTGGGTATTGACCGTCGCATATGAAATTCTTCGGGTTGTTTCGTAGTCGCTACCGCCGTAAGAAGCGATGGCATCCAGGTGAAAATTATCCCAAAAATAGTAGGTTCCATAGATCGATCCAGTGTAGGTATCGGTCGTCGTATCCCCCTGATTTCTGCCGAACTCGGAATTGGAACTCAAATAACTGAACGCAGCACCCACCACCAGATCATCCGTCAGCTTGTAATCGGCACCGCCGGTAAACCCGTAATTGTCGAAATTAAATCCCACTTGATCAAAAGTCGTATCAACATCGCCAACCTGGATATTCATGTTCAACCAAACACCCAACTTACCGCCCAAGCCGAAATCATCGCCTGCTGCGCCGCCCGCTGGCTTGCCATTTTGATAAAACTGCAAACCCGCCAATTGCGTGTTGCCGCCATTCAGTCCGGCATGTAAATTTGAAATACGGGTTTTGATAGTAGTATCCACCAGGCCGACCTGACCGGCGGTCACACGCGTAGCCTGAGTGCCTTGCTGGATGATTTGTTCGGGAGAAATGGCTTGAAAGACAGCGAGTCCCTCTGCTGAATTGATATCAATTTCGCGTTCAAATATCTCAAAATATCTGCTGCACAAGCTGGAGCTGGAACTAATTTCATTAAGGCAGGCGGATGAAACGGCATTGTACAAATTTATCTGTGTTTCATTGAATAGTGTTGGATCCAATTCTATAGACTGCGCAGATGACGTCGAAGAAAACGACAAGCCTCCGCTCATTACGATCAACCCCATATAACTTAAACAGGGATTACCCGCCCTTTTGCTCAATTTTTTCTTCATATTCCCCCCGGAATTATTATTTTATTATTCGTTATCCTTGGTTTTCCGGACTGAATTGCCTATTAAAGCAAAAGCACCCGCAAGGTTTATAAGAGTGAAATTCTAGCTCAAAAATCTGATCGGATTGTATTTCCTGAGAGCAAGGTTTACTTGATTTGTAACCTTTTGTAATTATTCAATGTAAGTTGGGTTAGGCTCTCCCGGCTAATCAGTGCATCACGCTGGGTTTTGTAGTTCCGCTGAATAGCCGGGTATTTACGGCATCCTGTCTGTCCAGCAATTACACCTTAAACCGGGTCCTTTCATTTTCCGGCGTGATGAAATCAGCTTCACTATCGTCAGTGATTGTTAAATATTACCTTTGCGGCCGTCAATCTAAATAAGGAGTCAATACTATAATGTAGGCTCCACATCCGATTTGTTGAGGCCATAATGAGTGTCGACCGTCCCAATTCAGCAGCAGAAATTTTCGATAATGACGTAACTCGATTCAGTAAAAAGCCATCAACCGTCAAGAAATCAAAGTCGAATAAAGCAAATCATGCCTTCTCTGACCATTTAGCGATTCTCGACGTCATCGGTGAAGGTGGCGTCGGCCGGGTTTATCTGGCTTACGATGAAACTATCGGCAGACGCGTCGCCGTCAAAGAGCTTTTAGAAGAATTCCACACAACCGAGAATCCCGCCGATGCCGAAATTGAAAACTCATTTGTCCATGAAGCCAAGATAACCGGCAAACTGGAGCATCCAGGCATTGTTCCTGTCTACGAACTGGGCCGTAAAGAAGATGGCAGGCCTTATTATGCAATGCGCTATGTCAAAGGCCAGACGCTGGAACAACAGCTCAGAAAAACGCCCCAGTCCGACACGGAGGACACCTTCAGTCAACGGTTGAAATTGTTGGGCGTGCTGATCGACGTTTGCAACACGCTGGCCTATGCGCATGCTAAAGGCGTTATTCACCGTGACTTAAAGCCAGGCAATATCATCAGCGGTAGTTTTGGTGAAACAATCGTAGTGGATTGGGGCTTAGCCCAAGTGCTTGATGATGACGACAATACTTACTTTTACCGGGAAGCGTTAACCCATCAACGGCATACGCTAAGCGATACTGCATCAACAGAAGTTTTGGGAACCCCCGCCTATATAGCTCCCGAGCAATTCAACGGCGTGTCCGGAAAAGCCAGCGATGTTTACAGTCTGGGCATCATTTTATTCAGAATCATTACCGGCACTTTACCCTACCGGGGGTCATTGGATGACATTGAACAGGCAATTAAAAGTGACAGCCGAACACCGTCCCCAAAACTGTTTAATTCATCCGCTCCACCCGAATTAATCGCAATTTGTGAAAAGGCGACGCATAAAGAGCCTGCGTTACGCTTTGCCAATGCTGGCGAGTTGGCAGGACAGTTAAAAGCGTTTCGCGAGGGCCGGATGGTCAATATTTATGCTTACTCAAAACAGGAATTATTAAGCCGTTTTCTGGCGCAGAATAAATTTACGGTCGTCATGACTGTCCTGCTCTTTTTAACCATCTCCGCCGGCGCAGGCTTTTCTGTCCATTATGCGAAACAAATGCACAATGCCAAAACAGAGGCCGAACAAGCGTTAAGCCTGGTCACCGCTTACGGCGAACTATCACAACAGCAAGCGAAAACGATTGCTGTCGCCATCGCCTCAAAAACAGCCGGCTTGATTTCAGATATGAAACAGGCCGCCGCTAAAATTAGCGCTGACAGTACTTCAGAGCAGGTGGTCATGAAGGAGCTGCATAATCGTTACCCCCGGTTCGACTCGTTCGCTCTGCGAAAAGCGTCAGAAGTCTTCACCCTCTTTTCTGCCTCCGGTGAAAACAGCCTGGCCCCCATCGTCAATGTCGAAAATGATCGCCTGTCACTGGTTTTTCGCACCCCCATCTTTGAAAACGGCAATATCGTCAACTATATTGAAGCCGTCATGTATCCGGAAAAGGTATTTCCTGATTTTTTCCCGACCGTTCTAAAATCGGTTGATCGCCCCAGAGATATCTGGATCATGCGCAGCGATGGCCTGATTTTGTATGATGCGAATTCTAAATTAGTCGGCACTAATCTTTTTATCGATCAAGGCATTTGGAGCTCGCCTTCGTTGCTGGCATTCGCCCGACTGACGTTAGTAGAGGATGACAGTATCGGCTACTACAGTTTTGTAGACGGTGATACTGAGTTTTACAAGATAGCGGCCTGGAATTCCGTCAAGTTCGATGGCGAATACAGCTGGAAAATCATCGTCAATTACTCCTATTTGCGCAAAGACGCATCGGAAACCATCAGCTTGTTCTAAATTCTTTAGACAGGTGTTTCAATTCACCTGAAGATGAGGCCTTCTGGTGTGGCAGGAATCGCATCGTCCAGTGCGCCTAGCGTTATCGGCCTCAGCATGATTGCGTTCACACTGGACCCGTTTGGTTTGCCGACCAGCGTTGCGATCATCCTTCTGGATGAAAACTTCGAAATGAAAACACAGCGAGAGCTCAGTTGATCATAATGATGCCGCCTTTCAGCGTCAGCATGCCGTCGCCGTTAACGGTGGTCATCGGGCTTTTGGCATCCAGTTTGGTATCGCCTTGAACAGTTACCATCATGCCTTTTATCGTAATACCGGATTGCTCGATCTTAATGCTGTTACCACCGACTTTTAACTCAATCGAGGTCATGGCTTCTATTGTACTTTTGCCCACGTCTACCTTGACGGAATGATCTCCGGCTTTTACCTGAGTAGAATCATCACCTTGATCAATTTGGGCTTTGCGATCGCCCATTTTGACCGTCAGCGTATCAGTGCCTTCATTCAAGGTTACCGTTCGGTGATTTTGAATTTCAATCGTTTGATCACCTTTGTCTTTTTTATCGAGACCGATTTTACGGGTCTCGTTGTTTTCTATCACGCAATTGAAGTCTTTTTCGGCGTGGATATAAATTTCTTCCGAGTCTTTTTTGTCCTCAAAACGCAACTCATTAAAATTTTCAGCAGACCCATTTTTGGAACTGCGCGTCTTAATACCGCTTTGCGTTTGGTTAGCCGGTAACTCGTAAGGGGGCAGTTGGTCGCCGTTATAGACGCGGCCGGTTATCAGAGGCTGATCCGGATCGCCTTCAAGAAAACTGACAACGACTTCCTGCCCCATCCTGGGCAGTGAAATCCAGCCCCATTTTTTACCGGCCATAGGCTGAGAAACCCGCACCCAGCAGGAACTGGTTTCATCTGACTGCCCGTCCCTGTCCCAGTGAAACTGAACTTTGACCCGACCGTACTTATCGGTCCAGATTTCTTCACCGGACTTGCCTGCAACAATCGCCGTCTGAGAACCGGCAATAACCGGTTTAGGTGTTATTCTTTGAGACCGATAGACCTGACTTGCATCTATTGCGGTGAATTGACACTGAAATATTTCGCCGCCTCCACCCATACCGGAAGCCAAAGCATCACCCATGATGGTATAGGACGCCGAAGCAATGACATGTTCTTTATTTTCTTCAGCAAAGTAATAATCGGTCAGCTTAAATTTCATTCCGGGTATCACACCTGCCGCATTCCCCTGGCCTTGTTTTAACGAATAAGCCATTTGCGTTTCTTCCAGACGCTTTTCCGTAAGCTTGGTACCCACGGATGCCTTGGTGTATTTACCTGGAAAGTCATAGACTTCCTGACTGTTATTGGAAAAACCCTTGAGATTATGTTTTTTACTGGTTAAATCCGTGCTGGGCGTCTCGAAGTCAAAATCATTGAGCTCATATTTACCGGCAGTCACCTGACTTTCACTGAGCCATTCATGGATATGATCCTGCTCTCTGTTGCCGATGTTGCCGGGCGGAAAAAAAGGAATAGTCTGATAGCCTGAAATCGATTGCCAGTCACTGTTTGAGTCGGTAATGACCAATGTATGCTTGTTATTTTGATGTTTGAAATAATAAAAAATCCCGTCATGCTCCATCAGGCGGCTGATAAAATCAAAATCACTTTCGCGGTACTGCACACAATAATCCAAAGGTTCGTAAGAGCCTTCAATTTTATATTCAACATCGGCAAAGGAATATTCAGCCAAAACAGCCTTGATAACATCAACTACGGATTTATCCTGAAAAATACGGCTGTTGGCATTTAAGCTCAGATACCATAACCACGGCTTTAAAGTTGCGCGGTAGCAGATATAGTCACCGCGAAAACCGGTGTGTTTGAA
Source organism: Methylicorpusculum oleiharenae (assembly GCF_009828925.2). NCBI lineage: Bacteria > Pseudomonadati > Pseudomonadota > Gammaproteobacteria > Methylococcales > Methylococcaceae > Methylicorpusculum > Methylicorpusculum oleiharenae. The sequence goes on from NZ_WUTY02000001.1 coordinate 4,249,893, forward strand.
CTGGACGATCTCGCCGTTAAAATAACGATCACCATTTTTCAGCTCAAGTTTAACGGTCAACCCCTTACCGAGCAGCTGATCAGCTTTGACACTGCCCAGTTTTATCTCGCGAATCAAGTCAACTTCAAACTCAAATATCCGTCCTATTTTTTCAGTACCGGTCATTCCATAAAAGATGAGCTGGTCTTTTCCCAACGGAGTGGTTGCGGTAACGGTTCGGTTGTTTTGGCTCATAATTGAAATAATTCCAGATAAAATAACGTCTAATAGTGACTAGGCACAAATGGACTTTTTTTCTTCGACTTAACCAAGTTTAGGAATGGACATGAGATTACTTTCAACTTTATAAACATAAACGAAAGTTTAAACAGGTGCATCAATAACTCTTCCTACCAGAAGTAAAACACCCGTTTTTCTAACAGCCATATACCTTCAATTTCTCCAAAACTTTTTCAAGATCAATCTCTTCAATACGATTCTCTCATTGTCAGCCATCAAGAAGTCGTTCCTAAAACTCAAAATCCCATATTTTTTTCATAGCCAGCTCTAAACCCTTCAACACTTCATCCGCAGACAGAAACTCCGGCTTTTCCAACCTGAATATTCTTTTTTGAGGCTTAAAAACTAAAACCTGTCTTGCTTCCGTGTCGATTAACCAGCCCAAACTTGCACCGTTTTCCATAAATTCCTGCATTTTATCCTGCAAGGTTTTTAAGTTATCGCTAGGTGAGCGCAACTCAATCACAAAATCGGGACACAGCGGCAAAAAACCTTGTTTTTGCTCGGGCGTTAAAGTTGCCAGGCGTGACTTTTTAACCCAAGACACATCGGGCGAGCGAATCGCTCCATTAGGCAAAACAAACCCACAGGATGAGTCAAACACAACGCCGCTGCCCTCTGATTCTGCCCAATTATAGAGTTGAGCAGTCAACCCGGAATTTCGCCAACCCGTTACACCGCCTGTCGGAGCCATAATTTCACAATCTCCGTGAGCATTGCGTTCTATACGTAATTCTTTGTTTGCCTGACAAAATTCAAAAAACTGATCATTAACCAAGCGCATCGAAGGCGGCCAGTGCAGAACCACAGGTCTTATGTATGAATTTTGGTTGATTGCATTATTTAAATTGGCAACCATAAAATTACCTCTTTATTCAAAGAATCGCATAGATTGAGTATCCGAGAATACGAATTTCAAAGTTTCTAACACAATTTATAGTTCCCATAATTGAGAAAATATACTGCATATTGTGCCAGATTTTTCAGGCTTTCCATTCTCGGACAAGTTCCTAGCCTGCCTAGCCTAGTTTGCCTCTTGGCAGAAAGGTATCTTAATAAGCTATCAACAGAACAATTAGCCTGCATGAGAAAAATAGAAAACTGAAAATTATTGATACGCCAGATTCAATTTCATTTAATTCGGAAAATACTATCTTTTACGCAGAGCTGGATAACTTTTTGCTTGACTAATTACTGCACCCAATTCACTCATAGGTGATCGACAGGCAAGCCAATGTATATGTATATCAAGATTATCGCGAGAGATACGGTGCATTAAGGAAAGTAAGCTGGTATAGGGAAGACTCGATGTATCATTACCACCCCCATTTTTAATACACAAGGTATCTCCATTCTCGACAGCCGCGATACTAGTAACTTTGCCGGATAAATCCGTTACTATTGCTTTTGTATCTTTAAAGGGGACAGTCAACGCAATGGATCCTGGACGGGTAAGCATATAATTTTTGCAAATATCTGATGAAGTAAATGTCGATACTTCCCAATCATCCTTAGCACGAGAGATATCACTAGAGCTTAGTATTTCTCCTTTTTTAACTTTATCTATGACAACATCTTCCCATTGTGAATCAAACATTTTTTCATCTTTACAATAAAAAGTGACGGCACACTTAGGGAATACCATAAAGTTTTGTTCTGGTTCCCATATGAAGCCATGACCTACAACGAAAATATTTTTCATATTCTTAATCCTATAAAAACAATCCTAATTAGCCATTTATGTTTGGCAACAAAAAGAGGGTTACACAACTGCCCGTCTGCAAACTAAAAACTCCTGGCACTATTAGTTTATTTCTGAGAATAAATTACCTTCTGCTGTAACGACATACCTGTAAAGGCTCTTCCGGTAAACCAGTTTGCGCCAATAAAGTCCCTATACTGGATGCGCACTGGTTCATTTTTATGAATTGCTATAGGGGTTTCATTGGTAGCGACATTGTCCTCTTCAATTTCGAGATAACGTTCACCCGTGGATCGCTCCTCATACCAAGCTAACTTTGTTTGGCATTGCAAAGCATGGCCAAGTTCATGAATCAAACCTAGAGCGGGAGACTGAATCCCCTTTGGCTTTAGTTTGAAAAGTTTGATTGGATTCCAATAAGCATCAAATTTGATTGAGGCAACCTGATGCTGGAAAGTGGAATCCGTGGTTGGATCTACATGTAATACCGTTTTTTGATTCAAATTGTCTTCTAATGCGTCAAAAATCTCTTTGCCACGAGGTGACTGATAAATATATTTCTTTGCTGTCATGTAGGCTTGAAATAAGTCGTTCACTTCTAGCCCTTCGCCTGGATAAAATTTCACTTCTAGCATTTTTAATGCCCCTTTTCTGTTTTTGTACGATTTGAAAATCAACGAAATCTGGTTATTTTAATTTCTTAACGGGTGCCTTATGGACTACCTGTATAAATTCAAATTATTGTGCTCATTCAAAACTCATAGACAAACTCGCCATCCGCCACTCCGACATGTACCCGGTCAATCGACTTACCTTCCATCATCCGGGTTAAAAACTCGGCGCTGATGCTGGGTAACAGGGTATTGGTTAAAATAGAGTCAATCATCCGTCCACCGCTTTCCAGTTCCGTGCAGCGACTGGCAATTAGCTTGATAACTTCTTCTTCATAGGTAAACGGAACTTTATGACTTTCTGCAATACGTTTTTTGATGCGAGCCAATTGCAAACGGGTTATGGCGGCAATCATTTCGTCGCTGAGCGGATAATAAGGAATAACCACTAATCGGCCTAACAAAGCGGGCGGGAATACTTTTAACAAGGGTTCGCGCAAAGCTTTAGCAATGCCTTCGGGTTCGGGCATTAAATCAGGGTCTTTGCAAAGATTACTGATCAATTCGGTGCCTGCATTGGTGGTCAACAGAATCAGCGTGTTCTTGAAATCAATGACCCGCCCTTCTCCGTCTTCCATCCAGCCTTTATCAAAAACCTGGAAGAAGATTTCATGCACATCAGGGTGCGCTTTTTCAACTTCGTCCAATAATACTACGGAATAGGGTCTGCGTCTGACCGCTTCGGTGAGGACCCCGCCTTCGCCGTAACCTACGTATCCGGGAGGCGCGCCTTTTAAGGTGGATACGGTATGCGCTTCCTGGTATTCGCTCATATTGATGGTGATGACATTTTGCTCGCCGCCGTACAGCGTTTCCGCAAGAGCCAGGGCCGTTTCGGTTTTACCTACGCCCGATGTGCCAGCCAACATGAAAACACCGATCGGTTTATTCGGATTATCCAAACCGGCACGTGAGGTTTGTATCCGTTTGGCGATCATCTCCAGCGCGTGACGTTGGCCGATAATGCGTTGCTCGATGTTGTCGGCTAAATGAATGATGGTTTCAATTTCATTCTTGACCATACGCCCAACGGGTATGCCCGTCCAATCGCCGACGACAGAAGCCACAGCCTGCGCATCGACACTGGGCAAAATAAGCGGCGATTCACCTTGAAGCTCGTGTAATTTGGCTTGCAAGGCTTTGAGTTCTGCCAGCAATTGTTCACGGGAAACAGGGTCGGCGGTTGTACCTGCTGCGTCATCGGCGGCTTTTTCTAGTTCGCTTTCTGTGCCTTCTACTTTGCCTGTTAATGCCCGCAGTTGTGAGCGGATATCAAGAATATTTTTGACTAAATCACGCTCGGTGCTCCAGCGTTGCTCCAAAACCGTCAATCGCTCAGTTTCGCTAGCCAGGTGTTCTGAGGCCAAGGTTTCACGGTCTTTAATATCAATGCCTACGGCTTTTTCACGAGCAATAATTTCCAGCTCGGTATTCAGTGCATTGATTCGTTTGCGGCAGTCATCCACTTCTGCAGGAACGGCATGTTGACTGATAGCGACTCGAGCGGAAGCCGTATCGAGCAAACTGACGGATTTATCAGGCAATTGCCGGGCAGGAATATACCGATGCGATAATCTGACCGAGGCTTCCAAAGCTTCATCCAACACTTGCACTTTATGGTGTTTTTCCATTACCGAAGCAACTCCGCGCATCATCAGAATGGCTTTTTCCTCGCTGGGCTCATGCACTTGCACAACCTGGAAACGCCGGGTCAAGGCCGGGTCTTTTTCGATGTGTTTTTTGTATTCGGCCCACGTTGTTGCCGCAACCGTTCTCAGCGTACCGCGGGCTAAAGCCGGTTTCAACAGATTGGCTGCATCGCCGGTTCCGGCCGCACCGCCCGCTCCGACCAGCGTATGGGCCTCATCAATAAACAAAATGATGGGCTTTTCGGACGATTGAACTTCTTCAATCACCTGACGCAGGCGGTTTTCAAACTCACCTTTCATACTGGCTCCGGCCTGCAGCAATCCGACATCCAGCGTCCGCAGGGTGACGTCCTGCAAAGAGGGCGGAACATCTCCTGCAACAATTTTCTGTGCAAAACCTTCGACAACGGCCGTTTTACCTACACCGGCCTCACCGGTCAGAATGGGATTGTTTTGACGGCGGCGCATTAAAATATCGATCACCTGCCTTATTTCTTCATCTCGACCCACGATAGGGTCCATTTTGCCCTGTCGCGCCTGTTCCGTTAAATCGACGGTGAATTGTTTAAGCGCTTCCTGTTTCCCCATTTGAGCAGGCGACATCGCACCGCTGGCTTCTCCGGGAACCGCGCCGCCGCCAACCTGAAAACCGTCACTGCTGCGTAAACCTTCTTCCGGTGAACCGCTGACGATTTCGGCAAATCGCTCGGTTAAAAGATCGGGCTTAATTTTATCGAACTCTTTGGAAATAGCTTGCAGGGCATGCGTCAAACCTTTGGTTTTCAGAATTCCGACGATCAGATGACCGGAACGGACCTGCGATTCGCCGAACATCAAAGTGCCATAGACCCATCCCCGTTCCACGGCCTCTTCAACATGCGTCGACAAATCGGAAATAGACGTCGCCCCTCTTGGGAGCCGGTCCAGCGACTCGGTAAAGTCTCTGGCAAGTTTTGATGGGTCAATATTAAATTGACGAATGATTTTATGAAGGTCCGAGTCTTGCAACTGGAGTATCTGGTGTAACCAGTGAGCGAGTTCGACATAGGGATTGCCGCGCATTTTACAGAATACGGTCGCTCCTTCTATGGATTTGTAACACACGGCGTTCAGTTTACCGAATAATGCGACACGGCTTATTTCACTCATAATTCACTCCAGCTTCATTATAATTTGCTTAAATTTGCAACGGGTTCAACCGCAAATCATCTGCATCGGCTTCAGATTGACGCGGTCCCAACCAGCTTGTCCAGCCGAGGCTCGAATTTCCATCAAGACGCGTCATAGGTACTTGATCTTTTCTTAATATCAGATTGACATCCCAATTAAAGTCAAAACCGGTGTAATTGCGGACAATCGCAATCAAAATTTCCAGCCGTTTACCTGCAGGCAACAAACTGAGGTATTCATTCAGCATCAAGGGTCCGAATAAGATCCTGAATTTATGCTGACAACTCCAGACGAGTGAACCCAGCACCACCGACAGCCCCAAACTACCGGTTTTGGGTGACTCCCCCAGTCGTGTTAAATCTTCTTCTTCAATCGTCAACCATTCGCCGATAAACTCATCCAGTTTTACCGGCAGTTTAAAATAATCGGCCAGGATGGATATGAGCCCATCCGCATTTTTAGCCTGGTTGGATAACAAGCCAATGTAATGAAACTTGGCCAAATCCGGCATGGCGTCGCGGTTTTGAAGGGCCTCATCACCGATACCGGATAATGCCCCCAAATAGCCGGCAAAGCGATCCTGTTTTGGCCGATCGAAACTGAAAGCCGGTTCGGTATTGGCTTTTGCCCGATAAAACAAACTGATCATCCGGTGATGAAAAATGTCAGAAAACCGGGCCAGCGTATGATCGTGAAAGTTATGCTCCCTGCTTCGTACGTATTCAGTCAGGTGCAAAGGCATGGCCCCATTGGGACCAAACAAACCCAAAAAACGCTGGCTCAATCGGGCCGGTTTGCCATCGTGCGCCGGAATAAATTGACTCAGTGTCGACGACTCAAATGCCATGGATACTTCTTGACCTAATCTTACAGCTTCGTCTATCGGCCGATTGGCTTGTCCAATTAAAGGCTTATCGTCATGACTACATTCAATCAGCCGAAGAGCATGAAAAAAACCATACTTGTAGGGCTCCTTGAGCAAACCTTCTGCTAAATCATTTTTCTTCGACCCATTCTCGCCGGCCATCTGATTATTTCTCCACGATCCGCAGTTTGAACCACGGTTTCAGTAAAAGAGTTGATGGAAACATACCGTGCCAGAAAGTTTTCCAGCACAGCCCCCATCAAGAATACGCCACTGCCTTCAAAAGCAGATTCATCAAAATTAAGGGTTATTTCCAGACCACGGCCAAAAACAATGGGCCCGGCTGTGTTAATACGCCTAACGATGGTAGTCGCCTGAATCGATGACAATCCCTCAATCTGATTGGTAATGGCCGCAACGTTATATTCACTGTATAGCCTTAATAAACTCCTCAATGCGGTCGCGCCTTCTTTGGCGTTCCTATCGATCAGGCTTAAATAATTCAATGACAAATGATTGATCAAACTCCAGTTGGCATTGCTATAAGCATTGGATGCCCGAGGTTTAGTGGGTCCTGAAAGGCAACGGATACTGTTTACCGGCGCACCTTTTTGCATGGTGAAATCTGTTTTTCCACCACCCAAAGGCATTTGCAAGGGCAAATCACGGTTGCTACACAGGGTCTTTATCGATAATTGCTTCAGGTCTTTACTGTAAGGTGTCGCTTGCCCATCGACCAAAGCAATAAAAATTTCATTGCCTATATAGCTGGATCTCGGGCCCTGGCGTTTTTGTTTTGACGAAGCCACACGTTGCTGGCGATACAAAGAATAATAGGCAGGCATGCTGTCATGATTACGCTCATCGCTGTATTGATAAAAAGGCTGAAATTCCAGTTTTTCTGTAGCATCACCCTCCCCGGTTCCGATAACTTCCTTAATCTGGCACACCTCAAAATCCATAGGTCTGGATCGATCAGGAATGACATGAAACTCGGATAACTTCTGATCGATATGGATAGGGTCGGCGTGTTTGGGAAACAAGTTAATTGCGGGGGTGCAAAACAAGGCAAATTGCGAACTATCAACGGCACTGATCAGTTTTGCATGACTGCGTTTAAGCAGGACAATCAAGTCCATTTCCTGAGCATCACATTGTTTTACGGCTTCAGCTAATCCGTTAAACCCGGTAAACATAAACCGTTCCGGAAAGGCAAAGTATTCCTGTAGTAAACGGTACCCCTGAAAAGATCGGGGAGAATAGTTTAGTAAGGCCTCATCATCGGAAAATCCAAGCCTGCTGATGGCATTTTCCTTTACCAGATGCTGCCATGTATAAGGTTTTTCAGTCGATTGCATGCAAACGGCTAATGAGTCGCCGATTAATTGCTCATACAGTTGCATGGGCAACTCACCATGACCTCTTAAAAAAACCGGCAGGGAATCTAAGGCAAGCTCATTGAACTTTAAGCCTGCCGACGTTTTCAGACGAATCCGAATCGCAGCTTTAACGCCTTTTAAGCTTGGAACACCCAGATTTGAAACGGCGCCAAGATTAGGTAAATATTCAGCCTGCGTAATTTGCAAGGGCCATAGTCTGACTTCATGCGCGGTCCGGTATTCACAAGGGGTCTGTTCTCCTTTTCCCGTCTGACTGCGTAAAGCGGTGCCTCTTTCAATAGTGAAACCTTCATTCAATGAGCCTTCCGCCAAATCCGGCTGGAATTGAACGACGGTCATTGATGGCGTAGGTTCAAGATAATTGGGGTAAATCATTTCCAGCAAATGCTGGGTAAATCGGGGAAACTCGGCGTCAAGCTTCAGTTGAACCCGGGCGGCCAAAAATGCAAAACCTTCCAGTAATCTTTCAACATAAGGATCTGCACATTCAAAGCTGTCCATGCCTAATCGTGCTGCAATTTTGGGAAATTCAGTTGCAAACTCCCCGCCCATTTCACGTAAATGGTGTAATTCTGTGTTGTAATATTTCAACAATCTTGGGTCCATGGCTCAGCTACCCATATCGCGTAAATTCACATCACCGGTCAGCATATTAATTTCTGTCCGTAAATAAAGATGAATCGGCAGTGGTTGCGCCCATAAATTGGCCTCAATATCAAAACTGATGGCTTGCTGATTCATCATGTCCGACGCGAAAACCCTGACCGTTAAACTATGAGGCAAAATACGCGGCTCAAAGACGGTGATCGCTTGTTTGAGTTTTCTTTCTATATCAGACAGATTGGCGCCTACCACGGAAGTGCCGGCCAAATGTTTTATGCCGAAATTGATAACCGACTGAGCCACTTCGGGATAATCGGTTAAATCAGTAACCGACTCGAATGAATCCGCATTTAATAACCAGGAAACGTCCCTCAGTACCGACTGTCTCAATTTATTCATCGACAAAACCCGCTTATCTCTGGATTCAACCTGAGAATTCGGCTCATCATCAGTCAACCTGTCAAGTAACGACGGTTGCAGACGTTCTTTTTGGGTTAACTCGGCCATGACTCAATTATCAGTGTCGGAAAAGCTGATTTCACGGACATCCATCAAGGCATAGTCGTTGTTGTTGGTGCTCAGTAACCGCTGTCCCTGTCCGGTAAAAAAACCTTCATCAGGCTCTTGCCATTCAGTCTTTCTGGCCAGTTTTATAGCGGCGTCCGGGTGCATTTCTGAATTGACATAACGTGTCGGTATTAATCCAACCGTTTCACCACCATTTTGCCAAATTAGTTGTACGGGCGACCAGACCAGGTCTCGCAGATCTTCGGGTGCTTCTATTTGAAGGGCTTTGATATGCTGAAAAGGCACCCAATAATACTGTCCATTAATAATGGTTTCCAGCATGGGACCTATACGAACATCGGCATCGGCCAACCAGTCAAAGCTTTCGCCGTTAATAGAACCGGCTGTTGCAGGCGCACTGTCAAAAGCGTGCTCGCGCAAATTTTTTGCTTCCTGGAATTTTTGTTGTGCCGTCAATTTTAGTGCTTGAAGTAACAGGGCCATCCACTGTTGAGGTTCACCAAAAATCAGTGGCGTTTTCAAGCCTGCGAAAACGTCTTTACGCAACACTTCGCACCGTAATGCTTCACGATACGTTTGCACCATCGCCAACGTTGCCGCATCCATGTCAGCCAGCACATTGAGCTGGGTTAAGGCACGTTCCCATTGACCCAGAATCGACAAAAGCTGAAAGAGGTAAATTCTATACTTGACGTTAGCTGGATCTTTTCTCACAGATTGTTGAATATCAGCCAACGCTTGGTCAAGATTGCCGTCTTTTAAGGCTTGTTCACTGTTCAACATGACGCTATCCCCGGCTTGTTTAAATCCATATCACTATAAAAAGTGGGCGGCCTAAACCGCCCATTAATAAGAATTAAAGTATCCTTTAACCTGCTAACTCAGGAAAAACCGGACACCATCAGATTTTATTTTTTACCTTGTTAACACTTAAATCCCAACCTTTTGCTTCACCTTTTTTAGGGGTACCGCCTTTTTCGAATTGGTTATACTGCATTGTTATACCAATATAGTTAATGCTGAACGATTCACTCGGTCTGTCGCCTCCACTGCTCAAGCTGTAGCTGCTTATGATGGGATTTTCCAGAATAATTTCGAGGTACTCCTGGCCTTCAGCATCTTTGCCACCCGTCTGAATAAAATGAAACGTCGCTTTGGTGAGCGATTTACCGCATGCCGCTTCCTGCATTAATTGGGCGGAAGCTATGTCCATGCTTTTGGTGACAGTAATCTCAGAAAAAGAAGGATTGCTGGTATCTCTATCAATACCGGCGCCGCTAGTACTAATTGCCCTCCCTACGCCCCATTGTAATGAATCCAGGGTTATCCAGCCTTCATGCTTGGCCGTTTTTGAATCACCTTTTAGTTCCGGTTCAAATTTTAATAGAATCATCTTTTTTATCTCCTCAAAATAATACGTCTGAAAATCATTGTTTCGGATAAACCCTGGTAGGTATTTACCCATTTCACCTAAATGTTGTCTTTATCCTTTTACATTCAGGCTGCCCTAACCAAAAGACATTCCCTGATTATGCCTTTTATAAAAAAACAGTTAATCAAAAATTTAGCCTCCTTTTTGTGAAGGTAGTTTGGAGGTTAATCGCAAAGAAACGGTTAAGCCTTCCAGCTGATAATGCGGCCTTAAATAAAACTTTGAAGCATAGTAGCCGGGATTACCCTCAACTTCTTCAACCACTACTTCGGCGGCGGACAGAGGACGAACGGCTTTATCTTCTTCCGTCGCTAATCCTGGATTTGTTAACACATAGTTACTGATCCAGCTATTCAGCCATCTTTCCATATCGTCACGTTCTTTGAATGAACCGATTTTGTCTCGCACGATACATTTAAGGTAATGAGCAAAACGGCATGTGGCGAACAAATAAGGCAGTCTCGCCGCCAGGTTGGCATTGGCCGTTGCATCGGGATCATCGTATTCAGCCGGTTTATGCAGCGATTGCGCCCCGATAAAGGCGGCAAAATCGGAATTCTTTTTGTGTATCAACGGCATAAATCCGGATTTAGCCAACTCGGCTTCGCGGCGGTCACTGATTGCAATTTCGGTTGGGCACTTCATATCGACGCCACCGTCATCCGTCGGAAACGTATGCACGGGTAACCCTTCTACAGCACCGCCGGATTCTATACCGCGAATTCTTGAACACCAGCCGTAGAGTTTAAATGAGCGATTGATGTTGGTCGCCATGGCATAAGCGGCATTTGACCAGGTGTAGTTATTGCTGTTGGCAGCTTCGGTATCTTCTTCGAAATCAAAGTCTTCAACAGGATCGGTTTTGGCGCCATAGGGTAAACGGGACAGAAAACGCGGCATTGCCAAACCCAGATATTTCGAATCATCAGAGTCACGCAATGAACGCCAGGCGGCATAATCCGGAGTAGAAAAGATTTTGGTTAAATCCCTTGGATTGGCAAGCTCGCCCCAAGAATCCATTTGTAACGTTGAAGGTGCCACGCCGGTTATGAAAGGTGCATGGGATGCCGCCGAGATTTGCGCGATTTGCCCTAACATGTCCACGTCTTGCGGCGAATGGTCAAAATAATAATCGCCCATCAAACAACCGAACGGTTCGCCGCCAAATTGACCAAACTCCTCTTCATAAAGCTTTTTAAACAAAGGACTTTGATCCCAAGACGTTCCCTTGAATTTTTTAAGCGTCTTGCCCAACTCATTCTTGGAAATATTCATAACCCGGATTTTTAGCATTTCATCCGTTTCGGTGTTGTTCACCATGTAATGAAGCCCACGCCAAGTGCCTTCCAACTTCTGATAATCGGCGTGATGAAGTATCAAATTGACTTGATCGGTGAGCTTCTTGTCAATTTGAGCAATAATGGATTGGATCGATTGAATGGCATCATCCGACACCAGCGACGTATCTTTTAAAACGAATTCAGCCAGCGTTTGAACCGCATTTTCAACTTCTTGCTTGGCTCTGTCCGACTTGGGTTTAAATTCCTTATTCAATAACGATGAAAAATCGCTGACTTCGCCGACTTGTTCAGTGACCTGCGCTTCTGTAACTTTTTCTGTTTCTGCCATGGCTTATTCTCCCCCTTCGACAGTTTTATCAGTCGGTTTGGGTGCTGCGGTGAGCGATTGCAAAAGTGCCGGATCGTTAATGACTTTGGCAATTAATTCTTCTGCCCCACCCTTTCCGTCCATGTAAGTCACCAGATTCGCCAGTTGTGTTCTCGCTTCCAGCAATTTGTTGAGCCCATCCACTTTTCTTGCAACGGCTGCAGGTGAAAAATCGTCCATGCTGTCGAATGTAATATCTACATTCAGATTGCCTTCCCCGGTCAAGGTATTCGGCACAGTAAAAGCCACTCTTGGTTTCATTGCTTTCAGTCTGTCATCAAAGTTGTCGACGTCGATTTCAAGCATTTTTCGATCTGCGACCGGAGCCAGCGGATCAGCCGGTTTTCCGGAAAGATCAGCCAGAACTCCCATCACAAAAGGCAACTGAACTTTTTTCTCTGCACCATAAAGTTCAACATCGTATTCAATCTGAACTCTGGGCGCACGGTTACGTGCAATAAATTTTTGACTACTTTCAGCCATTGACTATCTCCCCAATTAAAAAATATACACAGTGGTTGCTAACTCAAATCATCTCTGCTCACCCCTCCAATTATGTTGGGTTTAGTTCTACTTTGTAAGATTTCAGGTTTCACATGACCGAAGGTCGTCATTCCGGCATGGATTGCCGGAGCCGTCAGACCGCGCAGCGAATCCAGGCTCCATGGATGGTTCGAAGCTCGCCATACATGGCACTGGATACCCGCTTCCCAGCGGGTATGACGGTCTTTCTTCTAATCTGACAAAGTAGAATTAGGTGCTTGATTGAAAAGGCTTCTGCAACAGGGATGTTGCAGAGAGTTACAGGGTCGTATTCACGCGTCCTTTGAAATCAAGCACCTACGCCCTCAACTCAAAGCGGGCTGGCTCTCACCTCAAATCTTTTATTCATCCTCTTCTTCGTCGCTTACGCCTCTGATTAAATTAGCCTGACTCATCCCGTCAGGCGCAATATCCTTGAGCGCATCCATAAAACTTTTCCCCACCAGCCGCAACGCTCGTTCCAAAAAGATCGGCACCGGACTGGACGGTTCGTTTTTTTTGTAATAGTCGCAAATCAATTTGAGGGTGTTGATGACATCCTGATTATTATTGATGGCGCCTGAAATGGATTTTTGCGCGGCCTGTTGTTTCGGTTTATCGCCGGAATCACTCTCACTTTCTTCCGGAGTATCAGAATCAACCGAATCATTAACACCCAGTGTGTCCAGCCAATTTGACATAACACCGTTGATATCTTTTAACAGATGTCTCAACTCGTCAAAATTTGGAGCATTACTGATCCCCACTGATTGAGTGACAAATTTTTCCAGGCTGTTCAGGCTGTCAAGACTCTGTGTAATCGAAGCTTTTTTTTGTTGAAGCACTTCGCTATCGGCGTCTTGAACAGCCGCCTCAATGGTTGACAAACTAACGGCGTTTTCAATTTTTGAAACAGTCAGTTTTTCAGTTGCAATCAGTACATCTCTAAGTGTGAACCGCCCAATGGCTTTGGACTCAACTAAAGGCACACTCTGTAATGGCCTCAAAATAGTTTCCTGATCGCATAATGACATCAGGATATTGACGCGCTCGGTCGGATCGTTGTCATCGTCGGGATCCAGTCGCGGATAGAGACTATCCCATCGCTGCTGGACTAAGGCTTCGATCAGCTTAAGTCCGGCATGAAATCCCGAAACACCCTCGACAGCGATCAGCGAACGAAGATAGTAAATCAGAACCCGCAAATCTCTTGTACGCTCAAGCAAGGCTTCTGAACTTTTTTTAATCTCTCGCCAATTAGGTGGCTCAGCTTCTACCAAGGTATCGCCGATTTGCTGTTCGGGTTTACCTTTAATATCCTTTTCCAGCGCTATAAAGTCCGGATCATATTCAAGATCGTCACCACAAACATCATCCGGATCCACATCCTGCAAATATTTTTCAATATCGATACTCAATGAAGTGACTCCTTTTAAAATTATTGCTGTAATGTAAAAAACTACGGCTGCCTGTTATTTCAAGATTCAGTGATTAAAATTAACTAAAATCAAGCTGACGTTATCGCGTGCACCCCGTTCCAAGGTAAGGTCCATTAATGCTTTCACACTGTCCTTTCTGCTGTAAGTGACGAGTATAGACTCAATCTCTTCCCTGCTAAGTTCTTTATCCAATCCGTCACTGCTTAATAAAAACGTATCGCCGGGAAAGACATCCGTTGTTTCACAGTCAAGATCCAACTCATCGTCTGCACCTACGGCTCGAGTAATAACATTAGACTGTTTGACGCCCCATCCTGATAATGAAACCGAACCCGGCGATAAGTTATCGTCGTTGTAACAATGATCTCGTGTCAGTTGCACCAGTTTGTTATTTCTTAACCGGTACAGTCGGCTATCACCCGCCCATAAAAAGGCACAGCGATTTAGATCGCCAATTAAAACCAGAACGGTACTGCCGACAATCCGATCTTTATAATGACTAACCGCATAGTCTCGTAACGCGACATTTACATTTAACAGGCTGCTGCGAACACTTTCAACATAAGCGTCCAAAGAGGCTTCGGGTGGGATTTTTTGTAACGTATCTACGATCATTTGACTGGCCACATCGCCAGCTGTATGACCGCCCATACCGTCAGCAACCACCCATAATCGTGCGTCCGGCCGGTCAAGAATGGCATCTTCATTAAACTTTCGACGCTTACCGATATCGGTTATCGACCAGGACGCCCAGCCCGAACAGAGGATGACCGGCGACTCGTTGTTGTGGATAAACCCCGGCACCGTATCCTGTTCTGATTCGGAGACGTTGAGGGATGACCCCGTTTGTAAACGTTCATTGCCTGGCAATTGCAGGCATTGATCCTGATTCGAATGCACACGCATTTTTTGGATATTCCATCCGCGTTCCCCAACGTCCCCGGTCAACAAACCTGAAAACGCAGAAAGAGGAGGCATACCCTCGCAAACCAGTAAGGCAGCAGGCTGCTCGTCAGAACCTGAAGTACTCCATAAACTAAAGCCCCGCATGGACTGATCCAATAGCACTTCACTCAGACCGGCAAAGGCTTCAGGCATCTGGTCAGGGCGGTCCAGCGTCACATAAAACGCATTTTTTCCGGAATGATCCTGAGTCTCTTGAGTTGCGCCAGCTTGAATGGCTTTGAATTCCGGAACGGTAGGAAGGTTTTGAACCAGACGATCGAACTCCTCTGTATCCAGGCTGTCCTCCAGACCGCTAAGTGCTGCAGCTTCCAGATGTTCAAACCAATTGGATGATGAACAGAACAAGTTAGGCAGATAACCCTCCTTCACTATCCGGGCTGCGACCGTGAGCGGAAAATAACGTCCGACTTTATCGACGCTGGGCATCAAAATTCCGGCCCAGGCAGATTGACCGCAAACACCCGGGCTTAATACGAATCGCCAAATGGGGGAGCTGATATAGTTGTTTAACCAGTTATTACCCAACTCTTCCCGGCTGGCAGAAATTGAGCTTTGTAGCCAATTGTCCCAAGGGTTCAAAAAATCACGCGGTAAACGGCGCGAAATAAAATCACCCAACATGGGTAATTTTCCGTAAAACCCGGGTTCCGAATGCATAAAGGCCGTCACAGACTTAACGGAAATTGAAAGTTTTGCAATTCTCTCAGTGCAAAAGGATTATCGACACTGGTTGCGCTTAATTCATAACCGGCTTGCAGTCCATCGATATCAAATGTCAGTAAAAATTTATCCTGGGCGGTAATTTGTATTCCGGCTTTATCGAGCACTCTAAACCAGGCCCAAGGCCCCTCCTCTGCCCGGCTGACTTGTTTGCCGTCCAAGGTATCGAAACCGAATCGCACGGACCCGCTTCCGTCGGTTCCGGGCCACTGTAACTGAGTGCTTCGGGTAGGCCCATGCCGGTATTCCGATTGCTGACCTTCCAGGTTCAACCAGAATCTGGATGCGTTGGCATCTAACGAAACCGGTTTCAGATTAAACTTGACCAAAGGCATCTGGCTTCCGCCTTGAAAGAAAACCTCGCGAATCTTATTGGCATATTGAAACTGAATCAGGACACCGGGCGCTATACCGATAGATTGATTATTTTGAGCAATCAACTTCCAGGTTCTGCCACTAGTGTCAACAAAAGCCTTGAGATGAGTATTGAAAAACTGGTCCAAAATCCCATTCGGTGCAAAAAAACGGCTAAAGTCTTGCAATGCAGTATCCCGGCTGCTGCGTTTGGAGAAGGGATAACGACCTTCCAATCCCGATTTATAAAGCGGCAACACTTCGCTCTGCCAAAGCTTATTGAGCTGAGCCTTACTGGAACCCATGATAATGTTCAGATTGCCGCTGGATAAGGTTTGAGTCATGCTTTTTAGCGGCTCAGGCAACCGGGCTGACTCCATCTTCATGCGCGTCATCACATCACCGCTTCCGCCCCCTTCGCTGCGTTGCGCGGCAATTTTGATAGCCGCCCCGCCGCTATCGGAGGTACTTCCCAAATCGATCATAAAGCCATACAACTGTACGAGTAAATTGATGGTCTGATCCAACGGGGCGCCTGCTCCGCCAACGTTTCTGACTAACGATGTCAAAGGTTGAAAATATTTTTCAACTGCAGTTCCAGGGGGATCTGAGGGAAGATTTCCAGCATCTTCCGATTTAACAGTCTTCAAGAGTTTTTGCGTCCGTGCATCTACAGCCTGTTCCGCACCCTCTTTGACTGCAGTCAATGCAGCTAAAGGACTGGGTGGTTTACGAGTCAGCGACGTTTCGTTATCCAGCGCCAGCAGCAGCAGACGAATGGGGGAATCGGGTGCAGAAGCAAATTCAAGCACTTCTATTGATTGCTGGATAGAACTGATATTGTTGATCTTTATATTCTGCAGAAAATCATCCCAATATTGAATAAAGTCTTTATCATAATACCCCTGGACATCCTGCTGAAGACGATCGGGATCCGGCGCGCTGACTTTGGCAGCATCACCCAAGATCCAGTTCTGATCGACGGTTTCCTTGGCAAGCTGCTGGTTTTGTTTTAAAAAAACCTGATAGAAACCGTCATGCGTAAACAAGTAAGGGATAACCTGTTCTTCCAGGCGGCCATTAGCCAGCCTAAACACCCGCGTCGCATTAGGACCCAAGGCATCAAGCACCTTATAATCGCGGCTCTTATCCTGCAACGCTTCGCTTTTGATGCGTAAATAGACTTGTTGAGCAACCGGCACCCTATTTAGAATTTGTCGGGTTGAGGCCACCAGGCGCGGGTCAAGCGGCTGAGGTTCGATTTTCAGTTTCAGCAGATTATCCAGATGTTCCAGCAGCTTGACCTGAACTTCATCGGAATAATTTTTTTCCCAATCAACAGCAATCCAGGGCCGCACCAATCTGGAATCCAGTCTCTCCGGTTCACCCAGCATCAAATAAATTTTCAATAGCTCGTACAATATATCCGGACTTTTGGCTTCCTCGCCGGTAATCCGCTGTTCAAGTCTCTCTTTTATCAAGGGTAAAAATTGCTTGAGCAACACTTGGTCGTAGGTTTCGTTGATAACCGGTTGCAGTTTGCTGCCCTGATAAAGACCGAAGCGCATGGACCAGGGGGTATCTTCCGGGTAAACCTGAGCAACCTGCTGCATCGCATTCATCCGCTGCAATAAGGCAGAAAAATCGGTTTGAATCGGATAACTGGCGGCGGTCTTCTCAAATTGTTGAATTTTATCGTCCAGATCGGAAAGCGCCGATTGGTTGCGGGTATAGCTGGTCGTCCATAAAGCGACCATTACCAGTGTCAGCGCTAACGCCGAACCATAGGCGGCTTGCCGCAATAGAGCCTGATAGCGCTCGACCCGTTGATTTAAGCCGGCAATCAGCGCCTCTTCAAATATGACTTCTTTCAGCAGGCGGTTAATAAAATAACTTTTACCTTTCCCGCTAAACATTGGCACAGAAAAACGATCGAGCTTGAAAGTACTCGCCAATATGCCCATCAACCGATCAATAGGCGTGCCTTCCTGCGTGCCGCTGGTTAAATAGATACCCCGGAGAAACGGCGCTTGCTGGTAACGGTTGGCACCATAACATTCTTTCAGAAATTCAAGCAGATTGCCTTTTAACAAAGCCATGCGTTGCGGAAAACCGAAGATAAGATGCCGTCTTTGCAGATCCCGTTCTTGCTGAAGTCTTTTCGGCAGCCGTTCATTCAGGCGCTTCAACAAGGCATCGAAATCATCACCCACCCTGGAAATGACGTCGGACGGATTATTCTGATCTTCCTCCGGAAAAGTAACGCCCCACACTTGAGCTCTTTCTTCCTTGCCCAAGTCAGCAAAAAAATCATTGAATCCTGCAACCAAATCGCATTTGGTAAACAGCATGTAAATCGGAAAACGGATACCGAAGTGTTCATGCAATTCCTGTATTCTCTGCCGGATTGCTTGTGCATGCTGCAGACGTTCTTCTTCGGTTTGCTTGATCAAATCCGACAAACTCATGGTAATCAGAACACCGTTGACAGGGCGGCGGGGCCGGTGTTTTTTGAGCAGATTTAAAAAACCCAGCCAAGCGGCCTTATCGACCGCTTCATGGCTGTCTTGGGTCGTATAGCGTCCGGCGGTATCCAGCATGACGGCCTGATCGGTAAACCACCAATCACAGTTGCGCGTGCCGCCTACGCCTCGAATTGCATTTTTACCGAATTTATCGGCTAGAGGGAATTCAAGCCCCGAATTAATCAAAGCGGTCGTTTTACCTGAACCCGGGGGGCCGATGATAATGTACCAGGGCAACTCATATAAATACTGGCGGCCCTGGCCTGTTTTGGTTTTAATCTGTTTTAAGGTGTTAAGCGCCTCATCAAAATTTTGGCTGATAACGCCGATTTCTTCCTTTGATTCTGTCTCGGTTTGATCGGTAACCGCATCCGCCGCTGATCCTGATCCGGCCAGGTCATTGACCATTTTGTTATTGGCACGGTTGGCTTTAATCTGAATCCTTAAATTATTCAGTCCCCAAACCACAAACACAATTAACAGCGCGATGAGCCTGGACACTTCCGACTCCAGCGGCGTATGACCCGCTATCGCAATAAGCGGTCCAAAAAACCACAGTAAAAGCGCAATTGCAATGATGCCTAATAATTGAATAACCCACTGTTTCTTGAAGAAATCGATGATTTTTTTCACACTTATCCCTTATATCCTCAAAAAATAATATCAACACGCCGGTTCATGGCTTTGTGTTCGGCGCTGTCATTCGGAACCAAAGGCTGGGTTTCCGCCCGGCCTTCTGATGTAATCGTCGCGTTAACGCTTACATTGCCGCTTAATACCTTGGCAACCGATTGAGCTCGCGCTTGCGATAAATCCCAGTTCGATGGAAATCTTGCCGAAAAAATCGGGTCGCTGTCGGTATGTCCGACGATCAGGATGTTATCGGTGACTTTACTGAGCGCCTTACCGATTTTGTCCAGCAATGGAAAATAGCGGTCGGTGATGTTATCGCTTCCCGAACTGAAAAATCCCTTGCCCGTAATCCGTAATATGATTTTGCCGTTTTTTCTATCCAGGGCAATTTCACCTCGCGCTATTTCAGGCGCTAAAAACGTGTTGATATCGTCGTACAATGAAAAAGCGGGTTCAGCTGCCGCTTGCAGCTCGGGCGCCGGGGTAATGACCGGGGCTGCAACGCTGGCCTGGAAGGATAAACTGTCTTTGATGTTATAAAGTTTTGCCAGCAAGGGACTTGAAGCGGCATTGATCAGGTAAAGAAATCCCAGAAAAACCAGCATCAGCGTCACACCCACCACTGAACCAATCACCCATAACGGGACCAAACGGCTTAATACATTGCGTTTGTCTTTTATGCCCTGCCAGCTGATCGACAATTCCTGTTCGTAATCGCCGCGTTGTCTTTGAATGATCTGGTAAAGATTTTCCCTGACTTCTTCAAGACGGGTCATTCCGTGTTCCTGTATCCGGTACTTCCCTTCAAAGCCAAGGCACAGGCAGAAATACAGCAACTCCAGCAAATGCAAATGCGTGCCGGGTTGTTGCATGATGTTTTTTAATATTTGAAAAAACTTCTCACCGCCCCACGCTTCTTTATGAAACGTGATTAACAAACTTTGCGTACTCCAAAGACTGTTATTACCCCACGGTGTATTGAGCACAGTCTCATCCAGTAACGTACACAAACAGTAGCGAGCCGCCTGGACTTGATCGGCTGGAACTCCGCGCTGTAGAGAGGTGGTTTCAAAGCGCTTCACTTCATTGATAATACTGGATCTAAGCCCGGCTATATCCGGATGTGACGAAGTATTGCGTAATTGTGCAACCAGAGACAGCAACGACAACGCACATTGGGTGAGTGGATTGGTGTCCGAATGGCCTAACTGTTCGTGTAGCCCTTCAGGAAGCGTAACAGGCTGGGAGGGTCTAACATCAGACGATTTCGGGCTGACCGGATCTTGCGGTTTCGGTTTTCGGCCGCCCGGGTTAGGTCTGAGTATGGTTTTGTCATCGTCGATGTAATTTCCGAAGGGATCGTCTTGATTCACTGTCATTACCCGTTTTTGATTGCCCAAAACTCTAGTTCAAGGCCCGGAAAATCTCCGGCAATATGAATGGCAAAACCGCCGGACTGATACATCTGCTTCCAGAGTTCGCCCTGTTTATTCAGCTCGAAATAAGCAAATCCGGCATGATAAGGAATTTGTCTTGGCGCAACGGGCAAAGGATGGATGGTAATACCCGGCAGCGCAGAGCGTACCAATTGCTGAATTTGCTCAACCGGCCCGATTTTGACTTGCGTCGGAAACCCGCTGCGCAATTGCTCTTTTGTGATTTGAGCATTGACCGCCAGCACAAAAATAGCGTCTTTCAATAAATGAGGATCGGGCACTTTGGCGCCGCGAATACCGTATTTGGGTGGGGTCAGCGGAATAGGTATTGCATTTTGTTCCAAAACCGAACTCAACAGATCGCGCAATTCGCTCATGACCCGGGAAAAAGTGAGCTGTAAATCATCGTGCTGATAAGGCGGAAAACTTACCGGCCGCTTGTTCGGCTTGCAAAATGTAGACAATTCGCCGGCAAGTTGGACAGCAAGACGGTAAAAACTTTCCGGATGAAAGGCGGGTATGTTTTGTAGATGTTCAAACAAGGGTTCGACGCGATTCACCATTTGCAAAAGCATAAAATCAGCAATTTCGGCCACGCCACCTCTTCCTGCCTCGGTTGCTCTGCCGCCCAATGCTTCGCCTCGGGTATGCAGTAAACCGAATAATTCCTTGATGAAGCTTTTTAATATTGGTATCGCATTACAATCAACCGAAGGAGGTATGAATTGTTCATCAAGGATGACATTTTTATCAATCCTCGACTCGATGATGCGGGCAACCCCCAAACAGAGATGACCGGCACGCTCCTGTGTTTCAAGCATCAACGAAGTATGTAGCTTGCCGACTGAAACAGGCGAAGTGGTATTATTGCCGGTGTTATGGTCTCTGACGTCATATTCAACCGCATGATAGCGCGCCAGTTTGTTACGGACCTGATCGGTATCCACTTCAACGTTTCCAGGCTGGCGGGTCGGCAACGACAGATAAATAATCGTATTTTGAGTGTCGACGGAAATATCAACCGGTAAAGGAAGATCATCGTCTTCGGGCAAGTTGAACGGGGTTCCATCAGGAAAAACGCCGCTGCATTCGGTTAATGAAAATTTACCCATCGCCAGTTGGCGCGGGTCTATCCTGATTTTTTTAAATCCCCAGTCATAAGGATTAAAACCTCCACACCGTTCACGAATCAACGTTTCAATATAACGATCATGCTGCTGAAAATGTTGCGGGCGGAGAAACATACCCTCCGACCAGACAGTCCTGTTGTTTTCCGCCATGTTAACTAACACCTCCTCGTCACTGTCATCACTGTGCATCAAACACATCCGGATCGTGGATGCGGTGAATTTTCAAATTGCAGCCTTCAGCATAGACCAAAAGTTTTATTGTAACTACCCACTCGCTTTGAATAGCGGGTGTAGGTGCTTGATTGAAAAGGCTTCTGCAACAGGGATGTTGCAGAGAGCTACAGGGAAGTACTCATGCGTCCTTTGAAATCAAGCACCTACCCCAACAAAATGGGAGAGTGAGTAGATACGTTTTATTTTTTTCTCGCCGAAGTCAGCGTGCTCATCTGAGCTTCATACGCTTCAACGAACGCGTCACCGAAAAAATTTTCTATGGCTTCTTCAGCGGCAACACCATACGACTCCTGGTATTTGTCCCAACACTTGGCTTTCTTTTGTAAAACGATGCCTTGCTCAAATTGTTTTTCTACCGTCTTTGGATCAAATTTTTTTAACAATTCATTCAAAGAGGCCTGGATGCCTGCCTGCATGGCCAATTGATGATTCATGATGTCTTCGAAGCCCTGTTCGATGGCTTCAACTGATCCTAAAAAGCCACCTTCCTTATTTTGAATCAATTGCTTGAGTACATCATCCGTGGTAACTGCAAATTTCAATGGGTTATTATTTGAGGCTCTGATGACCGTCATATTGACCCGAAACAGGCTTTTAAATTCTGCTCGGCTTCTTAATACAGCGACAGTGCCATCGACCATTTTTCTGAACATCTGGCCGATTCGGTTAAACGTGTCTTCAGCCGGTTCGGAGCTCTTTATGCTTTGATCCAGTTGCGCACCGGACAAAAATGCATCGAACAACGCGGTTGAGGTCTGAGTTTTTTCCTGAGCGGGCGGCTTGAACGTTTGTAGACGTTCTGGTTTGGCTTGAGATACCGGCGTTTCGACAATATCCAATAGACTACTGCCGGGCACCTCGGGCTCCGGTTCAACAAAAACAGGTGAGGGTTGCGGCTCATCGTCTTTTGCGAGTTGAAGCGACTCTTCCTCGAAAGGATCTTTAAAATCAAACAAGGTATCCACGGGTTGATTGCTGGCATCAACCGGTTGAGAAGACGCCCAGGGACTAGCGGATGAGTCGCCAAAAAGATCTTCAAAGCTTGAAATAACAGGTATTTCATCCGGTTCAGCGGGAGTTGACATGATGTTGGGCGCTACAAAACTATCAAACAGCGGTGATGCAGAATCCGGCAAATGACTCTGAAATTCAGCCTCTTTGAAGTTGTCACCTGAATTAATCAGGTCAGAATGCTCAACATAAGCCTCATCGTCATTGGCCAACAAGCGGTTGGCAAATGGATCATCAAGCATCGGCGAAAACAAGTCCGGTTCATGAACCGGAATCTGGGCCGGTGTTTCCAAAAATTCATTTAAGAATGGCGAATCAGCCTCTTTAGGGGCCGCTGTAGCGGAAATAGTCACGCTGATTTCGTATTCACCAACCCGTAAATGCGTTCCGTTAAACAACTGTTGAGTATTATTTTGCAAGGGTGCGGCGTTCATATCGAAATAGACGCCACTGAGACTGGTATCCGTCAGATAGTAACCACCGTGCTCAAAGGAAATACGAGCATGATGTCTGGAAACAAATTTTTCAGGATCACTGAGCACTAAATCATTATCTTCCGAGCGTCCTATGGACCCTCCCCTTTCGTCCACTGACACAGTGACTGATTCAGACAAAGGTTGACCTTTATACGAGAGTAAGGTTAGCGATAAAGCCATAACAATCGTCTCTTAATGAATGCGTGATGGTTAAGAAGCACTGATTATATGTGCTTACTCGCCTTTTGCCAGAAAAATATAAATATAAGTATCTGATAATAAAATTAATCACCAGGCCTCTTGGGTAAGCTTGCGCATGGCTTTATCGGTTTTTTCAAAGCCTTAAAATTTGACCCGATTCATACTTAAACGCTAGACTCGAACAAATACAATTTTTAGTCCTGAATCAATTTTATTCAACAATGACATACAAACCTCTTTTCTTGATAACCGCGCTTTTTTTAATAACTTTTATTTTCGGTTGTGCGTCCACTGAGGAAGTTGCAGCGCCCAAACCAGCAGAACCCCCACCCCCCGTAAAACTCAGCCTTCAGCTTGAAGCAGGCTCGGCTTTGAATCCAGATGCTGAAAACAGGGCTTCTCCATTAGTCATACGCATTTATCAACTGGCTTCCATTGATAAATTCAATACCAGCGATTTTTTTGCGCTATACGATAATGACCAAACGTTGCTGGGCAATGCGGTCCAATTTCGCCAGGAAATGGAACTTAAACCGTTAACGGATAAATCGCTGACACTCGACGTAAAACCGGATACCCGATACTTTGCTGTATTTGCTGCGTTTCGAGACCTGGATAATGCTCAGTGGCGGGCTGTTTTACCCATTCCTTTTGATCAATCTTCCGCGTTGAAGATCTCGCTAGACGGGTACACGGTAAAACTTGAGAAACGCTGAATAATTTAGCGGGAAAGAGGGTTATTCAGAACACTCGACTATAATCTTTAGCTCTTAACTTAAGTAAAGAGGCCAGCTATGTCAGGCACCATTTTTTTGAACCCAGCATTTGGTTTTAAATCCCCCAAAAAACAAAGCCTCATGCTGGCCATGTCGGGTTTGCTGTTATTCGCACCGGGTTGCCAGACCACCGATCCCAACAGCCCGGAAGGTATGCGAGCCATGGAAGGGTATAGCCCTGCTGAAACCGACAAGTTGTTCATAGTGGATTGTTTGTTACCCGGTCAAGTTAGAAAACTGGGCACACAAATGACTTATCTGACAGCTCGCAGAGCCATCAAAACCACGGCGGGTGAATGTGAAGTTCGGGGCGGTGAATATGTTGCCTATGACCGCGCCAACCTTGCCAGTGCCCTCAAAATATGGCTGCCTCTGGCACAACAAGGTGACCCCGAAGCGCAAATCAATGTCGGAGAAATCTATGAAAAAGGCTTGGGCACACAATCCGATCCCCGTCTGGCCGCAGAATGGTATAGAAAAGCAGCTGAAAAAGGTCACTCCAGAGCTCAAATCAACTTAGGCTATCTTTATGAGAAGGGCTTGGGTGTTGAACAAAACATGACCACAGCGCTCAATTGGTATCGCAAAGCTTCCGGTCTGGACACCGGAGACTTGCAATTTGCTTCGGTTGCCACCTCTCAGGTCAGCTCCCAGCATGAAGAGGAACTGGAAGCCCTGCGCCAAGACGCTGCACGACGTCAATTCGAAGCCGACCAGTTGCGCAAACAACTGACCGAAACCCAGTCACAACTCAAAGATCAGCAAGATGAGCTTGAATCGCTGAAAAATAATCTGGAATTGAAAAAGAAGTCTTTAAACGAGGAAATAAACAAATCATCGCGAAACGAATCCCGTTTGAAACAACTTGAACAGGAATTAAAGTCCACCCAGACCGAGTTCAACGAAAAAAGCAGCCAACTGTCCAGTATTGAAAAAAACCTGAAAACCAAAGAAAAATCCATCCAGCATCACGTTCAGTCGGCTAAAGTTCAACAGAAAACGCTGATTGCAAAAGCCCCGCCGGCTCCCACCGCCTCAGTGAATCGGGATACTGACAATAAGCTGGAAAAATCTCGCATGGAATTGGCCAAAAAAGAAAAGCTGCTCCAGGCTCAGGAAAAAGAGTATCAAACCATTTTAAAAGACATAAAAAGCAGCCTCGAAAACCCGTCCCAATCTTCGGCTGAACCCAAACAGCGAGAACACTTAAGCGCTCAGAAAAAAGCCTTACAAACTCAGGGTCAAAGCATAGCGGCACTCAAAAAACAAATCACGCTGGACCAGGAAAAAATAGCGCAACTCGAAAACAAACAACCCGTATTGATGGCTTTGGCCGCTCCCAATATTGAAATCCTCGATCCACCCATGGTTTTAACGCGGGGAATACCCAGTTTACAACTGAGATCGATTGCCAAAACTAAAGAAATAACCGGCAAAGTTGAAGCGCCTGCCGGCCTTAAATCATTTTTAGTCAATGATAAACCGGGAACAATCGACGATTTGGGTTATTTTCGTCTCCAGGTTACCGCGGAACAAACGGCATCGGCAGTCAACCTTGTCGCAATCGATCAATCCGGAAAAAAAAGCAGCCTTAGTTTTAATGTCGTCAGTCAAACGGAAGGTGCATCTGAAACATCTTCTGAATCGGACGCGACGCCCAGCCGATCCGACAATGCCTATAAAGTCGATTTCGGACATTATCACGCGCTTATCATCGGCAATAACGATTATGCCGAAATGCCCACACTCAAAACGGCCGTCAATGACGCCAAATCGATTGATGCCATCCTTCGTCAACGATACGGCTACAAAACCACCTTACTGATCAATGCCAACCGGCATAAAATTATGAGTGCGTTGAACACGATACGTAACTCATTGAAGGAAAACGACAACCTGTTGATTTATTATGCAGGACATGGCGAACGCGACAAAACAAGCCTGGCCGCTTATTGGCTCCCTACCGACGCGGAAGTCGACAATACTGCCAACTGGATTTCAAGCGACGATATCACGCAATACCTCAACATCATTTCAGCCCGGCATATTCTGGTTGTTGCTGATTCGTGTTATTCAGGCGCGATGACAGGTACCGCTATCGCACGTTTGCCGAAAGAAATGCCGGAAGCCAAACGTGAAAAATGGCTCAAATTCATGACCACCCGAAAAGCGCGAACGGTACTGACATCGGGAGGCGTCGCACCGGTTCTGGACCAAGGCGCACAGCAACATTCTATTTTCGCACGGGCCTTTATAGACGCGTTACAGGGTAATTCCGGAATCATCGAAGATTACGATATTTTCAGAACGGTCTCCAAACAAGTCCGCGTGTCGGCTGCACGGGTCGGTTTTGACCAAAGCCCTCAATACGCGCCGCTCAAGCATGCGGGTCACGAAGGCAGCCCGTTCTTTTTTGTACCGAAATCTTGATTAAACAACGCTTAGTTTTAGTAGGCCTGCACAGCCTATTTTCTACCACGTTGACGATAGCCTGTGCAGCGCAACTTAGCGGTTGCGCCACGCCTTCAGAGTATTTTGCCGAATCGGCAAAAGAATTGGGCATAAGGGATGAACTGCAAAGCAGCAAGGTTTTCATTCATCGCATTTACCAGAATAAAACAGCTCAACAGACAAACGACTACCCGGAACTGCATGTTTATCTGGATGGGGATGGAACGCCCTGGGAAAACAACTGGCTAATCGCTAGCGACCCCACCGCCAGAAATCCGCTGATTCTTAATTTGATGGCGCTGGACAATACGCCATCCATTTTGCTGGGAAGGCCTTGCTATTACGGTCTGAATCAATCGCAGAATTGCAGCCCCCACTTATGGACATCGCATCGATATGCCCTACCCTTGGTCAATAGTCTGGTGGAAGTTTTACACAACTGGTTACAGGACAAACGAGTCCACCGATTGGTTTTGATTGGGTTTAGCGGCGGCGGTGCTTTGGCGACACTGATGGCCTCAAAAATACCGGCAGTCAAGACCCTCATCACCTTATCGGCAAATCTGGATACCGCCGCCTGGACGAAGCACCACGGTTATTCTCAATTGAGCGAATCTTTAAATCCAGCTCAGCAACCCCGATTACCGGCCACAATCAGCCAGGTTCACTTTGCTGCAGAAAAAGACACAAACGTACCGGCCGCAATAGTCCGGTCTTATGCTAACCAGCAACCTTCCGCCCGTTTCAGATCCATTAAAAATTATGACCATACGTGCTGCTGGACGGATCAATGGCCCGAACTACTCTCCGAGGCGCTGAATCCATGACGCTTACAAAACCGGCATCACCAGGCTGCGTAGCGCTTTACTCAAACTCAATAGCGGCAGCAAACTGTTACTGCTGGTTTGGCACACTTCCTTAAATACCCGCTGATAACGGTTGTAATTATTTTTATAAACAACATCATTCAATAACTTGGCAGGGCTGGTATGACTGCTTTCCAATGACTTTTGGGCCAATTGAACCAGCATTTGCCTAAGTTCCACACGCAAGTCACCGGCCGCTTTCCTCTCCCAATAATCCTGTAAAATCATGGCATCCAGTCGTTGCATCAGTTTATCGATTTCTAGCAACGTCATAGACTCGTTTAAAACCCGATAGACTGTTTCAAAATCCCCTTTCGTTTGATTCATCAGATAAACAATCAACGGAAAATCATTTAAATACGACATGGCTACACACCGCTGAGCCAGACTTTCAGGTATGCCACCCTGCACAAATTGCGCTATTTCTGTGTCACATTGACCGGATTCACTTAATTTTTGTAAATAGGCCTGCAAACTGATTTGATAGGATTCGATGAGCGTCTTGTCGGGTAGCACGTTCTGATTATTGATCAGTGACCACTGGCTCAATTGAGCCAGTGCATTTTCCAATTTCAACAGCAAACTGTATTGATCTTCAGCCGAAACGCGGTTATCCAGTTGATAAATTTGCTCGCGCAGATTGTCCGTCTCAAGCACCTGTTCAAATGTCAGATAGGCGGTGACACTTTGGATCAGAGGGCATCGATCATTGTGCCAATTTAAAAAGCTAATACCTGCCTGATTGATGATTTTATTGCTGATAACCGTGGCTTTTATGGCTTGTGCCAGTGGATGTCCGGACAAATAATCTGCATAATTTCGAACGATGGGATCAGGAAAATAAGACTGCAAATATGTATCGAACAAAGGCAAGGCAATGTAAGCCGATTCATCCATGATCTCCTGAGTCAGCATCATTTTACCGGCAGCCATTAACACGGCCAGTTCCGGTCTTGTAATGGCCTGATCCGTCCGGGCCATCACCTCTTTATTCAACGGAAATGCCTCGACCAGCCGATCCAGGTACCCGGAACCTTCCAATCGGGCGGCCAGACTCAAAAATACGTCGGCACTGTGAAAATGTATTCGAAGCCGTTCCAGCGACAAACACAAACTTTGCCGGTAATTGTCAGCCAGCACGCTCTTGCAGACTTCATCAGTCAGCGCTTCAAATTCCTGTTGATAATCTTTAATCACCTGTTTCTTTTGCAGTCCGGTCAACAGGATTTTTAAATTGACCTCATGATCGGACGTATCCACCCCGGCTGAATTATCGATGGCATCGGTATTGATACGGCCACCGGCCAGGGCATATTCGATCCGCGCTTTTTGGGTGAAGCCCAGATTCGCCCCTTCACCAACCACATGAGCCTTCAATTGAGCGGCATCAATACGTACCTCATCGTTATTTCTATCGCCCGCATCCTCATTTTTTTCAGAGGTCGCTTTGACATAAGTTCCAATCCCGCCCAGCCACAATAACTCGACCGGCGCCGAAAGCAGAAAACGGATTAAACTCGCACCGTCCAGTGTTTTATAGCGTATTCCCAACCATTTACGCAGTTGCGGTGAAATCGGAATATCTTTGGCTTGTCGTGAAAAAACCCCTCCGCCGTCAGAGATCAGGTCACGGTTATAATCGTTCCAGCTGGATCCCGGCAATTCGAACAACCGTTGACGTTCGGCATAGGCCTGTTCCAGATTGACCGGATCCGGATCAACAAAAATATGCTGGCCGCTGATGGCCGCCAACAGACGTATCTGTCTGGATTGCAACATCCCGTTTCCAAAAACATCGCCATCCATGCTGCCTACGCCGACAACCGAGAAGGGTTCATTTTGTATATCTTTATTGATTTCCCGGAAATGCCGTTTGACACATTCCCAGGCGCCACGGGCAGTAATACCCAGCGATTTATGGTTGTAACCGCTGGAACCTCCGCTTGCGAAAGCATCACTCAGCCAGAACCGGTAACGTAAGGAAACAGAATTAGCCAAATCAGAAAATTGCGCGGTCCCTTTATCAGCCGCAACGACGAGATAAGGGTCAACATCATCGTAACGGACGATACCCGGCAAAGTGACGGCTTCTTCGCCGATGTAATTGTCGGTCAGATCAAGCAAGCCCTCCATTAAAGTGACATAAGCCTGCTTGACAGCCGCTTTAAAGTCTTCGCCATTACTTGTTGATTTGACGATAAAGCCGCCTTTGGCTCCTTTTGGAATAATCAATGCATTCTTGCTCATTTGAGTTTGCATCAACCCCAAAATTTCAGTTCTGAAATCATCTGGCCGATCCGACCAGCGAATACCACCTCTGGAAATCTTGCCGCCTCTCAAATGAATACCTTCCATGGTTGCAGCATGAACATAAATTTCGTTCTGCGGTTTCGGTGCAGGTAAATCAATAATGCCCAGGCTGTTAATTTTGAACGCCACAAAAAAGTCATCACTGTGCTGACGGACATGAAAATTACATCGCACCGTCGCGTCAATCAGATTAAACAAGGTCCTCAGCACCTTATCGTCGTTAGCATCAGTCACTGCTGCCATGTTTTCGAGTAACTGCAGTTTTAAGGGAAACAGCGTCTGCTCTTCGCGCGCAAGAGGATCGTCACCGTCCAGTTCCGGATTAAAACGGGCGTCAAAATAGGCAAACAGATTTTTGGTAACCAGGGGATGATGCGTCAGCGCATGATTGAAACTGGCCATGGTTGTAGGATGGCCCAGCTGCAGAAAGTAATTGCGATAAGCCCTCAGCACATCGATTTGCTGCCAGGACATACCGGTCAAAACCAGTAAACTGTTTAAAGAGTCGTTATCCGCTCTCCCCAGTGAAATCGCATTAATTGCCTCCAAAAGACGAAACTTAAGCTTGCTGAAGCTTTCAATCTGGGTTTTAGCGGCAAGAATCGTAAAGCTTTTGATGAAGACCGGGGTCTCCTCAATGTGAAAAACAAACTGAACCTGATCTTTTACTCTCAGCCCCAAATGCTTTAACACCGGAATATATTCGTCCAGATAATGTTCCTGACGGCTGTAAAAGTGCAGCCGGTAATCACGCCGGGCATGACAAGGACTCAGCAAATTGACGGCTTGCCCCCCTGTTTTGACACAGGTTTCAATCGACATCATGTCCTTGACCGCAAAACGTGGCGGCATCAACATCTGATAGGACAAAGGAAAAACGGTCTGGTATTTTTGCCATAATACCGCCCCCTCTCTGGCTCCAAAAGTCCTTTCTACCAACTGCCTGAATGATGCTTGCCAGGGCCGAATGACCTTGTTCAGTTCTCTGTCCAAGCGGTCAACGTCAATATCGACGACCTGATCTGACGGCTGCAGCATCATATGCAAGCCGATAAATCGCCCGCAAACCTGAGTATGGGACGATTTTTTTATTCGGCAATTCAGGAAACTTGAAAGCTTGCGTTCAACTTCCCGTTCGATATCCTGACGGTACAACTGATTAGGAATAATGATGAGCAACGAAATGCGATCCGCATTAGGGCTGGCGAGGACCAGACTCTTGACGCTTTCAGACCGGCAAATGTAAGTTTTTAACGATTCGATCAATAAATACAGCTGGGGCTGCTGGAGCAAAAAGCTTTCAATTACAGGGAAAACATTAAAAATATCCTTGAATTGGTTAAATTCATAACTGTATTCCTCAATACCCGCCTGTTTCATGGCCAAAGTAAATTTTTGGGCTAAAAACGGAACTTTGCAGGTCAGACTGTTCAGCTCATTGGCATCCAGTTCGCCCCAAAACGCATGCTCTATCCACCCACCGGCTTTATTCTCAGACCTTAACCCCACATACACCAGAGATGATGGGCTCATGAAAGAGCACCCGGCAGGCAGATAATCCATCACAAAAGGCGTTGAACGTGCCAAAACATGCCTTAAGTGTTCGAGAAATAACTGTTCTTCCTCGGGATCTTTATCAACCGGGCAAAAATGAGAAAACAGGGGTGCCAAATCTGAATCGGGCGTCAATTCCATCGCTTCAAGCAATTTGAATGCACCCTGTTTAAACCATGCTAATAGCGGCTGGTAGTCGGCGAACTCGTCAAGTCCTATTACATTTGCCAGTTTATCCTGAAGCTCCGGACGATTTTCTTCCCATTGCGCCGACCATTCGAGAATAGCTTTGATCCTATGAGTGATGGTTGTGCGTAATGATGTATTCGTAGTCTCTATTTTTACCAGCATGATCAGTTCGTGAAGCCCGGATGTGGATTTCACATCG
Organism: Methylicorpusculum oleiharenae; assembly: GCF_009828925.2. Lineage (NCBI taxonomy): Bacteria > Pseudomonadati > Pseudomonadota > Gammaproteobacteria > Methylococcales > Methylococcaceae > Methylicorpusculum > Methylicorpusculum oleiharenae. The sequence goes on from NZ_WUTY02000001.1 coordinate 4,281,852, forward strand.
ACACTCAGAATCTGCTGTTCATCACGTTCTACATTTAGCACTCGGTAAAGCAGCAGTTTCAGGGGTAATTTCCTGCTGCTTTGCAAAGCCGTGATTGATTCCACGATATGTTCTGAATGGGCGCTGACAATCGCAATAATTTCCTGAGATTCTCCCGGCAGACTCAGCGTTCTAAGGAGATATCGACCCAACTTATCGCTCAAACAATCGGCTAATTGATCGATAATTGATGCTGATACCGGAGAAGGCAGCGATAAAAGAAAATTGTCTCCGGTCAACAACAGTTGTGTCATCCGGTTTAATACGCATCGCTTGATGGCATTGACATGGTGATTGTGGAGCGTACAAATGGACTGGATTTTTTGTTTTTGACGAGCGGATTTTAAACTCGTTTGACCGGCAGTTAGACGTACTTTCAAAGTCGCGCTCCTTATCTAAGCTTTTTTCTTATTTCCAGAACATTGACCTCATCCAATCGCTTATAACTGACCGAATCCATTAACGTTCTTATAAAGTAAATGCCCATGCCGCCTTCTTTGGGGTTTTCAAAATCAGGGATGGGGACATTTTCAAGATCAAAGCCCTGACCGTGATCGTATACTTTGATTTCGAGTACATCGTCCTGAATATTGATCGTGATTCTGACTTTATCCTCACCTTTAATCAAAGGACGACCACCCGCCGAATGTTTGATCGCGTTAGTGGTGGCTTCTGTTAAAACAAGATTGAGCTGGTAAGCCAGGGCTTTCTTATCACCGGTATAGTTATCTATTTCCTTGCCAATACGCTCACCTATGCTACCGATCAAATCCAGATATTTGGTTTGTGTCGGAATAATTACATCAACCTGAATATCTGTATTTTCCATAGCAACTCCTAGGATTCAGCTGCAAAAACTTCGTCAACATCATTATAAATCTCAAAAACCCGGTTCAAGCGGGTCAACTCGAACATGGACAACACCTGTTGCTGCATGTTCGCTAAGGCGAGTTTTCCTGCTTTGGCTGAAGCTTGCTTGTATCCCGCCAGTAATGCGCCTAAGCCGGAACTGTCGACAAATTTGACCTGGTCCAATTGCACGATAATGTTCAAGTTGCCTTGTTCAATCAAGTCCAAAATCCGTTCCTTCAATTCTCCGGAATTATGCGCGTCAACACGTTCCTCATTGATTTGAACAATACAGTAACCCTTTATTTCATGTTGTGTCAGATTCATAGGCGATTATTGGTTGGTTTAAAATATTATGTTGTACATTTCGTTTTCAACAATTGAGACGGACTCATTAACTAAACTCCACTAATCAAATATCCAATTCATTGCTGATTAACTTCTCACTGATTCATCACTCGCTCAATTTTTTAACTTGAACCAGTTGTACCAGAAATATTGAAAATTGAAAGGCCGGCAAAGCTTTTAGCTAAGCACCAGTCTAAGTCAATGATTGATTGATCGAAAGCATGCATTTAATTTGAGTTATTTGAGTCAGATTTTTTTTCTTAAAACCAAAAGCGATAATACGACGGTCTTATAATAGACCTATTGGAAAAAGATGACGATGATTGCTATCTCACCTAGAATGACGATGACTCCAAAATAACTGATCCTTAATCAATACATGCATGTTCTATTCTATTTAACAGTTTTTCTTATCTTTTATGGATCGGTCTATCCGTTCAATTTTCATTATGTTCCTTTTGAACGGGATACCCTGTTAGGCCAACTTTATCAGCAGGATAATATTTTCGGATTAGGAGATCTGATTGCAAACATTGTCTTATTTGTTCCCTATGGAGCCTTGGGGATTTTAAGACATGAGTTTCATCGTCTACCTTTAAAAAAAGCGATTTCTTTAGCTTTTTACGGAATCATTTTCAGTGCTGCCCTTCAATTGGTACAGATCTATTTACCCGAAAGGGTCCTGTCTTACAGCGATGTTATTTGGAATATGCTGGGATTATTTATCGGCATTGGCGTGGGATGGGCAATAAGGAAAAAAACAAATTTAGCCCCTTCAAGACTCAGCTACTGGTATACACCACCCGGTTTGATTACAGTTGCCTGGCTTTCCAGTCAATTAATACCTTTTATACCCACACTTCAGTTTAACTTTATAAAAGATAATCTTAAACATTTACTTGAGTTACCTCTTTCCTTAAATGAAATATTTTTTGCACTGATTGCTTGGTTGACAGTTGGTTATTGGCTTACCCAAAGCCATAAATTTACATTCTTTGCATTACTAGTTGCTTTTACTGTGGGTTCAAAGCTGATTATATTAAACAGTGATTTATCGATTAATTTTATTATTGGTTCCTTGTTTTCGATTTTATTGCTTTACCCCTTCAAACAACTAATCGCTAAAAATCTCTTAACAATCGTTCTTGCATCATCTCTGTTCTTGCTATTAACGATTAAAGGATTAACTCCATTTGAATTTACATCTGAACCCAAATCTTTTTTATGGTTACCCTTTTCCGGATTTCTTGAAGGATCCATGCTGGTAAATGCCCAGAATTTATGCGAAAAAACCTTTCTTTTTGGCAGTATTATCTGGCTGATAAAAACCACCAGTTCGAGTATCAAAGCATCAGCCGTGTTGGTTTGTATCTGGGTTTTCATCATAGAGTTGCTGCAAATATTTATTAGCAGCCATACCCCCGAAATCACTGATGTTTTGTTGGTCTTATTCATTGCTTATTTGCTAAATACGGCAGAACACTTCGAAGCCAACTTATCCCACTATAAAACCGAATCATTAAAACAATATCCCGAACCTCTGCCGGACAGCCATTATGAATATCCGAGTTCAATGGTTTTAGATAGACAGATACTGCTGAATGTATTGATAAGGTGGTTGACCGGGGTAGTTGTTCTTACTGTATCCATTAAGCTTGTTTTAGGTCTTCCGCAAATCCCCTATAACATCAGAGAAATGTTTCTTCATGATGGAAACATGATAACTATCGCTCTATTTTCAAGCGCATTGCTCTGGATTGGTATGAGTGGGGTAATATCAGCCAGGATGGCCAAATTTGGCTATTTTCAATTTTTAACTCTGCCTGCCAGCGTGATGCTATCAGGTCTTATCAGTTTGATACTTTTACAATTCAGCATTACAGAGGAAACACTTTCGGACATCACCGGATCAACCAATTTGATTTGGCAAGTCAATGAAAAAATGATTTGGGGACATTTTGGAATTAAATTGTTCGAAATGTTAAATAATCCATTCTTGATCAGTTTTATAGAGCGAATAGTTCGTTATCTGGCGCTTTATAGTCCTTTGATATTCTCACTTTCACTGTTTAATCTGCTGACTGACCAGGCCAATAAGCAGCTCACGCGCTTTCCATTGATGTTTGTGTATCTATTGTTGATTTCTTTGCCATGGTTATATCTGTGTAAAACTATCGCATTCACTTACTCATCGACAGACAATCTCAATGAATTAATCGCTCGTCCTGGTGAATATCAATTAGGTGGAGGTGGCTATCTTTATCTTCTGCTTTATTTAATCTCAATTAATTCAGTCTTACTGTCGAGGATTAATTTCAGAAGAGTAACCAAAGCAGGATTAATAATGGCATTAACTGTTGTCGCCATTCCGGCAGGGTGGTACTTATTGAATCAAGGGTTGGTCACAGAGTTTAAAAAATATTCAACTACCTATTCGGGCGTGGATTTCTTATTGGGGCCTGACCGGGAAAATCTGTTATCAAAAAATGAGCTTTTTGGACGTTGGACGGCAGTCCAATTAGGTTTGGTATTTTGTTTTAGTTACGGCGCATCAATAGTAAGTTCTGCCACAAAGCACTCTCGAAAATCAAGCTGTAGATAAAATGGCAAAATGAATCTGTACCTTTGCTATTGATATTTTCTGATGCTCTTCTTTGCTTTACTCCGCAGGCCAAGAGCTTGGGCAAATATGGAGGCAGTTTATAAGTCTCGACCCTAACAAGTAACGTAATAGCCCGTATGAAGTGGAATGTAATGCGGGTTAAGAAATATCCCGGATTACGTTCCACTTCATCAAGGCTACGTACTCAGGTTTCAGGCACACATACTCATATGCGATACCCGTTGACTTTAGGTTAAAAAACCCAAGTCACTTTGCTATTCTGAATCAGCTTCTTTTGCAGATTCATCAGATTCAGCAGGGGCTTCTTCAGATGCAGCAGGGGCTTCATCCGTCTCTGGAGCGACAGCTTCAACTGCCGGCTTTGCAGGTGCTTCGTAAGGTTTAACAGTAAAACTTTTAGCTTCTGCTAATACAGCTGAACTCATCAACAAAGCAGTTAAACCAATGATTACGCGGGGCATTATGGTGTTATTCATTATTTTTTCCTTATTTTGAAACATTAAAAATAAGAACTTAAGAAACAGAAACATTTATTCTCGCTCAGTGACTAGAACGGTTTATAACGTCATCGGAAGATTCAATCGGATCGACAACAAACTAGATTTGCTATCGTTTTACGAATCAGTGACCTTACGCCATTGCCAAAGACAATCCAGAATATCTTATCCTTGTTCATCGTTTCCTGTTAGAACATCTCTTAAGATCCACATGGTTTTTTAATACCATGCTTTAGTTATACACCTGTAATGCCAAATAGTTTCGTATAGATTGTTTTTTATAATGTAGCGTGAATTTTTATGCATCGAAAAATGCCCTCTATAAAAAATTCAAGTCATCGCGCTTCCCCGAGTTTACTCAACCCAGAATCCCGCATTGGCATTTATCGGCCAATCCACTTAAAATAACTGAAATTGACAACTGACTCGCTAATTTATCAGCGTCTTGGATATTTAAAGCTCACGGACTATTGAATGACTGACTATAAACTGACACACCTTAAACAACTGGAATCCGAAAGTATTCACATCATACGAGAGGTCGCTGCGGAATTTGAAAAACCCGTGATGCTCTATTCAATTGGTAAAGATTCTGCAGTCATGCTGCATTTAGCGATGAAAGCCTTTTATCCCGGCAAGCCGCCCTTCCCGCTGATGCACATTGATACCACCTGGAAATTTCGCGAAATGATTGAATTTCGCGATAAGCTCACAAAAGATCTGGGGCTGGAACTGCTGGTTTATATCAATCAAGACGGTGTTAATCAAGGCATGGGGCCTTTTACTCACGGCAGTAAAAAACATACGGAGGTGATGAAAACTGATGCACTCAAACAAGCGCTGGATAAATATGGATTTGATGCGGCATTTGGCGGTGCCAGACGAGATGAAGAAAAGTCGCGTGCCAAAGAACGCGTTTATTCATTCAGAGACAAAAATCATCGCTGGGACCCGAAAAACCAGCGGCCCGAACTCTGGAATATCTATAACGGACGCATTGACAAGGGCGAGAGCATTCGGGTTTTCCCTCTGTCCAACTGGACAGAATTGGACGTATGGCAGTATATCCATATGGAAAGCATTCCTATCGTACCGCTTTATTTCGCCAAAGAACGCCCTGTCGTGAATAAGGATGGCATGTTGATCATGGTCGACGACAATCGCATGCCGATTGGTCCGGACGATAAGGTTGAGATGAAAATGGTTCGTTTCAGAACACTGGGATGTTATCCGTTAACGGGCGCAGTAGAATCCCACGCAACAACTTTACCTGAAATCATCCAAGAAATGCTGCTGACTACCAGTTCCGAGCGTCAAGGCCGTCTCATAGACCACGATCAGGCCGGTTCTATGGAGCAGAAAAAGCGCGAAGGCTATTTTTAATAGCCTGCATCCAGCCTTTCGAATACGCTGTTTAATCATTAGTTAGCACCCAGATTTCAGGAATAGTTTCATGTCCCACCAATCAGACCTTATCAGTACCGATATTAACGCTTACCTTGCCCAGCATGAGCGTAAAGAATTATTGCGATTTTTAACCTGCGGCAACGTCGATGACGGCAAAAGTACGCTCATAGGACGCCTTTTGCACGACTCAAAAATGATTTACGAGGATCAACTCGCTGCAGTAAAAGCTGACAGTGTCAAATCAGGCACTACCGGCGCTGGTCAAATCGATTTGGCATTACTGGTCGACGGGTTACAGGCCGAGCGAGAGCAAGGGATTACGATTGACGTTGCTTACCGCTATTTTTCGACATCGACACGAAAATTCATCATCGCCGACACCCCCGGACATGAGCAATACACTCGCAACATGGCTACCGGCGCTTCGACGTGCGATTTAGCTATCATCTTGATTGATGCCCGTTACGGCGTCCAGACCCAAACCAAACGGCACAGCTTCATTACCTCATTACTGGGAATCAAGCACGTTATTGTGGCTATCAACAAGATGGACTTGATGGGTTACAGCGAAGAAGTATTTAATCAAATCAAGCAAGACTACTTGACCTTTACTGAAAGCCTCCACTTACACGATATTCGATTTCTCCCGATTTCGGCATTAAACGGTGACAATGTCGTTAATCCCAGTGAGCACATGCCCTGGTTCACAGGAAAACCGTTAATGGAATTGTTGAATTCCATTGAGATTGCCACCGACCATAACTTTCAGGATGCCCGATTCCCGGTGCAATATGTAAACCGTCCCAACCTCGATTTTCGCGGATTCTGCGGCACGGTTGCCGCTGGCGTATTTAATAAAGGCGACAAAATTACGGCTCTGCCTTCCGGAAAATCCAGCAAAATCAAATCCATTGTGACTTATGACGGCGAACAGGAACAAGCATTCGCCCAAATGGCCGTGACTTTTACGCTGGAAGATGAAATTGACATTAGCCGCGGCGACATGATTATCGGTAATGAAATTCAAGCCATGACGGTAGCCGATAAATTCAAAGCAACCCTGGTCTGGATGATAGAAAAACCTTTGGCACCGGGCCGTCAATACATTTTCAAAATGGCCACGCGCAGCATTTCAGGTTCGATCGCGATGATACATCACCGCATTGATGTCAACACCCTGGAACACCATGATGCAACCGAGCTCAAGCTCAACGAAATCGCCTCCTGTACCGTCTCGGTCAATGCACCGGTTGTATTTGATTCTTATAAAAAAAGCAAAGGTACCGGTTCGTTCATCATTATTGACCGCCTGACCAATGTTACCGTCGGCGCGGGTATGATTACCGACAATGCCGACGAGTCGGAATTACTGCCGGTCACCGCTGAAGAACGCGCAGCGCGATTCGCTCAGATTCCCAGCATTATTCTGCTGACCGGCAAACAGGCTCAGGAAACCGCTTATATTCTGGAGCGAAAACTGTTTGATAACGGTCATGCTGCAACCGTGGTGGAAACCATGCTCACAGAACCCACAGAATTTGCCGAAGCCATTAAAAATGCCGGATTACTGTGTTTATGTGTGGGTCTAAATTACGAAATGGCCGACCTGAGCTTTGACACAAATGCCTTATCAGCAGACGAAATTCATGCCGAAATGAAAATCGAGGGGATTATTCACTGATACAAACTTTCCGGTAAGGAAAGCTTTGAGCAAGGATGATCTGCAACTCGTTTGCAGCATGCATTATAGACTTACAGTAAACGTAACTATTCAAGCGCGACGGACTGTTCCTTCTCCCCAGGGAGAAGGCTAGGATGAGGGGATAAAATGAAGCATTTTTTCCTTATTTCTAACGCCCCTCACCTTGCCCACTCCCACTGGAGAGGGACTGTTGTGCTTCGCTCTAAATAGTTACCAGTAAACTTCAACATCAATTCTCTGAATTATTACGAAAAATTCAACCTGTCACCGGCGCTCATCATGCCTTTATCCCTCTACCGGTATCAATTTCAGGCAATGGGGTCGCCTTGCGAACTTCAGTTTTACAGCCCGAATGAGCAACTTGCGGCTGCTGTCAAAAACCATGTCATCTCCGACGTTATCCGCATTGAGCATAAATACTCGAGATACCGAGAAGACAGCGTGTTAGCGGAGATTAATCGGGCGGCAGCAATCGGCGGCAGCGTTTTCATAGACGATGAAACCGCCGCCTTATTAAATTACGCCAACACCTGTTATCAGCAAAGCCAAGGCTTGTTCGACATCACATCCGGCGTATTGAGAACGATCTGGAATTTTAAAAGCAATACCTTGCCCGGCAAAGCGGAAATCCGGAAAGCACTCAAACAGATCGGCTGGCAAAAAGTGACAATACACGCATCGTCTTTGAGTTTTGCCGTCAAAGACATGCAACTGGATTTTGGCGGAATTGGCAAAGAATATGCCGCAGATAGAGCTGCAGGGATTTTTTATCAACACGGAATCGAGCATGGCGTCATCGATTTAGGCGGCGATATCAAAGTGCTCGGCCCTCATGCCGATGGGCGGCCCTGGTCAGTTGGAATACGACATCCTCGAATCCCCGGAGCCCTTCTTACCTCCGTCAACCTTTATGCCGGAGCACTGGCTACCAGCGGCGATTATGAACGCTGCATCGTCATTAACGGCCAACGCTACAGCCATATCCTAAACCCTAAAAGCGGCTGGCCTGTGCAAGGTATGGCCAGTGTGACGGTATTGGCAGACCAGTGCGTAGTGGCCGGCAGCGCATGTACCATCTCGATGCTGATGGAAAAAAACGGTGCAAAATGGATAAAACAGCTGGGCTTAGCTCATGTGTGGATGGATCAGAGCGGGAAAACAGGTGGCAATTTGGTTTAGAAAAAAAGCTGAAACTTATGGGTAATTTAACGGGTAAAACGAAAAATCATTTTCATCAAAATAACCGGATAGCATAAGTAATTTTCTGCTTTTATGAGGCATAAAAAAAGGCGGAAAGGCTTTGCCTATTCCGCCTTTTTTAACCGCAAAAAATTACACGCTTAAACCTGTCTTCTTTCTACCAAAAGAAATCAAACCCAGCAAGCCGGTGCCGAACAACCAAGCAGCAGCGGGAACAGGCACATGGCTAACTGCTGCACCCACCTTTATGTTATCCAGTGACATGCCAAACTCTTTTCCATCCGCAGGCGTTTGAGGATAACCGTTAAAGTGAATCCAGAAGGCATTGATATTCTGAAAATCACTGCTCAACAATAAATTACCGCTGAAACCATTAGCTACCGTTTGGTATGCAACCCGTGTTGCATAATCAGTTCCATTACCCGTGTCCAACCCAGGATTTAATGCGGTATTGAAACCTAAAATCTCCCAAAAATCATCAGGTCCATTATCCGGATTTTCGTCGCTGATGGCCGCAAAAAAGTCCATTGAGATCAGGCTGAACGCGCTGCTATCTTGAGCTCTGACATAGATCCCCGGGGAATCAGCGTGATAACCCAATTTTCTGTCACCTGCGCTGCCACTTCTGTGCAAATGGGCAGTTGAATTGGACGTGTCTTCGATAGTACCGATAACCATCTCATTTTGATAGAGACATCCCGTTGCCCCTGTACCCGCACAATTTCCACCCCCTATCGGGGCGTTGTTAGCAAAGCCAGCATAAGATGAGCTAGTCATAAAGACATTACCGGTACCACCAAAATCAATGACTAATTCATTTTCTACTGTCGCACTTGCAGTCCCTGCTACAGAGATTAGCGCTCCAAACATCAGACCGTTTAGCATTTTTGTTTTATTCATAAGTACACTCCATTTTTGTATTAAGAAGGTGCCTATCACTCATTGATGAGACAGTTCGTAATACAGTGATTTAAATTTAACAACCTAACAATCCGAAAACACTCGATTCAGAAAAGTATCTTTCAAGGCTTGCAACCCTGCTATCTTCAAATTTTGAAATTAGCCGTGGTTTTCCACACCTACCTCGGAGCGGGTGTAGCGATACAAGAATCACTAAAGCAATATACAAGCCACACTCAATCTTAACCACTCAGAGCTGATTTTACTCTATAACATCACCGGTCTCTAAATGAATTTGCCAATTATTGTAATTCTATAAATCAGTAGCAGCCGACCAAAAGCACCTTATTAATTAAACTATGTTACTTGCCTTATTTTAATAGGTCATTTACCACACCTTAGGTTCAGCAATTTGTTTCCCGTTTCTTGCTCGGAGTAAAGACTAAGGATATTCTTGATAAAAAGCGGAGTAATGGAATTTTTGATGCTCATTTTGTCAATGCCCTACCTGCATGGAATCCCGAAACGCAAACACCGTACAGACTGCCATTATGCTTGGGCTTCAGGCATTATCGATAGGGCCTGTGTAAACGCCCTGTTCTCCTGAGGCAGCCGCGTCACCCCGGCAGGGATTGCCCGGATGACGGCATCTATTAATGCAAACACAGCGCTCTAACAAGCCTGGACATTCCTAAAAAACTGGGCAACTACATCGATTTAAGAGATAAGCCTTATTCGTAATAAATAATAAATTAGAATGCAGATCCTAAGGTCATCCCCCCTTTTCAGAACATTCAGCTAAAACCTCCTCCTAAGGAGGTACAAAGGAATAAAAATTGCTGGTAAATATTTTTTAATCATTACTAAAGACCAATTAGCCTGACATGAAAAAAACTTTAATTCTCATCGCCGCTCTCCTCAGTTCCGCAGTCCATGCTGCCAAAGAAGGCGAAGTATTACCGCAATGTCCGGATGCAATTTACGGCAATCAGGAACGGCTCGATTTTACCTCTTATTCAGGTAAAGTCGTGTTAGTCGATTTTTGGGCTACGTGGTGCCCGCCTTGCAAAAAATCCATGCCCTTTTTAAACAGCCTGCGTAACGAACTGATCAACCAGGGCTTTGAAATAGTTGCCATTAATGTCGACGAGAATACCGAGGAAGCCAAACAGTTTCTAGCCCAAAACCCGGTAGACTACCCGATAGCTTTCGACCCAAATGGCAAGTGTCCCGGCATTTTTGATGTCAAAGCAATGCCCTCATCTTATCTAGCCGACAAATCGGGAAAAATTCGGCACGTCCACTTGGGGTTTCGCGACGAAGATCAGCCCACTTTAAGAGCACAAATTTCCGCGTTATTGGCTGAGTAATGATTAGAAAGAAACTTTTTTACGATTCATGCCTATTGGCATTTGTTACCGGCACCCTTTTGATTTGTCAAGGTTGTAGCAGTGTTTCCGCGTGGGAAAGAGGCAATCTCGCCAAGGAAACGATGGGCATTAATCCTACGCCAAATCTGAATGGCTTCCGTGATCACATTTTCAGCAGCAAGGAGGCGTCACAAGGAGGACATAGCGGCGCCGGGGGCGGTTGTGGCTGTAATTAAAGCCGATAAAAACAAGGCACTGGCTGCCTTGACTACGGCCGCATTATGCCTGCCGGGAATTGATGTCCCAGCGGCCGTCCCTGCTGCACAGATAACAGGGAATGCGAGTTACGGGCGTTATCAGGAAAGCGATAACCGTATGAAGGTGGATATTTATCATCTCGACGCCACCATTCCGTTATCCGACCGTGTAGAACTTGCCTTCAGCCTGGATAGAGACATCTACAGCGGCGCGACGCCGGCGTTCAGTATCCCGGAAACGCTGGCCAATCTACCTAAATACAAGCAAAAATCCGACAAAACTCCAGCCAGTGAAGTGAGTTATGTCGATTTAGTCTCTGCGGCATCCGGTGGTGTCACTGCGTCAGGACTGACTGTACTCGGCGGACTCAACGGGTTTCAAGAGTTTGATGACAATTACAAAGCGGCTGATGCCACTATTACTTCTAATTTAAACAATACCTTAAGCGCGCTCGTTCAAACCAAAGACGCGACTAAAAATACGCTAAAAACCAGTTTCAACGCCGATGAAGACAGTCTTGAGCAAGATTATGTGGAGCCTTTGGCGATTTTAAACCCTGCCATTACCCCTAAATTCGATGAGTACAAGCAAATCAAATCGAACATCCGGGCCAACATAGAAAACCTCCCGGTCAGTAGCATCAAAGAGGAATTCACTGTCGACTTTGGCGGTACCGGCAATGTCATCATGACTAGCTCATCTTATGCAGGCTTTGCTAACAACGCCCCGATAGCGGGTGGAAATTGTGCGGGCACAGGGGGCCTTGGATGTTTCTATCAGGGAATCGATCAGAACAATCAGAAAATGGCGATCGGTATCGTTGAGGATTCTTCGAATTCGACCGCTCATTTGCACAGAAGTGGCTCTTCAGTTGACAGAACACTGGGTTATCACGCGGATTCTTCAGGTATTTACATGAGAGCTTTGGATAACAGTGCGTTCAGCCTGATCTCAATGGACTTTTTTGCGGCGATCAGTGACGAAAATCCGGATAATGGACCTAATGATTTTTGGGAAATTTTAGGCTTCAACTCGGCGGTAAATCCTGGTTTGGACCAAGGAGATGGCACTAACTATGCCACCCGGGTTGCCTATCAAACAATTGCCAATGGATTCAGTGGGAATCTGCTCTTAGACAAGGCTTTTCATAACATCAATGCCGTTTGGATTCACTTTAATGGCTACCCACAAACGCCTGCGGATGGTAAAGAATTTGGGATGTCTTTAGATAACATCAAAATAGGACCTCCAGCGAACAACTTGACCGCCCTTTATGAAAAACAATTAGCTGATTTAAAAGCTAACTTTTATAGCCAATTGAGTACGCTTAGCACGGCTAACCCAGTTGAATTCGGCAATTTGACCACAATCTTCAATCAAGAATTAGCGGCTATCACTGGCGAATATCAAGCTGCGTTATCAACGGCTGAACAACTGTATTCGCAAAGCACCGACCAACAAAAAGCCGCCGCAGACGCGCTCAATGCCCAAGCTGCGATCGATTTTTACCGGCAAGTCCTTAACAAAATGGTACCTACCGGCACCCCCGCAGTTCAGCGTTTCCAGATCCAGCCCCAGGAAGCGCGGTCCATGCCGCAACTGACCGCTAAATATTATTTTGATGCAACCACTCTGGCTTTATCGGGCGGATTGTCTGATGAGCCCGACTTTTTGTCACACTTCGGATCTATTAACGTCAGCCATGAGTTTAACGACAAGCTCACAACGATATCCGGCGGCTACGGCATGACCAGCAATTCGATTACCCGTAACGGTGGACATACGCTATCGCACCACGGCGATGACCCTACACATAATCCCACCGATTATGACGATCTAGATGATGACAGCGATTTTCACAGCTTCAATACCAGCATTGCTCAAGTGCTGTCTAAAAACACCTTGTTCCAGTCAACTGCCAATTTCAGCCATCAGAGAGGTTATTTAAGCAACCCCTACAAGTACGTTTATGTTCGAGGCGAAATTACTCCTGAAGAATATTACCAGCTATGGCAGGCTGAACCGGGTGAAGTTGACTGGAAATCAGTCACTGATCTGGAAGTTGTCGGCTTGGAGCTGTTCCGCGACAAACGTCCCGATCAACGCAATATCTGGTCTTTTTCTAACCGTATCAATCATTACATGCCGCAAATGGATGCTACGGCGCATCTGGATTACCGTTTTTTTATTGACGACTGGGGCGTCAACTCGCATACCTTTGAATTAAAGTGGTACCAATCCTTACCGGGAGGATTAACGGTTACACCCGGAATTCGCTATTACTCGCAATCACAAGCCGATTTCTTTGCGCCTTATTTTCTGTCACCCAGAGCCGATGGCAATTATTCCAGCGACTTCCGCTTGTCAGCCTTCGGCGACTTGAGCGGCGGTCTTACCGTCAGCAAACAGTTTGCCCGCGGCATTAAAGTGGAAGCCGGTTTTGAATACGTGACCCATTCCGGCTCTCTGAAGCTGGGCGGCGGTGGCGTAGGCGATTATGCTGACTTTGATTATTTTCTGGCGCATGCCAATCTGAGTGTCGACCTTTCAGCCAGGCAAATGGGCGCTGGCGATGACCATAGCGGCCATCATATGCACCACCACGGCGCTCCAATACCTGCGGGGATCATGTTCGGCCACATGATGAACAAAGCCGACGACATTATGGTCGGCTACCGATTTATGTACAGCATGCAGGACGGATCGATGCTGCATGGCTCCAATACTGCCAGTGATCAAGACTTGATCACTAATGCTTGCAAAGGTTTAACTGGCGGCTGTTTAAATAGACCCGTCGAAATGAATATGCAGATGCATATGCTGGATCTAATGTACGCCCCGACTGATTGGCTTAACTTGATGGTTATGCCGCAGATCATGAGCATGGACATGACCATGAGCGAATCTCTCCAGACAGGTGGCGATGACAGTCATAGCGGCACGGAGCACACCAGCAGTGATATCGGCGATACAGTAATTACCGCACTGGTTAAAGTGGCTGATACGGGGAATCATAAGGTTCATTTAGGCATAGGCATGAGCGCACCTACCGGCAGCATAGACGCCAAGCTGAGTAGCGGCACATTGCAAAACAGCGGGAGTTCAACCGAGGTTGAACCCGGCACGGCGGTATTGCAAGACTATGGCATGCAGTTGGGTAGCGGCACCTGGGATTTAAAGCCCAGCCTGACTTATACAGGACAAGCAGATGAATGGGGCTGGGGGGCCCAGCTGAGCGGCGTCAAGCGTCTGGAAAAAAATGATCATGGCTATGCGTATGGCGATATTTTTCAGGCTACCGGCTGGGGCAGCTATACCATTTTTAACTGGCTATCCGCGTCCGTCCGAGGTATTTATACCTGGCAAGACCAGATTCGTGGAGAAACCAACCAACCCCATGACACCACCGCAACGGTCGATTATCCCAGTAATTACGGCGGGAACACTTGGGATATCGGCTTGGGTCTAAACGCATTTATACCTGCCGGCCAATTTGCCGGGCACTCTGTCAGCGTCGAATGGTTGCAGCCGGTTAGCACGGACGCCAATGGCTACCAACTTGATCGTCAAGGCGCTATAACAGCGAGCTGGAGCTTTATGTTTTAGCAGACTTTTTAAAACTCCTTTTGAGAGAGGATTTCAAGGATTCACGCTGTGAACAGTCACCAAAGATTTTAACCCCCTAACCCACCCTTTTCATTTGACAGATTCCGTCCCATCGAACGAGCTACTGAGTAAAGCAAAATTTTACGCGTTACAACAAGGCAATTTTATAGCGGCCGAACAGTGCTTTCGACAAACCTTACAACAATCCCCTAATAATGCCGAGGCTTTGGCGGGTTTAGGTCAATGCCTTTGTTGGCGAAATCATAATGCAGAGGGCCGAAAATTATTAGTTAAAGCGGCCAAGCTGTTATTAAGAAAACCTGATAAATCCCGAAGTAAAGCGTTATTAGAGCTATCAGAACAATTACAAAGGCAAGGAGAGCTGGATTCGGCACACCAGCTAGCCAGAACCGCCGTGCAATTCTTACCCCGAAGTGCGGCCGCCTATCATAATCTGGCAGCCTGCCTGCATAGAATGAATCAACTCCATCAGGCATTGACCCAGGCACAAAAAGCCTGTCAATTAGCCACAACCAAAGATGCGTCAGGTTGCATTATTTTACTCGCCATCATCGAGATTGAATTAAAGCAATGGACAACAGCAAAACAGCGTTTGGAAAAACTGCTTGAGACGGAATATGAACCGGAACAGCGAGCCAGGGCCTGCCTGGAATTGGCGAAAGTCTATGACAAACAACATCGTTACGGTGAAGCGTTTGACTTGATGAGCCAGGCAGGAGAACTGTCTCGGCTGCTACCCGCCATTCAGCAATTTGATGCTGAGTCTGTTTTCCAACAAATTGAGTCGTATAAAATCGGCTTCGACAAGCCCTTATTGCAGCGCTGGTCATTATTAGCGTTAAATGATGCTCAACCCATCCCGGTCTTTTTAGTTGGTTTTCTCCGTTCGGGCACTACATTAACTGAACAAGTTCTGTCTGCTCACCCGAATGTTTTGACCTCCGACGAGAACAGTCTTATTCAGGAAGTCATCCGTGAAATGGAACACATATCCGAAATAAGAGGTAATGTACCGGTTGCATTAAGGCGTCTGGATAAAGATGATGCCCGGCACTTGCGGCAGCTCTACTGGAGGCGCGTTGCAGAGGAATATGGCCCGCAAGCATTGACTCTTCGCTTTATCAACAAAGTGGCATTGAACAGCATTGAAATAGGGTTTATCAGCACGCTATTTCCTGAAGCCAGGATCATTTTCGCATTGCGGGATCCCAGAGATATTTGTATCAGCTGCGCTCAACAAGCTTTCAGCTTATCGCCCGGTACTGTAAATTTATTGTCTTGGAAAGGCATAGCGAGGCAATATGCCGCCGTTATGGATTTATGGCTAAATCTGCGCGATCTAATCCAGCCCGACTATCTGGAACTGCGTTACGAGGATACCGTGCTTGATTTTGAAAGCAGTTTTAAACGCGTTTTTAACTTTCTTGGTTTGGACTGGACGGAAGAAGTGAATCAATTTCACGAAAAGACTGCTGGTCGATTCATTGCCACGCCCAGCTTTTCTGCAGTTGCTCAACCCTTATATGCTTCCGCCCTGGGCCGCTGGCAAGGCTATAAGGACTGTTTTGATGCAATTGAGCCAATTCTTGCGCGTTATATTAAAACGTTTGGTTACGGAACAACAAAATGACAAACTTAAAATTACCTTCAAAAAAAAGCCCGCTTGAGAAAATCTTAAGCGGGCTTATAAGCCTAAATTATTTTAGAGTAATATTACGCGCTTTTGCGGCGACCTAATCCAACCAACCCTAATAGAGCAGTACCGAAAAACCATACAGCAGCAGGGACCGGAACCATTGCCGGCGCAGCTGATACATCGAATGTAAACTGTTGTCCCGTTCCACATACGGCGGCGGGTGTTACATTGGTTGGGCAGCTGCCTCCTGTAGCAATCAGATAATTACCGGCTTTTAAACCGTATAAAAGCATCATCGCATAATCGCTGGTAACGCCCGCCATAGCATTACCATTTCTGTAATAATCATTAGTAAAACTGGTACTTGAAGCTGAAGGATTGGTCAACCAAGACAAACTGGTAGTATTTAATGCGCCGTTAGAAACGCTATCAGTTACGGGATTACCGGTATTTGTTTGATTACCTCCAGCAAGAGGTTCAGTAGAATTGATTAAAGTGTAAGCCGGCCCGGAGTTGACATAGCCAATCCAGCCGTCATGACCATCCAGCACACCGGCGGCGCGAATCACTTCATTGGTAAGCACAGTGGCTGGATTACCCGTACTATCCAAAGCCACTTCATTGGGCCCACGCGTTGGATTCCAGGCATGTCCAATACCGACTACCGAGCCCGTATCTATTGAGTTTGCACCCGCTGTCCAAATTGCAAAAGAAGGATTATCAATGGCTACAGATCCTGATACGCCCAAATTACCTCGGCCCGTCATCTGCAACTGCACATCATACGTTTTGCCATCAGTAATATCCTGGGCAGAGCCTACTGTTAACGTTAAAAACCGTGCAGTATGAACCCAACCCTGATTTTGTGCTTCATAGTCAGAGAACGCTTTGAAAGGCGTTGTGTGATTTAATGAAATGTCTGTACCCGTATAGGTACCTAAGGAAAAGCTATTATAAGCACTGGCCTGAGTGGAAAAACCGGCCATTACCGACAATCCCAATGCTGCAATCACCGCTTTACGAAGTTTCTGTTTTTTTGTTTGGTACATGTTTTTTGCTGCCTCGAGAAAATTAAAAACAAGGCACACTAACCGCATGCCCGTTAATCTTTTGATTTGAAGATAAATTAAGTTCTGATGAAAACCAAAACTATTCCCGGTATTACTTTTAAAAGCTTAAATTCCTTTACAACTTTAGAAAAAGTTTGATCTTAGATAATCAAACTAAAATAAAGCATTTTCCATTCCACCTTTAAAATTTATTTTATTCAAGTACTTACGTTACATTTATAAAATCGCAAGCTCATAATGAGCCATATACCTCATTAACTGTGTGATATGACACATTATTTTAATGTGGCATCCATTCACAACCCTGATTGAGACGAGCCAACCGGAAGGAAACAAAACTTTGCAACCTTAGTAGACAGATACTGTTCTCACACACTCTTGAATGAATTAACGACTGTCTTCGCATGATATTCATCACACCAGTAACAACGAACCCGGAAATTGCAGCCATCAAATACGTTTGTTGTTTAAACTTTGTTTTTTCGTAAAATCCAGCGTAGGTTGGGTTGCATGCTTTTCGCAACCCAACAATTAATGCCATGACCTTGAAATGTTGGGTTGGCTATCGCCAACCGCAACCTACACGGCGCATCACCTTAGCTTTATTACTTCGCTGAATAGTTACGTTTTTTCAACACAGGGAGAGCCATAACAGCAGAAGCAAATAACCACAAAGCTGCAGGAAGGGGAACAGCAGTCGCTTGAGCATAACTCAGAATGTTAGCGTCCAGGATTACAATCTCCTCATCACCCGCTAAAAGACCAAAAGAAAAAGATTCTTTACCTTCAATTAACTGCTGATTCACGCCGCTATTTAAATCCGCCCAGGCATTGGCATAATCATTACCGGAAAAATCACCTTCTACGTGCTCATACGCGATAGAAACCGTTGTCACAGCAGCTTGGCCTTCAGCATTTGCTGATAAGCTGTAATCAATCGTCAAGCCTATATCGTAGTCAAATCCAGATTCGTTAATAAACAACAGATCAAACAAGGCAAAATAATTAACCGTCCCGTAACCATTTGACACAGCCCCATCCACTTGAAATGTCTTGGAAAAACGACGTCCACTACTCAACATCTCGGATGATTCAGGCGTTAAAGGCTTTGCTGTGACTGAGCCATTCCCATTTAACGCGAAGTCATTAAAGGTTTGCGAGTCATCCAAAACGAATGAAGCAAACACGCTTAAGCCTTCTAAATTTGCTGAGCCATCCCTGTTGGTAATACTATCGATAGTAAAATTTACTGTCGCATTTCCACCAAAGGTACTTACCGCCTCTGCGTTTGAGGCCGTCAACAAAAGCAAGCCCGCCAAAAAAATCATAGGCGACTTTTTTGTGTTGCTGATAATGTGATTTTTCATGTCATTTTTTCCAAAAATATAATTGAGCACCGGCCTGATTGAAACCGCCCAGTGCTCTTGTAATTAATCGGCAAAATTTGCTTCAAAGGACTTTATAGGATCAACTCTTCCATTTGCGCCAACAGCAGGAATAACTTCAAATTCCTGTTTGGCGAATTCTGAACTGATAGGATTGCCCGTTTGCACAGACAACTCATCGCCGCTATGTCCATTAGGAATGACAATTTCAGGGTGATCAAAAGGCGCCCGTTGGTAGCGAACCCGCTCATCGGTTAACGTTTTCAAAAAAGCTATTAAATCAGCCCGAAGTGTTTCGTCGTATTGGAGATCTGACATCGGAAATATAAAAGAATGCGTATTATTGCTGGCAAAATTTCCGGCCCGGCTGTAAAACTCGATCACTTGTTCCAGAGTGGCCATACTGCCGTTATGCATGTAAGGACCTGTTAACTCAATATTTCTGAGCGTTGGCACTTTAAAGGCTGCTTTGGTTGCAGTATCTATTTTTTTGGATGAAGGATCATTAAGATTTAAAGTTGCTGCGCCTTTAGTAGGGATAAATGCCCAAGAGGATTTTCCTACGCCGAGACAGTTCTGATCGCCATTTGGATCGGCCAATAAGCCATCAACCAATGTAAAATGGTTCACGTTACTTACGGTTGCATTCCTGGCAAACGGCGAAACGAAATCACAAGAGCGCGTTTTGGTGACCCCTGAATCCATTAAGCCTGAAGAAGCAATTCCGCCGGTGGTATCGCCCGCCAAATAACGGCGATATTGATCAGAAAATGATAGCGCATTACCCAATCCATCAACACCACCCAGTCCAGGATCGCCGTCCGGATCTGCTACACCTGTGTTAAAAAACCCGAAGTCCATCAACTTGGCACCACCGCCAAGTCGAGTGTTATCATGACCGATCACATTTCGCGACAAGTTGGCGCCATAAGATGCCGGCAAAGGCCCGAAAGCTTCAGGATCGGCTTCTAATGTCATTGCATTTGTAACGATGGCGGCAGAGGTTAAAACAGCTCCGGCGTGACACGCGTTGCAGTGCAGCTCTCTAAATAAGTTAAATCCGCGCAACTCTGACTCATTGAGATCAATGGGCATAAAGTCGGCATCCCGTCGACTCATATCAATGGGGGCTTGGTCAGATACCAACGTGGCCTGATAAAGCTGTAATGCCAGACCAAAAAACATGGAAAAATTAGCTTCCATTTGATTGTAAGGTAACTCACTGCTAGCGGATGGAGCACCAAACTCGCCGATGCGCGTGTAAGACCAATACTTCTGATTAAAGGCCTTTTTTATCATGGCCGAATAAGTGGTATTGAGCCCTGGCTTTAAAAGACTTGATGTGCTGAGGCTCAGACTACCCAAGACGCTATCCTGGTAATGCACTTTCTGGTTTTCCAGAGGACGCCGCGACAACAACTTTCGCCCTAGAGCTGAAAACGTGCGGTTCCGGCAACCCATTTCCAGCTCATCCATTGGCGGCCCTAATGCCAGTGAGGCCAGTGATGAATTTACAAGCTGCAGACGTTCTTTTTTTACCGATCTTGTATTGACCTTAATCCATACGCCAGCATTGGGATCTCTATTTCCCCAGGGACTACTGCCATTGAAAGTATTGTTTGCACGGCCATCCCAAAAATTTCGGTGATTAAAAATAGCGTTAATAACAGTCGGTGTATTTCTTGGCTCAACCCGGCGCGTACCGATACCGTTAACATGATAAATTGGATCGGCCGCTCTATCACATTGATCGACAGTGCTTCCTGTTTTGGTAACACTTTTAAATTCGCCGCTAAACGTTCCGGCAGAAGAAACAACATCATCACTGCTGAATTTAACAACACCTGTTAAACCATTTTCAGGAAGCTGGAAAGGATCCTCAAATTGGTGAAAAGGAAAATCGTTTTTGGTCAATGTATAATTAGGACCGCCTGCCGCACCCGAAGCAGTTGTTTGAAACGTTTGACCTGAAGGTTTGGGGCTTCGCAAACCCGGATTTAGTTGATTTTTTACTCTATCATCAGCACCGGCATGATAATGACAGGACGCACAGGCCATTCCATCACTACCGACATTCATATCCCAAAACAAGGCTTTACCCAATGCAATAGCCTCAGCTTTGTTGACCACAATAGGATCAGCCCCATCCAGCAATCCAGGCACAGGCGGGATAGGCGCTCCTTGCAAAGAAGCGGGAAAAGGCCCGTGAGCATTCACTTCTTGCGTAAGCATAATGATGCTTAATAGGATAAATGTTTTGTTAAGTCGCATGTTGTTTCCTTAGAACGGGTATTTTTTATAATTCGTTTTCCGGGAATTACAAAGCAATAATCCTGCCACGAAAAAAAATATTAAGCCCTTGATTTATTTTGGCTTTACAAATATGAACAAGTATATTTTGCTAAAAAACTATGTTATATAACTTATTCAGCAAAATAAGGGGTAAGGATATGAAGTAAAGCGGAGGAATTTGTCGCGAATTCTTTCTGAAGAGAAATTGATCGCTCACCGAATTTGAGCGTTTTAAATGAAAATGTATCTCTAATGAAACTTTAGATTACTCAACACAACCTTATTTCGCCCCTCAGACTTGGCTCGGTACATGGCATCATCGGCTGCCTTGATCATATCGGCATAAGTAGCAAAGGATGCGTCGTAAACGGCTACGCCAATACTGACTGTCAATGCATGACCACGAAAACGTTCACTGAGTAGTTTGCCTCTTTGCTCGATTTCGTTTCGGATACGCTCTGCGTAGTTAAGAGCGCCTTTGGAGTCTGTATCGCGCAATACAAACAAAAATTCTTCGCCTCCGTAACGACCGATTAAATCGCCGGGACGCGTCATTGATCGAAGGATATCTGCTACGATTTTCAATGCATCGTCACCGGCCTGATGCCCGCAATCGTCGTTAAATAGCTTGAATCGATCGATATCAATAAAGCCCAATACCGTTTTTTCAAGCATCGTCTTACCGCTTTTAAAAAGCTTGTCCAAAAATTCATTGATAACGCGCTTGTTGAATAACTGACTTAAAGGATCTATTTGCGATTTTTTTTGCGCCAGCCGGTAAAGTTGGGCATTTATTAAAGCCACACCCAATTCACTGGCAATAGGTAACATCTCGAATAATAGATGCGCTTGTAAGGGTTGATGCGTCAGAGCATTATCCACATAGATGAGACCCTCCATCCGCTGATGACGCAGAACTGGCAGCACAATACATTCATCAACTGCAAGACGGTGCAGTATTTTCTCATCGTCAACACTTTCATTTTTTATCAGCACCGGCTTTTTTGTGCGTAAACATTTCAGCAGTTGACCACTGATTGAACTTATCGGTATTTCAAATTTCCCCAAGTCATGTTGCAGAATCGAACTCGGCCACCAATAAGTTGCAACCATGCCTCTTAGCTTGGGGTCGACTTTAAGCATCATGACCCGGTCCACATGAAAATCATTATGTATTGCCTCAAGCGTCCAGGGAATAAATTCATCGGGATCAAGACTTCGATGCGGAATTGTCAAACTTGAAATATTAGGCGCGATCAGGTCTACGCTTTTTGGTTTGATTCTCGTTTTACTATCACCAAAATACGATAACTTTAAAGTTGTTTTTACCAAACTTGCTCGCAGGCGGCTCGCATTTGGAAACTGGATGCCGTAAAACTCGCGTGTGTTCAGCATATCTTTGTCCACTTGTTCCAGCAGACTTTCCAAATCCAGTTTATTGATATCGATAATTTTAAATACCTGTTCCGGCAGCACCGGCACACTCAAATTTGCCGCTGAACCGATGCCCTGCATACAGGCTATGTAGTTTGAGAAAGCAATGATCGCAATTTCAATTTGATACTGATTATATTCGGAAGAAGGGGCCGGGAAATCATGATGAAACGCAATGATAGCTGTTAAAGCTGAGGGTAAATGCCATTCCAGACAAAAGTGATGGCCAATTTCAGTGTGAGACAAGCCAAAAAATGTCTTCTCACTCTCCATTTGGGCACAATCTGTTTTTTCCACTACCGATAAATAATCGCTGTATGAGACCTCACCGTAGTTTTC
Source organism: Methylicorpusculum oleiharenae (assembly GCF_009828925.2). Classification (NCBI taxonomy): domain Bacteria; kingdom Pseudomonadati; phylum Pseudomonadota; class Gammaproteobacteria; order Methylococcales; family Methylococcaceae; genus Methylicorpusculum; species Methylicorpusculum oleiharenae. The sequence goes on from NZ_WUTY02000001.1 coordinate 4,304,828, forward strand.
CAGAATGACTTTACCAATGTCGTGCAATAACCCCCCTGTATACAGCATATCCGGATCCGGATATCTTAAAGCTACACCGATCCTTTTACTTAATGAAGCAACAAACAGACAGTGTTGCCAGAAAAATAATTGGTTAAAAAGACTTTTAGTTCGATTACGGATCAACTTGTTGTACATCAATTGATCCATTGCCGCTTGCCTGACTGCAGAAAACCCCAGCAAGTTGACGGCATGTTTTATCGATGTGATTTTTTTGGGGAGGCAAAAAGCAGCAGAATTGACTATCCGTATTACTTTTGCCGCCAAAGCGGGCTCAGTCTCTATGACTCTGGACAAATCCTTAACTTTAGACGTGTCATCATTGGTCAGCTTTAGTAATTTAATTGCAGCTGCCGGAATTAGCTGTAAATCTTTGACGGGTTTTTTAAGAATAGACCTTGCTAACCTGCCGGTTCTTGTTGAACTGTCAGTTGTATTGTCAATTTCAATAATATTGTCATTAGACATGTGATAGCGGCCCGTCTTACAAAAAATGTTATAACATCTGAACGTTGAGATACGATTGGATCAATTATGACTGAATTAGAGCATCACTACGGCGAATATCATTAGGACACGTCAAAGCCATTGATCCCAAACTGCGAGGGCACAAACCATGAACGTACTTGCTCAACACCCCCATTTTATTGGGTGTAGGATGATTTCAAAGGACGCATGAAACCATCCCTGTAGCTCTCTGCAACATCGGTGTTGCAGAAGTTCTTTCAATCACCTACACCCTCAATGCCAAGCGGGCGAGTAGTTTCCAATGAACTATAGTTTGATTTCATTGCAGAGTGAACGCCATGCTCAAGTAACATTAGCAGTCAATCGTTATAAAAGGAATATTCAACTTTTGCCCTTATTTCCATTTTTCATCCCTAAAAATATGAAATAAGTTTATTTGAAATTTAAATCGATAAATGAGAACCGTGATACGAAAAAATAAATCCAGTTTTTTTGCTGGATTTAATCTGAAATCACATTAATCTGGGCGGGCAAAGGAAAGAAATCTAAGTACTCTCTCCTTTCTCAAAATTTTACAGCGTGACACACTTATAATTTTTGCTTTCTAGAAAAAACTCCCGCAACAAAGTTTTGCGGGAATTAACATATTAAAAGTAAAATAATACATGTGTTTTATAAGAAAAAAATAATTGCTCTAACCTTCAATACTCATTATTTTTTTTGAGATCGAAGCCTGCGACTCATAATAATGTTGCTATATATCGCTGATATTGCAAACAGAACAGTTGAAATAATAAATTGGCCTGAAATAAATGCAAAAATACCTGTAAAAAACATCAAGCCAATAATAATTTCATATTTGTTATAACTCATAATTTAATCCTCGCGGCAGTTTTTCACTATGTGTTTGAAAACACAGGTTAAACTATAAGTAGGTAAGTCAAACTTAGCAACCCGTCATAAATTAATAGATTGTTTACTGAACAAAAACAATTTTAATTTATTTCACCTTCAGCATTTCGGAAAAACCTTTCAATTACCTTGCAAAAATTGTCGGCTAAGGTTAGTGTTTTAAGAAACTAATAGGATCTTTAATTATCGCCGGATAATTAATTCTATTTTCAACTAGCGGCGTATTCCAGCTAACGCTTACCCCAATTGTTTTCCATTTTTAAGCTCAAACGGCAAAGCTATCAATAAAATTGAAAGATCTCTATTTCAAAAGAATTTTAATCATGACGAGTTAAGCCTTTAGACTGGGTTAATCTTGGTAGAACCTTAATTTGACTGTTACTTCTCGCATCCCGTGTTTTTAATCGATAAAATACTCCCTAACTTGGATGACTTAAATAACTACCAAAGGCGGGTGATGACACTTTCTCAATCAGGACTCGATCCCAGAGTCAATCTGTCACAAGAAGAGATGCTTGATATCAGCCGGCAAATCAGCCAAACATTTTCACCGGACCGGAACGAAAACGTATCAAAAGTACGGATAAATAATGGCATACGAATCAATCCGCCCAACCGCAAGCATGCTCGTTCAGCTCCAGGTCCCGGATTAAAACTACCGACCAACGAGTTGCTGGAGATCAGCCAGGCCGTCAGCCGGGATTTTGCTCCGTCACGCAACATTGAAAAACCGGAGCTGTTACTCATGCCTGTAGATCCTCATCATGTTCATGCGGTATGGTCTGTTGAACCCGCACAACTCAATACTCAAACTAACACGCCTAACCCTCCACCTTTAACGCTCAGAATTTACTGGCTTCCCGATAATTCGATATCTTTTAACAATTCCAACTTATTTTTTGACATCCCGCTCCCTCAAAATAAACACAGTCAAAGAATTCGGATTCCAATCTCCGACACAGCATATACCGCTGTTATTGGAGAAAGAGGCACCAGTCATTCGCTACAACCTGTCGTAGAATCCAACATTGTCCGAGTCCCTGCTGATAATGTGTATTCTGCTGTCAATACAAATAATCGTCATGATGACTTACCTGAACACGAACATACTGATGAAAAACACCGCTTAAAAACCGATTTTTATCCAAAGAATGCGCGTTTTGTTTCCCTAGCTAAGAAAGACCAGAATGAATATCTGTTTTTCACAAAAATGAGCATGCTCCTGGAACAAAATCAACAAGACATAATTTATAGTAACGAGACATGTTCATCTTTTTCTCAGACTCGCTCTGAACACTTTATTTTGAATTACTTTGATTGATTAACAGGATATGAAAAAAGGATACTTGAGCATCATTCTTCACGCGCACCTGCCTTTTGTGCGCCATCCGGAGTACGACAGTTTCTTCGAAGAAAACTGGTTATTCGAAGCCATAACAGAATGCTATCTGCCTTTGTTGAATGTTTTAGAACGATTGGAAAAAGACCGGATCAATTATCAACTGACGCTCTCTTTATCGCCTACATTGATATCCATGCTCTGTGATGCGTTATTGCAATCACGGTATCTTGATTTTTTGCACCGGCAGATAGAGCTTGCCGAAAAGGAAGTCATCAGAACCCGCAACCAGCCCGAATACCAAAAGCTGGCCCGTCTTTATCGACGTTTCTTTGTAAAATCCTGCTCCGATTATCAGGACCGCTATCAAGGCGATCTGGTCAAGCAGTTTAAACGGCATCATTCGCTGGGTAATTTAGAGTTGATAACCACCGCAGCCACGCACGGCTATCTACCTTTGCTGAATACCAGTGAAACCGCCGTCCGCAATCAGATCAAAGTCGGAATTGACACGTTTAAAACCCATTTGGGTTTTGCACCTACCGGATTCTGGTTACCCGAATGCGGATATTATCCGGGCCTTGAAGACCATTTAAGAGAAGTCGGTATTGCTTATTTTTTTGTTGACAGCCACAGCCTTTCATCGAGTGATTATTCGATCAAACAGACGGTTTATTGTGCACACAGACTAAATAACGGAATCGCTGTTTTTGGCCGGGACCCTGCCTCTTCAAAACAGGTTTGGAGTGCCCAGGAAGGTTACCCAGGAGATTCTAGTTATCGTGAATATTATCGAGACATTGGCTTTGATCTGGACTTGGAGTATTTGGGGCCTTACATTTTAGATGGCATTACCCGCATCCAAACCGGTATCAAATACTATCGCATTACGGGCAAAGACAGTGAAAAAGAGCTGTATGATCCCAAGCAGGCAATCAACCAGACCTTTTGTCATGCCCAGCACTTTATCCAGCAAAAACTAGAGCAAATCGATACGCTGACAGACGAAACAGCAACACCGCCGATCATCGTCGCCCCTTTTGATGCCGAGCTGTTCGGCCACTGGTGGTTCGAAGGGCCTTTTTGGCTAGAGCACGTTTTGCGCTTGGCTGACAACCCGGCTCACGGCTTGACGACGACAAACTGTCAGACTTATTTAGAACAATTTGAGGGAGGTCATGTCATAACGCCCAAAGCCTCATCATGGGGTGAACACGGCTCTTCCGAATACTGGATTAACGAGAAAAATGACTGGATTTACCCGTTTCTTTATAAAGCCCAAGCGCAGATGGAAAAACTGGCCAGTGACCTTTCCCGTCTGACAGTTGATAATTTACAAGAAAGAACATTAAATCAAGCAGCAAGATCTTTGCTACTAGCCCAAGCGTCAGACTGGCCGTTCATCATGAAATCAGGCACAGCAGTCGAATACGCTAACAAACGTATTACGGACCATCTGGCCCGATTTAATTATCTTCATGACAGTATCCGCAAAAACCGTATTGACGAGCGCTATCTTATAGCTTTGGAAACCATGGACAATCTGTTTCCGGACATTAATTTCAGAACGTTCTGCCCTAAAAAAAACAATACGGCACCCTATTAAATCTGGAGACGGACAGGAAAATCCAATGGATGACACACCTTCAAGCCACGAATTGCATCATGAAATATTCGGTTCCATCCTGGATAGAACCGAGATGACGCCCTATTTATTGTTACCGGCAAAAGACTATTCGACAGCCCTGAAACAAGCCGCAAAAATGATGGGCAACCGCGGTTTTGATACGGTAAACAATGATGAACTGCAAGCCAGCGAGAAAATCAGGGCCACGCAATACATCAAACAAACTTATAAGTATTTTTTCAATTGGATGTTTCCTTTTGTAAAAAGCCAGTTGAACGCACTTTGTGAAAAGGCGGGCAATAATCAGACGCTTTACCGGCAGTGTCTTATAACTATCGGTCAATTTGAATTAACGTTAAATGATCCTGAGTTTCAATACTTGACGCTTGAAGATCCCAGACATCTTTTCTTGTTAGCCTCTTCGGGTAAATATCCGAAGGTATTTCATGGTTATCGTGACCAGAATAGGGAGGTTCCGAAACATTGGCAAGAAACCGCCTGCGCATTACTGAAAATGTGTCATTTGATCAAATCGGTTGAGGAAGACAGTCAGGATATCAATGACTTCGCCCAATTGGGCTTTTTTTTAGCCAGCGAAAAACAAAGCCTGGATGATTTGTTTATTTATGACTGGGAAAACCCGCGCCATATACCCGAAAGTGAATCAGCTCAGAATGCATTCGTTAAAATATCCACTTTTTTCCATAAATTAAACGAATCCATTTGCCATCATAAAAATCATGGCTACATCGTGTTCGATAGCGGTGACGGCGTCAGAGTGAAAATTATCGAGATCAAAGCCCGTCTGAAAAGTCCGGAGAGCATGTTTACAAAACTTGGCAAAGACTTAGAAGGCGAAGCCTATGATATCCGAGATATTTTGGCGCTGACCTTTATTCTCAAGGATAAAAACGATACTTTAAAACTCTTTCATGCGCTCCAAAAAAGAGGCGTTATCTTGCAGGAAAACACGGCATCCCATTCGATTACACAAACACTCTTCGACACGCCGGGAAGCATGAAGGAAGCGGTTAGAAAACTGATGATCAGCTTATCCAGAAGCGCCGGACGGCAGGATGAACCGGATGAAGAAGAACTGGCAACCCAGGCACAGGCGTTTTATGAAGCACTGAGTGTCAATGCCGCAAAGAACGAACATTCCTCGCAAGGCCATAGAAAATTTCAATGCAAAATAACGTTCTCCTTACCCATCCATAGAGCAACCGATACGCATGAAATCCTGATCCCCGGAACACCTTTGTACGCCGGAAGAAATCAAATCAACAAAATTACCCAGCAACATACCTTAGGTGTTGAAATCAGAATATCTGACGAACAAAGTTGGCGAACCTCAGAACAGAAAGGCGAATCACATCATAACGCCTACAAATTTCGTCAAATTCTGGCCGTCATGAACAGGATTTTTAAAAACCGGTTTTATTTTACTGAAGAAAATATTGCTCAGCTCAGACAAGACCAAAATCAACTGTTCAGTTAATTCCATCACAAAGCATCCGCTTTATCTTGCTTAGGTTATGGGCGTGGCGGCACGTTTTTTCAAGATAAACGCAAAAAAACCTCTTATTCCCTCGCTTAATTTTGTGGGTATAGAAAATTAAAACAGGTTAAATAACACAACGCTCTGTGTCATATGCCCTGTTGCGAGAATAACGCTTATCCCTCCCTATCAAAAAACACTGAAAAACCTTATATTTAAATCAATAAGTCTTTGTTTTATATTTCATTGTTTACATAATGGCCACAATATTGCTAAGAGTTATTTCAAAGAATTTTGTAACTATTCAGCGCGACAGACTTGCCCCCCCCCAAGAAAAGGCTGGGATGAGGGAATAAAATGAAGAATTTTTTCCTTATTTTTAACGCCCATCACCCTGCCCTCTCCGGCTGGAGAGGGACTTTTGTGCTTCGCTCTGAATAGTTACAGAATTTTAAACACACTCCGTTATACGTGTGAACGAAGGCTTGTTGATTGCGCTGAACATCCCTCGATTATTGAGCCTCCTTACTTTGACTTCTAGCCCATAATTTTAAAGCATGAATAAAAAAAGAGCTTACACGCTAACAGGCGTTATGACGATCATCGGTATAACCGCATTTTTCTCTTTACAATCTTCAACTGAATTTAGCAATGAACCGTTACTGGGCCACGGCAATAAAGACGCATTGAGCACGATATACAGCAACTGGAAAAGCAATTATGAAGCGAGTGGCGGCAGCCCTACAACGCTAAAAATTCCCTTAGCTTATTCTCGCATTTTTTCTGAAACGCCGACTTTGGCTCGGGGACTATTCAAGCTGGATCTTATGAAAGGCGATATATCAGTCCAGGTAAAAGGGCTCGACAACAAACGCTATGACTTATGGCTAGTGGATAACAAAGAAGGCGATCAACAGACAGTAAAACCCGAACCGGCTGACGGCTATTACCGGATTGGGGAACTGAACCACAAAGACAACTCTGCCGAGCTGATTACTCAATTAAAAAAAGATGAACTGCAAAACTTTAAAATAGATATGCTGGCCATCACACCCGCTGGCATAAGGCCGGATCAATCGATTGTCATCAGCGGAGCACCTGGTGCATTACAACGCTTGTATTATTCAGACAAGCTATGGACTTTGACTCAAGTGGGTGAAGTCATTTCAAAACCTTATTCAAAAATACCTTTTGAATTTTTATTACCCAAATCCGCACAGGCAGCAAATCACAAACAAACCAACCTGACCAGCGTACTCGGTGCAGAAATCGCCGAAGGACGCAGATTATTTATCAATGAAACCTTCAACGGTAACGGCCGCACTTGCGTTACCTGCCATAGACTGGATAACAACCATACCATTGATCCCAAATACATTGCCAAGCTGCCTAAAAATGATCCTTTATTTGTTGCCGAGACCAGACCTGCTCTCAAGGACTTGGAAAAACCCAGACTGATGCGGGAAATGGGCTTGGTGCTGAGCAACATCGATGGATTTGACAAGCCCGGCGTCATGCGAAGTGTCCCTCATTTGCTGGCACTGTCGACCAGCATCACGACAGAATTGGTCGCCAATAAAGGAGAATTCCCGCAAGATGAAGAATTTGAACATGCCTTGGGTTGGTCAGGTGATGGATCAGTGGGCAACGGTTCGTTGCGTGAATTTACCATCGGGGCAGTGGTTCAGCATTTTCCAAAAACGTTAAACAGACAGCCGGGTAAAGATTTCCGCTTGCCTACCGACGCTGAATTAACTGCAATTGAGCTTTATATGCTGTCGTTAGGCCGCAGTGAAGACTTAAATTTGAGCAAAATGACCTTCAAATCAGAAATAGTGCAGCGAGGAAAAGTTTTATTCGACACTAAAGAAAATCCGGTTGACTCGTCAGGAAAACCGGTTTTCGGAAAGTCAGCTAACTGTAACGGATGCCACTCCAATGCGGGCGCAATCAGTTCCACGACAAATGGTAATCCAACCCGTGATACCGGGATAGAAATGATGATGGATCAGGCCGCAGTTCTGCTGGATCCGGACACACCGATGGACGGCGGCTTCGGGACAGATCCTCACGGTGATTGCAGCAGCCTTTTACGCTCGCAACAGGAGGAAGATGCGCCTTGCAATTATGGTGAAGGACGTTTTAACACCCCCACTCTGGTCGAAGCGGCTGACACAGCGCCCTTCTTTCACAATAACAGCGTCAGTACGATAGAAGAAGCGGTTGCCTATTACAACACAGAGGCATTTAATAACTCACCCGGACACCTCACCTCTTCTCGTAAAGATCGCCAAGTCAAGATAGGCTCATCGCAGGTAGTGGCAGTTGCTCTCTTCCTTAGAAGCATCAATGCTCTGGAAAATATTCGAAACTCCAATCATTTGCTGGATCAAGCCATGAAGCTGGATGCCGCAAACGGAAGAGAAATGGTCAAGCTCGCGATGGCTGATACCGAAGACGCGATAGAGGTGCTGACTGAAGGACAAATATTACCTTATCCTGAAGCGGTAAAAAAATTGGAAGCTGCCTATAGACTGGAAGCGACAGCGGCACTGTTACAAGTCCCAACCATTCGGAATCCCATGCTGAGAAAAGCCAGAAACTTAAAGTCGGAAGCCAACTCACTGATAGTCGATATTGCCTCATAATTTTTCCTGATTATAAAAATGTTTCGGTTCTAACTCTTTTCCCCTAGCCGACCGCGTCATTTCGGCAGTGATTGCCGAAATCCAGACCATCTGGATAGCTCGAAGCTTACCCTACATGGCACTGGATGCCCGTTTCCGGACGGGCATGACGGGCTCTTATTGATTTAGCTGAAACAGCTTGCTAATCAGGTAATATTATTGACTCACACAATACGCCAATGGCACTTACTGCGATTGGTGCTCTATGTAATAATCGGCCTGGTCCATAGCGGTGTATTTCCCAGACACCTGCAGTAATTATGTTCCGAAACTAACTAATCACGGCTATTAAATGCTATACACCTATCTGATCGAAAAACGGCAGCAATTACCAATGTGGCTCCAAAAGAAGGAGGCAAGATGAGTTTGGCAAGGATGTCGATAGCATTAAAGCTGCCTCCAAACCGCACAGAACGTGTTCAGAACGATCCTCAAGGCTCATCCTGCACCATTAAGAAAGTCGAACGATTTTCAGTATGAAAGAAATAAATCACCTATCAACTGTCACTTTGATGAACTAGAATATCTCTTAATTTTTAAATCTGGAAAGAATCATTTCATCCCCCAAAATTCACAAAAAATACAAAAATTTTCAAAGAGATGTCAATCTGTAGGCCGTCACTCACAGTATGAATAACTGAATCAATACAACACCCTGATTTCTTTTGAGTCTATCTTGGTTTTTCGTAGACTAACAACGGATTTTAGGATAAAACCCTATCAGATTAGCAACATTGGCCACCTTGTTTACAGCAAATAATTGAACGGATCACTTGGAAATAAACGTTCTGAAGCCAGAGAAAGAAGGCGCTCACCTTGCCTACACGCGCTCTTTAACCTCTCCTTTTGGAGAATACTAGGATATACATTTGAATTTCCAGAACATGGATCATGACCTTTATTGCATTAAGTTTGCTTTGGAAGAGTGATATCGTTTAGTTAATGATTAATTTGCAAATAGAGTTGGGGCTATTTTAATATTTGGCATTAATGATTCCCAGAAACCCTGCACTTTATCTCTAACCTGAAAAAAGTGTCACGATAACTTCTATTCTGATATTCAGCATTTTGGCTAACGTCTCTTCCGGCCTGCATGACAAACTATTTAAACCACTACTTTCATAAAACATAGGGACCTCCCAAATGATAGCTGTACAATTTATCCACCGGTTACTGCTGGTTATCACGCTCGCACTGCTGACGGCCTGCGGCAGCTCACAAGAGCGCGAGCAAAAGTATCTTGAAAAAGCCCAGTCCTTTTACGATCAGAACAATCTTGAGAAAGCCCGTGTAGAGCTAAAAAATGTTCTGCAAATCAACCCCAAAAACATGGATGCTAATTTTCTTTTGGCTCAAGTCGAAGAAAAAAGCCAAAATTGGCAAAAAGTATTCGGTTTATTATCCGCCGTTGTCGAAGGCCAACCGGACCGTTTCGATGCTCAAGTTAAACTGGGTAAATTATTTTTAATCAGCGGCAACGTAGAGAAAGCGGAAGAAAAAGCGGATTTAGTCCTGGCAAAAGCTCCTGAAAATATCGATGCTCTGGCATTAAAAGGCGCGATATTCCTACGTAAAGAAGACCCGACCCAAGCGAAGGCGCTTTTTGAAAAAGTCTTGGCACTCGAACCGGGCCAACAAGACGCAACCTTATTAATGGTGAAAATTCTGGGTGACGAGAAAAAAATTGATGAGGCATTGCAGTTAGTAGAATCGGCTTTAAAAGTCCATCCTGATGCGATTAATCTTGCGTTGGTAAAAATCAATATTCTTTCTGCTCAAGGCAAAAAAGATCAGGTTGAAGCCGAGATGAAAGCCTTGGCAATGCAATTTCCGGAAAATGAAAATTTGAATTATGGGTTAGCCAAGTTTTATGCATCCGATAAACGTATTGATGAGGCTGAACAGGTATTAAACAATTTAATAACTAAACTGCCAGAAGCTGATGGCCCCAAGTTAGCTTTGGTCGATTTTTTGATCTCACAAAGAAGCAAAGACATAGCTGAAACCAAATTGCAGGCCCTAATCAAGGAAAACCCAAAAAACTTTAGCCTGCGTTTTGCCTTACTCAGAATCTATCAGGATCAACCGGACCGTATCAAAGAAGTTCTGAATACCATCGTTGCTGATGATCCCGGCGGTAAACACGGACTTGAAGCACAAACTCGATTGGCCGCCATTGCAATCAGTGACAAAGACATGGAAAAAGCCCGTGGGATTCTTGAAGAAGTTATCAAAGCCGATCAGAAAAACAGTAATGCGCTTTTGATGAGGGCGGGCATCTTTCTTAACGAGAAGAGCTTTGACGCCGCCACGGCCGATTTAAGAACCGTATTGCGTGATGAACCGGAATCCGAAAAAGCCCTGCTATTGCTGGCAAGCACCCATCTACAAAACGGAAAAATCGATTTGGCCCGTGAATCTCTTGAGAAAATCCTGGCTATCAATCCCAAGAATCTGATTGCGTCACGTGACTTGGCCAGATTGATGGTAAGACAAAATCAGGCTGACGCGGCATTAGCACTGTTGGAAAAAACGCAAACCAATAATGAAAAAGATGTCGAGACTGTCGTTATGCTGGTCGACTTATACGGGCAACGTAAAGACTGGCCTAAAGCTGAAGCCGCAGCCCATTCATTGCTCGACCTTAGCGATAATAAAGAATTGGCCCATTATAAAATAGCCCAAGTCAATTTAGCTCAAGGAAAAACAAAAGAAGCAGCGGATGAATTCAAAAAAGTATTGGAAATCAAACCCTTTGCTATCGACGCTGTCAGCGGATTGGTTAACAGTTACCTGGCACAAAAAGACATTAAACAAGCTGAAAAAACGCTGGATGAGATATTAGCCAAACAACCCGAAAACGGTGCTTTCCTGTCCATGCGTGGCGAAATATATCTCAAACAAAACAAATTTGTCGAAGGTGAGAAGCTTTATTCCAAAGTGGTAGAACTTTATCCTAAGTTTGAACAAGGCTATCGCGATTTGGCTTCTGTTTACTTAAGACAGGAACAAACCGATAAAGCACTTAACGTTTATCAAAAAGGATTGGGCGTCTTACCCGATAGCGTTCAGCTATTAATGGAATTTGCAGCGATTAATGAAATCACCAAAAATACCGATGCCGCAATGGCTACGTATGAAAAAGTGCTCACACTTAAGCCTGAGCATCAGCTGGCAACCAATAATTTAGCCGCATTACTGGCCAACAAAGGTGGTGAAGAAAATATTAAACGGGGATTATCGTTAGCGCAAACCTTTAAAAACTCAGATTTCCCGTCATTCTTGGATACCTTTGGCTGGTTGAGTTATCTGAATGATCAGACAGATGATGCAGTGGCCGCATTAGAAAAAGCCGTTGCGAAAGAGGCGAGAATTCCCGACCTTCATTACCATCTGGGTATGATCTATCTGAAAAAAGGGCGTAATGAAGACGCTAAACAAGCATTTGAAAAAGCACTTTCCCTTAACACGGCTTTTGATGATGCAGATAAGGCAAAAACAGAACTTGAAAAACTGAAAACAGGTTCATAATCCTTAATATAGTGGGTTGAATCTATCACCGCCATTGATGCGAGTGATAGATTCAACGGTTTTAAAGTTAGCTCTGTTTGCCTCACAACACGCGTTAAATCTCAGGGCTTATTCTGTTACAAGAAAGCTGCATTATTCAGTAGCTTCCCGTCAACTTGGTTTTAGCAATAAACCGAAATCGAAAAATTTCAGGTCATATCCCACAATTTTTGTATGTGTCTGCGTCATATGACACATTATTGAGTTTTCTCTTTTCCCAAATAAAATGTTCAGAAGCCTCAATCAATAAATCGGCTTTAAAAACGTCACTTCTCTATCAAATGGTTATTTTAATTTCAATATAATCAATTGCTTATTCTCTCATCAAAAAAATAAAATCCACATCCGCTTATTTGATAATTATTGGCTCGTTAATTGCCTTTATGAAAGTCATACTGACTTAATCGATGATATCAGTAGATCGCCACACCTGTTGCGAGACAGGGCCGGAAAGCCTATGGGTCTTGAATCAATTGACTTCAAGATAGCCGGGTCGCCTCCTTTTAAAAAGGAGGTCTGCTTAGCTTTGCGTTTTAATGAGGCCGGCAGACATCACTTCTTTTATTAGCAAATAAACCATGAGGGTTCTAAAAGTGATGACAACTAAATTAGCAAAAGCTGTATCTATGGCAATTGCAGGTTCAGCCTTAACAATCGGTTCAATATCAAGCGCATCTGCGCATACGATGTACAACACAGAAATACGAACTGGCGTTGATAGTAACGGAATACCAAATCGTATATCTGGTACAGACGGTTTTGTATATGGCTTTCAAAATGCCAATTATCCTAACGTAACAGGATGGGTAGGCACCGGCACTGGTATTTCCAGCAATCTGCCATTCAACTACTCCGGCAAAGCTCATTTGAACTGGGCCGCCGAATTGCATCATGCAGGCAGTTCTTTGGAAATCTCCAAAGCCGACGCTCTAACTCGATACGGCTCGTCAATCAGTGATGCAGAAATTGATACCGGCGCAGGAGCATGGCAAGATGCAGGAATAGATGGCAACGGCAACCCTACAGTAAACGGACCTACCGGCTGGAAGCATCAAACCGATATCGGTTTGATCAAAGCCGAAGAAACCATGTTCATAACGCTCAAACCCTCAGTAGTCACTGGAACAGGCTTTGATATCCAAAACTTCGGTATCACTGTGTTTACTGGCATGGATAAGAACACTGGTGATTACAGTCACCATGGCTCGTGGAACTGCCCAGGGTGTCTTTCAGGTGGCAACCCCGCACCAAAACCCTATGATGCCAATGATCCATTTGGCACCCAAGGGTTAACCTATTTGATCCACGACGCAACTGTAGATGGCTTGAATGGCTTGACGTTCAAGGCAGTTGCAGGACAAGAGTATTCTGTATACATCGGTGGAGCAGGCGTAGGCCGCTGGAATGCAAACGTCGCTGACTATAAACTGGAAATAACCACTTCAGCTGTCCCAATCCCAGCTGCCGTCTGGCTGATGGGCAGTGGTCTGGTAGGCTTGATGTCATTTGGCCGTAAAAAAGAAAAAACAGCTTAAATTACACCCGTTCCAAAATGAGCAGTTCATCTGCCGGACCGCAGGACATTATCTCAGCGGTTCTTAAAGCCTGTTTAAGTCACAGGCCAATCAGAACCTCAAAACCGGCAAGCCAAGGATGGCTTTTACTGCTTTAAATCAGGAACTCACTTTAATGACAATACAAAGCGAGTTGCTACTGTTCAATTATTCTTGATCGTAAAACTTTGCACCATCTAGGTAAATTGAGATAACTGATCGCTAACCTTATTCGTTGAAATTTTTTTATCCAGCACAACATCAAAGCGCATAATTCTACCCTGAGCTGTTTTTGCATAAGTATCAAATACGTGTGAAATAGACATCGATATTTCCTATTAAAACGGGTTGCCCTTGGAAAAGTGAGTTCCATCTATTTATTTAATTAAGTATTTAAAGTATAGGAGGATAGCAGCGGTAACTAGCAGAGCTTAACAACTAAGCATTATCCGTCATGTACCTGACAGATTTTTTCGTTATCACGATGGGTTTGCGGTTCTTTTGTTAATCCACAGCTGGGGTATCCTCAAAAAATTCGCCAAGGACCAGCGTCCTTGGCGTAAGTTTTAGCCATTTAATTGTTTGATCAATGCAGCCAATTCATCTTGACCGGCTGAATCCAGTGGGAGTAACGGTTTGCGCGGAACACCTGCGTCAAATCCGCGCAATTGCAGGCCGGCTTTGATCGTCGTAGGTAAACCACCCTTAAGAATAAATTGCAGCAATGGGAGCTGTTTGTAAAATACTTCGCGCGCCTGCTTTAAATCACCCGCCAGGCTCGCCTCATACAGCTTCAACGGCCAGGCAGGAATCAGGTTGGGCGCAGCCGTGCACCAACCGGCAGCGCCTGCGGCAAAAGCTTCCAATGCCAAGGGATTACTACCGTTATAGAAGGGGATTTCTTCATTGGAAAGCTGGGAGATTCGATGCATGCGTTGAATATCGCCAGAACTTTCCTTAACCATGGTCACGTTATCAATCTCCTTGATGATGTGCACGATTAACTCGGGAGACAAATCCAGACCGCTGGTAGCCGGGTTGTTATAGAGCATCACGGGAATGCCGATAGCCTCGCTGATTGTAGCGTAATGCTGAAAAATTTCCCGTTCCGTCAGTTTCCAATAAGAAATAGGTAAAACCATTACCGCGTCTGCACCCACTTTTTCGGCAAACTTTGCTCGGCGCACTGCGTTTTGAGTAGTCAGATCGGATATCCCAACCACTGTCGGTACTCGTTTCGCGACTTGTTTTACCGAGGCCTCCGCCACCGTATTCCATTCCTCATCGGTTAGGTACGCACTCTCGCCAGTGCTGCCCAGTGGAGCAATTGCATGAGAGCCATCCTGGATAAGACGATCAATTAATTGCCCTAGTAGTTTTGAAGCAACGCGTGCTGATTCAATCTGGAAGTAGCTTGGTCAAGACCGGATTTTATGTGTGTTATCGAACAGACACCCTCAAAGGAATCGAAAATAATTCGATTGACACCGTACTAACGGAAAGGCATCTAAATCACTTCTTTAAAAGACTATCCTCCATGACTCAAACCCAATGTCTTGCCGTGTTTCCAGATGCCGGCGTCCAGAAACGCGGTGACAATTTTGAAAACCATGAGTTATTTACCTATATCAGGGGGTGACTTACTTGAAACCGAACACGACGTGTCTAAAAATCGGATTACCTTGGAGAAATTCCAAAGCAATCCATTCAGATTGCGAATGCCTCTCACCAACCCGGAGGGGTTTTATCGTCATTATGTCGAACTAATTGATGATCCTAAAACACTGGATCGCATGACATCGATGCTTTGCTCTATCTGTAAATTTGCCCGTTACGAATAGAGGGGCATTAAAGGCGCAGGGGATGTCGTTCCCGATAGAGCGCATTCAATTTCAGTAGAAGACCAAATTTCCTGCGTCCATTTAGCTGAAGAAACGTGCCCTGTACGTTTGTTCGACGAGCTGTTGAAAAACCGCGGCCTGGAACAGGTTGAGTGGAAATTAGAGTGGTCAAATCGAGCGTGGGTTGGCCGATCCCGTTTTCGCAAGAATGTTGATGATCGGGTGCAGACCCTGCGGCACTCCAGTGAGACAACTGCGTCGCTTATTTCAACCACGTGCTTGACAAGAACGGCACGCAACTGGCTCTGTTTCCGTATAACGACGCCGCCAACTGAGAGTAAGGATGCGAATCAGCTGAGCGTGAGCATGGCTGACCAAGAGCCGCCTCTCGTTAATCTTCTTTCCACTGAAGCAAAGGCGAAATATGTAGAAGGTCACAATACAATCAAAGAGGTTTCACGAAGAATACAGGATGACGGTTACAGAGAGGGCCATGGCCGGCGGAATGTGGCTTTGGTCGGTGATTGGCGTATTGCTGGCAATCCTGCTGGTCGTCGTTATCCTCAAACGGTCCAAAAAATAAGTCGGGCCGCGGCATTACTGATACGTGAACTGTAAACCATGAAAGGAGAACCGCTATGCTAATCAAATTAACGACGAATAAATCAGTGAGTGACACTGCGAATGCCTTACAGGCCGCCGTTCAGGCGAACCATTTTGGCGTCATGCAGGTTCATAACCTAAAAGACACCATGACCAAGAAAGGCGTGGAGTTCACCCGCGAATGCCAGATTTTTGAGGTGTGCCAACCTCAACAAGCAAAGAAGGTGCTCGATGAAAACATGAGTGTCTCCACCGCACTGCCATGCCGGATTTCCATTTACGAGGAGGACGGCAAAACGGTAATGGCAACATTGAAGCCAACCACGCTTCTGGCGATGTTCAACACGCCCCAACTGGCAGAAGTGGCTCAGGAAGTGGAAGACACTATCGTTAAAATCATGAACCAGGCTGCGTTGGCCTGATCGGCTCAGTCTTTAATGTTCTGCGGGTTTGGATCCTAATCACTATTGCCGGCAGAAAGTCGTATCAAAACCCGCTCAAAGTATTGTGGAGGGCGGTAAATCAGGGTTTGGAAGCAATCCTAAATAAAGCCAGGAGATCGCTATGCAGCATCATGATCACGTTACTGAAGATAATCCAGAAACTAAAATGTCGCATGCAGGAGGCGATCACCATGCGCACATGGCGGCCGATTTCCAGAAACGCTTCTGGATATCGCTGGCCCTGACCCTGCCAATTTTGCTGCTGTCACCTATGCTGCAAAAGCTGGTGGGACTGCGGGATGCCATTAGTTTTTCCGGCGATCTTTACCTGTTGTTTGGCTTTGCCTCGGCGGTGTTTTGGTATGGCGGCTGGCCGTTCCTGAAAGGGTTATTCAAGGAACTGAAATCTCGCCAGGCCGGCATGATGACACTGGTCGCCGTCGCCATCAGCACCGCCTATATATATAGCAGCGCAGTGGTATTTGGCCTGACCGGTAAGATGTTCTTCTGGGAGCTGGCCACCCTGGTCGACATCATGTTGGTGGGGCACTGGATCGAGATGAAATCGGTGATGGGCGCCTCAAAGGCGCTGGAGGCGCTGGCCAAATTGATGCCCTCCGACGCCCACAAACTGATGCCGGATGGCAGTGTGAAAGAGGTGCCTCTCGGCGAGTTGGTGCTGGATGACAAGGTGCTGATCAAGCCGGGCGAGAAAATCCCTGCCGATGGTGTCATCATCAAAGGCGAGAGCTCGGTTAATGAGGCCATGCTAACCGGGGAATCGAATCCCGTCAGCAAAAAATCCAGCGATAAGGTCATCGGTGGCGCCATTAACGGTGAAGGTTCATTGACCATCGAAGTCAAAGGCACTGGTAAGGATTCGTTTCTGTCGCAGGTTATCGACTTGGTCAAACAGGCGCAAGAAAGCAAATCCAAAACCCAAAATCTGGCCGATACCGCTGCGATGTGGCTGACCATCATTGCGCTTGGCAGCGGCGGTATTACCTTTTTTATCTGGCTGGTTCTGATGAGCAAGGAATTTGCCTTTGCCATTGAACGTGCCGTCACGGTGATGGTGATTACCTGTCCGCACGCACTCGGCCTGGCCGTACCATTGGTGGTGGCCGTTTCTACCGCGCTGGCTGCAAGCAACGGCCTGCTGATTCGTAATCGCAGTGCTTTCGAAGCTGCCCGGAAGTTGCAGGCCATTATTTTTGATAAGACCGGCACGCTGACCGAGGGCCGTTTTGGCGTGACCGACACCCTGGTGCTTGCGCAGAACATCGACGAACAAACGTTACTTAAGTATGCGGCTTCCGTGGATGCAAATTCAGAACATCCTATCGCCAAGGCTATTGCTGATTCTTCGGAACAGAAGTCGCCGGTCGAAAACTTTAAAAGTATCCCCGGCAAAGGTGCGGAAGGCCGGGTCGAGGGCAGAGACATCAAGGTGGTCAGTCCCGGCTATCTTCAAGAACAAGATATCAGCATGACCGATCAGCGGGTAGAGCCACTGCAAGCCCAGGGCAAGACAGTCGTGTTTGTTCTGGTTGACGGACAGTTGCAAGGCGCGATAGCTCTGGCCGATATCATCCGCCCCGAGGCCAAGCCAGCTATCGCTGCCCTCAAGGCTTTAGACATCCGCTGCATGATGCTCACTGGCGATAACCAAGCAACCGCCAAATGGGTGTCAGACCAGATCGGACTGGATGAATATTTCGCCGAAGTTCTGCCGCAGGACAAAGCTGCCAAAGTTAAACAGGTACAATCCCGAGGTATTTTGGTAGCCATGACTGGCGACGGTGTGAACGATGCGCCGGCACTGGCCCAGGCCGATGTCGGCATTGCCATTGGTGCCGGTTCGGATGTGGCAGTAGAAACCGCCGACGTGATTCTGGTGCGCAGCAATCCGCTGGATGTTGTGGCCATCCTGCAACTTTCCCGCGCCACCTATGGCAAGATGATTCAAAACCTGGTCTGGGCCACTGGCTACAACGTGGTTGCCATTCCGCTGGCGGCCGGTGCGCTTTATGCTTGGGGTGTGTTGCTGTCCCCTGCATTGGGCGCGGTGTTGATGGCGGCGAGTACGGTGATAGTCGCCATCAATGCGCGATTGTTAAAAATGCACCAGTAATTCTAAACACAAAATCGAGTTTCGGAATACTAGTCACAGAGAAAACAAAGGGGTTACACAAAATGTTAAAAAATCTGCTTTTACAGCTCGTCCTTTCGGAGACATATCCCATAGCAATCGAGGTGATGGTCGATGAAAGCTAAGGCGGGGGCAAAAGATTTTCCTGTCGTTTGCGTAGGCGGTTCGGCCGGCGGCCTCGACGCCTATAGACAATTATTACAGAATCTGCCGTCCGATTTGGGTGTTGCGATCGTCATTGTCAATCACTTGAGAACCGTTTCTACCATGCTGCATGAGATTCTGCCGCAGTACACTCAGATGCCAGTGGAACTGATCACGGAGAAATTAGATATCCAACCCAACCATGTGTTCATCATTCCGGAAAAGCGTGATTTGCATATTCTTGACGGAGAATTTCGTTTAAAGCCGATATCAAAACCGCGAGGATGGCCGGACGTGATTACAGTATTTCTTCGTTCCCTGGCAGAGAATTGGGACGGTAAAGTGATCGCTATTATTGTTTCTGGCTATGATGGAGATGGTGCCGCGGCGCTGTCCAAGATAAAACAAGCTGGGGGCATTACCATCGCACAAAAACTGGATACAGCCAAACAGCCTGATATGCCAGAGAGTGCAATTGCCAGCGGGTATATCGATTTTGTCCTTTCCCCAGCGGATATTGCTGAAGAAATTGTCAGAATTTCGCAAACGGCAGTAAATATTTAGTGAAGGTTGCATAACATGAATCCACCGCCAGACCTCGCTGAACAACCCAAAAAAAACCAAACCTGGCACAGACTGTCCGTCGAGGATGTGTTGACACAGCTCGGTTCCTCCGCGGCAGGACTGTCGACACAAGAAGCGGCTATTCGACTTGCCGCCAACGGCCCAAACGCGCTGAAGGAAGGCAAGCGCATCAGTCCGCTACGGATTTTCCTCGACCAGTTCAAGAGCCTGATCATCTGGATACTGATCGTGGCTGGTGTCGTTTCCGGCCTGTTGGGCGAAATGATGGATGCCTCTGCCATCCTCGCCATTGTCGCCCTCAACGCCGTCATTGGTTTTTATCAGGAGTTTAATGCGGAGAAGTCCATCGCGGCGCTGAAGAAAATGACCGCGCCTCAGGCCAAGGTATGGCGCGATGGAAAAGTCACGTCGATTCCAGCCTCGGGTATCGTTACCGGCGATATTTTGGCCTTGGAAGCCGGCGACCTGATCGGAGCCGATGCCCGGCTTCTGGAGGCCGCCTCGCTCAGATGTATCGAAGCGACGCTGACCGGCGAATCGTTAGCGCAGACCAAGCATTCCGAGACTTTGGAAAAGATCGATGTGCCGCTGGCAGACCGCGACAATATGGTGTTCATGGGTACCAGTGTCGCGACCGGTACGGGTCTGGCCGTCGTTGTCGCCACGGCGATGCAGACCGAGTTGGGTCGCATCGCCGGTTTGATTGCAGAAGCTGGTGAGGAGGAACAGACCCCGCTGGAGAAAAAGCTTGAGTCCTTCGGACAGATACTGGTCTGGACGGCGTTGGGCGTTGTCGCACTATTGTTCGGGCTGGGCTTGCTGCGCGGCACGGACTTGTTCGAGTTATTCATGACATCAGTGAGTCTCGCCGTGGCGGCCGTGCCTGAAGGGCTGCCGGCCGTCGTCACGGTGGCGCTGTCGCTTGGAGTAGTACGCATGTCACGCCGCCATGCACTGATGCGCAGACTGTCAGCCGTCGAGACACTGGGTGCGACTACCGTCATCTGCACCGACAAGACCGGCACCTTGACCGTGGGCCAAATGACCGTGCGCGCACTTTTCGTGGCTGGGCAGCGTTATGAGGTCAGCGGCGAAGGTTACGGGCCGGAAGGCGAAGTGCTGATCGAGGGCAAGCAGATCGAAGAGGAACATGCGCCGGCATTGCTTGAACTGGCGACCGTGATGCTTGGTTGCAATAACGCCCACCTAGCCCAGGAAAAGGGAACCTGGAAAGTGATAGGCGACCCCACTGAAGGGGCATTATTGGCAGGGGGCGCGAAAGCGGGCGGTGACCAGGAACGCATCGAGCGAGAGATGCCCAAACAGCATGAAATTCCGTTCGATTCCGATCGTAAACTGAGCACGGTGATCCGCAAACTGCCGGATGGCCAATTACGCGCCTTCATCAATGGCGCGCCGGATGTGTTGTTACAGCGCTGCACAAACCTTTACACCAACGCCGGTGTCCGTCCCTTGACGGAAGAGGATCGTCAGACCATTCTGGCGCAAAATGCCGCGATGGCCCAGCAAGCTCTGCGCGTACTCGGTTCGGCCTATCGCGGCCTGGACCCTTCAAGCGCCACCGACATCTCGGCAGACGCCGTGGAGCGCGATCTGGTGTTCGTGGGTTTGTCGGGTATGGTTGACCCGCCGCGCCAAGAAGCCAAGGATGCCGTCGTCAAATGTCACGCTGCGGGCATCCGCGTAGTCATGATTACCGGCGATCATCCGCACACCGCGACAGCCATTGCTCGGGAACTCGGCATTGCTACCGGCGATGACACGGCTACCACCGGTATCGAACTGGACAAGTTGTCTGATGACGATCTCCAGCAGCGTATACCCAAAATTTCTGTATACGCCCGTGTCACCGCAGAGCACAAATTACGTATCATCCGCGCCTGGAAAGCAAATGACGCGGTGGTAGCGATGACGGGTGACGGTGTCAACGATGCGCCGGCCATTAAGGGCGCCGACATTGGCATCGCCATGGGTAAAGCCGGTACGGAAGTCACCAAACAGGCGGCGGACATGATCATCACAGATGACAATTTTGCGTCCATCGTCGCCGCCGTCGAAGAGGGGCGCGGCATCTATGACAATATCCGCAAAACACTCCAATACTTGTTGGCGGGCAACAGCGGCGAATTGTTACTGATGACTGTTTGCGTAATCGTGGGGTTGCCCACGCCGTTATTGCCCATACACCTGCTGTGGATAAATCTGGTCACCGACGGCCTTCCCGCACTGTGTCTCGCCACCGATCCCATTGATCCCGACGTGATGAAGCGCCAACCGCGTCCCCGCTCCGAGCGGATTACCACGCCCAACTTTCTCCGCACAATGGGTTTCACCGGATTGCTTACGGCGAGTGTGGCATTCGCGGTGTACTCCTATATCCTGAACACGGAAACCACTGAGATTGCTCGCACCTACGCTTTTGCCGTGCTGGTATTCGCCGAGCTGTTGAGAGCCTTTGGCGCCCGTAGCGAAACAAAACCCATCTGGCGTATCTCCCTTTTCACGAACATCAGTCTGGTTGTCGTGGTTGCCGTTTCGTTCGGCCTGCAAGTGTGGAGTCAGCATAACGAAATGCTGGGCCGCTTCCTGAAGACTTCATCCATGCCGTTCAGCGATTGTTTGCTGCTGGTCGTATTGGGGGCTATCCCTTTGCTAGTACTGGAGATGGTGAAGCTTATACGTCATGCTCCAGTGTCCATCAAGGCTTCGCCGAAAATAGCCAACCAGCGGTTTAGTCTAAACAGCAGTCGAGTTTGGAGCATATTGTGCCTAGCTGTGAATAAGTTTTCGACGATCAACGGGGCTCAGTCGGCGGCGGCTTTCACTCACTATGCGTTCTTCTCACTGTTTCCTTTAATCGTCCTTATCGTCACCCTAGCTTCGGCTTTTATCGACCGAGAACAAGCCGGAGAGGTAATTATTGCCTACATTGAAAACTACGTTCCGCTTACGGGCGAAATGCAGCGCTACATTTTCAGCACTATTACCGGTGTGATAAAAGCACGGGGACAGGCCGGTGCCATTGCATTTCTGATGCTGATTTGGGCAGCTATGGGCTTTTTTGCCACCCTGATTCGTACCACTAACTGGGCTTGGGGTACTGAAACGGCCAACTGGTGGCGGCTACCGTTCAAAAGCTTAGGGCTCTTGGTTGTTATGGTTAGTTTGATCTTATCGGGCGTCGCACTGCCTGTGCTGGCGAAACTGGCCCAAAATTGGCTGTTTCCACTGCAGAGTTTCAGCCCCTCGTTCTATGTCTTAGGGAGTTATTTTGTGGCCACGCTGCTAGTATTCCTCAGTTTGAGCCTGTTTTACCGGTTGGCTCCCAGTCGACCCACTCGCTTTTCCGAAGTATGGATCGCGGCGCTGTGCACGACGGCATTATTGCAGTCGGCGGAAAGTTTATTCCTGATCTATCTAAATGATTTCGCCACCTTAAACGCAGTTTATGGTGCCTTCGGCGGAATCATGGCGTTACTACTCTGGATTTACCTGTCCGGATGCATTTTTATCTTCGGCGCCTGCCTGTGCGCAGCTCAGGCTGACAACGAAATCTTATTGATGAACACCAATAAAAATGGCTTAGTTCAAGAGCACCGATAAATACCGATGTGAACTGGATTTGCCTCACAAATCGCTATGAAAACTTTAGTCTTCTACGAAGTTACAGATTGGTAATCTTTAAAAAGTCGCCGTCAAAGTGTCAAATACTTCTTGAAGGTTGACGCATCATTAAAACTGCATGCTTTTATAAATCTTTAACAGAGATGTGATCTTAATACCTTTATTTTTTTAGGTTATTTGCCGTAGTTAAATTGTGTCATGTGCCGATGTTTTGATTTAAGTTGAACGCTATACATAATAAATTCCTTATATTTTAATTTGTTAATAAGTGGCATATTATTTGCTTTATAACTTGCAGGCCCTGCTATAAGCGCTCTGAGCCTGCATGAAATAATAATCAAGAAGAGATAATATGAAAAAAACTATTTTAATCAGCACCATCGCTACTATTCTTACAACTCCGGTATTTGCTGACGAACTTGACCCCTTACCCGCAACCGAAAGAAAAAAACTAGCCTACGAATACCGTGAGCATCGCGCCAATATGAATTTTCTCAATTCATCTGCCCCACACCCAACTAACGGCGACGAATCCGCGGTTCCGAATTATTCGGGGCAATTTCACAAATCCTTACCTCACAACAATAACGGAATGGTGGCTCCCTTGGCTTACGGAAAGCTCCTGGAAGCCATACAAACCGGCACCTTCGAAGCGTTCGAACAAATTCCGGCAGGTGGTCCAGTCAAATTGGCCAATCCTTTAGCAGCCCAGGTCTACGATTTGGAAGGAAGGGATTCGCACGATTACGGCATCAAACCGCCACCCTCCCTCAGTAGCGCCGAAACAGGCGCTGAAATGATTGAAGTTTATGGTCAAGCGCTATTGCGAGACATCCCTTTCAGTGATTATGTTGGCAATGCGCATATTAGGGCAGTTGCCACTGAATTGGCTGGTCTAACCGACTTTCATGGGCCAACAAGTCCTGCGACGCTGTTTCGCGGCGTTTTCGAGGGCGATCAGGATGGACCCTATCTTTCACAGTTTCTTTACAAGGATATTCCTGCCGGCCCTAAGGTTGTCGATCAAAAATATACTGGCTATGCATCCGGGCAGAACTTTATGACGTCCTACAATGAATGGCTGGCAATAGAAAACGGACAAAATCCTATAGCAACAGTTACTGCCGGTCCTTCTCGTTACATCATTACCGGTCGCGATTTGGCCAGTTACGTGCATCGGGATTTCACCTACCAAGCTTACCATAATGCAGCCTTAATTTTGCTAAGCTGGGGCCCTAGCGCTTGGGATGATGGCAACCCTTACAAAACTGCCACCCGACAAGGGGCGTTTATCGATATGGGTGCCGGAGAAATTCTCGACACAGTCGCCAGGGCTGGCAATGCTGCTTTGAGAGCGGCCTGGTTTCAAAAATGGAACGTTCACCGTCGCTTACGTCCGGAAGAATACGGCGGCTTGGCCCAGAATAATCCAGGCTTATTACATACACAATTTACCTCTTCACCTGTCCTGATGAAGGTTCAGGCTAAGTATGGCAGTTCATTGCTGCCACTTGCCTATCCAGAGGGCGCGCCAACGCATCCCGCTTATCCGGCAGGGCATGCGACTATTTCTGGCGCCTGCGCTACAGTGTTGAAAGCCTTCTTCAAAGACGACGCCGCGATACCTTCACCGGTGCAACCTAGCGCCAATGGCAAGTCTTTGGAAGCCATCGGCGATGTTTTAACTATCGGCGGCGAGCTCAACAAGCTGGCGTCAAACATTACCTTGGGTCGTGATTGGGCGGGCGTTCACTATCGTAGCGATGGCACCGAAGGGATGTTGCTGGGCGAGGAAATTGGTATAGCAATTCTCAAGGACTGGCGTGATGCCCATCCAAAGCAACCCACGCTGACGTTGATAAAATTCAACGGCGATGAAATCCAAATATAGATTTTTCAAAGCCGTTAAAAGTCGAAGCGATGAACTCAGCCATCGTTTCGACTTTAAATGCCCATACCGATTTCACCTCGAAAATTTAATCCACAATCATCCTTTCATTGACGCTGGACATTTAAGGTACTATTCGCGTTAGTAGTTGAAAGTACATTATTGCCGTGATTCCGGAATGGATTGCCAGAGCCGTTAGACCGCGTGAGCGAATCCAGGTCACAAGGATGTGAAAGTCCAACGCCATTCATGGCTTCTGGACCCCGACAATCCGTGCCGGGGCGACATCGACTGTTGATGCGAACATAGCCATATTTAATGGCAATTATTATGCATTACATTAAATTGTTTAGGTTGCCAACGAGTATGACCCACTAAAAGGCAGGGTGACACCAACACATCGCTAGCCAACTTTATTTTTCGACTCCAAAAATCATTTAATTAGTCGCCGATTATTTAAAAATATGTGATTTGACCTACTGACTAAGTCAAATGACGCTTAATAACATAATCAATAAACAAATTATGAATATAATTATATTCTTATAAGTTACATAGAATATGCCGTGTTCTATATGTCTAGACAGTTCTATTTGGCAGTATAAATTCCATTTATGAGGGTATCGAATGAAAACCAAAATAATTACGGGCTTCTAATTACTGGCTTCGCTTTCACTTTACTATTGACTGCTCCGATTCTTCCTCTGCACCTAGCGGAAAAATTCCGATGTGTAACGGAGAAGAAGTCACCTGCGTAGGCACCGGTGAAAATGATAATATCCGGCGTATCGTGTTTGATGATTTTTTTGCCCCGATGGAATTACCGGGCTTTGCCTCACGGCTGATTATTTCGGGAAGTTATTTTTGACGAAATCCTTAGGTTTTTTACGATACTTTAGAATAACTGGGAAAGCCAATATTTTGAACGGGCGGAATATATATTGTCCGGTTCGGTCAACTATATAAGCCTTTCCGGCCCCGGGTTGGATATGTCCTCCGCTGAATATATGCCAATCTCATCTAACGAGGATTTTTTTACTTGGCTTTAGATTGATAGCGAAATAAGTCAATCGCGCGAACGGAGGCTGCCAAACCGCAAAGCAAACTGGCGAGTAAACTCGGCCCCAAAAAAGAAGATCTGCGCGGAATAATAGACCCAGAGTAACAAGGCGATCACTGAACCTGCTGCGCCAAACCCTGAGGTTACGCTGCTGTTACCCAAGTATACACCAATGGCGTATTTGCCAAGACTGAACAAAAAGGCCGTAAACAGCGCACCGTACCAGGCATCCTGCCAAGCTAGCGGTGCCTCCGGCAGCATTTTATAAATCACTGCAAACAGGCTCGCAATCACCCCAAAGGAAATCAGCCATGCCAATGGAGACAGCAACAGGGCAGCCAGACTCCAGAGCCCGCCGAAGACATACTGTTGAAGCACCGCCAGAGCGGTGCTGATGACCAGCGAAACCAGTAATAAAAACGCTAAAACCAGCACCAGGCCAAAACACAAAACCCGGGTTTTGAATAGTACGCCGAGAGAGGAGGCTTGAGGTTTATCGGTGCCCCACATTTCATCTAGGCTATCTTTCAATTCAACGAATACACTGGTAGCCCCCAGCAGCAGCAAGAGCGTGGCAATGACCGATGCGATAACCCCAGACTCGGAGTAGTGCGCGGCGGCCAGCACGGCACTGATAGCTTGGGCGCCATTGGGTCCTACCAACGCTTGCATCTGCGCAATAATTTCCCCTTGCGCCGCCTCTGCACCAAAAAAATAGCCTGCCACGGCAATTGTCAACACCAGGATGGGGGTCATGGAAAACAAGGTATAAAAAGCCACAGCAGCCCCTTTACTGGCAGTGCGATGGGCCAGCCAGGCGGTCAGTGATGGGGACAGCAGGACGTAACCGCAGCGCAAACCTTTGATTACATCTGAAACAGCCTGTTTTAATGAAAGCCCCTTAAAAAAATCGGTTATGTTTACAAGCATGAGGCTTTACCTCCTGGCATTGGCCGAGGCCACTCGCCAGTAATGGGCTGCAACCCCATTACTGGCGAGCAATGCGGAACGAATCGCGCTGCCGGAGCCGGTCTGCCTGCGCGCATCATCGGAATCCAAGGCCAAGCCGAGGTGATATTTTGAGCCAAGGTCAACAAGTTAGGCGCCTCTTTCAGGGGTGTGGGCGTTTTGGCTTGAGGCTCAGGCTTGGTTTGGGGCCGCTGCAGCCGCATTGGCTTACCAGTCCTAAAGCCGGCTACTTTATCTCGTCCCGCATCTTGTCGACCAAGCGCCACGTCGATGATTAACGGGGTCACCGGTTTGTCATGTACACAGGTGCGGCAATTTTCGAGAAATTGCTCTTCCACGTGTTTCATTTGTTGACTTTTTTTACACAAGGTATCTGCGGCGGTTTTGGATAGATGTTCTGCGGTTGAGGTCATGGTAGATTCATCATACGTAAGCGTGTTAAATAAAGATCAGTCATTCACCAAGTCAAATACGCTAAATGCCCCTGGGCGTGGACAATATGGCCACAAGTTTTACAGAGTAAAATAATTTTAGTCAGTTCGGTAACGCACGCACAGGGAAGCTATGGCTAATATTTAAAGGACTTACCACTTCTGATGGCAGACCTTATCAGGCTAGGCATCGAAGTAATCCCAGCCAATAAGGTGTAGTGCCGTAGATAGTTCAAGCTATGCCCCGTGCACAAGCCTGCAGAATCAAGGCTTGCCGGGGGCGCTAGCGACCGGTGACAGTGGCCCCAATCGAATAGAGGGTAATTCGCGAAAAGTGTTCTCCGCGACGGGCCGCTTTGAGTATATCCATACGCCCAAGCATGGCTCTTGGCTCAACCTGATTAAAATAGCTTTCTCCAAGACGGCTCGCTCGTTTCTGCGCCATATCGGGGTGACTTCAAAACAGGAGCTCGAGCAATGAATTTTGAGAGGCATTGCCGAATTTAACGATCAGCCAGTTATTTTTAAATGGAAAGGTTTTAATCTTGGCTTACTAAAAATTGTATATGTTTTAATGGAACGAACCTCTATTGAGCCACCGCATTTTGGCCTTACCTACGGAGTGAAATCTATGATGGCTATGCTCTCCTAGCGAGAGGCCATCGAAGCAATCAAACGAGAATCGGGCCTTGTTATGTCTAACAGTACAACCCGCTTCGCCAATGTTAATGCGAGAAAATCTGTGTGGTGGTTCGACATATCAGTCGAAAAGTTCACTTCCGACAAGTACGATACGCTCGATCTGCTCATGGTTAGCGCCTACGCGAAAGAATTACATCATCTGGGAGTTCAGACTGCCTACGTCCTAGACAACCTTTGTCACTTCCAGGTACGAGAAGATATAGGCTCAGTGAGCCTCGAACTGTCGTCGCTAAGTACAAATAAATTCCAAGATGTTCGTCCAAGATCGGGCAAAATGCCCCTTTCGCAATTAGTTGTCAAAACACTTGCGCTCACAAGATACAATCAATTGTGAAATGGCTAATAAAACGGTCAAAGGGACGCGCCGCCCATTGGCGGTTTTGATCTTTTGGTTTTTATCAAGGTTTGGCGGCTTCGTTTAAGCTCAGTTGGCGGCGAGCCCCTTAACGTAAGGTTATGCATAAGATGGAGCTCTAAGAACTGTGGCAATACCAGACTACCAAACACTCATGCTGCCAGTTCTGAAATTGGCAGCTGATGAAAAGGAGCACAAATTCAGTCTGGCAGTTGAAGAGCTGGCTGATGATTTCAACCTGTCATCAGAAGAAAGAAATGAGCTTCTTCCCAGCGGTAGTCAAGCTGTATTTAATAACCGCGTTGGCTGGGCACGCTCCTATCTAAAGCAGGCCGGCTTACTCTCCTCCCCAAAACGCGGGTTTTTCATAATAACTCCCAAAGGTACTGAACTTCTTGTAAATAATCCTGGAAAAATCGATCTATCAGTCCTTGAGCAATACCCTGAGTTTATTGAATTCAAGAACCGCAGAAAGGATAAAAGCGAAACAGAAACACATGCAGAAACGCCTATCGTGCCCGAATCAACTCTAACGCCGGAGGACGCTCTAGCATTAGCATACAAGAAACTCCGTTCTGCTCTCGAATCCGAAGTATTAAGTTCTATTAAAGAAACATCACCGTCATTTTTTGAACGCGTGGTGGTCGATCTTCTAGTAAAAATGGGGTATGGTGGTAACCGTCAAGATGCTGGAAAGGCGCTTGGCAAAAGAGGTGATGAAGGAATTGACGGCATTATTAATGAAGACCGTCTTGGCTTAGATGTTATATATATCCAAGCTAAACGTTGGGAGGGGACGGTTGGCCGTCCAGAAATATAAAAGTTTGCAGGTGCACTACAAGGACAGCGCGCCCGAAAAGGTGTATTCATTACAACATCATCATTCACAAACGAAGCTAAGGAATATGCCTCTCTGATCGAATCAAAAATCATCTTGATTGATGGTGAGCATCTTTCAAGGCTGATGGTAGAACACAATGTTGGCGTCTCAACGGTTGGTCAGTATGAAGTCAAAAAGTTGGATTCCGACTACTTCGATGCTGAGTAAGGCATAACAATCGCATATTCACGGGCATTAAAAAGCTCCGCTCCTTCGTTGCTCTGCTTTTTGCTGTCGGTGATGCAAAGCGTTAGAATTATTACGGGATCGGCTCATGGAAAATAAATACAAAGCTTTATTTCTTTCTCATGGCGGTGGACCTATGCCACTTCTTGGAGATGCAGGCCATCAGGAAATGGTCGCATGTCTGGAGAACATTGCCTCAATCATCCCTAAACCTGATGCTCTTGTGGTTGTAAGCGCACACTGGGAAGAACGGCTTCCGACTATTACCTCAGGTACGACTCCGTCGCTGATTTATGACTATTCTGGATTTCCAGAAGAGTCGTACGGTATCCGCTATCCATGCGTCGGGGAGCCATCCTTAGCTCGACAGATCCAAGAATTACTGAGCGATGCCGAGATTCTATCTGAGCTTGATGGCGAAAGAGGGTTCGATCATGGGTTTTTTGTACCGCTCAAAATCATGTACCCGGAAGCCAATATTCCTTGTGTTCAGCTATCTCTGGTCAGCACGCTTGACCCTTCTGAGCACATTGAGGTGGGCAGAGCCCTTCGATCGTTAAGCCTCGGTAATGTATTGGTCATCGGGTCCGGTTTCTCCTTTCACAACATGAAAGCATTTTTCCGGCCTGACACCCCTAAATCTCTGGAGCTGAACCATTTATTTGAGGAATGGTTGTTGAAAACGTGTTGCAATTCAGACTATTCGGAAGATGAACGAAGACAACTGCTTATTCGTTGGACCGATGCCCCTGGTGCACGCTTTTGTCATCCCCGAGAGGAACATTTGCTTCCTCTCCATGTGTGTTATGGGGTGGCACAAGCGCCATGCCCAGAATATTTTGAAGTCAAAATCATGAACAAAAAATCGAGCATGTATCTGTGGTGAACTGAACTGTATGCCAACCAGGCCATGCAGACGGTATGCTTAAGCGCGCGGCTGATAGCGGGGTTCGCCCGGACAGAGCATCACGATATCTGCCTTTGGTCAAGATCATCGAAACCGTAATTGGAAAAAGTTGAAGAAATGCAATATCACAAACAGATACCTGATTATAAAGATGTTTCAGCTAACTATTCTGACGCGTCATTCCGGCAGGGATTGCCGGAGCCGTCAGACCGCGTTAGCGAATCCAGGTCACATGGATAGCTCGGAGCTTACCATCCATGGCACTGGATGCCCGTTTCCCGACGGGTATGACGGGCGCTTATGGATTTAGCTGAAACAGCTTGCTAATCAGGAACAGATATAACGGTATAAACATATACCGATATCGTCGAGGCTTTATAATGTTTTACAGAAAACATTTCATCGCTTAAGGAGTAATCCAGATAAATCTTGTGTATTTCTTCAGTGTTGTGAACACTGCTTAAGGCTATGTTTGCGTTAATAGTTGATGTCACCCCGGCACGGATAATTAACGCCGGACACCGGGGTCCAGAAGTCATGGATGGCGTTGGACTTTCACATCCTTGAGACCTGCATTCCGGCAATCTATGCCGGAATGACGGCGTTAATGTCCTTTCAACTACTAACGCGAACATAGCCATGCATAACATCAGTTATTAATGGATTGTGGATTCCTCACCTTCATAGATGTTCTTACTAAGGCGTATTAAAGATTAGTTAAATTTACGGTTCTACCAACCCCTCCCATTTTATTGGGTGTAAGCACCTGTTTTTAAGGGATTCATGAAACCTCCCTGCTGCAGAAGCCTTTTCAATCAATCACCTACAGCCTCTATTCCAAGCGGTCGAGTAATTACAATTTACGAACAATATATTTTTTTACTCGCTCTAAATAAACTTAAATCCAGAGAATGTTTTAACTGATACCATTCGTAGCAATGAGGAGTGAGTCTTCTGAACTTCAAGAATTCGACTAATTCATGCAGTGATTTTTCGGTTTATTAAAAAGTTTATCGCTTGCAAATGCGTTGACACTTATACTGACGTTAAAATAACACCGTAATCATGCCACTATGAAACAGAACCAATGAATGAGTTTGTATGTTAAGACTTTCTAAATTGATCTAGCAGAATGGAAAATCGCTCTGCGGGCCGATTATCTGATTTTGAATTCCGGCAGAAATGGATCTCAGAAGCGGCATACTACTTGTCCGAGCGGCGAAATTTTTTACCCGGGAGTGAACTCGATGATTGGTTACTTGCCGAAAAAAACTTAGTATTAATGCAGATTACGCGTTATCAGGCTATTGCCTATGAAGATGGTGGCATGTCCATTCAAGGGCTGCGGCTTTTAGCAAAAGTGGTAGGCATTGAAGGTTTAGAGACGATGACTCTGGCAGAAGAAATAATTCAAGCCATCCAAAAATTGCTGGATATTGATCCTTGCTTCAATTCTTTACCGGGTAATGACTGCAACCAATTTGAATCATGCCTGTGGAAAGCTGAATGCAGAAAAATTATTGCCAGGTGGCATCCTTTAAAAGCTTGGTAATACTCACAACTTCACAGTTGTCTGTTATAAATGCATCAAACCTTTCACCCATCTCACCATATCACTCGTATTCATAGCACCAGATTGACGAGCCAATTCCCTGCCATTTTTAAACACAATCAGTGTAGGTATGCTGCGAATGTTATACCTTGTGCTGAGTGCAGATTCCGCTTCAGTATTTAATTTGCCCAGGCGAACGTCTGGTTCCAACAATTTAGCGGCTTGTTCAAAAGCCGGCGCCATCATTTTGCATGGACCACACCATTGAGCCCAAAAATCGACCAACAACGGAATGTCATTCCGAGACAGCTGTTTTTCAAAGTTGTTACTGTTAAGTTCGACGGGATGTCCGTTAAATAAAAGTGTGTGGCAATGCCCACATTTCGGTCCTTGTCGCAGCCGATTGGCTGGGAAACGGTTGATTGCTAAACAATCAGGACAGACAACATGCAGTGATTCATTCATATTTTTATCTTATTTTTAATAGCAACGACGAACGTGCACTTTATAGCACTAAAAACAGACTGCCAAATTGGCTTTATTGGGTCAATCTTAAACAGCGGCATAGAATTATTCTTGCGCTCATTTTAAGTAACTACTCGCCCGCTTGGAATAGCGAGTGTAGGTGATTGATTGAAAAGGCTTCGGCAACAGGGATGTTGCAGAGAGCTACAGGGACGTATTAATGCGTCCTTTGAAATCAAGCGCCTACACCCAATAAAACGGGAAAGGGGTGAGCAGATACCATTTTAGGCAAATTTTGCACTATCCTAACAACTTTCCAGCCCAGCTGCCGCCCAAGGCATATCCATTATGTTTCTTTTTTCAATCCGCTAAAATTACTATCAACAACCCTTCAATCGGCGGGAGAAAAAACCTATGAATCGTATAACCGGAATTTTGAGCCTGATTGTTTTGACAGGCTGTGCAACATTGAGCAAACAAGACTGCATGCAAGGTGATTGGTATGGAGTAGGCAGTAAAGACGGCCATGCCGGAGAAACCAGTAGCCGCCTGTCTGATCACATTAAAGCCTGCAATGAATATGGCATTGCCGTTGACAATAATGCTTATATGGACGGTCGCGAACAAGGACTGAAAGATTATTGCCGCCTGGAGAATGCCTTTATCGTCGGTTTGAACGGCCAACCCTATCACCACGTTTGCCCGCCGAACATTGATCGATCGTTTGCACATTATCATTCCACCGCCTACACCGTTCATGAAGATCGAGCCGAACTTGATCAACTCGATAACGACCTGTCCAGCAAAGAAAGCCAATTGCGAGATAAAAAATTGAGCGAAAAAGACCGTTCCCGAATTCGTGACGACATTCGGAGCCTGGATAGGCAGTGTGATCGCCTCCGTGATGATCTCTATTTTCACGAGCGGCAACTCGACAATTTGCGTCACGAAGCCCAAACTGCCCGTTGATGACCAGAAACCGCATTGATAACCGGTGTGTCAACTTAGACGGCAACCAGATGAGGGAAGCACATGTCTGATTCATTCTCTTTGTTCTCCCGAAGAGGAGCTCGAATTCAATCAGCGCACCGACCCTTTTCCGATTCCATATGCTTGCCGGTAAAAGGCACAAAACTGACACCTAATACCCGGCGCGTATTAATTTCACCGTTTAAGTCCTTTTCTATCACCAGTAATTCCTGATAGCTGTAAGGCAGGCCGACCGGAATAACCAGACGAGAGCCCTCCTTTAGTTGATCAATCAAAGGCTGCGGAATATGCGGTGCAGCTGCGGTCACAATGATACCGTCATAGGGGGCGTGTTCAGGCCAACCCAGGTAACCGTCGCCGGACCGCACTTTAATATTACGAAAATGGTATGTCTCGAGCCTTTCAGAGGCTTTATCAGCCAGCACTCCGACGATTTCGACCGAATAAACCTGCTTGACTAGCCGAGATAAAATCGCCGCTTGATAACCTGAGCCTGTACCGATTTCCAGAACCGTATCGTCCGGCTTGACACTCAACAAATCAGTCATCAACGCGACAATGTAGGGCTGAGATATTGTTTGCCCCAAACCGATAGACACCGGCCCGTTGGTATAAGCAAAATGCCGCGACACTTCGGGTACAAACAAATGCCTGGGCACCTCTCTCATCGCATTGAGGACCCGCTCATCCAAAGCATTCTTCCCGATTAGATGTCGCGTCAACCTTGTTTCGGATTCAATGTCATCAAGCATTTGTTGGATTTTTTCTTTCAAGGCCTGTTCTCCGGTTATTCCAGCTCGAATGTGAATCTGCTTGGCGTTTTTCTAATCATTTGCAAATGAGTCTGCCCACTGAAATGACAAAGCAGAAACCAGTATTCAGTCAATTTGGTTTTGACGGGCTGTTGTAAAAAGCCCTTTGTGGTGAACCCTTCGCTTGTTAGAATCGAAACAAGCTTTGCACATAAAAATAATCGACATCTTCTTCATCCGGCGCATTGGCTGCATCACGAGCAAAATCGCCTTTGAAGAGATGTGTCCAACCGGTTTCCAGATTTAGGCTGCTGTTAAAGTTCCAGCGGGTAGATAGCTCAATTTGGTGACCCAGAAAATCACCGGAGGCACCGCTGCGGTCTCTCAAACCGGATGCCGTCCAGCTATCGCGGCTTTCCGCGAGCCATAAAAGCCGGTGGCTGATAAAAGCTTCTACGTCATCTCGGGGCGTGACGACAAGACGGGTTCCGGGTGAATTGATATTGCTGCGAGCTATGACGCCGTAAATGCCTGTTGGGCTGTAATCAAAACGTCTTGCGCCGAACAAAGTATCAAACCGTTCATTTTTATCGTCATTGGGATTACTGTCGCCACTGGCATAGTCATATTGCAGCACAAAACGGGGAGACCAGGGCAACTCCAGGGTATAGCCCAGGGATAGATGTTGAAACCAGGCTTGATGACTCAGGTTTTTGGTGTCATCGGCCGCCGTTGTCGCACGGATTGAACCGAGCTGTCCGGCAGTCTCGACTTGAAAGTCAACCTCGCCTTTGGCCGGTTTGCGGTACCAGCGCATACCGGGAGTGAACAAACGGCGGTTGCGCGTGTCGTTATCGTTTTGATCGTCTTCGCTCAAATGATATAAATATAATTCGGCATTTATTTTCCAGGCTATATCGTAAATTTCCCAAAAACCACCGGAAAACCAGGTTTTGTATAACTCGGTATCCCATTCATGCTTGCTGTCCAGCAGTTCTTGCTTGTCGTTCGGATAGCGTCCGACCGGCAGAGTCACGAAACCGTTGAATTGCCATTTGCCATTGTCCTGGAAACGTAATCGCGCGCCGGTAAAAGAATTGATCGTGTTACGGAATACATTTCGGGCGACCAGACGGCGGCTACCCAAATTAAGTGTTTGCCTCCCCAGAATCACCTCGGTGCCGATACCGCTGTCCAGGAAATTTGTCTGCGCCCAGGCAAGATAGGCTTGCAAAAAATCCGATTGGTTCGCATGAGTATTATTGAGTGACGAGCCTGAATCACTGCCGAATTGGCGTGAATCCATAAATTCGGTACCCAAGCGAAAGTCATTGAAGCTGGCTTCCAGACTCAAGCAGGTTGCCAATGGAATTTGCTGATCGCCCCCCTCGGCATTGGCTTGAAACTGTCCGTCCAAAACTTCATAGCGCGTGCGTTGCTCCAGCGAAAGAGAGAGCCAGTCGGGCAATTTTAAGGTGTCATGTAAATTCCAGACGGGCTTTTCATAGCCAGGCGCTTGTGCCAGGCGATCATTCATTTGACTGGAAAAACAAGCAAAAGGTGGACTGGCCGGTTTTTTCTGAGCGGCATAAGCGGCATCAACCGGCGTAAAAAAGAAGATGATCAATACCAGTGAAATACAAGTCCTGTCGATTGTAAAGCTTGCGGAGTGTTTTGCATCTTTTGGAAAGACTATCAACAATACCCGTTTGCCAGTGCTCACTTTGATTCGTGTTTTGAAGTCAATCATCGTCTGCTCGATTTAATCAAAAAAACTTCAGTCTCTATGCTTCTTTACTTTTCCTGAAGCTGAAGCCACTTTGCTGCCGGACCCAATAGGGTTCCCTGAATGGCAATGGAGAATAAAACCACAAAGAAAACCATATTGAAAAGCTCATTTGCACGGGGCACACCTTGCAGTAACGGCACAAATGCAAAAACAATTGGAGTCGCGCCTTTCAATCCGATTGTGGACACAAACAGTCTTTTTGACCACGGTGCCGACCTAAACGGTAAATAGCACACCATGACTGCAAGAGGACGGGCGGCCAAAATAAGAAAAAGAGCGGGCAAAATGGTTGTCACAAACACGGGGCCCAGTTGGTCAGTGAATATCTGTAATCCCAAAAACAGAAACATCAATGCCTGCGCCAGCCATGAGAGACTGTGATTAAAATAGGTGCTGTTTAATTTTGCGGCATGCTCGGTGTTACCGGCTATCACGCCGAAGATATAAGATGCGACCAGTAAATTCCCACCCATCAGGTTGCTTGAGTAGGTTGCGATAAAAAACATCGCCAGCATAAAAATGGGTACCAGACCCAATTCATGAAACTCGATTTTCGTTAAAACCCATTGCGTCAGCAGACCAAACAGCAATCCACTTGCAGCCCCAATTAATAAAAGTTTTGAAAAAGTGAACGCATACTCTCCCATGGCACCATCGCTTGCGCCATTTAAGGCGCTTGCAGTAAAGATAGTCACCAGAATGAGCGCCATGGGATCATTGGTCGCCGATTCAAACTCAAGTATCGTGCCGGTATTATGTTTTAGATTTATCCTTTTTGTCTCAAGTATGCCGAAAACAGCAGCTGCATCCGTCGATGAAACAATGGAGCCAAATAAAATCGCTGTAATCAGCGGCAAATCGGTAACCCAATACGTAAAATAGCCGAGTGAGAGCGCAGTGATTAACACGCCCACAGTGGACAGCAACAGGCCTTCTTTGTAAGCGCATTTTATGCTGGGATAAGACGTATTATACCCCCCCACAAAGATGATGATGTTCAGCGCCATGCTGCTGAGGAACTCGGTGAGTTCCGGATTATCATACACAGGCTCGCCCCAGGTGCCATCACCTAAAAACAGGCCAATCCCCATAAATATGATAAAGCTTGGAATGCCTAAATTTTTACTGGAGTTGTACAGCAAAATGCCTGCAACAATAAAAACTGAAAGAATAATTGCAATTAAATCTGTAGATACAGTCATCTGCATACCCCGTTATCCCTTGGTTAAACTCTAAATATCTGATGACTCTCTCAAAGCACGAAATCAACCTTTACTTGTTTTCAGTGCCGATGCTTTTATTCTTATTGTGCAAGACGCTGCCCTGGCAGGATGAGTGACTTGAAGCCATTAAGAATAGGGCTGAACAATCTATCGGCTGTGCCAATCCAGCCAAATATAAAGCCAAATGCTTATTGGTCTTCTTCCTTCAACTTAAACCCGCTGGTCAACTGCTGCTGGAGAGGCGCCGGCAAAGGCGCGTAATGGCTCAATTCAATAGCATAATGACCACGGCCGCTGGTCAGCGCGTTCAAACGGGATTGATAGTCGGGCAGCTCACTCAACGGAACTTTGCCGCTGATAAGCATTCTGCCTGGGCTATGAGAATCGGTACCGGTTATATGTCCGCGTTTGGCCGAAAGATCACCGGTTATGTCGCCCATGGCCGTTTCCGGAGCAATAATCTCAATATCAACCACCGGCTCCAGCACCAACGGCTTCGCCGCCCGGATGGCCTCAATTACAGCATTGCGCCCGGCGGTGACGAAAGCAATTTCTTTACTGTCCACAGCATGCGTTTTGCCGTCATAAACCGTTACCCGCAGGTCTATCACCGGAAAACCGGCCAACACACCCGCTTCTAATGCCTGACGCACACCTTTTTCCACAGCAGGCATAAATACACCGGGAATGGTGCCGCCTTTAACTTCATCCACAAAGTCAATGCCTTCACCCCGTTCCAATGGCTCAACGCGCAGAAATACTTCGCCGAATTGACCTGCCCCGCCGGTTTGCTTTTTGTGACGGTAATGGCCTTCAGCAGATTGGCTGATTGTCTCTCGATAAGGGATAACAGGCGGCTTGGTGTCGATTTCCAGCTTGTATTGGCTGGCCATTTTTTCCAGCTTGGCTTTGAGGTGGGCATCTCCCAAGCCCATTATCACCGTCTCATTGGTGGCAGGGCGGCGCTCCACGATAAACGTTGGGTCTTCTAACGCTAACTTATCAAGTATGTCGAACAATCGCTGTTCGTCACCTTTGCGCCGGGTTTCCACTGACAACCCGGTCATTGATTGTGGAAAACGCATGGGTTTGAGATGAATGTAATCTTCGTCGTGAGAGTCGTGCAATACCGCATCAAACATGATTTCATCCACTTTGACCACGGCGCCGATGTCGCCAGGAATCAAAGTGTCCACTTCTTGAAAATCCTTGCCTAGCAATTGATAAAGATGTGCGGCTTTAAAAGGGCGTTTACCATCGCCGACAAAAAGCTGCGCGTCCTGCTTCAATGTGCCTTGATGCATGCGGAAAATGCCAACTTTGCCCATGTAGGGGTCGCTGACAACCTTGAACACATGAGCCAACACATGCTTGTCTGCGTCGGGCAGGGCCTGAAAGGTTTCGATAGAACCGTCCGGCTGAATTTTATAGAACGGCGGAGGATTGCCTTCTGTGGGATTGGGGGCCAGATTGGCAATGACATGTAGCAACTCGTTAATCCCGGCTCCGGTCTTCGCAGAAGTGAATACAATGGGCGCAAAACCGGCACGCAACGCACTTTCAAAAGGAGAATGAATTTCACTGGATTCAGGTTCTTGCCCTTCTTCAAGATATTTTTCCAGCAACGTCATGTCTTCTTCGACGATACGCTCAATCAATTCACTATGCGCGTCAGCGACCGAGCCAAAATCGGCCACGCCTGAATCATGCGCCAGCACTTCGACAACCTCTTTTGCGCCGTGGGCGGGAAGATCTAACACCAAGCCGTTAAATCTTGTGCGAATTTCCGCCACCAAGCCGGGCAAATCGAGGTTATCGGCATCGATTTTGTTGATCACGATCATCGTGCAAAGCTTCCTTTCCCTGGCCCAGCGCAGCATGCGTTCGGTCATGAGTTCAATTCCGGTTTGAGCATTGACGACTACCAATACCGTTTCAACGGCTTCAAGGGCCGCAATGGCTTGTCCGGCAAAGTCAGGATATCCCGGGGTATCGAGCAAATGAACGAGGGCGTTTTCATATTCAAAATGAACGATGGCACTTTGCAACGAATGGCCGACAGATTTTTCCTGAGAATCAAAATCACAAACCGTATTGCCTTTTTCAACCATGCCTTTGTTTTTGATGGCTCCGGCACCAAAAAGCAGCGCTTCCGCCAAACTGGTTTTACCTGCCGCCCCATGGCCAACAAGAGCGATGGTTCGTATGGCTTTCGTCGTATAATGAGGCATGGCTCTGCTCCTTGTTCAATTGAATATAAGGGGATATTTTACGCGGTAGGCTTTATTTTTGCGTCAATTTGATGAAGTGTAGGACGCTTGATTTTACTTTCATCTTTTGCGGGCATTGCACAAAGAAATTACCACGGTACTCTGTAGCCATCATAAACACTCGCAATCAAAAAGATTTCTAGACCATGCTACCTACTCCGCCACGGCTTAATCCCAAAAAACTGCTGCTCAGTAAATGGACTGCCGCAAGCCCTAGAAACAAAGAAAAACATTTTATTGTCACCGAACTGATTGAGCCTGAACCGCCGGACATTAAGATCGAATTTGTTGAACTGGAAGCGGTCTATTCAGGGCGAAGTTTTATCTTACCCTGGCATGAATTGACCGACCCACGCCAATGGTTGCAAGGCTGGAAATGACTAATCTTCATCGGCTGGCGAAAGGGAGTATAAAGGCGGAAAAAAGTCATTACCCCTTTGCCAGACAACTTTAATTGCCGGCACCGCAATCTTTTTAAGCGTATCATTTTGAAACAAACTGCTCTGCTACAACTTTCCCATAGAACACCAAAAACAATCCATGAAAAAACTACTCAGTATTTTAACCGGTGTTTTCCTTGCCGGATGCAGTATCGTTGGCATTCGCTCTGCAAATGAGCCCGTCTACCAGGTGCTAAGGGACGAAGGTCAGATTCAGGTTAGGCAGTATCAGGCTCTGGTCGTAGCAGAAACGGAGATTGGGGCTGATTATAAAACCAGTAGCAGCGAGGGTTTTCAGCGTCTGGCCGGTTACATTTTTGGAAAAAACAAAACCCAGGAGAAACTGGCCATGACGGCCCCGGTTACGCAGGAAAAAGCGTCAACAACACTTGACATGACTGCGCCGGTAATTCAACAAAAATCAGCCGGAAAATGGCGAATGGCATTTGTACTACCGCAGGACTATACCCTTGAAAACGCGCCCATTCCGCTTGATCCGGCGGTTGTTGTTATAGAAATTCCTGCCAGAAAAGTCGCAGTATTAACGTATTCAGGCAGTTTGTCCGAACAAGGCATCATTGAAAACGCCACGGCATTGACAGAATGGGTATCCACACAGGCTTACAAA
The DNA here is from genome assembly GCF_009828925.2 of Methylicorpusculum oleiharenae. Taxonomy (NCBI): domain Bacteria; kingdom Pseudomonadati; phylum Pseudomonadota; class Gammaproteobacteria; order Methylococcales; family Methylococcaceae; genus Methylicorpusculum; species Methylicorpusculum oleiharenae. The sequence goes on from NZ_WUTY02000001.1 coordinate 4,345,421, forward strand.
ACCCTCTCTCAACCCCGTTCTGCGGCATACGACCCGCCCTGGACCTTGCCATTTATGAGAAGAAATGAAATCCATATAGACATTGAGTAAGGCAACAACTGTCCCGAAATAGAGGGGCTTGACCCCAGCATCCCTGCTGCCGAGATGCCCACAAAGCTTAAGACTCCCCTTTTTTATCCTTAAGCTGGGAATTGCTGCTACGTCCTTCCTGTTCCAGTCTTTTTTCTACGGCTAAGATATGCTGGGTCGTTTTTAACACCGAGTCGGGATTCAGGCTGATAGAGTCGATACCCAGTTCAACCAGATATTCAGCCATTTCGGGAAAATCCGAAGGTGCCTGGCCGCAAATCCCCGAGTGTCTGCCATTGCGGTGCGCCCCTTCCACAGCCATACGGATGATGGCTTTAACACCGGCATCCCTTTCGTCAAAGACATCGGCAACAATTTCCGAATCTCTGTCAACACCCAGGGTTAATTGGGTCAGATCATTTGAACCTATCGAGAAACCATCAAAATAGCGGGAAAATTCGTCGATCAGAATGACGTTATTGGGAATCTCGCACATGACGTAGATTTTTAAATCCTGCTCGCCTCGCTTCAAACCTTGCTCAGCCATAAATGCCAGCACCTTTTCAGCTTCATGAATTGTGCGGCAAAATGGAATCATCAGTATGACATTGATCAAACCCATGATTTCGCGTACCCGCTTCATTGCCCTGCATTCCAGCACAAAGGCTTCGGCATAATCCGGATGAGTGTATCGGGAAGCGCCTCTAAAGCCAATCATGGGGTTGGCTTCTTCGCGCTCAAACCAAGAGCCGCCCAAAAGCGTGGCATATTCATTGGTTTTAAAATCCGATAAACGCACCACCACCGGTTTTGGATAAAACGCAGCGGCTAGGGTGCCTACCCCTTCAGACAGCTTTTCAATAAAAAACTCTTCAGGTTTTACGTATTCTCGTGTCAATGCATCAATCCGGATTCTTTCATCGCTGTTTTGAATCCTTTCCGGATGCAATAGCGCTAGGGGGTGAGCTTTAATATATTCATTAATGATAAATTCCATTCTAGCCAGACCCACGCCATCGTTAGGTAACTGGTTGATCTTAAAAGCCAGTTCAGGATTACCCAGGTTCAGCATGATTTTGGTGTTTGGTTTTTCAAGCCGGGTCAGATCGGTGGTATCGACAGTGAATTTTAAAAGACCGGAATAGACTTTACCGGCATCGCCTTCTGCACATGACACTGTCACCTCGGTTTGCCTGGCCAATGCAGTGGTAGCATTATCGCAACCGATGACCGCGGGCACGCCAAGTTCTCTGGAAATTATCGCGGCATGACAGGTTCGCCCTCCCCGATTCGTAACAATAGCCGCAGCTGTCTTCATGACCGGCTCCCAATCCGGTGTGGTCATATCGGCCACCAGCACTTCACCGGGCTTGAATGACGGCAATTCATTGACATGATTAATAACATGCACCTTGCCCGATGCTATTTTGCTACCGACCGCATGCCCTGTTACGAGTAATTGGCCTGGCTTATCAAGCCGGTAGTTTTCAAGCACGGCAGCATTGCGCTGAGAAACGACGGTTTCGGGGCGCGCCTGAACAATATATAACTGACCGTCCATCCCGTCTTTGGCCCACTCGATATCCATAGGTTTGTGATGGCCTGCTTCGGTGCTGTAGTGGTTTTCAATTTTGATCGCATAATCTGCGAGTCTCAGAACTTCCTCATCTGAAATGCAGTAGCGCAAACGTTCCTCGGCAGCCGTCACAATATTGCGTATCGCTTCCCGGGTCCGACCTTCGCTGTACACCATCTTGATTTTCTTTGCACCCAGAACCCGCCTGAGCACACAGCGATAACCCTGTTTGAATGTGGGTTTGTGTACATAAAATTCATCAGGATCGACCGCACCTTGCACAACATTTTCACCCAATCCATAAGCACCGGTGATGAACACGACATCCTTGAAACCCGATTCGGTATCCAGGGTAAACATCACACCACTGGCCGCCAGATCAGAACGCACCATTTTCATGACACCAATAGAAAGTGAAACCTTGAAATGATCAAACCCCTGGTCGATTCGATAATGAATGGCTCTATCGGTAAACAGACTCGCAAAACAACGCTTGCAGGCATCCAATAAAGCCGGACCGCCGGCAATGTTTAAATAAGTATCCTGCTGGCCGGCAAAACTGGCAGTAGGCAAATCTTCTGCTGTTGCCGAACTGCGCACCGCAACTGTCAATGCTTCGTCATACTGGCTCTGCAGTTCCGCCAAGCCATTAAGAATTTCCTGTTCCAGATCTTCAGGTAAAGGCGCAGCATAAACAATTTCGCGGGCTTGCCGAGCGCGGCGGGCCAGATCATTCACATCATCAGGATTCAATGTATCAAGCACATCATGCAGCGCTTGCCATGCACCTGCTTTATTGAGCATGTAGCGGTATGCCTCTGCGGTAACGGCAAAACCGTTTGGCACTTTAACGCCCTCTGACCCCAGCGCTCTGTACATTTCTCCCAACGAAGCATTCTTGCCGCCTACTAACGGAATGTCTGACAGGTTTAATTCTTCGAACCAACGTAAATATTTATAGGACTTAGGCATACGCCCTCCATCTGTGATCAATTTGTTTGTGACTGAAACTCGAGACGATTTAAGAGAAAACGGTCTATTTTGGAACAATCATAATCCAACCAGGATGTCGGCTGATATTTCCATAAATTTTTGGCAAAAAAGCTCCTGATTATAATGATGTTTCAGCTATATATTCGGACGCGTCATTCCGGCAGGGATTGCCGGAGCCGTCAGACCGCGTTAGCGAATCCAGATCACATGGATAGCTCGAAGCTTACCATCCATGGCACTGGATGCCCGTTTCCCGACGGGCATGACGGGCGCTGATGGATTTAGCTGAAACATCTTGCTAATCAGGAAAAAGCTTGACATGCCGCTGTTATTTTCCGGATCAAACACCTGATGTTTTTCCACAATTTCTGTGGATAACTTTGTGTATAAGCTCTCATTAACTAAGCCAAGCCCCTATTGGTAAAGGGTATCAGTCAGCTTGGCGGTTTTTTATACAAAAAGCCTAAAACTATAATAAACAATAAGTTATAGATAACTATTGCTTTTTATATACCGTTTATGCTGATCGGGTAAGTTAATCCCAATCACCCGATAACTCTGTGCATAAAAAGATTTTTGAAAATTCATATTCGTCAATACGTTTTTTGCATTACTTGAAATTTTTCTTGAAAAACAGCATTCAATTAATAAATTAAAGTGAGTCGAAAACCATTTATATTTTGGGTAAAGGTCTACGCTTTTTATTATGACGATTCTCGGCAGTTTTAACAAAGTCAAACGATTTTAAATTGACCCGCTCATTTGACATCTCGTCCGGTAACACGCATCATCGCGTATCATTTTTCAATCGCCCCAAATGTATGAGCAATGACACGCTGCAAATACGCCGTATACGCATCGATACCTATCATGAAAACGTGGCCTATCTAAACCGGGATTGCGCGATTTACCGGGCTGAGGGATTTCAGGCATTATCCAAGATCAAAGTTTGCGCAAACGGCACCAAGCTTTTTGCGGTTTTGAATGTGGTCGATGACAATTCCATTGTTCAGCCAGGCGAACTGGGACTCTCCGAACAGGCGTTCAATCAGCTTAACATTGGTGAAGGCACTTTCGTTACTGTCGATCATGCCGAGAATCCCGAGTCCATGGACGCCGTCCGGCGAAAAATCAACGGCGAACGACTGGATCAAAGCGACTTTCACAGCATAACCCGGGATATTGTCGAAACGCGTTATTCCAAAATGGAAATGGCCGCTTTTCTGGTTGCCACCGGACAAAACAATCTTGACCGCGACGAATTACTTTATCTAACCAGAGCAATGCTGGATTCGGGCGAACGCATGAATTGGCACGAATCGCTGGTGGCCGACAAACACTGTATAGGCGGCATACCGGGCAATCGAACCTCAATGCTGGTAGTGCCCATTGTAGCCGCGCACGGCATGCTGATACCGAAAACATCCAGCCGAGCGATCACCTCGCCTGCAGGAACCGCCGATACGATGGAGGTGCTTGCGGAGGTCAACCTGTCTCCGGAACGTCTGCATGACATTGTCCGGCAGGAGCGCGGCTGCCTCGCCTGGGGCGGGACCGCCAAACTGGCGCCTGTGGACGATATACTGATTTCGGTTGAGCGCCCGCTGGGCATTGACTCACAAGGCCAAATGGTCGCGTCTATACTCTCAAAAAAACTGGCGGCCGGTTCTACCCATTTGATTATTGATATTCCCGTTGGTCCTACGGCTAAGGTTCGGCATATGCGCCAGGCATTGGCCCTGCGCAAGCTGTTCGAATTTGTCGGTGACAGGCTGAACATTCATCTTGAAGTCATGATTACCGACGGCCGCCAACCCATTGGCCGGGGCATAGGTCCTGTGCTTGAAGCGCGGGATATTATGAAAGTTCTTGAAAACAATCCGGATGCACCGTCTGATCTGCGGCAAAAATCGCTACAGCTGGCCGGACGAATTATTGAATTCGACCCCGATGTCAGAGGCGGCCAGGGATATGCGATAGCCAGAGATATCCTGGATTCGGGCCGGGCGATTGCCAAGATGAATGAAATCATTCAGGCTCAGGGCGCCAAATCCATTGACCTGAGTCCGGGATCTCTTTGCCGGGAAGTTTATGCCGAACAAGACGGCGTAGTGACACATATTGATAATTTTCAGATGGCTAAAATTGCCCGCATCGCCGGAGCGCCGCTGGATAAAAAGGCAGGCGTCGACTTGCTGAAAAAACTGGGCGAACGTGTTCAAAAAGGCGAGCCGATTTACCGTATTTATGCCGAGTTTCCTGCCGATTTTAAATTCGCTCAAAAGCTGGCTGCCGACAATAACGGCTATATGATAGGCACCGAGGAACATGTCCTTAAACTGCTGGTCGCTTTCTGAATATTATGCTGCTACTCGCTTTTCCCGATTACCTGGAACAGGCTCAAAGACTGGCAACCCAGCTTAATGTTCCGATTTCTCAAACTTTCCTGCATCGTTTTCCTGACGGCGAAAGTCTGGTTCGCCTGCCTCCTGCGTTGCCGCGCCATATCGTCATTTTCCGGAGTCTGGACCATCCTAACGATAAGCTGATCGAGCTATTGTTATGTGCCAAAACAGCTCGCAAACTGGGTGTCCATCGTATCACGTTGGTCGCGCCTTATTTATGTTACATGCGCCAGGATATCGCCAACAACCCCGGCGAAGCAGTCAGTCAGAGAATTATCGGACAGCTTTTGGCCGACCTGTTCGACGATGTGATCACTGTCGATCCCCATTTGCATCGTATTTCCCGTTTGGACCAAGCCATTCCGCTGCAAAATGCAATAAGCCTTTCCGCTTCCGGTGTCATTGGTAGCTATCTCCAATCGCAGCTGAATCATGCTGTTCTTTTGGGACCGGACAGTGAATCCGAGCAATGGGTGGCAGGCATCGCCTCAGAAATAGGTTTCGAATATGGTATCGCAAAAAAAATCAGGCGCAGTGACCATGATGTCAAAATCACCTTGCCCAACAGAAATTTTAGCGGCCATCCCGTCGTCGTCATCGACGATATGGCCAGCACCGGACGAACGTTGACCCAAACGATTCACTTGCTTCACAAAGCGGGTGCGACAGAAATCTATGCCGCAATCACCCATCCTTTGTTTTGCGACGATGCTGAAACCGCCATCCGCTCAGCTGGAGTCAATGGCATCTGGAGTACGGACAGTATCCGGCATTCCACTTCATGTATAAGACTTGACGAGTTGTTAGCTGCGGCGGTCAGATCTATTTTATGATGACCGCTTGATCTTCTTGACCTAGCACTCGTCTATTAATCCTGCCCATCCGGTAAAAAGCCTCCGGCTTGCATGGTCCATAGCCGATGGTAAAAGCCTTTTAGCGCCATCAAATCTTGATGCGTGCCGTCTTCAACGATACGCCCCTGATCAAACACCAGAATTCTGTCCAGATGCGCAATAGTCGATAGACGATGAGCTATGGCGATTACGGTCTTTTGCCCCATCGCACTGTCAAGATTATCCTGAATCGTTTTTTCTGTGACCGAATCCAGACTGGATGTGGCTTCATCGAGAATTAGTATGGGCGCATCCTTCAGCATCACTCGCGCTATTGCGATGCGTTGACGCTGGCCGCCGGACAACTTAACACCGCGCTCACCGACCAATGAATCATAGCCTTCGGGAATAGCCTCTATAAAACTATCGGCATTGGCTTGGCGTGCGGCTTTCTGTATCTCGGCATCACTTGCATGCAAACGGCCGTAACCGATATTTTCTCTCAAGCTGCGATGAAACAGGCTGGGGTCCTGGGGAATCAAACTGACCTGGTGATGAAGAGAATCCTGGGTCGCCTGGCCTATGTCCTGGTCATCGATCAAAATATGCCCGGACTGCGGTTCAAAATTACGCAATATCAGACTGACGAACGTCGATTTTCCCGACCCTGAAAAGCCAACCAAGCCGACCCGTTCCCCGGATTCGATCACGACATTCAGATGCTCAAATACAGGCCGGTTGGCCTCATAGGCAAAACACACATCACGAAACTCTATCCGTCCACAGGAAATTTGCATGGGTTTGGCATCCGGCACATCGACTATTTCATGCGGTTTTACAATCGTTTCTACCCCGTTGGCGACATTGCCTATGTACTCAAAAAATTCCAGAAATCGCCGCGTAAGATTACGTGCATCGCCAATAATTAATAAAGCCAAGCCTGTACTCATCGCAAAATCACCGACGCTGATTGCGCCTTCGCGCCAGAGCATCAGCGCATAACCGATAGTGCCGATTTTTAATGATGCAGCAGCAATAAACTGAAACCAGCGCACCCGTTCCATATACCAGAATGTCCGGCGTCCGGCCTGCACTTCGGTTTCCAGGAAGCCGTTCAGATACTCGCGTTCAAAATCAAGGCGGGCAAACAACTTGGCATTGAGTATATTGGTTACCGCATCCACAATTTTGCCGTTGACCATACTGCGTGTAGCAGCGTAGTTTTGCGCATAAGGCTGACAACGCGTCGCCAGCCAAAAAGAGATGGCCACATACAGCAACATCCAGCCGCCGACAAATGCCCCTAACTCTATATGGGTCTGAAACAACAGTGAAACCGAAACGGTGAATGTAATCATGATCGGCCAGAAATCAAACAATACCGACCAGGTCGTGTGATTAACACTCATAGACGTTTCACTGATGCGATGCGCAAGACCCCCGGCAAAATGATTTCCGAAATAACGCGGCGCATGCTGTTGCAGATAGGCATACAGCAGTTGGCTGGTGCGTTGCCGCAAGCGAGGTCCCACAATAATCAGCACGGCACCGCTGCTTCGGCTGAAAACAATCTCCGCCAAATTCAAACCCACGAGGAGTAACAAAGGTTGCTGGAAAGCATCCCACAATCCTGCACCGGCAGGTTGAGCGGCAACCGTATCCATGAGTGTTTTAATTGCATAGGGCACCATAATACTGCCTGCCGCCTGCCCTGCTTCAAGCACCATCATTAACACCAGCCAGGCCTTGAATTGTCGCAGACAATAAAGGATAAAACTGAACGTGTGAGCGGGTAATGGCGGCGCTTGAACCGCCCTGTTAAATGTAGAGCCGGGTATTTTTTTTGCCATTATCTTTTTATCAAATCATAGGATCGGCATTATATAGCAATACTTAATTCACGACGGCTCATGCTTGCTAAAGTTCAGATCGCCGTTTCAATCGGTTAAGATGGCTCAATAACAGGGGCAAAAGAGACTTTTTAAATGACTGCATCCGCATTTCATTGGAACGGTATAATTCACGCACTAATTCTATTGCTGGTTACCAACGGTGCACCGGTTATTGCTTCCAAGTTTATGGGAAAACGCTTTGCATGGCCTGTGGACAATGGGCTATGTTTAGGTGATGGGCAGCCTTTGTTCGGATATTCAAAGACCTGGCGTGGCATTGTATTTTCAACCGTCGTGGGAGGCTGCGCATCGGTGTTCTTGGGATTCGGATTTTGGACCGGAATACTGTTCGGCTTATTGACGATGAGCGGCGACTTATTGGCAAGCTTTATCAAACGAAGATGCGGATTGGTCGAAAGCAGCCGGGCAAGAGGACTCGACACAGTCCCCGAGTCACTGATACCGTTATGGATTTTAAGAATAGCCATGGATTTGGACTGGTCGGACATCACGGTTGTCATGGTACTTTTTTTTATGATCGAAGAATTTCTCTCGCCGATTCTATACCGGCTGCATATTCGCAAACGTCCTTATTAAAATGAGCCCATGACTGACAGCACCTTTCGCGTATTAACCTACAACATCCACAAAGGCTTCAATGTTGGAAACCGGCGCTTTGTTTTGCATCAAATCCGTGAAGCTTTGATTGAAGCCGATGCAGACTTACTGTTTCTTCAGGAAATGCAGGGTGAACATGTGCATAAAGAAAAACACGTTCCGGATTGGCCGGACCGGCCGCAGGTCGAATTTATCGCAGAGGGCGTCTGGCCCCATTATGCGTACGGTAAAAATGCGATCTACACAGCCGGTCACCACGGCAATGCCCTGCTAAGTAAATACCCTTTTGAAAGCTTCGAAAATATCAATGTTTCCCCCTTCTCCTGGGCCAGCCGGAGTTTGTTGCACGGCGTAATCCGGGTTAAACCTGATGTTCAGCCTTTGCATGTGGTTTGCATTCATTTCGGATTAACCGGAAAAGAACGCCGTCTTCAACTTGAACGCCTTTGTCAACGCATAGAATCTCATGTGCCTCATGATGCGCCCTTGATCGTTGCCGGTGATTTTAATGACTGGCTGGGCCACGCTGATCGCCACTTTTATGAGCACCTGGGACTTAAAGAGGTTTTCAAAACGACTCATGGTCGTTACGCGAAGACATTTCCGGCATGGTTACCGGTTTTAACCATGGACCGGATTTATTTTCGAGGCTTAACGCCGCTATCTTGCAATCGGCTGGCCCATTCCCCATGGCATGCTCTTTCCGACCACGCACCCTTAGCCGGTTTATTCGAACTATGACAAAGCCATCCCGATTAACATTACCCAATTTACTGACCGGTTTTCGGTTTATAGCTGCACCCGCTTTATTATGGTTGGCATGGCACGGATATGGATTGGCTTTTATGGGCTTGCTGGCCCTTGCCTTTTTAACCGATTTATTAGACGGCTGGGTCGCAAGAATGATGGGGCAAGTCTCGGAATTTGGCGCCCTATTGGACAGTTGTGCGGATGTGGTGAATTATCTCACCATCGCTTTGTGCTGCTGGTGGCTATGGCCTGAAATTGTCGAACAGGAGTGGTTTTATGTTGCGCTGATTATTGCCAGTTGTTTATTGCCTACCGTTTTTGGATTAATCAAATTCGGCAGTTTTACCTGTTATCACACCTGGACTGTAAAAGTTGCAGCGGCAGCCATGGGAAGCAGTTTATTTCTCATGTTTCTGGACGGCCCTATCTGGCCTTTTCGAATTGCCGCGATCATGTGTATTACTGCAGCCATTGAAGAGATGGCGATAACCTTTTTATTGACTGAACCTCGATCCAATGTGCGTTCGATTTTGAACGTGCTGAAATCAATCAGAGAGGAAACGAAACTTTAATTTTGGGAACGCAGGCCCGGGCGCAAAAAGGATTCCAGTTTTTGTCTGATCATTCGGGGATTCTCGCTTTCCTGTAAGGCTAAAATACCTTCAATAATTAACTCTCTGATAAATATTTCATCTTTATCTTTCTGTTTGAGTTTATTAGCCATCGGACTGAAAATCAGATTACCCATCAATGAGCCGTAAAGCGTTGTTAAAAAAGCTACCGCAATAGAAGGCCCCAATTGAGAAGGATCGGATAAGTGGCCCATGACGCCAATCAGACCGACCACAGTGCCTATCATTCCCATCGCAGGAGCAACTCCGGCCATGGTTGACATCATGGCAATACCGACATGATGACGCTGAGACGTCATGTCATTATCGTTTTCCAGCACCTGCCTTACCTCATCCATATCTACGCCATCTATAACCAGCATTAATGCGTTGCGAATAAAGGGATCATCAATCGACGGCAACTCTTCTTCCAATGCCAGCATGCCTCCCCTCCGTGCTTTATCGGCCAAATTCACAAAAAGATCGATATGTTCCTGGGGATTTAGTGGCTCAGTTTTAAAGTTTTGCCAGAAAAAAATCGGTAGCATCACAAATTGTTTTAACGGGTAAGCGACCATAGTAGCACCCAGCGTTCCGCCTATGACCAAAATAAAAGACGGCCAATTGATTAACGATACCGGATTGCCCTCATCCAGTACAAAGGCGATTGCGATGGCGCTTACCGCAACAAAAGGGCCGAAAATAGTAGCAAAATCCATGTGGGCAGGGTTGTTTCCCGTATTTTATGCCGGTAAAAAATTCCAAAGCGTCTGTCTATCCAACTTGCTGACCGGAATCCGTTAAATGCAACTTTACTTTAATTTTTTCAATAACTTAATAACATTCATCAAGCACATAAGCATGTTGATCCTGAGGTAACCATAGCTCATAATCAGCTAAAATAAAACCGTCTTTGAATTGAGACAACAGGTGCTTAATTTTTAAAGGACGCGTCAATAAATCCCCTCTAGCTTTCCGTTATTTCTTTTTTTCAGAATCCTTTTCAATCAACCGACTCCAATCAATTGCAAATCTGATTTAAATGTGTTTCTTATTAAGATCGCTGTGATTCAATACCTGATCTCAATATTTATTGATACAATCCAACCTATTCTTTCCACTCATTCGTTATTTCTATGAAACAAGCGCTTGCATCGTTAACATTAGTTCTCAGTTTTTTATCGCCTACAGTCCAATCGGAAGAAATCGGCTGTGTTACAACGGCGTGGAAACTTATAGGGGCTAATCACAAAGTTTGCGTCCAGGCTTTTGATGACCCTAAAGTTCAGGGCGTGACTTGCCATATCAGTCAGGCGAAAACCGGAGGTATTGCAGGAACACTGGGGGTAGCTGAAGATCCTTCTCAATTTTCGATAGCCTGCCGACAAGTGGGGCCCATCGTTATTGATGGAAAATTGCCGGAAAATGAGACTGCATTCAGCGAAAACACGTCCATCTTGTTCAAGGAAACCCGTGTGAATCGTCTCTATGATTCAAAAAGAAATACGCTGATCTATGTCGCCATCAGTCGTTTGTTAATTGATGGTGCTCCGGCGAATAGCATTTCCACAGTTCCTATCATGCCCTGGAACGGTAAATGAGGCTTGCCGAGAAACGCTGAAGAAGTAAAAAGGGATAGTTGAGGTCTGTGTAACACTAAAGATCCATCAGATTTTGATGGTTCGTTCACTACTAACTGATCGAAACTGATAAACGGCAGATTGAAGGGAGCTGAAGTTTCCCAATAATTTCAAAAACGGGCTGCCATTAGGCTTGGGCTGCAGGGATAGCCGGTATCCAGTGCTCAAGGAAGAGTTACAGCCTTCGCCATCGATGGCTTCTGGGTTCCGGCAGACGGCAACTTTTAATGCAAACACAACTCCCTAACAAGCCTGGACATCCCTATAAAAACTGGGAAACTTCAATTTAGGGAGGTTACCAACTCTCAACTGAGGTTGTTGTGAGTTGGCACGGGCCTTTAGATGACAGTCACTTCTTCTGCTTGAGGTCCTTTTGGGCCGCTAGTCACTTTAAACTGCACTTGCTGGCCTTCATCTAGTGATTTGTAGTTGCTGGTTCCACTCAGGATATTTCTAAAATGGACGAAAACATCGGGTCCTTGTTGCTGTTCAATAAAGCCAAAGCCTTTATCTGCATTAAACCATTTAACGGTGCCTGTAGCTATTGTAGACATAATGAGTCCTAAAAAATATGTATAGACTGCCTGAAGCCAGGCAGGTAAAGCTGATAACGTGGAAATTACTTTATGAAGAACAGAACGAGAGACTACAGGAGCGACATCGAATTGATAAACAAAGGGTAAATCAAGTTTTCTAGCTGTGGCAATTGTAGACTGATCCTTGATTATGTCAATGCAGTTATTTCAACAACTGAGTACCAATCTGTGCCACCTCTTTCCAGTTAGTCTTTGCAAACACCTGACCTATAGAATCGGCTGAAGGCGTGACGGACATTAAAGCAATCACTGCCACCAGCAATAAACCAGAAGCAAGCATATCGTTATAACTAAATAACTTTAAAGCCGTGCCAAATGACTTTTTCATTCTTAATCCGGATAGATTGACGCTATAAATTTCATCCAGACATAAGTGAACAATAAAACCAAACCCAATAAAAATCCCGTTATACCAGGATTGCAGGCTGTCCCATTGCAAAAACCAATGACTGAGACACGTAACCAGAAAGCCAAAAAAAAGCGCCCCCAATAACGAATGAAAAACACCTCTATGCTTGGTTGTTTTGCGAAATACATAAAATAAAGGGTAACGAACCAGCAACGCGGCAATAACAGCATACGAAAACAATTGCTTTGCAGGTATCAAATTCGTTTGCCGGTATAAAATCAATCCTGCGGCCAAAAAGGCCAAACTATTAAAAAGACGTCTGGCCGGTACAGAATTTTCGGCATCAACATCCGGCAATAAGCCGCCTATGACGCCAAAAAAGATCAACCTCGGGATATCAACAGGATCGACTACGGATATCTGGAACAAACCACCGGCAAAGGCAGTACTTGCAAACGTAGCGACTGAAAGATGTGTTTTAAAATTGGCCATGGATGTCCGCAGCGCCGAAGCGACAAAAACGAATCATTTTAACGGCAATTAAAACAAATACTGTAAAGATTTAGCAACAATTCAGCGAGTCGCTTAGATGGGGCCGCCTATTGAATTACCGGACAGTCTGCACCAATCCGACAAAAAATACCGAATAGTTACAAGACTTCTATTAGCGGGGGGGCTCGAATTATGGAAATTCGAGGCAAAAATGACTGACTGTAAAAAACTTTTACAAATTGGATACTTGTAGCGTATTGACATTGGCCAGATCAAACTTTTCAGGATGCTCGGGTGGTATAGGATGAGATTTTTTTTGATAATTGGACAAGATACGTTTTACGTAATTTTGGGTTTCCTGGTAAGGCGGTATGCCCTGGTATCTTTCAACTGCCCCCTCCCCCGCATTATAAGCCGCAAGAACATGCTCAACATTGCCTGCGAAATGCCGCATTAACCAATGCAGGTAGGCCGTTCCTCCCTTGATATTCTGAACAGGATTCCAACTGTCTTTAACGCCAAAGCGCTCTGCTGTCGCCGGTATTAACTGCATCAAGCCCTGGGCATTTTTATTGGACAGCGCCTGAGCGTTGAAAGCCGATTCTGCTTGAATAACGGCCATAACCAACTGAGGATCGATGCCGTAATGCGGAGCAATCTGATTGACCCAGGTAATAACTTTGTCTCGTTTGGGATTATCGACCAATTTGACCTGATTGGCCGGTTCAACGACCGCTTCAACAAGCGGGTCAGGCTGGCAGGACTCATCTTTCCCGGCCGCAACACCTCGAAATTTAACCAACATTCTTTTGGCATAAATATCACCGGTTTCTGCCGATTTTTTAAACCAGTAAATAGCCAGCGGTAAATTACGCGCAACGCCGCGTCCGTTGAAATACATAAAACCCATGTTGTAAGCCGACAACGCATCGCCCATCAGAGCGGCCTTGCAATAAAGCTCAAAAGCCTGATCGTAGCTTTTCTTAACGCCATGCCCATGTTCATAGGATTGAGCCATTTTTCGTAAACCGGAAGCACTCATTCTGGCTTCATTGGCATTGATAGCCGATGAAAACAACATTATCAGCACTACACTCATTAAGTTAAATACGCGCATATCAATCACACCTTGGCTAACACAACATTTATCAAGCAAAAATTGAACCATCAGCATTTTATAATTAAATTTCAATAATTTGCCATTTACGATCAGACTACGTCCATCATGAATTGTAAAAATAACTGACACTCATTCAATTTGCCGGTTTCTGACAGTCTGCAGCAAATTAGCAAGAGCTTCCGATTGAGGCTAAAATTCTAACTTTTATCGCAAAAGGCGATGACGTTTTTTTGCGGCTATCCATTCCTTTTCTAACCGGTCCCACTGAGGGTTTAAGATATAGTAAGCCAGACTAACCTATGAAGGAATAATAATGTTCGAAATTGCCGAACTGGGTCACACCTTAAAAAAATCCGATTACAACGAACAAGTCCCGGAACTAAGGACTCGATTACTGCTGGCACAGCAAAAATTAATGAACTGTGACTTCCCTGTGATCATTCTGATTTCCGGCGTCGATGGCGGTGGAAAAGGCGACGTTATAAACCTGCTTAACGAATGGATGGATCCGCGTTACATGCAAACGATTGCTTTTGACGAACCCAGTGATGAAGAAAAAGAACGCCCCAAATTCTGGCGATTCTGGCGGACATTACCCAGTAAAGGTAGCATAGCTATATTTGTCGGCTCCTGGTACAGCGACCCTCTCTCGCAACGTGTGTACGGTGAAATTGATGACAATCAATTGCAAATCGAACTGATGAATATCAAAGAACTCGAGCGGCTTTTATTCGACGACGGCACGCTGATTATCAAATGCTGGTTACATTTAAAAAAGGATGAGCAAAAAAAGCGGATAAAAAATCTCGAAAAAAATCCTGATACCAATTGGCAAGTTACCGAGCGTGATAAAAAACATTTAAAACTCTACGATGACTTTATTGGCGTGGCGGAAAAGACCCTGACTGAAACCAGTACCGGCGATGCGCCTTGGCATATCGTCGATGGCAGCGATATACGATACAGCAGCTTTACAGTAGGTCAGCATGTTTTGCACAGAATTGAACAACACATCGAAGAACGGACTGCTCAAGTCAACAGCGCAAAAAAAAATAACGGCGCCCCCTATATCAATCCCAATCAACAAAGCCTTTTGGACTCGCTGGATTTGTCATTGAAAATTGACAAGAAATCCTATAACGAACAACTCGATTATTATCAGAGTAAGCTTAAAAATCTGGCCAGAATTGCTCAGCAACAAAAGCGGTCATGTATTCTGGTTTTTGAAGGCTGGGATGCCGGCGGCAAAGGCGGCGCCATCAGGCGTATCACTCATGCCGTTGACGCCAGGAATTACCGGGTTATTCCTGTAGCAGCGCCCACTGATGAAGAGCGCTCTCATCATTATCTCTGGCGTTTCTGGCGACATATTCCACGCGCCGGAAAAGTGACACTTTACGATAGAAGCTGGTACGGACGGGTTCTAGTCGAACGCGTCGAAGGTTTTGCGTCGGTTAATGAATGGCAGCGCGCTTATTCTGAAATAGCCGATTTCGAGGATGCGCTAGTACGTCACGGCATTCTTTTACTGAAATTTTGGCTGCACATCGACAAAGATGAACAGTTGAAAAGATTCCATGAGCGGGAACAAATCAGCTATAAAAAATACAAAATAACCGAGGATGATTATCGGAACAGAGAGAAATGGGACGACTACAAACATGCGGTAAATGAAATGGTTACACGCACCAGCACCCGCAGTGCGCCTTGGCTACTGGTCGAAGGAAATGACAAAAAACATGCACGGATCAAAATTCTCAAGGCCTACTGCGAAAAACTGGAATCCTCGCTTCAACTTCCTAAATAACGGACCACACCTGTTTTTGATTATTAACTGCCGCATTCGCTATGGCTGAACATACACTGGAATCATTACGTCAAGCCATCAACTCGGCCTGGTTGAGCGATGAAACGGACGCAGTTCATCGTTTATTGGGCTCGCTGGGCAATTACGATCCCGACCTAACCCGTCGAACAGCTGAAAAACTGGTCAGCGCGATAAGAACAGCAAAACCCAAGCAATCGGTTACTGAAGCATTTTTGCATGAATATCAGCTCAACAGCACCGAAGGGATTGTCTTGATGAGCATTGCCGAAGCGTTGCTGCGCATTCCTGACCAGCGAACACAGGACCAGTTTCTCGCCGAAAAACTGGCCGCTGCCAATTGGCGTGAACATTTGCATCACAGTGATTCCTGGCTGGTCAATTTATCCACTGATGCCCTGCTTTTAAGCGGCCAATTTGAAAAACACCTGAAGCCCAGCTATCAGCAGCACCAGTTCCATTTAAATTCGCTGCTGGCCCGATTGGGCATGCCTTTAATCCGTAAAGCTGTCAAGCAGGCGATGCAGCTTTTGGGTTCACAGTTCGTCATGGCTGAAGCGATTGGTCCTGCATTGCGAAAAAGCCGGCAACAAATTGAATACCGGTATTCATTCGATATGCTGGGCGAGGCTGCGTTAACCGCTACCGATGCAGAACGCTACTATCAGGCCTACCTGTTTGCAATTCAACAAGCCGGACAAAGTCCTCAAACGGTTAATTTGTTTGATAAGCCCGGCATATCCATCAAATTATCCGCATTATGCCCACGCTTTGAACCGCTGCAACGAAATCGCGCAGTAACAGAGTTGACCGGCAAACTGATTTATCTGGCTCAGTGCGCAAAGACACATGACATCAGTGTAACGGTTGATGCAGAAGAGTCCGATAGACTGGAAATGACGCTGGATATATTTGCAGCGGCATTGATGCATCCATCATTAAGCGGCTGGCCGGGATTAGGCTTGGCCGTGCAGGCGTATCAGAAACGCGCGATTCATGTTTTGGCTTGGCTTGACGCTCTGGCGGCGCAACACCACTGCAAAATTCCTGTGCGCCTGGTTAAAGGCGCCTATTGGGACAGCGAAATTAAACGCGCTCAAGAAAACGGCTTAAGCCATTACCCGGTGTTTACCCGCAAATCGGCGACCGATATCTCTTATCTGGCGTGTGCCAATTTTTTACTGACACATCCAGATACTTTTTATCCGCAATTTGCAACCCATAACGCCCATACGGTTGCAGCAATTTATCATCTGGGCAAAACACACCCGGCATTTGAATTTCAAAGGCTGCATGGGATGGGGGATGCGCTTTATCATGAACTGGTAATTAACGAGCCATGGCATATTCCCTGCCGGATCTACGCGCCGGTGGGCACTTACCAGGAACTGCTGCCTTATCTGGTCAGGCGGCTGCTGGAAAACGGCGCAAATACATCGTTCATCGGTCAGGTCGAAAATCCGGATTACGCAATCGAAACACTGACCCGAGACCCCGTTGCATTTTGGCGGGCGATAGATGAATCCAAAAAATCCGGTGTCTTATTACCTTGCGCCCTGTTCATGCCGGAGCGTCTCAATTCGGCAGGTTTTAATCTGGCTGATCCAATTTTTCTCGATAAAATCCAACGCTATGTGGAATCACGAAAACACAAAACCTATACCGCCCATCCTGTTGTTAACGGCCAGACATTTTCAGGTGATGACTATCCGGTTTACTCCCCCTTCAATCATGACTTACAACTTGGTACAGTCGCATTCAGCCGCGCGGATGCGGTCGGGCAAGCAATTGATTGTGCTTATCGACATCGCGATACATGGCGGTTAACGCCGGTCAATAAGCGTGCTACCGCCTTAAATAAAGCCGCAGACCTCATGGAAGCCAACGCCTTTGAGCTGATGGCTTTGTGTGTTTATGAGGGCGGTAGAACTGTTAAAGATGCCTTGGCAGAAATCAGAGAGGCTGTTGATTTTTGCCGCTACTATGCGCAACAAGCCGCCCTGCAATTTGGCGAGGCCATCACCTTGCCCGGCCCTACCGGCGAACAAAATACCCTGCGTTATAACGGACGCGGGATTTTTGTCTGCATCAGTCCGTGGAATTTTCCTGTCGCTATTTTTATTGGCCAAATCGCCGCCGCTCTGGCAGCCGGTAACGCTGTGATTGCAAAACCCTCGGAGCAAACTTCATTAACTGCATTTTTCTGCATCAGGCTGTTATATGAAGCGGGAATTCCGGAGCCGGTGCTGCATTTTCTTCCGGGTTCCGGCACTGAAATCGGCGGACAATTACTGTCAGATTATCGTATCGCCGGCGTGGCTTTTACGGGTTCCACAGCAACAGCCAAGCATATTGCGCGCAAACTGCTCGCGATTCCGGCCATTGTGCCGTTCATAGCCGAAACCGGCGGTCAAAATGCGCTGATTGCCGATAGCTCTGCGCACAAGGAACAGCTGGTTCAAGACGTTATCTACTCGGCGTTTAATAGTGCAGGACAACGCTGTTCTGCCTTACGCGTACTTTTTTTACCCGAAACCATTGCCGAACAGGTCATTGAATTGATTATCGGAGCAATGAACCAACTCATCGTAGGTAACCCAACTCATCTCGATACCGATATCGGCCCAATCATCGATTCAAGCGCTAAAGATCGGCTTTATAGCCATCTGACTGAGATAAAACAACGGGGAAAACTGCTGTACCAATTGCATTTACCCGATGAGCTGAACCGCCAAGGTCATTTTTTTCCACCGGCGCTGGTCGAGTTGCATGGCGTATCAAGCATGGACGCATTAAAACACGAAGTATTCGGCCCGATACTGCATGTCATCCGGTATCAAACAGACCAGCTAAACCAGATCATAGCCGCTATCAATGCAAGCGGTTACGGCCTCACGCTGGGCATACACAGCAGATTGAACGACACCATCGAAACCATCGCTCAGCACGCCAAAGTCGGCAACGTCTATGTTAATCGCAATATGATAGGCGCTGTCGTCGGGGCTCAACCGTTTGGCGGCATGGGACAATCCGGAACAGGCCCAAAAGCCGGAGGCCCTGACTATTTAAAACGCTTTGCCTGCGAGCAAACGCTTTGCATCAATACGGCAGCGGTCGGAGGCAACACCGGCCTGCTTAGCCAGGATTTGAGTTAATACGAAGTCCCCCCCTTAATTCAAAGCGGTCGAGAAGTTACACTTTCATTTGCCATGTCATCAGACAAAACCATCAATAAACATCAGGCATAAAAAAGATTGTAATATGTTATAATATAACATACATTATGACCCATCCTGGCTTACACCCACGTCCTTGCTTATTGGCATAAGCCGCATTAAAGCCAAATAAGCGCTGATTCGTGATGCTGCCAATCGCTTCAATCAATTTAATATCCAGAACCATGAATCCTAAAGCCTGTGCAATTGTAATTTTATCTGCAGGAACTGCCAGCATTCCACTCAAGGCGGATGACCATAAACCGCTGGATTTCGGCAAAATGATCGTCAGCACGCCGCTGCCGCAGTCAACCTCAAATACCGCCCTGCCCGTCACTGTATTATCTGGTGATGATTTAAGACTAAAAGCGGGCAGCACGGTTGGCGATACATTAAAAAATGAACTGGGCATTCATAGCCAATCTTTTGGACCTGGCGTAGGCCAACCGGTAATTCGGGGCCAAAGCGGATCCCGGGCGCAAGTCTTGCAAAACGGCCTGGGCAGTCTGGATGCTTCGGCCTTAAGCCCTGATCATGCCAACAGTACCGAAGCGTTTTGGGCGGATCGCATTGAAGTATTAAGAGGCCCTTCGACTTTATTGTATGGCGGCGGCGCCATAGGCGGCGTAGTCAATGTCATCGATAACCGTATACCCGATAAAGTGCCGGAACGTCTTGTTGAAGGTGCCGCCGAGCAACGCTACAACTTTGTCAACGAGGGAAAAACCAGCGCTTTTAGACTAGACGGGGGCAAAGACATGTTCGCGGTTCATTTTGACGGCATGTTCAGAGAAACTATCCCCATGCAGATTCCAGGTCTTGCCATTGATGAATCGAAAGAAGCCGAAAGTCATGAAGAAGAGCACGAAGAAGACGTTTTCAACAGCCGGGGCCGGTTATTAAACACTAACAGCCGAACTTACAGCGGCACAGCCGGTTTCTCGATGATAGGAGAAAAAGGCTTTATCGGTTTTTCGGTCAATTATCTCGATAACAATTACGGCGTTCCTCCCGGTGCGCATGGGCATCATGAAGAAGAGGAAGGTGAGCATGAAGCACATGCTGATGAAGGGCCTGAATCGGTGCGTATCGATCTACAACAAACCCGTTACGACATGAAAAGCGAAATCAAAGATCCATTTGCATTCGCCGATAGCTTGCGCTTACGTCTCGGTTATAACGATTACGAACATGCCGAACTGGAAAACGGGCAAACCGGTACTGTCTATACCAACAGAGGCTTTGATAGCCGGATGGAATTGATACAAAAACCCTGGGCGTTTTTTGATCACGGGGTTGTTGGCGCACAAACCAAAAACAGCGAGTTTGAAGCAAAAGGCGCAGAAGCGGTTGTGCCTCGTTCCGATATCAACGGCTACGGCATTTTTACCGTCCAGGACATTCATACCGGCCCACTAACCTTTGAATTTGGCGCGAGAGTAGAACAACAATTTATCGACGCCGATGGCCGCAAATCCTCTTCTCATACTCCCGTCAGCGGTTCAGCTTCGGCACTTTGGGACATAACGGATCAGGATTCGGTCAGTTTGTCATTCACACGCGCACAGCGCGCACCCGATGTTCAGGAACTGTACTCTGACGGCCCCCATCTGGCCACGCAAAGCTATGATATCGGTAACGAGAACCTGATTGAAGAAACCGCGCACAATCTGGAATTAGGTTTTCATATTGATCGGGAATGGGCCAAACTCAATCTTAACCTTTATCAAAACTGGGCCCAGGACTACATTGCCAGAATCAATACCGGCGAAGAACTAGACCATTTACCGGTTTACCGGGCCGGACAACGCGATGCCGAATTTCAGGGCTTTGAAGCTCAACTGACAATACCACTGCTGGAAACGCATTACGGCAGTCTGGATACTCAGTTTTTCGGCGATTACACGCGCGGACGCTTTACCGATGGTTCGGATATTCCGAGAATGCCACCGCTGCGTTATGGCATGCAAGTAGGCTGGACTCATCCTGTCTGGGATACCAACGTTCGCATCACGCGCGCGGAAGAACAGGACAAACCAGGCGAAAACGAGACGGAAACAGACAGCTACTGGTTATTAAATTCGACGACCAGCTACAAAATTGCCGCAGGCGAAACCACAGACTTCCTGCTGTTTGTTAAAGCGAATAATTTACTGGATCAAACCATTCGCCACTCTGTTTCCTATTTACGCAATACGGCCCCGGATGCGGGAAGAGCGGTTGAACTGGGCGTAAGGGTTGCTTTCTAATCGACACGAAAGTAGAACCATAACGTGACATTAAACAGAGGTGTCATAAAATTTGCACAAAAGTTCAATATACTTTACCGCATTGTTTTGTTAGCATTTCATCAATATAAACTTTGCCCGTCCACTTAACGCAGGAAATTGTATGAGCGATAAAGAATTTAATACTGAAAATCAAAACGGTGGCGTGGACAAAAAAAGACGTTCACTGACAAAAATTGGACTAACAACGCCAGTCATCGCATCCTTATTGAGTCGCCCGGCTTTTGCTACTCAGTGTTCTGGTAGCGCTTTAGCTTCAGGTAACTTATCAAATCAGGTTGAGTTATCAACTTGTGGGACATGTACGTCTATTCAATGGAGTGCAGCAACCCCAGCCGAACTAGCCAGTATAAACATAAGCCTAACCAGCTCAATTGGTACTATTTTTACGATTCCCACTTTAACACGTCCAACTAATCCCACCAATTACTCAGGTCTGCCGATTTTATCTGGAACTATTGGACAAGCTCTTGCCGGAACAATTGTTGTTCATGACCAATTAAGATTCAAAAATAATACCAGTGATCTATCTGGCACAGAGCCTCATAGAACTCAACTGAAAGCAGCCATACGTTTGTTCACAACCGCCTACCTTAATGCGCTTCATATTGCTACCAAGGTAAATATTACGTATACGCCTAACCAAGTTCAAACCGCAGTCAACTCAGCATTATTGATTACGACCCCTTCACAACAAAATCAACCAAATCGCATCAATATCGTAGCTGTGAATAGTTTAGCTACCAACTACCCTGAAAACGGTACCTCTTGTGCCATTAATAGGACTTAATAAAACAGCCTTTGAGTCTAAAAGTGAATTACTGGTCCTGGCCTTACGATCTGGCTATTAAAATTAGTGTATGGGAAGATGGGGCTGTGATATTTAATCAATTAACTCAAGATACGCATTTATTAAAAAGCCCTTCCGTATGGATTTTAAGAAAACTAGAATTCAACTGTTTGAGTCTCGATGCTCTGGCAATGCTGGCAATCCAGGAAGATATCATGATGGATGATAAAGACAGCCGCAAATCTCTTGAAATCTTTTTAAACAGCTTAGAACAACTGGATTTACTGACATCAACTTACAATGAAAGTTTGGGCAACTCGTTAGCGTGAAAAGTTATTCCGTCAAAACAGGCCCTTTCCTTTCATGTCTAAGCACGTCATTACCCTCCGTCATTACCAGCCTGGAATTACTCTATCCAGGCATGATCTCTAACTATCAAGATGATTTTTACGACTTCCATATCAAGCTTTCAACACCACAAACAATACGCCGCTGGCTAAAACCTCAGGTGGTGTTCTTTTTTGACGGCAAAAAACCGTTCAAACCTTTACCTCTTGACCAAGCTTTTCCGATGTTTGAATGGGGCTTGAACTGGTGTATCAGCCAACATTGCCATCACTATCTAATCATTCATGCGGCTGTTGTTGCCAAAAACGATAAGGCTTTAATATTGCCCGGCCAACCCGGCGCAGGAAAAAGCACTTTGTGCGCAGCACTTATTCATAGTGGTTGGCGTTTGTTATCTGATGAACTTACTCTGCTTTCTTTATCTACCGGTTTAATTTCACCACTAGCAAGACCGATCTGCCTTAAAAATGAATCCATCAAGGTTATTCAGGATTTTGCTCCTGAAGCTGTATTCGGAAATGTTGTGCATGATACCGTCAAAGGCTCGGTAACCCATGTCAAAGCACCGGATGAAAGTATTGAAAAAGTAGACATTCCAGCGACTCCGCTTTGGGTTGTGTTTCCCCAGTATCAAACAGATTCCGAGTGCCTGTTAAGTGATAAAAAAAAGGGGCTGTCCTTTATGGAACTCGCCAAATTATCGTTCAATTACAACTTGCTTGCTCTTACTGGATTCAATGCTTTAAGCCAACTGGTGGAAAATAGCGGTTGTTATGATTTGCGTTACAGCCGCTTGGAAGAAGCAATCCTGTCTTTGGACAATCTGGTTTCTTGAAGTTATGGATTTAACAAAAAATCGTGTCGCCCAGGTTCTTAAAAACCCCTTAAGCGTTAGCGCCTATTCACCTAAAGACTGGGATTTATTGATTCGTCAGGCCAGACAATCAATGCTTTTAGTCCGGCTTTATCTTCTGCTGCAAGAAAACGGCTTAATTGATAAGTTGGCTGATAACATTAAAAATCACTTTATTTCCGCCACAACCTATTCGATTAAACAAAATCAATCTTTGAAATGGGAGTTTCGCTGTATAGAAAAAGCGCTTACAGAATTGGCTATCCCGGTAATTTTCCTAAAAGGGTCTGCTTATATCCTTGCATCAGATCATGCGGAGAAAGGTCGGCTTTTTTCGGATGTAGATATTTTGGTCAATCAAGATGATTTACCGGCAGTTGAAAGCGCATTAAAAAAACATTTGTGGGTAGGGACACATCAAAATGATTATGACCAACGCTATTATCGGGAATGGATGCATGAACTACCACCCATGATTCATTTAAAAAGACAAACGACATTGGATGTGCACCATAACATTTTGCCGACAACCTGCAAAACCTGCCCTGACCCCAAAAAACTATTCGCCAATATTGTCAAGATTGAAAACTCGCCGTTTTGGATTTTAGCGCCTGAAGACAGAGTGTTGCATAGTGCCACCCACTTGTTTCATGAAAGTGAATTTAAACACGGGTTGAGAGATATTTCCGATATCGATTTACTTCTGCGCCAATTCTCAAGCCAGGAGAATTTTTGGACTCAATTAGTCAATCGGTCTATTGAACTAAAACAACAAATACCCCTGGTTTATGCCTTACGATACGCATCGATCATCCTGGCAACACCCTTATCAGAAGACGCATTAAAACGCATTGCGCCCTACACTCCAAGCAGAATTATGCTTAAATTGATGGATTTTTTGTTTCTAAGAGTATTAATGCCTGAGCATTCCAGTTGCGAGGATATCTGGACCGGCTTGGCTCGTTGGCTATTATTCATCCGCTCGCATTGGCTCAAGATGCCGCTTAAGTTATTGATTCCCCACTTAGTAAAAAAAGGTTATCAAGCTGTTAATGGTGAAAGTGCGAATTAAAACATCGTGCGCGCAAGTAAACTAAAAAAACCTTCACCGCCATATGAGACTTAGCAGGCACCTGTTCACCATCAAAGCCCTGATTTACAATCCCTCATTTTAAAACTCCAGCCATTAGCGGATCAATTATGAACACAATCGATGCGATCAAAGAACGAAGAGCGGTCAAGCTTTATGATGCGTGTCATCGTATGACCGATGATGAAATTAGCGATTTAATGACCTTGGCCATGCTCTCACCCACCGCTTTTAATATTCAACATTGGCGTTTCGTTGTCGTCAAAGATCCTGAATTGCGCCGCCAAATCAGGGCGATAGCCTGGGATCAGGCACAGGTGACCGATGCTTCGTTATTGCTTGTGTTATGTGCCGATTTAAAAGCCTGGGAAAAGCAGCCCGAGCGGTATTGGGCCAACGCACCCAAAGAAGTTCAGGATTATCTGATTCCCGCAATAGACACTTACTATCGAGGCAAAGAGCAAGTCCAGCGCGATGAGGCGATGCGCTCCTGCGGCATTGCTGCACAAACTCTGATGTTGGCCGCGAAAGCGATGGGTTATGATTCCTGTCCGATGGACGGATTCGATTTTGACCAGGCCGCCAAGCTTATCAAGCTACCCGATGACCATGTTATCGCCCTATTCGTAGCCATTGGCAAGGCCATTCAACCAGCAAAACCCAGAGGCGGACAGTTAATTAGGGAAGAGGTCGTTTTTACTGATACTTTTTGAAAAAACTCGCTAAGTGAGGGAAATAGTTAACGTAACTGTGTGTAGGATGTGCTGAACAACGTGAAGCGCATCGTTCGCGATTGATGCGCTTCGTACCTCAGCACATCCTACTTCTTATCTTTGTTTTTCCTGGTGATACGACGGCGGCGCCTTGATGGTAGGGAGCTCGTGTTTGACGGCTGATTTATTAGTCACTATACGGCTTCCGGCTCAAATACATTTTGCATCACACTCATGCCGTTAGGTTTTTTAACCATTTGCAGTTGCGCTTTTATCCGTTTGTGAACCGCTTCGACATGGGAAATGACACCGACCATTTTGCCCTGGGTTCGCAAACTCTCCAGGGTCGATATGACGATATACAGCGTTTCGGCATCCAAACTGCCAAAGCCTTCATCCAAAAACAGCGATTCAACCGAACGTCCGTTGCTGGCCAATTCGGATAAACCCAGCGCCAATGCCAGACTGACAACAAAACTTTCGCCGCCGGAAAGCGTTTTGGGGACACGGCGGGCGTTTTGCTGATAAGTATCTTCAATTTCCAGCGCTAATCCTTGCTCGCTGGGCATTTGCCTCAGATAAAAACGGCCGCTGATTTTTTCAAGCATCAGATTGGCCCGGGTCAACAATTGTTCGGCCATTTTATTCTGAACTTTGCGTCTGAATACAGAACCTTGCTCCTGTTCCAGTAACTTCACTTCGGCCAGACTTTCTTTAACAATATCTTCCTGGGCAACCTGTTTGGAGGATAAAACTTCATACTTTTGCATCATTTGAAGCTGCTTGCCCAGCAGTTTTTCCAGATGCGCTATTTCGTGCCCGGTGATTTCGATTTTCTCAGCGATGCTGGCCAATTCCTGCAGCAACTCAGCCTCTGTTAAGTCGGTCATTGCATAAGCACGTTCTGCATCCAGTTGTTCCTGCAAACGAATCAACTCAGCTTCTTTCTGACTTAACTCCATTGACAAGGCATTTAGGCATTGGTCTATTTCGGGTCTGCGAGCCAATAAATACTGAAGCTCTATCACTTCGGCAACCGTGTTATAGGCTGTTCCTGCGAGTTCATTTTGCAGTTGATTCATTTGATCCGTCATCTGCCCACTCAACAGCGTTAATGAACGCTCTTTTTCAGCTCTCAGTTTTTGCTTTTCCACCAGGGCCAAATGCAAACCGGCGGCTTCTTCAAACTTTAAGCGTTTTGATGAGCGTTCCAGTTTTTCTGCAAGTTCGGCAATTTTAGTCTGACAAAGCGTGATTTTTCCGGTCAAATCGGCTATTTCGTTGTGCAGATTTTTCTGCCGCAACGTATAGCTTTGATAATCCTGACGGCGCTGGTTCATGCGATCAAAAAACAGGTCTTCCTTACCCTTTCCAGGCATAGCCTCTCCGACTAAAGCGAGTTGTTCCAGCACTTTTGCGGTTAACACTTGCTCGTCTGCCTTGAGCTGTTCCAACGTCTGTTCCAGTTCCACGACTTCCTGAGGCCGGTTCTGGCGCTGCATTTCAAGACTATCTATGCCTTGCTGCATTTGCTCAAGAAAACTTTCACGCTTGGTAATCAGCGCTTTAATTTGCTCAATCTGCTTGAGTTGGCGGCGGTAGTTTGCAGCCAGAGCATTGATATTTTTTAATTCTGTGACTTCCGTCTTGAGCAAACGCCTGATACCGCGGCTGTTGTCAATATTCAAATCTTCGCTGGCCGCATTCAGGCGATTACACAACGTCAACCAACTGGCACGTATTTGCCTGACTCTTTCCCGGTTAACTTTACTGTTTTCGTTTTGTTTGGTTACGGCTTTGATTTGCTGGCTGAGACGTTCCGATCCTGCCAGTAAAGCCTGAATTTTGGCGCGCTGATCAGCAAGCGCTTTTTTTGAATCCCCATAAACGGGCGGCTTGTGAGCATAGGGATGATTAACAGAACCGCAAAGCGGGCACGGTTTACCATCGACCAAATGCTCTCGATCGAACGCCATTTTCGCAACCAGCGCCTCGTTGGTAACGGCAGTTTCCAAGGCTTTTCGAATATTCTCTTCTCGCTGCAAATCATCCTGATATTTTTGCAATTCAAGCTCAAGTTCTTCCGAGGATTGTTCTTCCTTAATTCTGAACAAACCGAACAAACTGAAACCGGAACGCGTCAGACGAGCGTGTTCCTGACTGAGTTTGTACAACTCGCCAAAATCCTGAATCCGCTCACGTTGATCTGACAGCAGTTCCTCCAGTTGCGTGACATCGTAACCGGAAGCGATTTTCTCCAATTGATTTTCATAATTTTGGAGTTTGACTTTTAATTTTTCGATTGCACGCGAAGTGGAATCGATTGCCTGTTTGTTTTTACCCAGTTGCCTGGCGGAATATGCCATCAGTTTTGCTGAGGATTTGTACTTGTCATTCACTGAGCTCAGCTGAGCTCTAAGATTTTTTAATTTACCCGTTTCCGGAAAGTTATCGATCAGATTGACATCGGCGGCATGCTCAGTCAGCCAGTTATCGACCGTGGCCAAAGCAGTCTGCTTCTCACTCAACTGACGATTCAAGGCATCCAGTTGCATGGATTCGGATTGTTTTTCCAGCCTATACTGCTCAATAGCGGCCCGTTCCTCGGCTATTGCGGCTTGTTGATCCTCGAAAGAAACCTGTTGTTTCTCTGCCAGACGGCCAGCGTCAACGGATGCAGTGGCAAGCAGGTCAGACAGCTGTTTAATTTCCTGATCATAAGCCGAAATTGCAATGCGGCATGATTCAATCGCCTTTTGCTGCGCCTCAATCGCAGTGCATGCATCTTTGTAAACTGAAACGGCCCGGTTTTTTTCTATTTGCTCTAATAGTTGTTGCTGCTCACCCAGCTGGACATTGAGTTTTTCCTTATCTGCACTTAAACGCTTCATGCGTTGTTCAAAGGATGCCAAAGATTGCAGCCAGGCTTGCTGCTTTATCAACTCGGATTGCTGTTCTGTCAATTCACCCAATTGATCTTTGAAATCATGCAAATCATGTTCATACGCTTCCTGCTTTTCGGTTGGCAGCAGATCAAGGGCTGAAATTTCCTCGTTAAGCAACGCCAGTGTTGCTTGTTCCTGCTCAGCATTATTGAAAATAGCGTTTTTGTAATCGGTATAGATATCGGCACTGATGATTTTCTCGAGAATATCCATACGCTCATTATCCAGCGCATTCAGGAAAGCGGCGAAATCACCTTGAGCCAACATGATGGAACGTGTGAAATTGCGAAAATTCATTCCGGTGATCTCAGTTACCTGTTGACACACCGAATGCTGCGTTTCAGCCAAAAGTAGTTCCTGCTCTTCGTCATAGCGTATCAGCTTCATTGCCGGGGCCATTATCCGGCCTACCACGTCTTGCTGTTCCCGCTCAACTGTCCATGTCGCCTTATAAACCTTTTGGTCAACTGAAAACTCAACCGAGGCGAAGCATTCCGCCGTATGACGCGTCATCACATGCTGCGCAGGCCGGTCAAATCGGAAAGTTTCACCGTACAGACTTAAAGTAATCACATCCAGGATGCTGGATTTGCCTGATCCGTTAGGCCCGGTTATCGCAAACACCCCCGCCTCACTTAAAGGCGAGCGCTGAAAATCAACGCGGTTTTCACCCTCTAAGGAATTGATATTCTTAAAATGAAGTGTAAGTATTTTCATTGATTGGCGGCTTTGTCCGGCACCCGGGTTAATTTTTTAAACCCGGGCATTATAGCGCCCTAACGACTTTTTTTCCTACCCGGGGTTTAACAATAGAGCTTGCCAGCCTCACCCCTTTAAAGAAGACCTATCACTATCTTTCTTTCCCTGAATCCGTTATTTCTTAAATCAGGTTACCCGGATCATAACAAAATTCCCATTAACCGTTTAATCAGATCTTCCAGAGAAATCATCGTCAAGGTCAACGGCAGCAAAGGAGCCAGAACTGTAATCGCGGTTTGCAGAACAATTGTTTTACTGAATGGAAAAGGACGCATCGTTTGCACGACCTCAAAACTTCCGGCCATATCGTTCAACGATTGAATATCGCCGCTACCGACCAGTGGCTCATCCTGCGGTGCACCGCCGCGCAGCCATTTATCGTCAAATTCACGCGCATATCGGTTCGCCAGTGCGCCATACTCCAGCAATCCTTGCCTTTTGACTTGCGCGAGACGGGGCGCGAACACACACAAAGGACCGAGCACCAGTATCAGGAAAAAAACCACGCTGGCCAGGATCTCGGGTTTAAAGTCCAGCAGTGTTTTGCCTTCATGAAAAATTTGATTGGCGACCAGTCCTGCCAACAAGCAGCCTTGAGACAATAGCAAGGGCATAAAAGCCGCAGCACTTCCCCCTAGAAAGCCGAGTCCAGCGGCACGATCAGGATGCGTAGGAACCAGGCAAAGATCCAACTGTGAAACCTGCCAGAGAAACCGCGCCCAGATGAAAATTCGAAAAAACCAGCGTGCTAATAAGAATTGAAAAACCGGAATGCTGACATAGCCATACCAATACCCTGCTAAAGAATAGTGGCGTTGACCTTCTTTAATGGACGCATACCATGTTGCCGACTCCAGCGCTATCTGACCTGCCCACAGCTGATGCGTAACGGTCAGCACCAGGGCTATCAGCATGACTTCAATCACCACCGAATTGCGCAAACGCATTGCTGAGTTGATAAGGTCATCGAACTCCGGGCGGGATGGTGGCGTTATGATCCTACGCTCGATAAATTGCTGGATAGTCAACCTGATGCGCTTGTGAACTACGATTTCAGCGACCAACATCAAGGGCAAGGCCAGAAGAAAACGAACATGCACATCCGCATCATAAATAAAGGGAACTTTAATGGCGCCGCCCAGTGCATCGCCAGCCAACGCTGAAAGAATCAGTAACGGCAACCAGGAAAACAGGGAAATAGTGATCACTCTGCGCTTGACCAAGTCAAGTGTATTGGTAGTCAAGCGGGCACGGATAAAAAACTGATAGAGTGGCCCACCCAACACCAGGGAAAAGTCATCGGGCAGTGAGAATGTAGCGTTATTGTTCATCATTGCAAATATTCACTAATTACGGCAAGTAAGAGGTTAATACAATAAACCAGAAAACCCGGCATGACCCAAAAAATGAAGCACATTTGATAGTTATTGGCCTCCGTGTGAATCCGGTCAGTAATAACTTGAACATCGGTGAAAGCGTATTGAGGCGCGGTAGGAAATTTAGATCGCTTTTATCCAGCAGATACAACGTTACGCCGCTGTTTATGCCGATTTTTACGCTTTACCCGCCAAGGGTATAGGCTGACTAATAGTGTGGTGAATTCGATGCAGCGCCCGCTCTTAATGTGCCCTGCATTCTATACTGCTCATTAGCAAGGCAAATTCATCACCACCCAGTCGCGAGACAGAGCCCCTTTCCGCAAACAGGCTTTCAATCGCCCGGCTATTTCAATCAATAGTTGATAACCCGCCTCGTGCCCAAATTGTCGTTAACAGGATGGAGAAACTTCAGTTTTTGATCAAGGGACGAGGTGACAAATCAAATAATACAAAGATTAAATGATCTAACCGACTCATTTTGCCAGCAATAGACTTCCGATTAGAACGGGGAAATCGCATTTTCCAAATTTTTAATACGAGCTTCTTTAAAAGACTTCATCAGGTTATTGCCAGTTGGCGGCAATCACGGGAGTCAATTGAGCTTGATAATCCGGAGGCAGCACAGTTTCGCCCGCTGCCGGAGGAGCAAACGCTGCCATAGCTGATACCAGCGCATCAACCTGAGTGCTTAACAAGGTTTGCTCGTCAGCAGTCTTAAATTGCTCGACCCGGTAAGCCTTACTTGAATACCAATTATTAATCGTCGTTTTATCGTTACTGCCAATAATACTGACTTCAAGATGCCGACCTGCTTTTCTAAACCAAAGCTGCTCAACCTTTATGTCATTTCCAAATGACAGTGTGTCCGTGCTATTGGTAGACGTATCATAGTTATCAATAATGTCCTTACCCGACCCTCTACCGAATAAATACCTATCCGAGCCAGTAGTTCCACCGTTCAGGTAATCATCACCAGTGCCGCCATCAAGCAAATCATTACCTCGCCCCCCGTAAAGCAAATCGTTTCCGCCCCCGCCTATCAGTGAGTTGTTACGGATATTACCTCTTAACACGTTATTGAGTTCATTTCCTGTACCATCAATTGAAGAATTTCCTGTCAGCGTCAGATTCTCGATATGTTCGGTCAAGGTGAAAGATACTGAGGATTGGACAAGATCAATGCCCTCATTGACATATTCAATTACTGTATCACTCGCGTTATCCACGCTATAAGTGTCATTGCCGCGCCCACCTATCAGAGTATCTTTACCGATACCGCCATTTAGAATATTTGCAGCCTCATTACCTATCAACACATTATCTAACTCATTACCGGTAGCGTTGATAGCGTTATTAGCCTTTAATTGTAACTGCTCGACATGGGAGTTGAGTTTGTAAGTAACACTGGACTCAACCTTATCAAACCCTTCATCTGCATTTTCGATAACAGTATCTCCAGCGCTGTCTATGATGTAAATATCATCGCCGATTCCACCTGCCATGATGTCATGACCTATTCCTCCATTTAATACATCATTACCTGCATAACCGTACAGCTTATCATTGCCTGCCAAACCATTAAGCACATCATCACCACGCCCGCCAATCAGACTATCGGCACCCGAATTGCCGGTGATAATCAAGCCCGGCGTTGGGGTAACAGTAAGGTCAAAAATATCCGAGACCGCCAAATTTCCCGTGTCTTTCGCAGTCACTCTGACGCTGAGTGTCCCTGCTTTATCAGCAATACCGCTGAAAGTCAGTGCTTCGGCATCAAAGACCAACCACTGCGGCAAATCACTGCCATCGGCCAGTCCGGCACTGTAAGTCAGCGAATCACCGTCATCAGGATCGTTGAAGGCAGTGCCGTCGAGGCTGAACAGGAAATCCTCACCCTCAAAAACCTGCAGGTCGGTAAGTGGTGCAGACAATTCCGGTGGGCGATTACTGATGAGCTTGGATTTAACCACAGCCAAATCCCAAACCGTCCCATTAAAAAAGCTGATCCGTTCAACCGAGTAAGGCGTTATGCCGTCATTTTCAAGGTAATTAAAGATAGTAAGCGAATCCGATGAGCCCTTAATTGAAAACTCAAGATTGTTGTTAATCCGGCGAACCTGGATATCATCAGGCACTACTGACCAATCAAACTGTACAGTATCGATTTTACCAGCAGTCGTATCGTAACTATTGACCCAGTCCTGACCTGATCCTTTGCCAAAAACATAGGTATCATTACCTGTACCACCTGTCATGGTATCCGTACCGGCACCACCGTTTAATTCATCATGACCGTCTCCCCCATAAAGCGCATCATCACCCGAACCGCCACTGAGAAAATCATTGCCAATACCACCGTGTAATTGGTCGTTGCCTGCCTCACCGTATAGTGTGTTACTGTCATAAAGCCCATAAAGGATATTGTCCTCGTCCTGCGGGTTAAGTGTGACGGTCGGCTTTGCCAGTTCGGTCAACTCTGCCATTGTCATCACCGTTCCGTCCCCAAATTCAATACGCTCCAAACCCATGCCGGATAAATCGGTAGAGTTCGGCAAGACTATATCGACACCACCTCCAGCCCATAACAAAGAGAGCACCGCAT
Organism: Methylicorpusculum oleiharenae; assembly: GCF_009828925.2. Classification (NCBI taxonomy): domain Bacteria; kingdom Pseudomonadati; phylum Pseudomonadota; class Gammaproteobacteria; order Methylococcales; family Methylococcaceae; genus Methylicorpusculum; species Methylicorpusculum oleiharenae. The sequence continues at coordinate 4,378,172 of NZ_WUTY02000001.1, forward strand.
GAACAGACTGATTGCTGACTGCAGTGCCGTCTCTAAGGAGAGTACCGGTTGATCCAAGTATTCCGTTATTGCGGATACCCTCAACCACTCGTTCCCCCCAGGAAAAAGTTAAGGCATTTGGACTAATGGCTATCAAACGTAACGTATCCTCAGGAATTGTTTGAGGCTCATCAACAGGCGACGAAACGATTTGCTGACCGCCTTCAAGCACTAAACCGGGTGTGTTAAATCCCAATCGATAACCAATTGATTGTCTTAATTGAGTTCCTGTGTCCCAAATTGTATCGATACCGGACTCGTCAGCAAATACAACATAGGTATCTTGGCTAAACCCGCCATCCAGAAAATCATTTCCCTCACCTCCCACCAGAGTATCCCGGTAATAGCCGCCATAAAGGCTATCATCGCCGGCATTGCCATAAACAAAACCACCGATAAAGGTATCAATATCGGTAAAATAGTTTGTTTCGTTATTGAGGCCTGGCCTGCCAGACGCATAAAGGGTATCGTTACCACTACCTCCATCGATCATTGAGATACTGTTATCCCCGTAATACCGGTAGCCTCTAATGGTATTGTCACTGTTGCCACCTTGGATCAATTCAACCTGAGTAGTAATGGTTTGATTGGTTTGCCAGTATTGAGTCATTGCCGAAGGGCTGGCACCGATCAAAAAACCACCTAAAATATTGAAGCCGCTGAAAACAGGCATTGCCGCATCAAGACTGGTATTGGCATCATCCATCCGCAACTGATTTAACAAATTAGTCCAGTCTTTGATGTTTACAAAGCGCTGACCCACAGGGGTCTTATCCACTTCACCAATGGGAGAAGTGTTAACGACATTGACAGTGCTGCTGGAGTAAGTTTTATTTTCAGAACTGCGTTGGAATTCTGCCGCATCACTGACAAATTCCACCTGTTTAAAATGCTCTGTGCGGATAGTAGCTGAATCAGCGCTCACTGATGATGACCGGTAGCTTGAACCGTCAACACGAAGATAATTAAATGTTGAATTACTCATTAATTCACTCGCCCATTGGGCAAGGGCCGTATCGACAAAATTAGCCTTGACTTGATCAAGATCGACCGTTGCTTGCGGCAAGGCGACCCAATCAGCAACCCCCGTTGAAATGCCGGATTCGTCAAGTATTGTCCACAGATGCGTAGAAGTGAAATAGTCTTTTAGCATTAAGGTTGAAGCGCCACCTTTTAGTGACATAACCAAATCATTTGAAACCCGTGAGTACTTCAAATCTCTCAAGCTTGTTCCATCTGTCAAAGCGATAATGCTTGAAGCATCAGACGACTCCTCCGCCACGTCGTTACCAAGCGCTCCCCAGCCAAAGAGATAGCTGTCATTGCCGGCACCACCGGCCAAAATGTCATTGCCTGCTCCTCCGGACAAAACATCATTCCCGGCATAGCCCTCGATTCGATCATCCGCTTCAGTGCCAATCAAGCGATCATTGTTTGCCGTACCCCCATAGACACCGACTGATGAAATCGTCATTTCAGAGGCAAGCAACTGTGTATCATCATAAAAATGCAAAGCTGACACATTGGGGCCTTCATTAAACCATCCATCGAACAAAATGCTATCTTGACCGTCACCGATCCGCAAAAGCAGGCTTCCGTTAGCCAACTGAAAAAAAACTAAGCCGCTGGCCTCAATACCTTTACCGAAATAAACTACGTCACCGGCTGAATCACTGGTGTTAGCTGAATTTATCACATCAGCGCCATCGCCTGAATCAAACCAATAAACATCGCTGCCACTCCCGCCAGCAAGCACATCTGCTCCTTGTCCTCCGCGCAAAGTATCTGAGCCTGCCCCACCTTGTAAAACGTCATTTCCACGGCCACCGTCAAGCCAATCATTACCGGCATTGCCGTTAATAAAATCGTTTCCGGCGCCACTTGTAATATGTTCAGCAGCATCGGTACCCTTTAAAGCAAGGTTTTGGTTCGCATAGACAGATAAAAGATCGCTTAAATTTCTTTCTGCACCGTCAACCACAAATGAATTGACGGCGCCCAAAAAACCTTGCTTTATGCTGACCCGGGCGCCATTGGCAAAAGTCAGTAAAAGGTCTTGTTGACCTGCTCCATCGGTTGCCAATGAAATAGCCTGTAATTGAGTCGTTTCATTCAATACAATCCGGTTATTGGTATCAGCATCAGTGATAACATCTTCTCCCTGTCCTACCTTGTAGGTATCCGCACCTTCGCCGCCATCAAGAAAATTGGTGCCGCTGCCCCCGATGAGGATGTCGTCACCGGCACCGCCCAAAAGCTTATCATCGCCGCTGCCGCCATCTAAATAATCCGAACCGCCGCCACCGTGTAATTCGTCGTTACCCTCCCCGCCATCAATAAAATCATGGCCATGAGCAACTAAATCTATGTGATCTCCATCACCTATGAGTAAATCATTGCCACTGCCGCCATAAATTTCATCATCACCACCCCCACCGAATAGCGTGTCGTGACCCGCTTCTCCATCCAGGTAATCGTTACCCTGGTACTGCGCTGCGATAAATTCAGTTCCTGCATCCCCCTCAATATAGTCATCACCCTCGCCGCCATAGATAGTATCGTCACCGCCATGGCCCCAAATGGTATCATTGCCGCCTTTGCCGTCGATGTAGTCCGACCCGTGATAAGCGGCCGACACGTCAATGCCCCTGAGATCGTCGCCTTCCAGCGTGTCGTCGGTATCGCCGCCCAGGATGATGTCGTTGCCACCGTTACCTCTGGCGTATTGATGAGCAATGCCGGAACCCAGATCGATATAGTCATTGCCGTGTTGACTCAAACTGCCGGCACCTATGTCGCCGTTGATGCTGTCGTCATCTTCGCCGCCAAAGAGTATGTCGTGGCCGGCACCGCCGTCGGTCGAATCCATGCCGCTCTCGCCATATACGATATCGTCGCCTTGACCTGCCAGGATCAAATCCCCTCCGCTACCTCCATAAATCCTATCCTGCCCACCTAAGCCTGTATCGAACGATCCCATGACCGGGCTTAAACCCGTTCCATTATTCCATCCAGGTGAAGATGGATCAGCGGCTTGATACATCTCCGGTAGACCTTTGTAAGTCCAATCAGAATTAGATGTACCGTAAGTGGCATCACCATAGATTATGTCGTGACCCGCACCACCGAGAATAAGGTCATCTCCTTCACCGCCCATTAGTGCATCACTGTGTGCACTCCCAATCAGAATGTCATTACCGGAACCCGCCGACAAAAAATCACCGTACTGTCCATTTGCAGTTTCACCACCAAAATCACGATAATCAGTTACCGTTTTTAAATCCACAGCCTGATCGGCAAACAGGACATCATCACCATTCCAGCCCTCCAAAATATCGCGATCCACCCCGCCAACCATATAATCATCCCCAAAAGTACCGATGAGCATATCGGGTTGGCCCGGCTGCGAATCACCCAGAAATAGAGTGACGGGCGTCGACGTCGGTTCTTCTGAAGAAGGGGGTAGCGTCAAACCAAGATCACCATCGTGGAAATTTTTGATCATGATACGGCCGCCGTCAAAAATGCTGCCGTTGATATACAAGTTCCGCTGGCCATTCTGATCGGGCGCACCCAAAACCACTAAAATATTTTGGTCAGCCGACTCCCAGACATCCGTGCCGATCTTTTTGCCGCTGGTAAGGTCGAGTGTGACATCGTTAACGATGATGCTTCCCAAGCCGTCGCTATCTTCAATCGTATCGAAACCGTCGCCGGAATGGTAAATATAGGTGTCGTGACCTTGACCTCCGATAAGCCGGTCATTGCCTTGGCCACCTTCGAGAATATCGTTACCGGAGCCGCCCAACAACTTATCGGCTCCGCTGCCTGCATTCAGGCTATCATTGCCAGTACCACCTTCCAGATAATCGTTGCCGCCGTTGCCATTGAGTGTGTCGTCGCCGGTTCCGCCATAGAGGTGGTCGTTTTGAGTTCCGCCTTGAATATCCGAATTATCAGAATCGTCTCCGAAAATATAACGCTTACTGTCAGGTGGTAAATCGGGACCTATGTAACCGATCCCCGCTGTCGAGATTACCTGTCCGGTCTTCAAGTCTTGAAAAGTTTCATTACGTACACCACTTACGACCATATCTGAATCCGCAGTATTGCGTCGGATCAATTGCTCCAAAAGGTGGGCGCGGTCACTTAGCCACATGTCGGAATAATGAGCTTCACCATCCGCTTGCTGCTCCGCCGTCATAAGATTATCTTGCTCCCACTGCAAACCTAGTTCCGTGTTACTCGAACTGGCACTCTGCAGAAAAGCCTTCGCTTCGTAGCTATTGGGTTTCAACGCAAACGGCGTTAGATGCACCAAACTTAGAAATAAACCAAAGTCCGCACGTGCTTCGCTGGACGTAGCTGCAGGGGCCACTATTCTGACTTGGCCGATCAGATTTTTGAAGCCAGTACCCCCGATTAGATTATTAATAGCAGAATAAAGATCGTTTCTATTGTCTGTGATAATTGCAGGCTTACTACCCAAAATAAATTCAGTTAGCGCACTTACAGAATTTTCTAAACTTTGGTCAACCTGGTTACTGGATTTTTGAAATAATTCAGTAAGCGCAAGAAGAGCGGTGGCTGGATCTTGATTAGTTAGAATGGGGTCTAATCTGACAAATAAATTGGCTACCGCAAGACTATCCGTCATTTGGCCAGCGCCATGTCCAAACGTGTAGTTCGATGGCTTCGATTGCTCTATGAACAATGGATCATGTGATCCTTTTTGGAACAATCCTGGACCATTTTGAGTAATAAATTCCGGCATTTTATCGCCGAATAAATTGTGTATAGAATCGTAGGTAAAATCAAAGTTACCACCCAGCATGGAAAATAGATTGGCAACATTTATATTGGCATTCGTACCAATACCTAACAGTCCATCACCCCCAAACCCGGCGGCATTGATGGTTACCGCCTCAGCACCAGTATTGGGAAAAAGACGTGTAAATGCCGCGGCAAGATGTCCGCCCAACGAATGCCCTGTCACCTCCGTCAATTGTCCAGAAAATCCGTCAGGTTTGCTTCCAAAAGCGCGCTCGTCTGTAAACAAAATTCTTGAGTCTTTGAACTCTATTGTTCTAATAATATGATTGGGTAAGTCGATCACAATGTCGGAACGCGACCGCCAAGAAGCTATCAGTTGTTCCGGAGTAAGCTCAGTCGGCATAGGAACGATTAAAGGATTGGCATTATAGGCAGCCCATGCGAAAACCGAACTTTGTAGCTCTGTTGTCAACGTTGTATTTGATGTTAACTCCGCAGCTTGATAACTCTGACCTGCGATACTATTTAGGCGCTGCCAGTCATTATACAGATCAACAAGTTGGTCTAATGCCAGACCATCTTGCACAATATCGCCAAGATCAGCACCAAGTAAATCTGAATTACCCGCCGTACCCCTTATCGCGTAAAAAAATTGATCCGCCTGATAGCCGCTTACAGGATCATCGTCGATGCGTTGAAATAAGGTTGCTGAAAATCCGGAGTCAGTGTCGGGTTGGTGGGATACGACTTTCCAATGAAGGGCAAATTCGTCTGCTTGACTAATAGAAAATGCCATGTCATTAAAGCTTGCGTTTTTCAATTCGTCTTTTAAATTAACATTAAGGGCTATAAAGTTTGCGTAACTGGCCTCGGCTAATTGAGCTAATTCAAAGACTTTAGCAACGTTTGTCATTTGTTTTGTCCCCATTCCCAAAATTGATATGAAAATTTATTGAATTCATCATTTGGCGGATTTCCTTCATCGACACAGTTTCTATTACCCCAACCTAAAACTAATGATTGCCTTAAATTATCTGGTGTTCCACCTAATCCAAAAATTCCGCCACTTTTACCACGCCAAAAATTTATGTATTGGGCAATAAGCTTGTTATCTTTTGCATCAATAAGTTTTTTTTCTGTTTTGCCAATTGCGTGGGCAAAGTTTTTGTTTTGCTTTACATCTGTGTAAAAACGTTGATTTAGCCAATTGTGACTATCAGAAGTTGAACGCAAGCTTTCCTTCAACGTTTCAACCTCACCTGGATTTTCAGCCTTCCACTGTTCGGGAGTTTTATATATCCAAAACCCAGCTTGGGTATCACAGTAATATTTGTGCATAATCAGTGTTGGAATTAGATCCCAAAACAAAAGGTTATACATTACAAATACCGCTAGACAAGCCCATAGCCAAGGTCTACGCTGTTTTCGACTTGCCCAGATGGCAGTTATGGTAACTACGGCAACTGATATCAGCAGATAAATAGCCAAAAAAATGAATATAACTATTAACAACATAGGGAAACGCCCAAATCAGTGTTACCCGCATCGCTATGAATCCTGTAAACAACTTGCCCAGTTTGGTAACAACTGACAAGGTCTTTACATTTGCGTTTGAATAATTTTGTAGAGAACCCGGTAGTTATACCAGATCGGTGGGATACGCCATTCCAACGCAATACGGAGCAGCGAATAAGGTGATAATTGTCTTCGTCGCCACCGTCAGATAAGAAGTGGCCATAATCGCCGTTCGCCGTCGAGAGACCGAAATTATGGAGGTCGGACAGTACATTAAAATCAGGGTCGGTATCGTTCTTATGACTGTCCCGGTCGTCGTCGACGCTGGCGAAAATGGCGTCGAACCGACCCGACCCCAATAAATCGGGATTGTTATGCGACAATAATTTCGTCCATTTATTGAGTAAAATATCGGAATAATGATATTGTCCGTTAGCTAGTTGTTCTGAGGTTAAATCGTTATCTTGTTTCCATAGCAAAGCGAATTCGATATTTTTCAAACTAGCCGTTTGCAATAAAATGTTGGAAGCAACATCTATAGACTTTAACGCAAAAGGTGTTGGGTAGATCAAGCTTAAATATGCTCCAGAGTAAGATCGCGCTTCATTATCTGGAGATGCCGACCCATCAATGCTGACTTTGCAGATTAAGCCTTTAAATGCAGTTTTGTATTGAATGGCGACAATGTTGCCGAATAAGGCTTCGTTTAAATCAGCGTAACTTGCTTCAGCCAAGGCGGCCATGTCTGCCATAAATTTTAAATTAGCAATCATTTGTTATCTCCCTTGACGATATCAATCAAGCTTTTTAATAAATTTTGAACACCTTTATTTGCATTTTTGTTACATGATGCATTTCCGATATTAAGCCAGAACTTATAGTTTCCGGCATGAAAGCTCCCACCTCTTTGAAAATTTATGCTGTTAGCTAATATTTGTCCTGTTTTGGCTTCTACCAGTCTCCGTTCAATCTTGGTGACTGTGCCAATAAAACTTACATTTACAGGTTGAACAGAATCCATATATATCCATTGGCTATACCAATACCTGTTAATTGCGTTATGAAAGCTTTTATCAGGTTGATAATTTTCGTTAAGTTTTTCCAATTTTACTTTAGAAGAATCCCCCCAATCCTGGCCCAGGACCTCAGGATGCTCTTTTACCCACTGCCCCGGTGTTTTATAAACCCAAAAACCGCCTTCAGTTTCGCAAAGATGTTTATGAATTAAGATCACCGGTATCCAATCCCAAAACACCAGGTTATACATGATTAACGCCGCAACTATTCCGCCTAACCAGCCGCGCTGATATTTGTCTTTCGCAAATAGGTAACTCTTACGAATCACCCAAATGGAAATAGGTAAATAAATTAAAAACAAAAAAATAAAATAGAGCAGCGCAATCATGTTTCGTATCTCCTGAAAACAATCCGGATATTCAATAAATAGTCACCTGATAAACAGCGATAGCTATTCCTTTGAATCAATTGCAATAGATTAGCCGATGGTGTTCTTCGCTCTTTGCTGCTGCAGGAATGAACAGGAATCGGGCTCGTACTTATTAATGAGCAAATGGCCTCATCTCAATTTAAGTACAAACGGCCTAAATCAGTCGCCATAAACAGTGTAACGATTTATTATTGTCGATAAGCAGATATAGCAGAAAAGACACCGTTTATCCGAATTTGCGAATAAGGCTATTTGCTGCCGGTCGAAGAATTTGAAAAACAGTTATAAAGTAACTGCTCCAAGCGGATGGGATTGTGATCGAGTCACCATTATCGGCAAACTCAGGCTGATGATTTTTGATATCTTGAGGATGGATGTTTTTGACGTAGGGTGCGGCTTTTCCGGATTATGGATAGCTTCATCCCGACTGTATTACGATTTTTAGCTAAGCTGACTTTAACGTCCTTGTTTCCAATGCGTTGGCATTATTCCGCATCCTGATGCCGGATATTTTTACCTTCCATCATAAAAATAAGATATTCGGCGATGCTGCGAGCATGATCGCCGCAGCGTTCCAGCGATTTCATGATTTGGAAAATATTGAGTGAGCGGCTGATGATACGGGGATCTTCAATAACAAAAGTCAACTGGCGTCTGATGCCTGCCTGATACTCATCGCCATAGTCCCAATATTCATTCACCAGGGTGTAGGCGCCTTTGACATCACAGGTATCGAAAGACCGGATGGCTTGCTCCAGCATTTCTGAAACCATTTGCCCCATCTTCATAATATCTCTGAGCAACTGAAGATTCGGGTCAGCGCTTTTGCTGTCAAACAAGGTCAGAATCAATTTGGCAATCTTGACGACTTCATCACCGATTAATTCCAGATCGACCACTATTTTTGAAACCGACATCACCATCCGCAGATCATTAGCCACCGGCGAACGTTTAGCCAAAATAGTAAGCGCCGCTTCATTGATTTTGTTCTCATGACAGTTAACTTCCCTATCGCGCAAAATAATCTTTTCAGCCAACTTGATATCGCGCTCATCCAGCGCCTTCATCGAATGATCCAGTTGAGTGATGACTAATCCGGACATTTCAAGAACCAGATAATGCAGCTGGTTCAATTCGCCGTCAAAGATGCGTGAGGTATGTTCTTTTGTCGCCATAATCATTTGAAGTGGGCAATCAGTAAAGTAAAAAAATTGGCGGGCAATTTCATCAAATCCAGAAAACCTTAACCAAAGCGTCCGGTAATGTAATCTTCAGTCAACGGATGCACCGGATTGGTGAATACCTGGTTGGTATCGCCCACTTCAATCAGATGTCCCATATGAAAATAGGCCGTTCGCTGGGAAACCCGCGCTGCTTGTTGCATGGAGTGAGTAACGATAACGATCGTGAAGCGTTCTTTAAGTTCGGCAATCAGTTGCTCGATTTTTGCGGTGGCGATGGGATCCAAGGCGGAACAAGGCTCATCCATCAGAATCACTTCCGGATTGACCGCAATTGTGCGGGCAATGCACAAACGCTGTTGCTGACCACCCGATAAACCGGTTCCCGGCTCATCAAGACGGTCTTTTACTTCTTCCCATAACCCGGCTTTAATCAGGGAATTTTGAACAATTTCATCCAGTTCGGTTTTATTCACGGCCAGACCATGAATACGCGGACCATAGGCCACATTGTCGTAAATCGATTTGGGGAATGGATTGGGTTTTTGAAATACCATACCGACTTGGGCGCGCAGCGGAACCACGTCCATATCGCGGTGGTAGATATCCTTATCATCGATTTTAATTTCGCCTTCCACTTTACAACTGGGAATGGTGTCATTCATACGGTTCAGCGTGCGTAAAAAGGTCGATTTTCCGCAGCCGGATGGGCCGATAAACGAAATCACTTCGTTATTGCCGATATCCAGTGACAAATCATTGATGGCTTGTTTTTCTCCATAAAATACATTGACATTTCTACAAGAAATACGGGTATCGGATGAAGTAATGGCGCCTACTGTCTCACGGGATTCGCGGTCTATTTTTTTCATGCCCAGCACATTCGATAAGGTTTGTCTTTTCATGGAGTGACTCGGTACGGATTCTCTAATATAGCTCATGGGTTTACCCTCTTTACCAGCGTCTTTCATAGCGTCTGCGTAGATAAACTGCCAGTCCGTTCATGGAAATAAGGAAAAACAGCAATACCATGATTGCTGCGGAAGTGCGTTCGACAAAAGCTCTTTCAGGACTGTCCGCCCACAGATAAATTTGCACGGGCAAGACGGTCGATGGCTGGGTAAAGCTGGTCGGCACATCAACGATAAACGCCACCATCCCTATCATCAACAAAGGTGCAGTTTCTCCCAACGCTCTGGCCATACCGATGATCGACCCTGTCATCATGCCTGGCATCGCAAGCGGCAGCACATGATGTGTTATGGTTTGCAGTTTGGATGCCCCCATTCCCAAAGCGGCCTCCCGAATCGAGGGAGGCACCGACTTTAATGAAGCTCGACCGGCAATGATAATAGTGGGCAAAGTCATCAACGTCAGCACCAGACAGCCGATAACGGGCGTACTGCGCGGTAATCCGAAAAAGTTGATGAACATGGCCAGCCCCAATAAACCGAAGACAATCGAAGGCACGGCTGCCAGATTGTTGATATTCACTTCGATAAAATCGGTAAATTTGTTGATGGGCGCGAACTCCTCCATATACACGGCGGTCGCTACGCCAATCGGAAATGACAGCAAAAACGTACCGACCAGCGTCATCAAGGAACCCATCAAGGCACCGCGTATGCCCGCCATTTCCGGCTCTCTGGAATCACCGGCAATAAAGAACAAGGCGTTAAAGTGTTTTTCGATACGCGCTTCCTGGCTCAGACTGTCGATCCATGCCAGTTGCTTGTCGTTGACCCGACGATTGGCCTGTACCTGTTCACGGTCGATATGGCCTTTCATCAGCATATCGATATCGTCATCCGCGGGTAACCACACAGGGACGGTTTTACCCAATAAAGACTTATCGGCTATCACCATTTCCCTCAACAAAAAGCCCGCTCCGCTGCTGACCATGGCATAAAGATCGCGCTTGTCGCGGCGTTCCATTACTTCAGGAAAAGCCGTCGACAACGACTTTTTGATCAAGCCGTTATAGTCGGCCTTGGCCAGGCTATCATCCCCGCCATGCTCAGGATCCAGCCATTCCGCATCAAAATAGATATCCAGTTGGACTTGCGTTTGCACAAATGCGGTATAGCCTTTGCCGATAATACTGATAAACAACACCAGTAAGAACATCAAGCCCAGCATAATGCCGGTTAAGCCATAGGCTTTGAACCTACGCTCGGCGGACCGTCGTTTAGCCAGACTTTTTTGCACAATATCAAAAGTAGACGACTTATTATCAGCCCCCAAATCCGCTGAAGTGGCTAGATTATTCATATTGTTCCCGGTATTTTCTAACGATATACAAAGCTAAGACGTTCAGCATCAGTGTGACGACAAACAACACCAATCCCAAGGCAAACGCCGCCAAAGTCTTAGGGCTGTCAAATTCTTGATCGCCGACTAACAATGTCACTATTTGCACGGTTACTGTTGTCACCGCTTCGAAAGGATTAAAGGTCAGATTGGCCGAGAGTCCTGCCGCCATGACTAAAATCATCGTTTCACCGATAGCTCTTGAAACCGCCAACAAAATACTGCCGACGATGCCGGGCAAAGCGGCGGGAAAAATAATCTGCTTGATGGTTTCGGCCTGGGTGGCGCCCAAGGCATAGGCTCCGTCCCGCAAGGATTGCGGCACCGCATTTATGACATCATCCGACAATGATGAAACGAACGGAATAATCATCACCCCCATCACCAGGCCGGCCGCTAATGCACTTTCCGAAGATACTGACAACCCCATTGATTCGCCGGTTTCACGTATAAACGGAGCGACTGTCAACGCCGCGAAGAAACCGTAAACCACGGTGGGAATACCGGCCAGAATTTCCAGCGTAGGTTTGGCTGATGCACGAAACGTGGGTCCTGCGAACTCCGATAAATAGATGGCAGACATCAAGCCAATCGGCACCGCAACCAGCATCGCAATAAACGACACCAGCAATGTGCCGGTAAACAGCGGAATCGCGCCAAAAGCGCCCGAGGATCCCACTTGATCAGAACGCATGGCCGTCTGCGGGCTCCACTCCAGACCGAATAAAAAATCAAAGACGGGCACCGATTGAAAAAATAGGAACGATTCATAAGCCACGGAACTGACAATTCCTACGGTGGTAAATATCGCGATCGTAGAGCAGATAACCATGCCGCCCGTAACGGCTTTTTCAACCGCATTGCGGGCCCGGTAATGTTGATGAATACGCTGGCAGGAAATCCACATGCAGGCCAGTGACAAACCCATTGCGACAAATACCAACAACCAGTGGCTTAATGACTGTAAAGATTGATAATGCCCGGCCGCATCCAGTATGACCGAATCGGTTTGGGTTGCCAGCGTTGAACCGTTAACGACATTGCGTACATCATTGAGGACCAGATTCAAACGCTCCGGCGGAAGATTGATCATTTCTTCAGGCAGTTGTGCCGTTACCGCATGAGTTATCCATGCAGGCTCAGCGATCAGCCAGATCAACGTGACCAACAGCGCAGGAATAACGCTCCATAAGCTTACGTAAAAACCATAGAATCCGGGCAATGAATGCAGAATCTTTACTTTGCCTTCCACACAGGCTACTGCGCGCCTTTTTCCTGCATAGAAACCGGCATAGGCCAGTATCAACAATATGATCAGAAGAATCGATGGAGACATAAGCTGTGTATCCTGGGTAAAAATACGGGGGCTCTGCCTAAGCATTCCCCCGCCGCGTGTGCCTGCTTAACTATGCGAGTCATCACAGGCCCAAACTCTATCTTGGTTTGTCTGAATTAGAGTTTGAGTAATTTCAGATTTTTAACATCATCGGCAAATTGCTTACGTTCGGCATCAGGCATCGCGATCAAGCCTTTGTCAGTCAAATAGCCCTCATTACCCCAGGCCTTTTCGCTGGTAAACTCTTCCAGAAATTCCTTGATACCGGGAATGACTTCCACATGGGCTTTTTTTACATAGAAAAACAGGGGGCGCGAAATAGGGTACTGACCTGACGCAATTGCATCGTATTCGGGCAATTCACCCTGAATTTTCAGACCGACCACTTTATCGGCATTCTGGTCCAGAAAACTGAAGCCGAAAATACCGATTGCTTTAGGATTGGCTTCCAGTTTTTGCACGATCAGATTGTCGTTCTCGCCGGCTTCGATATAACCGCCGTCTTCACGAATCGCGTGACAGATTTCTTTGTAGGCATTTTCATCTTTATCTTTCAACGCCTTGATCCAGGGAAATTCCTTGCATCCACCTTCCATGGCCAATTCCAGAAACGCATCACGGGTTCCGGAAGTCGGAGGCGGTCCCAAGACTTCTATTTTGGTTGCCGGTAATAACGGGTTGATTTCAACCCAGTTGTTGTAGGGGTTATTGACTAATTGATTACCGCCTTTTGGATCAGGCACTTTTTTAGCCAGTGCCAGAAACAACTCTTTCAATGACAATTCAAACGACTTACCAGTAGTGGCTTGGGCAATAGCGATGCCGTCATAACCGACTTTGACTTCAACTATGTCCTTAACCCCGTTTTTTTGACAGGTTTCAAATTCGGAAGCTTTGATGGCGCGCGATGCATTGGTGATATCGGGATACTGAACACCCACACCACTACAAAATAATTTAAATCCACCGCCTGTCCCGGTTGATTCAACCTTAGGCGATTTAAATTTGCTGGACTTTCCGAACTGCTCCGCAACGACTGTCGAAAAGGGATAAACAGTCGAAGAGCCTACAATATTGATGTAGTCACGTGAACTTTGAGCCATTACTGCACTGCTCAGCATCAGGGGCAAAACGACGACAACAGATTTCAACTTTATATTCATATATCCTCTGATTGTGTATGACCCGTCAGAACTGAACTGACGAAATCAGTATTTGGGTAAGTGTTGCTCACGCTCGTGAGCTGCAGCCCGAAATTTATATTCAACGCGGGCATCATAAAACCCTAATATGACAAAAAGATGACAATGCTGATTTATCACCAGGCAATGGAAGAAATAAGCTACGGTAATGAGTGCATTGAATAATGACAGGCCTACCGAAAGAGCACGCTATCGAATGAATCAGGAAGTTTTTGCGTTTTGGGAAAATGGCACAGGTGAGTTGAAACCGGTCGGCTGACTAGCCGTCCTGCCGACAAGCATTACTCACGCTAAATATACCTTTCGCACTTCAAATTTCGGCAGTGCCTAAGGAGGCAACGGGTTGTTCGGCAAAGGCTTTGCGAGTATGGATGCTGGCATAGAGCCTACTTGGATGTATTTACGGCGTCCTTTGACGGGCACCCCGGTGCCGAATTTCGATCTACGATGATGATATGGATATGATCAAAGACCGCCCTCCCTGGCAATTTAATTTCGGTCGTACATGGGAGATAAGCTATTTCTTAAATAAACAAGTGGACTTTAGCCTTCACTTTTCATCAGGCTAAGTAAATCATCGGCTGACATTTTTCCGCTGATGTCGGCGCCATCCAGCAAGCTGTCTGCCAGATCTCGTTTATGGCTATGCAATGCGACGATTTTTTCTTCAATCGTTTGCTTGGCTATCATCCTATAAATCGTAACGGGGCGTTGCTGACCCATGCGATGAGCGCGGTCCGATGCCTGATCTTCCACAGCGGGATTCCACCAGGGATCCATATGAATCACATAATCGGCTGCTGTCAGATTAAGACCGACACCACCGGCTTTCAAGCTGATCAAAAACAACTCGCCTTCACCGCGCTGAAACGCATCGACACGTTTTTGGCGTTCCTTGGCCGGCGTACTGCCGTCCAGATATTGATACTTGATGTCGCGATCTTCTACATACTCTTTAATCAAGTGCAAATGATCGACAAACTGACTGAAAACCAGCGCCTTATGTTTGTTGTCCAGCAGTTCATCGACGATTCCACCAAAAGCCGCGAGTTTACTACTGGGCAGACTGATATCGGGATTGGCCAGGCGCGTGTTGCAGCAACTGCGGCGCAGCTTGGAAATGGCCGCCAGAATTTGCAAATGCTTTTGGCCGGGCGGTTGGCCTTCAGTATTGACCAATGTCGCCAGACTGTCGCGGCGCAAGGCTTCGTAAAACGCCATTTCTTCGCTGCTCATTTCCACATAGATTGGAATTTCAGTACGCGGCGGCAGTTCCTGTAAAACCTGGGTTTTAGTACGGCGCAAAATAAAAGGCTGGATCAACTTTTTTAATTGCTGTCTGGCTTGTGTGTTGCGGTCACGCTCAATGGGTCCGGCAAAGCGCTGATTGAATTGTTCCATCGACCCCAGCAAACCGGGATTGATGAATCGAAACAGGTTCCAGAGTTCACCCAAGTGATTTTCCAGCGGCGTGCCGGTCATGATCAATTTGAAATCGCCTTGTAGACTCATCGCCCCCTGCGAACGGCGAGTTGCGGTGTTTTTGATCGCTTGCGCTTCATCGAGGATCAGGGTTTGAAAGCGGATTTTTGCCAGCATGTCGGCCACTTGTTCTTGTTGCAGCATGCCGTAACTGCAAATCAGCAAATCGTAAGACCCCAGATCATCCAGCAATTTTTGCCTGTCGCCTGTACCCAATAATTGAGGGTTCAGCGTCGGTGCAAAACGGCGGGCTTCAATTTCCCAATTCATGCACACTGACGTGGGCGCGACAATCAGGCTGGGACCCTTGGGCGCCCTGTCCACCAATAAAGCCAGACCCTGAACTGTTTTGCCCAAGCCCATATCGTCCGCCAAACACGCACCCACTCCCCATTGCGCTAGTCGGGCAAGCCATATAAAGCCATCCAGCTGATAATCACGTAATTCGGCTTGAAACGTTGAAGGTAAAACCGGCTGGTAATTGCGGGCGTTTCTGAGCCTTTTTATGTGTTCCTGCCAGTGTTTGTCCGATTTAATAGTACCGGACGCATCATCCCAGTCCTCTAAAGTCAATGCCGCCAGCGGATTGATTCGCACTTTTTTACCGCTGATGTCGGCGTAGGCTTTCAGATCATCCAAACGCTTGCGGAACGCATCGGTCAGGGCGATAAACTGGCCGTCCTTCAACTTTAAAAACCGGCCCTGGCTACCGCTTAACAAACCCAGCAGATGCTGAATTTCAAGCACGGTATCTTCGTTAACCTTCAGTTCACCCTGCAATGCAAACCAGTCATTATCGCGCTTGATTTGCATAGTAAATCCGCTGCCGCTGTTTTGACCCAACACACGAAATTTAACGCCTTCCGGCCACTCCAGTATGGCCTGACCCTCGGGAAGCGCCTGAAGTTGCAACAACAGTTCCAGACATTGTTCAGGCTCTTCCAGCAAAAAGTCGCCGGCGACATCCCGCTCGGCTTCCTGCAAACCCGGGCAGGCGTCAAGAATGGCTTTCGAACGTTTTTTCTCCAGCGATAAATTGCGTTTGGCTTGTAACGGTTTCCCGTCAATTTCGGCCAGTACACTTTCACCGCCCTGCCCAGGCTGATAATAAGCACCTTCGGTTGCAAATGGCCGGATTAATAAGGCCACCCTAAGCCCATCTCCCAGAGGCAACAAATGGACGCGCGGTGTCGCATCGGCTTCAACCTGTTCGGCCGTGCTCGAACTGCCGCCAATGTCCGAGTGCACAGTCAACACCCCGGAAATACTGGTCAATGTCTGAAGAACGCGTTCCTGAGCGGACAAAGGAACTTCAAGACCTTTTGAGCCTAATACCGAGGCAATTTTCTGGTAATCCTCGTTGAGCTCGATCACCTTGAGGCGCGTCGGTGTTTCTTTGGTGATGTATACCGTTTGATTAAGGCTCGCTAACGGATTCAGGCTGATTCTGATTTTATCGCTTTTAGCCAGTTTACTGACCCTCAGTTCGGCCTCGCCTTTGACGACTTCTATCCTGACTTCAGGTGAACTCGCCCAAAACAACAAGGGATGCCCTATTAAAGCCAGCGGCATTTTTGGACTGAAATCGATATAGGAGCTCGCGTACCAGCCATTATCACGATACTCCTTGATTGTGCTGCACAGCTTGAGATCGTATTCGGTCAGGTAGTCGAAACTGCTGCGTTCCGTATAGAGTCTTTTTAACGAAACGGCCCGGCCTTTACTCCATCCGCCTTTGGCCTGCTGTTTTTGTTCTCTGGGCTCGATTATCAGTCCATGCGTTTGTTCCGTAAAAGTAACCAGCCAGATTAGCCGGATAGGCTTTTCCGTTGGCTGCAAAGCACCTGATTTTTTGACGACTGAGTTAAGATGAAGCAAGGCGTCCAGAGCCAGATCCCAATCAGGCCGACTGACAAACAAATCAGCCAAAGCGAGTGGCTGTCGGTTAAAAAATCCGGTATCCCAGCGTATTGCTTTACTGGGATCGATATGACTGAATACTTTAGCCAATTCAGCGGCAGGCCAGCGGTAGCCGTTATCATCCATCTGTTTATAAAGATCATGACTCAGGTCCGAGACATGAGCAAAATGTTCGGATTTTGTCCAGAATTTGATGAGTATCAGAAAAACTTGCAACAATAATGACGGCGCATACACCGTATCAGGCTCACCTTTATCAGTAAAGCCACGATGAGTTTTGTAGGGGGCATTAAGCGCCAATAAACTGTCGCGCTGTTTTACATCACCTTGAATAAATTGCTGAAATTGGTTTAAGTAGCGGTAGACCTCGGTCCAGTAACCCTGAGTTTTGATTGCCAGGGCCAAAAGCGCTGGTAACTTTGCACGCTGCGCTGACTGATCGGACTTTAAAATGACCAAAGGATAAAATATGCCTGCCAACCCGAAAAAATAGCAGTTACGTTTCCCGGTTAGTTTTTTGAGTGCCTTTAATGCATTTTCATATTGCACGAAGGCACCGTTCAAGTCGCCTTTGAAAAACGTCAACGCTGCGTCAATAGCCAGTAATTCCGGATCTTCCCTGTTAACAAGAAAGTCACTCAAGGCATCCCATTCGCCCCGTAACAGCTGTAATTCAGCATAAGTCCTGACTAAAAGAGAATCGTTGCTGGCTGATTCTGCCTGACATTGTTGCAGCAAGAACTGGTCAATCTCCTGATTGGCATAAAGATAAACCAGTTGGTGCAAGCCGATGTAGCCACTGATTTCAGCCGGCAGGAACTCGGTGTGACTTAGAAACCATTCTGCATCAAACGGATTAAGTATCCACGAAAGATAGACATTAAAATAACTTGCAATCTGCCCGTAACGATTGCCCAGCGTGAGACACTCTCGGACCTTACTGAAATCTCGCCGATAAAATTGAATTCGCGCATCCCGAAGACAATCTTCGACTCTCATATAACGGTAATAACCGGTCCCGATCGGCGCATGCTGCTCGATAATCTTCGCATAACGCTCAAATTCATTGTCATCGATCAACTGTCTGGCAATCGGCTCGACCAACATTCTGTGACAACGATAGGATGACTGTTTCGGCAACTGTTCAAGCAGATTGTCCTTGAGCAACAGTCGAATAAAACCATGAATATCGGCAAGTTTAAAAGTGTTACCGTTTGCGCCACGTAAGCCGGTATCTTTGATACATTCGGTAATAAATGTTGGCGAGGCATATCCATAATAGACTGCCAACAGTTTAAGGATCATCTGTTGTTCAACCGATAGTCTTTGATAGGATGAAACCAATTTAGAATGTTTTTCTGATGGCATGAGCAATTAAAATTGAAAAAAAGGTACTTTGCAGTTAACCGGCTTATTATACATAACAGTATCTCTTATCCGGATTTACAATTTGCTTTAGTTAAAATGCTTTCTGATTACTCGAAGTTGGCGTTTGCATTGATCGCCTATATCAGCATAATGAGCCCTTTTTTGCGACTCATACACCGATAAACACATGAAAGAACTCACTGACCGCGAGCTATATCAAGCCCTAGAATACGCCAGAAGCATTGACGAAGATACTGGCCGTAAAATGATGGAACAATTTGAAGGTGATCAACCGGCGCTGGTCCAAACCATCTTCGGCGTTTTTCCAAACATTATTGCCGAACACAATCAAGAGATGTCCTACTTTTTTATGGATTTATGTTTCGATGTGTTCTGCGTCTTTCAAAAAGCGTTTGGCCCCCTGCCCCCACAACATGAAATTGATATTGACTGGCTGGAAAAACAAGCCGTGCTTTTGGACACGGAGTTACAAGCACTGATCAAAGGGCGGGATATGGATGAAAAAATCAGTGCCAAGCTCAAAGACCGATTTGTGCATAGAATGCAAGAGGATAAGCCGCAAACCGGTCTCGTAAATTTCATGAATGACGCAATTGATGATTTTGCTTCGGAAAATACCGCCAGAGTGCCGGCGATTCAAATGACTCAGGCGATGATTTTTGTAGTAATCCGACTGTTTGATAACCTGTATAACCACCCTCAAAAAAAACCGACCTGATCTCCGGTCCAGTTTGAACTTTTAATGTGGCTTTGAGGGTTGGCGTAAGCCTTGCCAAGATCGCCATAGACCCATCCTTGGGGGCTTGACTCAGCTAAATGCTGCACCCATAATTTCGAGGTGCCACTTTGGCACAAAGGAGAAACATTATGACGACTTCATTACCTCGTATCACCGCTAGGGTGGATGCTGATACTCAAGATTTACTCACTAAAGCTACGGTCATATCGGGCATGTCCAGTATCAACTCATTTGTCCTTAGCGCGGCAGTTGAAAAAGCTAAGCAACTTATTGAACAAGACAAGACACTTAAGCTGACTGAACAGGATGCCCTGTTGCTTATGGATGCGCTTGATAAACCGGCGACGACTAACAGTAACTTAAAAGCGGCAGCTGCATGTTATGAAAACTCTGCTCGATAATGAGAACCGTACTTTTAGACAAAGCGAAACACGATAGAAACCGTTTTAATTGCGGTGTTGAGCCTTTAAACAACTACCTGAAATTCATGGCTAGTCAACAAGCCAAAAAAGATAATACAAGGACTTTCATTCTCGAAGACGAAGCCAATCAATCCAACATTGTTGGCTTTTACACGCTAACAATGACCCCCGTCGATTTAAACGCATTACCTGACAAGCTTCAAAAAAAACACCCTTCATCAATCTCGGGTGGACTGATAGCTCGATTAGCTGTCGATGAGCGCTACAAAGGGAAAGGCAAAGGTGAATGGTTGCTCATTGACGCATTAAAAAAGCTGCTTCAAGCAAGCAATACCGTTGGATTTCCGATAGTCGTCGTTGACGCCAAACACGGAGCCCAGCAATTTTACGAAAAGTACGGATTCACTGCTTTTCGAGATGCCGAAAACAAGCTGTTTATCACTATTGCCGACATACGGTCCAGCTTTGATTAAATGGACCCAATCAACAACTCAGGAAAGTTATTGGAAAGCGTCAGTTTGTTATCCCCGCGTCGTGGATCCCCGTATATGCGGGGATCCAGCTCAAGGTAAAGCGCAGATCAACTAAACCTGACCTACGGACTTGGGATTACCGATCATGATCGTCAGAACTGTCATCTTAGGGATGATGCCGGTAAAGCCACACGCCACCGGGATTCTCGCTCAGATCAAACTGATCGGTGCCGACGTGATTGTCCCAGCTGACCGTCAAGGTGTTGCCGTTACTGAAATCGGCGCCCGCCAGACTCACCCGTTTTGCTTCGACAAACAGGCTTTGCTCCGCGAGATCGATACGTACCAATAAGTCCCTTTTCAACAGCAGATAGACGTCGCCCTCGCGGCCGGGTTTAAACTCGGCAAATCGGGCTTCAAACAAGGTCACGCCATCCAGCTTGACGGCAATCAAATCGTCCGTCGCCAGGCTGCCAAAGCCGACATCGGCCCAGATAGAGACCTTCGCCTTGCGCGCGGCGTGATCGCGTTCGTCAACCACATGGATCTTGCGGGCGGTGACTTGCGGTGCGGCGGCAACAACGACGTCAACGCTGGAGGACACTTCAGCCTGGCCATCGATAACCGTCAATTGGGCTACATATCTGCCTTCAGTGGTGTAGACGTGCGTTGGAGTGGCTAGCACGCTCGTATTGTCAGGGCTCGCTGCATCGCCAAAGTCCCAGTGGCAGATATGCAGACTCTATATGTTACCTATCATTTCTAACGTTTTGAATAATCCATCCCGATATAGCCGAGCTTGCCTGATACCGAAATTTTGGATCGAATAGACGGCAATATTTCCAATATCCTTTTCTGCCGGCCTTGATAACACATAGTTAACCATTATTTCCGGCAAGCCGGGTTTCAGCTTCATCCCATATTTCTTGAGCACTACGAACACTGACGCCACTTGATTCGGCTTCATCGAGAATAAATCGGAGTCGGGTTTCTGCTTCTCGTTTTTCCTGATCCTGGCGAACCAGATCCCGGAAATATTCGCTGTCGTTCCCATATTTGCCTGAATCAACCTAGGATTTAACCCAACTTTCCATTTGATCGGTGATAGTGATAGTTTTGCGTTGCATGGCCATAAAAGCGCTCACAATTAAAGATCTGTACTTTGTATGACAATATCATACTATCAACAAACACTACCTGCGAAAATCCAATCTCCATTCATTTAAATAGAAGTGCGTATCATGAAATCAGATACACAGAACACAACACAACCTGCACCCAAAGACAAACCTGTCAATTAAGGCAACACGGGGGAATGAGGCGTTACGAACGACATTGATCATATAGGCCCGCTTGCTCTGATCCGTTAACTGCTGGATTTTTCAGAAGTTGCTTACTTCAATTGTTGAGGTATTCTCTCGTAGCCTACGAACAAAGCAAACAACAGACTTTGACCCGATATTTCGTTTGTCCAATGCCTGATTTATATGTATATTTAAAATCTTTATTTGAATATACCTAATTCAATGACTGATTCAGATTCAAAACCGTTGAAAACGCGGATGCGTCTTTTAATCACCGCCAGCCGGATTTTTGCCGAAAAAGGTTTTCAGGAAACAACGATTGCCGAAATCTGCGAACAGGCTCAGTCCAATATTGCTTCAGTCAATTACCATTTTCGGGACAAAGAAAGCCTTTATCTGGAATCCTGGCGCTATGCGTTCCAACAAGATCTAGCGCTTTACCCATCGGATGGCGGCGTCGCTTCAGACGCTCCGGCAGAGCAACGTCTGGCTGGTCGCATCCGTTCTTTGATCGCTCGTATCGCCGCAGAAAATTCGCATTTTTTCGCAATTATCAACAAGGAAATGGCTCAACCCACTTCGCTGCTGCCGGAAATTCTCGAAAAGGAAATCAACCCCCAACGCCAGGCCATGATCACGCAAATTAAGGAGTGCCTGGGACCGCTAGCAGATGACCAGGATATTCACTTTTGCCACACCAGCATCATTGGCCAATGTTTTCATTTGATGCAACTCAAACACATGAAAAAGACCTATCCTGAGCGCAGACACTATCCGGAACTGGAAAACCCGGTGAGCTATGCCGAGCACGTTGTACTCTTCTCTCTGGCTGGTATTCGGGCGCTTCGCAACCGGATAGAACAATCCCGCGGAGACAGCGCATGCGCGCAATAAAAGTTCCTACCGTTATGCTGCTGCTTTGCCTGCTCAGTGCGTGCAGCATTGAGGTCAAAGAATTTAAGACACCGGTTGCGGTTAACGAATCCTTTTCATTAAGCGGCAGTGTTCCATTGAAGGAACGCTGGTGGCTAAGTTTTAACGATACAGCGCTGAATCAGCTTATCGATAAAGCGCTGCAGCAAAATCTTGATCTTATCGCCGCTTATGAGCGACTCAAACAGGCCCAGGCCATCGCTCGCAAGACCGGTTCAGAACTGATTCCCGCCCTTGACGGCACATCCAGCCTGAGCCGCAGAGATGGTAATGAAACGCTAGGCTTACTCACTAACGATAATTTTTCACTGGGCCTCATTGCCAGTTACGAGCTTGACTTGTGGGGCCGCATTAGAGCCGGCACTTATGCTGCCGAACAGGATGTAAAAGCCTCTGAACAGGATATTCATACCGCCGCAATTGCATTGTCTGCAGAAATTGCACGCACCTGGTATCAATTGATAGAACAACAGAAACAATACAACTTACTGACTGAACAAATCGTCATCAATGAACAATATGCCAACTTAGTGGAAGTCCGTTTCAGAGGCGGTCAAGCGACTGCGGCTGACGTATTCCAGCAGCGCCAATTGCTGGAAGGCGTGGTTGGCGACCGTTATACCGTGCTGGCCAACATTGAGGTCCTGAAAAATCAACTGGCGGTTTTAACCGGCCAATCGCCCGGAACGCTCGAAATTGCGACCAGTGATCGTTTTCCTGAAATAAACGGTTTACCGGATACCGGATTAACCTCGGATTTGATTCAACGCCGCCCCGATGTCCTCAAAGCCTATTTCCGGTTGCAAGCTGCCGACCTGAGAGTAGCGGCTGCGATTGCCGACCGTTTTCCAAAAATCGGCCTGTCCGCAGGAATAGACACGACTGCACCGGATCTTCAGGACTTCTTTAATAACTGGATGGCGACGCTCGCCGGCAATCTGGTTTTACCGTTGATCGACGGTGGCCGCCGTATTGCGGAAGTGGACCGCACCAAAGCCGCAACTGAGGAAGCGCTTAATCTGTATGGACAAAGCGTATTGCAGTCCATCAAAGAAGTTGAAAACGCCTTGGCTCAAGAAGAGAGGCAACATCAACGCCTGGACAGCCTGAAACAGCAACTGCGTTATTTGAATGAAGCCAATAACAATATCCGGATTCGCACCGCTTACGGTGCTTTCGATTTTCTCCGCGTACTTTCGACGCTCAACAGTTTGCAAGCCATGCAGCGCTCGCTGATTCGTGCCGAACGCGAATTGGTCGATTTCAGAATTTTACTCTATCGCTCACTTGCAGGTGGGTGGCCACTTGCGGAACCCGTTAAAACCAGGATTGAAAACAATGGCTAATGTTTTAAGGAAATTATTCAAAGCACTCCCTTCTCTGTTGATTATTGCCATTGCCGGATCCTTGTCTTATTACTGGCTGACCAATAAACCGCGCGCGGCGCGCAATCCGGTAAAGATAAGCGCTCCTTTGGTCGAAGTCATTGCGCCGCAGATAATCGATCATTCTGTTACTGTTTCCGCATTGGGAAATGTTGTTGCTTCGCAAAGTGTCAATTTAAACTCTCAAGTCGACGGCATGGTCAAGTCGGTCAGCGAAAACTTCATCGAAGGCGGCTTATTGAGAAAAGGCGAGGAAATCGTCAAGCTTGATCCTACCGACTATGAATTGCGCCTGCGCCAAGCTCAAAATGATTTGATCCGGGCCAAGTTCAATTTAAAACTGGAACTCGGCCAGCAAGAAATCGCTCAAGAGGAATATAAACTGCTGGGCGAGGAACTGGATGAACTCGCAAGCGAACTGGTCCAACGCAAACCTCATCTGGAAGCCTCAAAATCGGCACTGGACGCTGCCGAAGCAGCACTTGAACAGGCCCGTCTGAATCTTCAGCGCACACAAACCATCGCACCTTTCAACGCCGTGGTCACTGCGCGTAATGCCAATATCGGCTCCTGGGTATCGACGTTCTCTACCGGCACACCCCTGGTTCAACTGGTTGCGACCGATACCTTCTGGATAGATGTCTCGTTGCCGCTGGAAAAACTGCGCTGGATCAATATTCCCGGTTTCAACAATGAACAAGGCTCGACCGTCAAGATAACTTACTCGCAGGCGTGGGGACCGGAGGCATTCAGGATCGGCAAGGTCAAACGGTTGAAAGCCGAGGTGGAACCGGAAGGACGCATGGCCAAGTTGATTGTCGAAGTCGAGGATCCGCTGGGACTCAAACCGGCTAATCGCAACTTACCGCATATGATGCTGGGCACACTGGTCCATGCCGCTATTGCGGGTAAATCAATTAATCGTGTTATGGCAATTCCCGAAAACGCGGTGCATGACGGCAACCGGCTCTGGTTGATGACAACAGAAAACACGCTGGATATCATCACAGTTGAACCGCTCTGGAATGAGTCGGGATGGGTCTATTTAAGCGCCGAAGCACTTCCGCCCTCTCCCCGCATTATCAATAGCGATCTGTCTGCTCCCGTCCAGAACATGCAAATCCGCACTCATGAACCCAAGATTTCCGAATCGGCCAGGTAGATACGATGTCACAAGAGCAACATTCGACAGAAACCGGCACTATCGCCTGGATGGCAGGCCACTCGGTAGCAGCCAACCTGGTCATGGCCGTGTTGATCATTGGCGGCCTCTTGTTTATGACGACTATTCGGCAGGAAGTATTTCCGGAATTTGAAATAGACACCGTCAGCATCAGTGTCGCATACCCCGGAGCCAGTCCGGAAGAAGTCGAAAGCGGCATCATTCTGTCAATAGAGGATGCTATAGGCGGCATTGAAGGCGTCGATCAAGTCAATTCTTCCGCCAAAGAAGATATCGGCATGGTCACAGTCGAAGCCCTCAGAGGCACGGACATGCAGCGCCTGACGCAGGAGATTCAAAAAGAAGTTGATCGCATCACGACCTTCCCCATTGATGCCGAGAAACCTCAAGTCACCGTAATGGCCAATAAGCGTCAGGTCATTTCCATCGTCCTATTTGGTGATACGCAAGAAAACGTGCTGCACGAACTGGCAGAACAATTCCGGGATCAACTGTTACAAGACCCCGGCATCACCCAAATCGAACTTGAAGGTATCAAACCGCTTGAAATCGCGATCGATATCCCACAGGAAACGCTGCGCCGATACCGTCTGTCGCTAGGCGACATCGCTCAGCGCATTACTGCCGCCAGCATCGACTTGCCGGGCGGCAGTGTTAAAACCGGTACCGGTGAAATTTTGATCCGGGTCAAAGAACGCCGGGATTACGCCAACCAGTTTGCCAGCCTGCCAATTATTACCACTGCGGACGGCAGCCAGGTAAAACTGGGCGACATCGCCACCATCAAAGACGGTTATGATGAAAGTGATTATTACGCGACTTTCGATAACCAGCCTGCCGCGATGATTCAGGTTTACAGCGTCGGCGACCAAACGCCGATCCAGATATCTGAAACGGTCAAAAAACACATGGAACGTATCGTTCCCGAGCTACCCAAAGGCATCTCTGCCGAAATCCGACGAGACACATCGGAGGAATATTCGCAGCGTATCGATCTTTTGCTCCGCAACAGTGCCATGGGTTTAGTGCTGGTTTTCATCATGCTGGCCCTGTTTTTGGAATTGCGTCTGGCATTTTGGGTGATGATGGGGATTCCGACAGCATTTCTTGGCTCATTTTTGATTCTGCCAAGCATAGGCGTCAGCCTGAACATGATTTCGCTGTTTGCTTTCATAATCGCGTTAGGTATTGTCGTGGACGACGCAATCATCATCGGCGAAAACGTTTATCACTACCGGCAGGAAGGATTTTCGCCGATGCAAGCCGCAATTAAAGGCACACAAGAAATGGCAATGCCGGTCACTTTCAGTATTTTGACCAATATCGCGACTTTTATGCCGTTGCTCTTTATCCCCGGCATCACCGGCAAAATCTTTTACATGATACCGCTGGTGATCATCACCGTGTTTCTGCTGTCGCTGGCGGAAAGTCTGTTTATCCTGCCCTATCATTTGGGGCAACTGAAGGAAATGAAACGTCACGGGATTTTGGCATTCGTGCATCACTACCAGCAAAAATTCAGTCATGGCTTCAGGCATTGGACGACGCACCGCTACGGACCTTTTCTGGAAAGTATATTAAGGCATCGCTATCTGACCATAGCGGCCACTTTCGCATTGTTAGTCGCCACGCTTGCTTATGCGTTGAGCGGCCGAATGGGCATGACACTGTTCCCAAAAACCGAATCCGATTTCGCTCAGGTTACGCTGGTCATGCCGTTCGGGACTCCGGTTGCCAGAACTGAAGCTGTCGCACGCCATCTGTTTGAATCCGCTCAAAAAGTAGCAGGGAGCGTTCCGGACGGAGATAAGCTGCTCAAGGGTATTTTTGCTGAAATCGGCACGATCGACCACAAGAGAACGACAGGAAGTCATTTGGCTTCAATCCGGGCTTACCTGGCACCGCCTGAAATACGCGATAAAATCATGAGCACTGAGCAGTTTAACCAGCGATGGCGAGAAGCCACGGGTGAAATCGCAGGAATCGAGTCGATCATGTTTGAATCGGATGCAGGCGGACCGGGCTCGGGCTCCGCATTAACGATAGAACTGAATCATCGCGATATCAAGATACTGGAACAAGCCAGTCAACAACTGGCCGATGCGCTTAACGCCTACCCTATCGTCAACGATGTCTCCAGCGGTTTTAGTAGCGGCAAGGAACAACTGGATTTTAGCTTGTTGCCTGAAGGCAGAAGCCTTGGTTTCACCGCGCAAAACGTCGCGCGCCAAGTCCGTAACGCTTTTTTCGGTGCGGAAGTATTGCGCCAGCAGCGGGGCCGAAACGAAATCAAAATCATGGTCAGACTTCCTGAAGAAGAACGGATGTCGGTGCAAAACATTAAAAACTTAATGCTATGGTCACCTGCAGGGTTGGAAATTCCGTTAACCGAGGCCGTCGAAATCGAGCAGAGCCGGGCTTATACCGAAATCAATCGCCGAAATGGCCGGCGCAATATACAAGTCAAATCAGGCGTTACGCCGCGCAGTCGAACCAGCGAAATTCTAAATGATCTGGAAGCAACCGAACTGCCTCGTTTGAAAAATGAATTTCCGGGTTTGCAATACAGCTTTCAAGGCAGTCAGGCAGAGATGGCAGACAGCCTGAGCAGTCTTAAAATCAGTTTCGTGTTCGCTTTACTGGGGATCTATGCAATGCTGGCAATTCCGTTCCGTAGCTATGTTCTGCCGCTGATCGTCATCGTCAGTATTCCTTTTGGCATCATCGGCGCGATATTCGGCCATTTACTGTTGGGTTACGAGTTAAGCATCTTGAGCATGCTGGGTATCGTGGCCCTCTCCGGCATTGTGGTCAACGACGCGCTGGTATTAATCAACTACGCAAACGAATTGCGGACTGAGGCTGACAGCAACAGGTCACCTTTGCACATCATCAAAACGGCAAGCATTCAGCGCTTGAGACCGATCTTATTGACGACACTAACCACTTTCTGCGGCTTGATGCCGATGATTTTCGAAACATCCAGGCAAGCCAAAATGCTGATTCCGATGGCTATTTCGATAGGCTTCGGCATCATGTTCGCCACGCTGATCACGCTGATTCTTATCCCTTCACTCTATCTGGTAGTCGAGGATTTGCGCGCACTGCTGGTCAAGCTAAAAAAGACTGAATCCTCGGTGGATTAGCTTACTCCGGCTTCATTTAAGCTTTCGCCTACCCTTCTTTATCATCAAACGGGGAATTGCTGACAAATTCTCAATCCGTTTATTTTTTCTGGCGATCAATCCGCCTGCTGAAACTCTTGAGCAAATTCGGCGAGTTCATTTTTCCAGGGCTTTGTGTTGTATCCCCAATCACCTTCATCCAGAAGCTTTTCCGCTTGCGCGAATTCGGCTTTTATCTGCGTTAGATTTGCTTCGTCGCCGTCGGCCCAGAGTGCCTGAGCATAAAACAGGTGGTTAAGCGGGTGGCCTGGATGTTCCTTGGCTGCTTTTTCCACCAGTTCCAGCGCCTTGTCGAGGTCTCCAATACCATTGGGCCAAGCCGGAGCCTTGAGATAAAGCATCCCCAATAATCTTAGCGGGCCGCCGCCGTCGATGTCCGGACTTAAAGCCACCGCTTGCTTCATTTCTTCTTCCAGACGACCCAGGTTCACTATGGCCTGGGTCATATGTTCGCGTACCGAAAGGCCCAGATTAGCGGCTAAATAGTAATGCACCGCCCCATCACCGCGCCCTCCTTGTTGCAAAGCGGCTTCGGCAAAGCCAACCCCTTCGGCAGCCAATTTTTCGCGCTGCATTTGGTCCATTTCACGCTCGGCCAAAAGCAGGGACAGGCGACTTGCTAGCGAGGTACTCAGCGCCGCAGGATCTTGACTATTGCGAAGAACAATCCGAGCACACGCCAAGGTATGGGTATCTGTCTTAGGACCAAACCGGTTTTGCTCCTCGACCAAAGATACAGCGGATAGTTTAGGGCAATCATCTGGCAATTCTGTCTGCACCTGATCACGCGGCAAACCGGCGCAACCGGCCAGCAATGTCAGCAACACAAGCGGCGGAACAAGCCGTGTTTTATTCTCCATCTTATTGCCCGTTTGCCCACAGCTTGATCATCGGGTCAAACACTACAGAGTCTACAGTAGCAAAGGCTTCCACCCCGAATAGCTCGCACAGCTTTTTGCCTTCACTGTCGGAACACATACCTTCCAATGCCTTAGCAAAACGGGCGCGCTCGTCCTCTGTCGTTGTGGCGCTGTTGGCTACAACGCCCATCAGTGGAATTTCCTCGGAGGTAAAGACAGCTTCAAGAGACGTATCCATTTGGAGCGAAGAGAGGCCGCCAAATTGTTGCTCGTTCAAGATGACCGCATCCAGTTCTCCTTTATTCAAAGAGCGCAAGGCACGGATTGCCTGATTTGATTTTTGTAAGACAAAAAAAGTGTCGGGGTCGTATTTTCCGGCAAAAACGATTTTGCCGATGAAAGAGGATTCTTCCAGGGCTGTTCCGCCTAGCGTTTTACCTTTAAGCTCATCCAGGTTCTTGTACTTGCCTTTCTGAACCATGACCCGGTAACGTTCATGGGTAAGCCCTTTAATTTTGGGTTGAACTACAGGTACTAGGTTATGTTGATTGCGCAAATCCAGAAAAAGCCCCAACGAGGTGATGGCGAACTTGGGTTTATTGTCGGCCATCTGTTTTCTGCATTCGTCCGATTTAGCCGTAAACACACTGTTAAAGCTGTTCTCCTGCCATTGACCGACACGTTCAACCACGCGCAACATCGAAGTCATTGCTCCGTTGGCGTCTTTTGCATTGACGGATCCGCCGGGATAGCACACCACGATCATTTCTGAATTAGGCGCGGCATTGGTAATAAAGGAAGCCGCAGCCAGGCCGGCAAGAATAAAGAGACAGATTTTTTGCATTAGGGTTTTCTCTTGAAATCAAGTAACTGTCCAATGGCAGGAGCCACGACGAGAGTTGCGGTGAGGCAGCACACCAATCCTATGGTGATACTGATACCCAAAGAGGATACGCCCCGGTAACTGGCCAAGGTGATAGCACCCAGACCTGCCAAAGACGTTCCGGCGGCCAATCCGATGGTCTTACCAACGTTCAGGCTGACTTGCAAAGGCGTATGGCTCTTTAATTCATTCCAGCGGTAGCTGAACCAAACGCCGTAATCAACTGCCAACGCGATGACCAAGGGCAAGGCAACGATATTGGCGTAATTGTAGCTCATGCCTGCCAGCGCCATTATTCCGAGCATCCAGCCCCCACCAATTAACAAGGGCAGCGCCGCCAACGCGAAGCCGCGCACGCTGCGTGTCGCCGCCATGACCCAAAGTAAACATAAGCCTAGAGCCAACTGCGTGCCGTGTGTGAAACTTTCAACCACGGCCTTGGCAAACTCTTGATGTGTCGTCGGAAAGCCGGTCGCATCGGGCGAGACGCTATAAACATCGTTGATCAGCGCGTCCAGATTGACGGGGTCGTACACGGTTTTTGCAGGGAAAGCATAGATTGCGATACTGCCGTCAGCAGCGAAGAAACGGTCGCGCAGTGCAGGTGGTAACTGATCCGGCGTCAGCGGTTGAATCTGCCTCCATGACGCGATCATTTTGAGTCCGGTATCCGCTCCGGACAATAAAGCCCGTAAAAAACTCTCGCTACGCACCCGACCCTGTTCACCCTCTGTAGCGAGCTTTTCTGAAATGGCCGAAAGCTGCACTCGCAATACCTCCAGACTCTCGACCAGTTTGGAATGTCCTGCGGAAAAGGCCTGCTCCTGAGCTTCGTCTATGACACCTGCGCTGTTATGCAGCAATTCCTGCAATAACTCGAAGGATTTTGCAGACAAACCCGATTCAGTCAGTCCGGCGATCTGTTTGGCCGCGTCTGTCCGGGAAAATGCGTCACCGATACTCACCGCTTTTTGAAGGCGTTGGTCCGCATCGGGAGGAAACAGATTGGTCAGCGACTGCACTTGGGCAATTGTCTTGAGATTGCCTGCCTCGCTGGTGATGCGCCGGGCTTCCGCCAAGTCCTTGGCTGTAAAAATAATGACTTCCGCCTGGTAATCGCTTTCCGCTACCATACGCTGCTGGTAATAAGCCGCCGTGGAATCTTTGGGCAACATGGCCAACACATCGTAGTCAAATTGAATAGCCGAGCCCTTGAATCCGCCAAAGACAGCGCCGCTTAGGGCAATTATGACGAGGATCAGCGCGACAGGCATTGGCAATGCAGCGCTTGATTTGCGGGTTCCGGCTGAAATTGAAGGCTTAACTAGCGCGGGGGTGGAGCTGAGTTTGGGCGGAAGTAAAACGTAGAGCGCCGGCTGAACCATCCAGGTACTGATCAGAATCATCAGCACACCCATGGCCGCTATCACGCCCAGCTCGGCAAAACCTGGAAAATCAACCGTAGCCAGAACACTGAAGATCAATAATGAAGCACCACCCGCGGTAAGCACTGCGATAAAGGATGAGCCGACGCCATCGCTTATCGCTTGAATTAACGGTTTGCCTGCACGACGCTCCTCGGCAATGCGAGAGGAGGTAAAAATGCCGTAGTCTGCGCCAAGACCGAACAAAATGGCGATAAAGGCTGCGGTGATCATATTGAGATGACCCACCGTAATAAAGGCCAATCCCAAACTCCAGAGCACGCCCAGCCCCATAGGAACAAAAATCAGCGCGGCCCAGCGCAAGCTTCGCACCACCAACAGAATCAACGTAGCGACTAGAAAAGCGGAAGTCAACGTCACCAGCATCATGTCCTTGCGAAGGTTGACATATTCCTCGTACTCTATGGCAGGCAAGCCGCTCAGCCCCAAAGTGGGCGGTGTTCGGCCGGCAGCTTTGGCTTGCGCAGCCAACTCGGCCGATACCTGTTTGACCTTGTCTACGAAGGGTCCAAGATTCTCGAAGTCTCCCGAAGGATTTTTCGGGTGAACGAACAAAAACAACATACGCCCGTCACGCGAGGTAAAGTAACCGTCATTCATGCCGCCTGCCCCGTTTTTAACGAGCAAGTTGTTCCAGTCCACACCGGCAGGAACAGTTTCAGAGGACAGCCAGCGCTGCCATTCTTCCAGGAAAAAAGCCGCCATATTCAGGCTTGTTTCGGCCGTAGTCAAATCAATGTCAGTCCCGCCCAGCGGAGAACTGCCTTTGCTCCAGCTTAATGCATTGAGCAGGTTTTGCTCCAAACCACCTTCAATCAAGGAGGGCTGACTCGCTATCGCAGCAAGCTTGTCAAGGCCCTCAGGCGGCATCAGCAAATAAGCATGGTCCAGAAAAAATGCAATATCGAGACGCGAGGTCGCTTGGCCTATTTCAGGTTCCGGTCTGAGTCTGGCGGCCAGATCGTTGGCAAATGATTCCAATTCGTTGCGCGGCGCACCCTCCAGAACCACTATGAGATCCGAAGCTGCACCAAAGTTTTTCAAAAAATCGTTAAAGCGCCCGGCAACTGCTGTGTTCTGAGGGAGCAAAGCTTGTCGTGAGGTGTGAACCGGAAGTTGTAACGTTAACAAACCTGCCAGAATCGACAAAACCAAGGCCAGTCCCAGGATCTTCTTGGGATTTCGGGCAAAGTATTCCGCTATCTTGGCGGCACGCTGGTTGATATTCATAGAAAGAGGGTTGTTTAACTTAATTCGTGCCGGCACCTTGAGGGGGTTTAGAACGCTCCAGATAGTTTTCCCACTTGCGTGCGGTCAATCTCTGGAAAAGGGGTACTACTGGATTGAGTTCAATGGGAGCAGCATCCCAATAAGATTCGTAACCTAATTGTTCGGCTTCCAGGGCAACACCGTCTTCATTGAGGATGGGTTTGAATACCAAAGGTTTGGCGATATTCAGTACCATTTGGGTCAGCCACTTCGGGGTTTTTAACGAAATCAGCGGAATGATGAGCGCATCGAAATAAAACAGGAAAAATACACGCGTGGTTCGTTCATCAATAGGCAACATGAACGACCAATTTTTGATGCTGTCCCCGGTATTGGTCCATTGATACGGATATTCATAGCATAACTCGATGGAACGGGTATTAACCCGTTTGCGGTCAACAAAAATCCCGGAAATCCGACCTCCGGCCATAAAGGCGTCGTATGTCAAATAAACCCTATCTTCATTGCTTTCATGATGGGTCAATTTGGCATCGATAAATGGTTTGTATTTTCTGTGCAGGAAGGCATGAGAAAAATCGCAGATGTTATCGATCACCATTGAATGATGCGTGCGCCAAGTGTAATCCACAGCAAAATTAGCCCAGGTATCAGCGCCGGTAAGTTCGGGAATTTCCGGTATCTTGTAGTCAATGGCAAGTTCAGCTTCGCCGGGGAACAACCAGATAAGACCGTAGCGGACTTGCACGGGATAAGTCCGTAACTGTTTCTTGATTAGCGGGTTACCAAAGCTGTCATGGGAGTAATCCTCCAGCCAGCCGTCTCTGTTGTAGGCCCAACCGTGGTAAGCGCAACGCAAAGTGCACTTGTCTACCGCGCCATGTGTCAACTTTAGCTGACGGTGCATGCAGAGGTTACGAACGGCCGCAAGTTTACCGTCTTCACCGCGAAAAAGGGCAATTGAGGTGTTCGAAAAAATCACCTCTTTAACCTGACCTTTTTTTACTGCGTTGTCGTATTCCACTACATACCAGCGATTCGGATCCATTCCCGACGCGCGGGCTTTTTGCCGCGAATTTTTAGCTTCAGAAAAGGAAGGGGGTGGGGATTTCGTCTGCGCATTCTTCATCTTCGGAACTCTGTTAGGTGGTTAAGAGGGGGGCGATTTACTTGGCAGTAACGATTAAGCCCCTGCGGACGAAATCATCGTAGGCTTCCTGCACCGCTTGAGACAGCTGGGTGGGCTGATAGCCCAATTCCTGTTTCGCCTTGTCGTGATCAGCGCGCCGCCGCATCTGAAGCAAGCGCACTGCTCCGGGTGTAAAGCGTCTGGGCAGGTTGGGAAATACCTTATACCAGGTCTTGTCGGCCACTTCGGCCAGCATGGCCATTAGGAAAGGCGATAATTTCAGACGGGGCAAGGAACGACCGGTAACTTTCCTGAACATCTCCATCAGGTCGTCGACGCTGGCATAGCCGGTGCTGAATATGTATTTCTGCCCGGAACGCCCATGCCGCATCGCTAAAAGGTGGCCTTCTGCGATATCCCGGCTGGATACGAACTCGAACCCCCCCGGAATATAGGCGCGCAAAGAGCCATGAGCATAATCAATGAGTACGCGGCCCATTCGCGAGGGTACATAATCGTGAGGGCCGATGATCGCACAGGAGGTCGCGACAACCACATTGAGACCGTTGGCATGAGCCTTTAGGCACTCATGCTCGGTAAGATGCTTGGTAAATCCATAAGGCAGATGTCGGTCGAAAGGATAAAACGGCATGCCCTCGTGACTTGAACGATCAGGCTCGTAGCCGGTTGCACTGAGCGATCCGGATACAACCACCTTGTCGACACCGTGGCGTTCGGCGGCTTGGAGAATATGGATTGTTCCTTTGACGTTGGTATCGAAAATTTCGCGTTTATGGGCTGCATTTCCTTCAATGGTCGAAACCAAAGCCGCACAATGATAAACACGAGCGCACCCCCGCAAAGCGTTCGATACCGCTTCGCCGTCACGCAGATCTGCGAACACACGCTCAACATTGAGGCCATCCAAGGCTCCATTATCACGTTCGGCCCGCATCATCACCCGAACTTGCTCGCCTTCTTCAAGCAGGCGGCGGACGAGGTTGGCACCTAAGTGACCGGTGGCTCCTGTAACGAGGGAAATACCTGCGCTCATTGCATTAAATCAAGTAAGCGCCAACCAGTGTGTAGCCGGAAGAACAGAACAAGGGATTTGGATGTCATAGTCATTGGTTTAAAAACGGTCTGGTAAAACTACGGGAGCAAAAGAGAGAATTATTCTGCCCTTGGCAATTAGCATCATAAATTCGGAATTCACTAAAATTTTCTAACCTTTTCCCGCGCAACAAGCGTTTTGAAACTGAAAACACGGCATGGTTTCCAGAGTCCAGCTTAGCTCGAGAACCTCATGACTTAAGACCTCTCAATATTTGTACCATACCCGAAATAGGCAAAAGATTTTATTTTCGCTTGATAAGGATACAAAAATGAAAATAACGGTATCTCATTTTTTATCAATGGCTTGATGATGGTAAACGCATCTAGAAGCAGTCTTACCGCCTGAGGTATATTCGAAATATTGTGTCGGATTAAATTACCGGCACCGAATACCGCCAAAAAACAGAATTGTTTAATCAATGAATAATGTTTCCTGTTTAAACCGGCTAAAACAGCTATCGATTCCTGTGCGTTGGCACCTCCGCATTGCAGGTATTTGAACACAGCCATTTTAAGCAAATCATTCGACATTACGGCATACAGCGCGTTGGCAAGGATATTAAGATTGGCATTAGCTATTTTTCTGTCTTGATAATAGGCTTCGATTTTTTCGTGAATCAAATCGTTATTACTAAAATCAGGCATAGCCAGTAAATACGCACTCAATATTTCAATATCGGAAAACACAGCGGTCAATCCGCCTCCGGTTAAAGGATGACGCATATTCAAGGCGTCTCCCAGCATGACAGCGCCCTTTCTTATTTTGGGTTTTGCAGCCATGTAATGATTGGGCATGACCTTAAATCCGCCTTCCTGCAAAGCTTGTGCATAACTGTTAGCCATACAGGCGGGAATATATGGGGTTACATTGGTTTCTAAATGCTCTTTCAGCAAAAAGTTTCTGGGTAACTGATCGCCGGGAAAATCGATTAAAAGCCTGACTTCATTATTGGAAATCGGATAACAGATAAAAGGCGTCGGACCCGATAAAAACACATGGCCATGTTGCGGAAAAGGCATTTCACAGTCTTTTAA
This sequence comes from Methylicorpusculum oleiharenae, assembly GCF_009828925.2. Taxonomy (NCBI): domain Bacteria; kingdom Pseudomonadati; phylum Pseudomonadota; class Gammaproteobacteria; order Methylococcales; family Methylococcaceae; genus Methylicorpusculum; species Methylicorpusculum oleiharenae. The sequence goes on from NZ_WUTY02000001.1 coordinate 4,414,085, forward strand.
AATCAAGCCTATGAAATAAGAGGTTACGGTTTTTTCGTTATTGCTGAGATGAGCTCTGAAATTTGAAAAGAATCCGTCGCTGGTAATGGTTAAAGGGGCATAAATAGATTTTATCTGGGACGTATGCGATTCCCGGTAACTCACGCCGATAATTTCATTCTTTTCATTTTCCAGTAGTTGCAGCGCCTTACCATGTATTTGCGTGACAGATTCGTTTTGCAACGCAGAAGCTCTTATTTGCTGTAAAAACCGGCCATTATGCAAACCTACGCCTTCATGCTGATGCGGGTAAGGAATGGTCGTTTCTTCATTACCTTGCAACAAGGCATAGCCCTTCACCCGCTGTGCTTCAAAACCATCCAGACAATGCCTGAGACCCATTTTCTCAAGCGATAACACGGCGCCTGGTTGCAGCAATTCACCGACTATACGCTTTTTCTCTTTATAGCAATGATCGATTAAAGCGATCCTGATGCCTTTTGGAGCGAGATAAGCACTGATGGTGGCGCCTGCCATGCCTGCGCCGATAATGCAAATATCAAACTCTGATTTCATATTGAGCTACTTGATCCACATACTTTAAACTGCGTTGATTTTTTTATCATCCCTAAACTAACGGCTAGAGTATCGACTTAATGCCCAGATAGGGAATATATTCCTATAGTTTGCGTAGGTAATCATACAGTTATAATTAAAAACACCGGAAATATTTTCCTGAGGCCAATCACCGATATCGGTTTGTCTGTTCAGTAATACGTTAATACCTGATTCAATAATACTTTTATCGCTAAAATCACCCGCCATAAGGGTCAATAATGCCCACGCGGTATTAACGGATTGAGAAGCCACTGCCTGGGTATAAACCAGTTTTGAACACGATTCGAAAGTCTCTCCCCAACCGCCGTCCGCTTTTTGCTTACCCACTAAAAAAGTGCAGGCTTTGTTGATACCTGCCAACAAAACATCATCGTCATAATAACCTTTGCCTTTTGCCTTACTGATCGCCTCGACACCAAACCAGGTGGCGTAAGTAAAACAGACCGCCCAACCACCATACCAGGATCCATCAGGTTTTTGTTGTTTAATAATAAAATTGATGCCGGAACTGATCGCTTTTCGTAATTCGCTGTTTTTATAATCAGGATAAGCCTCCTGAATTTCCAGCAATGAAATAACGCAGGCCGCAGTGCATTCCGTCCATGAATAATCAATCATAATGTCGGCAAATACTTCAGAAGGATTGAGTTTTTCCAGCCATTTAGGCGCTCGCGTCAACTCATAGGTCGCCCATCCGCCATCAGTATTTTGATAAGAAAGAATGACATCGACGGCCTTTTTGATACGAATATCATCAATCGCTGGATGAACCAAACCTGAATGATGAATAGCCAGCGTCGCACTTAAACCTTCCGCGGTGCAGTCGGCAACCGGCCAGCCATTTTCTGCCGTTGAAAACGGCCAGCTGCCTATCATGGGATGACGAAAAAACTCGGCATGCGTCACGTGTTCGGATTTGATTTGTGAAAACTCGATAAACTTATAACTATTTGCAATTGTCTCAGGGAATAGTTTTCCACAATCACTTTCAAGCATCGCGCGGCTAGCAAAAGCGGTATCCCAAAGCTGAGAACCGTTGTAGCCATTCATTTTCATACCATCTTCGGCAACCCACAAATAATCATACCAACGCGCCGTGTGTTTGTTAAATTGTTCCGAATCTTTTCCGTAAGCATGCCAGATACAAATGGAGTTAATGGCTTTATTAACCGGGCCTATGTTGATGTAGTTAGTTTGCTCATCTTCAGCATTGAGATATTTTAAAATAAACGCTACGGCCTTTTTTCTTAACCAGCTGCAGGGGACTTTTTCATAAGCATTGGTGAAAAAGTTCATCCACTTCAATATGGGTGAGGGCGTGGTATAGCAATCTTTTTCACAAACGGCATTACGTTGTTTAGGCCAATCTATCGTGGCGAAATCTTCGTTATAAATCTCCTGTCTCAATGACAGAATCAGTTCATTTTCCGGCGCCTTGATTCGCTGCGCATAGCAATAAGCCATCGGCAGATAAACCATACGGCTATGACACCAATAACGCCAGGGGTGAACCGGCAGCCATTTGGGAAATAACCACATTTCCGGAAACAGGCTGTTAAATCCCTGCCAGTCATAGAGGTTCATTATTGAAAGATAAAACTTTCCCCAGGAAGGAATGCCGGTTGCACCGCCATTTATTTTTATCCAGGTCCTGGCTTTGACCAATTGCTCATGCTGTTTATCGACGCCTAGAATGCGCAATGAAACATATTGCATAACCGTGCCGAACATCGTCGATTCACCTTCAATATGCATACCCCATCCGGCATCTTTATTTTGATGATTCAATATATAAATCTTCATCATCTCCTGATGCGCTTTGGGAAAAGGCGTCTCTGAGATATAGGCCGCAATCAGCAAGCCGGGTAAGAGAAATAGAGGGCCTCCATAATCACCCGGCCAATTGCCAGCTTCAGTTTGCAAATACGAGTAATAGTTAATCCCCTTGATGACCGCGTCTATCACGTTTTGCACTTCAGGGTTTTCTGACTGCGGAATTTGTCCGTTAAATTCATGAAAATTCGAATTAATGACCGTGTCTCTAAAAACCTTATCACCTGAATTGGGATTGACGGATTTATCAAACTTAAAATCTTCAGATAACTGCGCTATTTCTTCACCTGTAATCGTGTCGGCATTTCGCAAATGATCATTGATATCGCTTGAGTCCGGCTTGAAAGCCCAAATTTGCCTTCCTTTTTCAGTGAGCAGTTGCCAGTTTTTCCAACTCGGTTTTACATTCAGCATAGATTCTTATGATGTGGCTTTTATCTTTACGTGTGCAACATGCCAGACTTTGAAAGGATGGCAACTATTTTTTTGTTACCTATTCAGTGTGTGCAGCCGTTTTGGCGCCAGGAATTGATTTTTAAGGACGCGTGAAACGTCTCTGTAAGTTCTGACTGAAACGTCCTGTGCAGACAGCTTTATAAATCAATTACCGGCACCTTATTCAATAGGATTCATACTGAACAATTACAATTTTTGTTAATTTATTGATTGAATAGAGCGATACGGACCATTGCCATAAGACCTTTCAGTTTTTTCCATAAACCAGGTTGTGCCCGCAAACGCTCATGACCGGGTAGTAATTGCCCTTTGGCCAATTTGCCTATTTTTCTTTTCACGGCGGGATCTAGTTTACCGTCTGCAGCTAATTCAAAAAACAAGGCTTTCACATTGCCCAAGTCAAAAAAATCACGTTGCCATTCCCATTTGTAATTGCCCCCATACCGAAACCAGGAGCCACCTATTCCTGCTACTTCATAATGCGATCCATCTTCTCGAAGAGCCGGTGATACCTGACGCCACAAACCGATGACTTCGCCCTGCTTTTCGTCGATTAAAATGCGGTGATAGGGATAACGCCATTCTTCAAAGCCTTCCATTTGCACGCCTAAAGCCCATTCTTCTATCTCTTTACGGCTACGCGCAACGAACTCTTCATTAGGGCCGATATTCCAGCGGTATTCTGCATCATCGGTATACATTGCCCCCAAGTATTTGGGCCAATTACCTTCTTTTTCAGCGTTACGATTTGCTTGTAACCAGCGCTCAACCATTTCTTCAAGTTCTTCTCTGGGATATGCGGTCATTCTTTTTCTTCATAGTGGTTGAGTTCAGTTGAAACCACACTAATTGCCTTGGTTGGGCAATATTTTTCGGCTTGCCGGGCTTTTACCAGCAAATCCAGCATGGGGTTTTCTTGCAGAACGGTTACAGTGCCGGCATCGTCAACATGAAAAAGTTCCGGTGCCTCTGTCATGCAGGTTGCATGTCCCTGGCAGAGCTCCCTATCTATTTTGATTTGAAAGCTCGGACTTGTTGGCTGCGTGTGTTCATGAACAACAACGTTCGTTGATTGATCAGCAGCAGATTTAAGGTCTGTTCGTTTTATGTAGCGAACACGGCAGGGAGAAACTGGCTGCACGACCATTTGGGTAAAATCATCCTGATAAGTATCCTTGTCGTCAATCAATTCAAAGGTGTAGCGGCGCAAAAGTATGCTAAAAATGGCTTTCAGTTGCAACATTGCAAATGCGTTACCGGAACATTTGTGTTTGCCGCCGCCGAAGGCAATCCAGCTGAAGGGCTTTGCGTCCTCCTGGCGTGTTTCCGAATAACGGTCAGGATCAAATTTTTCCGGATCAGGAAAAACATCCGGGATGCGATGCGACACGCGAGGGGAAGCGCAGACGTATTTTCCGGCCTTGACGGTATAATCTTTAAAGTGAAAATCCTGCATCACTTTACGGATTAAAAAAATCAAGGGTGGATGTAGGCGCAACACCTCTTTAATCACATTTTCCAGTATAGGAATTTCCCGTAAAGATTGAAAAGTGACTTCACCATCTACGCCAAAATGCGCATCCAGTTCATTCAAAACTTCAACCATATAGCCAGGCCGGCGCGCCAATTCCAGAAGCGTCCAGGCTGCAGTGCCTGCTGTAGTGTGATGCCCGGCGAAGATAGTGCCGATCAACATGCCTGTTATTTCATGAGCCGATAAGCCGCTGCCGTCGTCGTATTTGGCATCAATGAGCAATTGAAACGCATCTTCGCTTTTTTCAGCTTTCTGCGCTCTTTTGGCAATAATGCCGGTAACTAATTCTTGCAATCTGGCGCGTGCTCTATCTCGTCGGCGAAACACGGGTAAAGGCAAATAGGGAAAAACAAAGGCCAGAGGATTAACGCCTTTTTCAAGATCATGATAAATCTTGGCAAATTCTTCATTGAGCTCATAACGAAATTCATCACCCAGCAGACAGTGGCTGGAGGTGTAAATGGTGAGTTCTTTCATGAACTCAAGCAAATCAATTTCGCCGGCATCGCCCCAGCCGGCAATCATTTGCTCCACTTCCTGGACGATCACCTGAGCATAGCCGCGCATCGGTTTGTCACGCAATACCGGCATAAGCATTTTAAGCTGCTGATCTTTTTTATGCGGAGGCGCGTCAAAAACTACACCCTTGCCAAAAATAGGCGTCATGATTTTATAGGCCTGGCTTTGATCGAGCTGCGCATCAGGCGCGCGAAAAAACGCCTCATTCGCTTCAGGGCCGGTCATCAGAACCATTTTTTGATGAAACATACGAAATTCACCGATTTCCCCCAGTGTTTTTCTAAGCTCCATCATATAGCTGAAAGGATTTTTTCCGAATTCGAGCATGTTACCTAACAGAGGCAAAGAGCGAGGCATTTTAGGCGGCACTTTGCCTGTCGAATCTGGTTTTTCGGTATTCGTTGTAGTCATAACTCGATCTTGATGTGTTTATCCCTTTAGGAACGCTGATGTTGTCGGTTACTTCAAGAGCATTAGCCTTTGAATACAGCCATAGACAAAAGGAAATTAAACGCTGATTTTACGCGGTGCCTACCTAATGTACAAACTTTCTCGAAACGGCTTACGCCCCTGCCCTGCAATAGCGATGTAACTAGTGCTTTGCAGGCGGTTCGCTGAATTTTGGACAGAGTCATGCTATGGAATTTAGAAAAAGGCTCAGCTTAGACTGAGTAATAATTTCTCAGGATCGCTTTTTAGACTTTATTATCGCGCATAAAAAAACCGCTTATAAAAGCGGCTTTTTTATATCAATAAGTGGAGGCTGCGGCCGGAATCGAACCGGCGTAGATGGCTTTGCAGGCCACTGCATAACCATTTTGCTACGCAGCCATACTAAAAACAAAAAAGCCGCGAATACGCGGCTTTTTGAAAACTTTAATTGGAGCGGGAAACGGGACTTGAACCCGCGACCCCAACCTTGGCAAGGTTGTGCTCTACCACTGAGCTATTCCCGCAACACCTTCAATGACGAGCATTATAAAGCAAATAAAACATCAGTCAAGCTTTATTTTAATTTTTTACTGAACATTAATTGCTAACGTCCATGCAGTCTGTCCACTGCACTCACCTTCTGACAGAATTTTGACATTAACAAATGCATTTTTCTTTCCATAAGCATCCTGAAACCCTTCTACAGAAACAGGTGTTCCTTGGGGCATATGCTTACATCCGCCGCTACGGTCATCTTCTTCAGTATCATCATAAGCTGCAATAGTTCCAGGAACGGCCACAAGTCTTATTGATGCATTAGGATCGGTTGCATTGGGGCCTTTCAATACATATTTTTGACCAATTTGTAGATCCTTTATTACCGGACCGCTTACCGTGGAGCTTGACCCCCCACTAAATAAAGAAATTACAATTAATAAACCGATAACGCTTAAACCACCATAAAATATTTTTGGCTGGTCTTCTTTCAGTTTAAGCAAAGTATCCGTGAATTTGCCTAAAGCAGCCTGGGACTTTTCTACTGCTTCAGACGCTTTATCTTCTTGAGGTGTATTTTCTTCATTACTCATAGTTTCTCTCACTCTAAAATTATTATCGTAGTGGTTAAGGCCTGAATTAATTTGGTTATCGGTGTTATGAATCAGGTTTGATAACTAATCCAGTCCTTTTATTTATTATTATAAGGGTTTTAATAATTTAAAATTTTCCGTATTCGATGTTAAGCGGTTAACAAATTACCATGTTAATAAAACTTTTCAAGTATTAAGTGATCGAACTATTTTCAATAGTTGCGGATAGAAAATAAAAAAGTGAAGAAAAAATCAATTTGATATTGATTTATTTTGTGGTCTGGAGCCCTCTTCCAAACGTCTGCATTCAAACTGCCAGTATCCTAAACCTATATTCTTCCGGCCTCTCAAAATAATTGGAAAAGTATTTTTATTCATGAACATTCTTACTATATCGCCATCTTTTAAATTATAAGATTCAATAATGATGTAACTTTTTTCAGGTCCATTATCTTTTACCCCGTAAATTAAAGCTCTTACAGGGGGCGTCTGATGATCAAGCGGCTGATAAAACATGGCATACACCTGAATTGCCAGCAACTCAATTTCGAAACTCACTTTTGACGTTGATTTTGTAATTGAGATTTTATTAACAACCCCTAATGAACGCTTATTTGCCGGGGCATCAGGCTTTCTGAGACTGACCAGACTACCAATAGAAATTAGCTCTGTACCCTGAAAATCACAGGCTAATGATCTTTCTGATGTTGACTGTACACGATACTCCAGGCTTTGAATGTTGGCATCACTCGGTTCGGATAATAAATCATGTGTATTATCGAGACCAATGCAAATGCAACGATCCAAGCGATCCGAAAACAGGGCATAACCTTTTAGCTCGATGCCCTGCCATCTTAAGCTTAGATAATCCAGCAACTCGATAGGCAGTTTGTTTTTTGGCGCTTTTTCCGCCGTAACAGCGCTGAATCGAGCCTGATCTTTATTGACCAATTTATCTTTCTGGAAAAGGATCTTGTTTATTTTTTCAAAACCCAGGTACAGACAAGAAGCGTCCGTTCGATATTTAGGCTCTGAGCTAAATTGAGGCCCCAGATCTTCATCGGTCAGCACAATACATTGTTTTTTTGCTTGATCACCTGCAAGTTTTGTATCAACGGTCAAATACGGCGTCAATAGTTCTATAAAATCAAAAACAGGCAGAACTTCTTTTTGCATCAAGCCCGCCGGTTGCGCCAGACTCATCATTAATATTTGCCGGTAGCAATCATCTACAGAAACCGTTTTCCCCAAATCACGCTGCAATCTGGGAATCTTTGAAGTCTCTTTTTTTGTTTTTACACTTAATTTATAAATTGAGTGGATATCTATCCATACCCAATCAGGGACAGGCATAACCATTAAATAATGACTTAGAACTATCTGACAAAGGCCGCTGATCGTCCTCTGCAAAGATAAAACGACGTGTTTGCCCTGAAACCAGCTGACATCTCTCTTGGTCTGTTCTTTTAAGGTAATCCAATACCCAATGGTGAATTCTTTTTGGAGCGTTATCAGAAGATTAAAAATTTTTAATGCTTCTTCATTTTGTGGAAAACCTTGTGTTATTAGCTTGGATCTCAAAAACTCTTCAATGCCTAAATAACTCAGCCTCACTATTTCAAGAGCATCCAGACGGAACTGGGTAGCCATTGTGAGACCATTCAATTCTTTCAATAAATCAAAAAAAAGGCGCGTCGATAAACCAGGGTTAGTAACTGGAAGTTCACTTAACCAATGCTGTAGGGATTTTGGCTCAAATAATCGAAGCCGGTCCGGCAGGTCCTTTTGGACTGGGATAACCAGATAAAAAGAATTCTTCACTCAGCCCTCAGGTTAATGAACATGATTGGCAATCTATAGAAACGCCCATTTTAGGGCTAAAGGTAAGAAAACTTGAGGGGTTTGGATCAATATAACTAATATTCAGCTGTTTCGATTAAAATTTTGTAACTATTCAGCGGAGCAACAAAACCAAGGTGATGCTCTTTGTAGGTTGCGGCAAACCATAGCTAACCCAACAATTAAGGCCATGGTCTAAATTGTTGGGTTGCGAAAAGCATGCAGCCCCACCTACGCTGAATAAACCCCCTTCGTCTGCCCTGGTGACCAAAACAGCGAAGGGCTAACTTATATAAGCCTTCTAACTGCAGTAAGCTTAAACCCTATCAGTTCTGTTTACCTTGTAAACCCAAACGCTCGCCACGATAGCTGCCATCTAAAATATTTGTCCACCAATTCGGATGGTCGATATACCATTGGACGGTTTTTCTTAATCCGGTTTCAAAAGTCTCTTCCGGCTCCCAACCCAGCTCATTTTTTATTTTCCCTGCATCTATTGCATAGCGAAGATCATGCCCTGGCCGATCGACGACAAACTTGACCAATTGTTTATGAGGGCTAAATGATGAATGAGGTAAGAGCTCGTCCAAAAGCGAACACAGTGTATCGACTACTTCTACATTTGTTTTCTCATTATTACCGCCAATATTGTAAACCTGCCCGACCCGGCCTTTGCATAACACAGCTTCAATTGCCTTGCAGTGATCTTCAACATACAACCAGTCTCTAATGTTGAGCCCTTGCCCATAGATAGGCAGGGCTTTTCCCGACATGGCATTCAAGATCATCAAAGGAATGAGCTTTTCAGGAAATTGATAGGGCCCGTAATTATTTGAGCAATTTGTTGTCAGAACCGGCAGGCCATAGGTATGGTAATAAGCTCTTACCAGATGATCAGAAGCGGCTTTGGATGCAGAATAAGGAGAATTAGGTTGATAGGGAGTTTCTTCGGTAAACTTGCCCTCCTCGCCCAATGAACCATAAACTTCATCGGTTGAAACATGCAAAAAGCGAAAATTATCACGGGCGTTTTCATCCAGCTGTTGCCAGTAGTTTTTCGCCGATTCGAGCAACCCGTAAGTACCCACAACATTAGTTTGTATGAATGACCCCGGATCATCGATGGATCGATCGACATGACTCTCCGCTGCAAAATTGATAATTGCATCCGGTTGGTACCTGGACAGTAAATAATCAACCAGGCTTTTATCGCCGATGGATCCCAGCACAAAACGATGGTTAATATCATCATCGACATCTGCAAGGGTTTCCAAATTACCTGCGTAAGTCAGCGCATCCAGAGTAATGACTTTAGTGTCACCCCTCTTCAGCATCTGATGGACGAAATTACTTCCTATAAATCCTGCACCACCGGTAACGATGATAGTTTTGTACTGTTGCATTAAGCTCCCCCTTTTCTGGTCATCATGCCTTTTGATGGATTATAGCCAAAAATTGCCGCAATCATAAAAATGACGAAAGCAACCGATACGTAAATGAAAGCCTCAAGATTGAATTGACCATACAATGCAAAACGGATCAGCTCAACCGCTTGAGAAAAAGGGTTGTAGTATGCCAAGGTATGCAACAATTCGCTAGATTCCTTGAGCTTCCAAAGGGGATAAAGCGCTGTGGATAGAAAAAAGAGGGGGAAAATGACAAAATTCATTACCCCTGCAAAGTTTTCCAATTGCTTGATAAATGAAGAAAGCAATAAGCCCAAAGCCCCCAGCATCATCCCCGCCATTAATAAAGCAGGCAGCACCCAAAGATACCCCTCCAAGGGCGCTTCAATTTCATAAAACCAGGCTATCAAAAGAAAAACGTAGACTTGTAAGACCGAAACCGCGGTTCCGGCTATCAATTTGCTGGTTAACAAAAACCAACGGGGCAAGGGCGAAACCATAAGGATACGCATGCTGCCCATTTCCCGGTCATACACCATGGATAAAGAACTCTGCATACCGTTAAATAATTGAATCATACCGATTAAACCCGGGGTGATATAAACTTCATACAAAATATACGTTTCGTAAGGGGGTGATATCGCGATCCCCAAAGCAGAGCGAAAACCCGCTGCAAACACAAAAAGCCAAATCAAGGGCCGCACCAAAGCGGACACAAACCGTTCTTTCTGCTTGAGGAAACGCCATAACTCACGCCAGATAATGCCCCACATGGCTCTCCAGAAATGGAGTAATCTCATGATGCTTCTCCTTGAGTCAGCGCATAAAAAGCCTTGTTAACGGTATCTGCCGATGTTATTTGAAGTACTTCTTCAACACTGCCTTGAGCCCGAATAACGCCTTTATGCAATATCACTAAACGATCCTGAGGATAAATTTCGTCCGTCAGGTGGCTGGCCCATAAAACCGCGATGTTTTCATCAACCGCTAACTGATGCACGTAGTCGACAATCGCTTGACGACTGGGTATGTCAAGACCTACGGTGGGCTCATCCAGGAGCAGCAAAGAGGGTTTATGCAGCAAAGCTCTTGCAATTTCAACTCGCCGCCGGTGACCTCCATTCAATTGCCGAACTGATTCAAAGCGGCGCTCAAACATTTTTAAGCGTTCCAGTTCCTCTTGAATCCGTGATGCCGCAGTTTTCCGGCTTAAACCGTGTAATGCGCAGTGATAGCGCAGGTTCTGGATAACCGACAAATCCATATCCAGCGTCGCCTGCTGAAAGACGACACCCAACCGGGCTAAAGCCTGAGTACTCTGCTTTTTAATATCAAAACCGGCAAGCGAAATACGCCCGTGATGACTGTCGTAAAGGCGAGTAATCAATGAAAAAAGCGTGCTTTTCCCTGCGCCGTTGGGACCCAGCAGCAAAGTACATTCGCCAGAATTCACCGTGATGTTGACTTGATCCAACGCGAGTTTATTTCCGTAGGCGAAACTTAAATTCTGAATCGTTAAGGCGGCTGAACTCATGGCTTTGACACCACGCCCCAAGGGTAGCGCCCTACACCGATAGATTTAGTCACTTTATGATTGTCCAGATCAATGATGGAAACATCATTGCTGAGGCCATTCGTTGTATAAAGTCTTTTTTGATCCGGTGAAAACGCCAGATTCCATACGCGTTGTCCCACCAGCAAGTATTTTTCAACTTCAAAGGTTTTAGCGTTGATCACTGCAACCCGGTTGGCCGGTCCCATAGCAACATAAGCCCAGTGCTGATCTTTATCGATAACAACACCAACAGGCTGAATAGTGTCGTCCGTAACGCCTTGAACGGATAGTTTAATTTTTTTTACTATTTGCCGAGTTTTGGCATCAAGCACAGTGACTGTTCCCGCCATTTCCGATGTCACCCATAAAAACTGACTGTCTGATGTAAAACTCAAGGCTCTGGGCCGAGGATCGACCAGCGTATTATCACTGATTGTCAGTGTTTTTGCGTCTATCCAATGCAGCATGTTCGTTGCCTCAGTCGCACTGACAACCCATTGGCCATCTGGGCTTGCAGCAACTCCTTCAGGTTCCACACCAACCGGTATTTGTTGAACTGCTTGTTTTGTCGCAATATCGATCACAGTGACGGTATTGTCGTCCTCATTTGAAGCAAAAAGGCGTTTACCATCGGGCGTTAATGCAAAAGTTTCCGGATCTTCACCGGAAGGGAGCCTGCCAATCTCAAGCAATGATTCTGAGTCAATCACTTTAATAGTATTGTCGTCACTGGTTGCTACAAACAGATATTTATAATCATTGCTAATGGCAATGCCTCTGGGCCGCTGCCCAACTGAAACGGTTTTAAGGAGACTCCCTGCAATGGGATCGACGACAGCAATTGCATTATCTTTTTCCAGAGTGACATACACCGTCTCGGCATGAGCGGCCGCACTTAACGCGATAAGAAAACCCGCGCTTATCATCCAAGCTTTCATTAATGTAACCTCATTTACAAAGTGATTCAGGTTGATCGAAGCCTAAGGTATCCAATTCTGTTTTAGGATGTAAAAAACCTTCTACGGGGGCAACAGCCACCAGTGAGCGAGGCGCAGCCAGTAAAATGGGCTGTCGCATCTGGCCATCCCAAACCCGAAAGGATAGTGGTTTGCCTTTATAGCCCTGCAGGGCAAAGTCTTCACTCATCATATAGGCTTTAATATCAGCCAAATTTACAGAATGGGTCCGCGTTGCCGCTTCACCTATGGCTCTCACGGCCATGTATGCGCCGTAATCCGATTCTTCCATCCATCGACCTATTTTATCCTTGAAACGGTTTTGCATTTGTATCGCCCCCCATTGCTCATGTGTTTTGTGCCACGCTGTTGCAATAAGACCTTGTGTACCGATAACCGGCCTGGGACTCCAGGTGCGATAATCCAAATACTCGCCGAATGCACCCTGTTCGTCGGCAACAACCAAAACATCATAATCCCCGGACTGCGTAAATGTTGGAATATCAGACTGCTCGGTTTTACGGGCATCAAAGGTATGTTCCCATTTTTTTTCAGCGGTTATCTTGATTCCAAAACGCTTAGCCGAACGTTTAATTGCAGCCGCAAAAAGCGCGTCTTCTTTGGCAGGTCCGACGACCAGAAACCACTTTGACCAACGTTTTTTCATCATGTATTGCGCAAGAGCATCGGCCCGCATTGCGCGACTGGGGAGAATAAACAACACTTGAGGTAAGCATTTTGTTCTTAAGGCATCATCCGACGTATTTGCATCAAAAATGAGCATCTGATCAGGCTTAGCCAGTTCACTGATTTTTTCTAATTGTGAAGCCGGCAAATCGGCAATGACAAATGCGTATTTATTGAGGACTTTATCCTTAAAAAGCTGATAACTGTCTCCTTGTATAGGGACTGCTATCTTATCGATGATATAGACTTGTCCTGTGAATCGGCCGGTTGTATTGTTATCAGCAATACCGAGTTGCGCGCCAGGAAAGCCTTTATCTTTTATAAAAGGGTCAAGATTGGACAGCGACTGCGGCGGGGCAAGTTCCTGGCTGAAATAGGCAATCTTGATCTCTTTTTCATTTGCTGCCGCGGCTAAACCAACCCAAAAAAAATAAAGAAACAGTACTCTTAATTTAAAAGGGTAAGCCATGATTTATTCCTGGATTTCTGTCAAAAACAAGGGGGGTTAAGACGAATTTTTGTAAGCTTGCCATCGACTTGGGCATGCAAAAACTAAACGCGTATACATGTTTGCATGCTTGAAAACAATCGATGAATAGTAATACGATGCTTGAACATTGTAACGTAATCGACTAAAAACAAGTTTATTTCCTGAAAAGCAGTTAACCCTTATTAAAGCAGGACACAAGGGAATGGAAGTCTTAACTTTTCTACTTTCAAAACTAAAAGCCTGCTTTCATGCGTTTATTCAAAGCTGAAATTTCAATGCATTCACCAACAAAAGCCAATTATATTACGCTACGGCTGTTAAATCAGCCCTTATCGGTAAAGCTTTGTGATTTAAGAGAAATATTTTTTATTTTAACCGTTTCACTATTTCTTTGATTCTACGATAATTAATAACAAAGAAAATTTAAGGAATGTCCTAATGCCGTCAACCCCAAGTAAAGATGTTGATGACCCAATTCCCTATGACGACGATCTGGTTCATTCCAATAGAAGAAAATCAGTGCGTTATGTCCGCAATGATATTCAAACCACCCTCTCGATCCGAAATTTCATAGGCTTGAAAAGCACAATGGATGTCAAGCTTTTCGATATAAGCAGCCGGGGTGTAAACATTTCAGTTGCTAAACGGCTAAAAATCGGAAAACCAGTCTACCTGACTTTTAGATTCGAGGACGGTGTAGAATTTAAAATTAATGCTTTTATCAAAAACTGTTGTATCAAATCTGAATATCAATACGGAATCAAGTTCGAAAAGCAAGAAAATAATTTGGCTGATCATTTACTTAAGACTCAAGTAGATCTAGTATTCAAATAGATAAAATTGATTTCGTCACCTTTTACGATCCAACCAGGAAAAAGTCATGGAAACCTCTGCTATTAACACATACCACTCAGCACCCCCATTGACAGCCTCCAAAGAGAACTTTCAGACAACACAGACGGCAATTGAGCAAGCCGACAGGCCTATCCGGACTGAATCTGAAAATAAAGTCAAACTATCTGATGATGCAGTCAAATTATCCCGGCAGTTTCAAAAAAACGAAACCGAACAGACAAAAACTCAAATTTCTGACAACCAGGAAGCCCAGGCAACAATCAATGACATTAAAATTGCCATGCAGAATGATCCGGGCCGCTCTTTTTCCGCTCAAAGCAACTTCACCTCCAATATGATAAGAAGCCTGACCGGTTAATCAGTCGACGGCTATGCATCTCAAGTCAATTTATGTCTATCCGGTAAAATCCCTTGGGGGATTTAATGTTAAATCATGGCCCGTTAACGAAAAAGGATTATTGCACGACAGAAGGTGGGTAATAGTTGATAAGGAAAACCGTTTTATTACTCAACGGCAATTGCCAAAAATGGCATTAATCAGCACGTCGCTGTCTGAAGAAGGTTTGCATCTTTCCGCAGAATCGATGCCGCCGATAACAGTGCCTTATGAATCGGGTCATACGACTTCTTTAAAAGTTAAAATCTGGAATGACAGTTGTTTAGCAAAACCCGCATTACAAGCAGCCAGTAACTGGCTAAGCCATTTTTTAGAAACTGATTGTCGTTTAGTCTATCAGCCCGAGGATGCTGTTCGTGCTGTTGATCCAAACTACGCAAAGCCTAATGACAAAATCTACTTTTCAGACGGATTTCCTTTTTTAATCATTTCCGAAGCTTCACTTGTGGCTTTGAATGAGGAAATGAACGAAAACTTTTCAATGACGCGTTTTAGGCCGAATCTTGTAGTGACTGGTTGCGAGCCTTATGCAGAAGATACTTGGCGAACCATTCAAATTGGTGCAATTGAGTTTCGGCTACCTAAACCTTGTTCTCGCTGCTCTATCACTACGATTGATCCTCTTACCGGGCAACAAGGTAAAGAACCGCTACGTACACTTAATCGAACCAGAAAATGGAATAACCAAGTCTTTTTTGGTCAAAATGCACTTCATGATAGGCCAGGAAAATTACACATTGATGATGCGCTAATTGTTCTGAGTCATGGACCCAAACAACCACCGCTCCAATAAATCAGTTCGTAAGACAACCCTTACAATCTTTGCAACCAGGCAAAGTCTTTAATCATTAATCCGGCGTAAGCCTGACAACAAGCAACTTAAGGAGAGCTATCCTTAATCCTGATCTTTTTATGCCGGGCATAAAGCTAATCCGTTGCTCCAATCTCATAAAACCAATATTCAAGCTATCTTGTCCACCTAATGCAAAATATTCTGCTCATCCTTGGTGTCCCCTTCCTCATTTATGGCTTCTGGCTCAGCAACGACTTTACTGGCATTGCCGCCGGTATTTCGATTTTTTTATTTGGCATGCTCGCCCTGGAGCAAGGTTTTAACGCTTTTACCGGCGGCACACTTGAACGGATTCTAAGAAAAACCACGAGGACAAATTGGCGCAGCCTATGGTTCGGGATTCTTGCAACATCGTTGATGCAATCCAGTTCGCTGGTCTCTATCATCACAATTTCATTTATCAGTGCCGGACTGCTTGAACTCGCTGCAGGTATAGGCGTTATCTTCGGTGCAAATCTGGGCACGTCTACCGGAGCCTGGCTGATTGCAGGGTTTGGACTTAAAGTCAATTTATCTGAATACGCCCTCCCGCTATTAGTCTTCGGCATTCTGTTTATTTTTCAAGGCAATAAAAAAATAAAAGGACTGGGTTACATTCTGGCAGGCCTGGGATTTTTATTCCTTGGCATTCATTATATGAAAGAAAGTTTTGAAGCCATCAAAGAGACACTTGATCTGGTTGAATACGCCATAACCGGAATACGCGGCTTACTGATATATACCCTGATGGGATTTGCCGCCACCATCATCATGCAATCCAGTCACGCGACTATGGTTTTGATTATCACCGCACTAGCCGCTCACCAGATAACCTATGAAAATGCTTTAGCTTTGGCGATAGGATCCAATGTTGGAACAACGATTACGGCAATATTGGGATCGCTGGGCGCCAATGTGGAAGGAAAACGGCTTGCAGCAGCCCATTTTTTATTTAATATGGTCACCGGCGTACTTGCACTTGTTTTAATCCAGTACTTTGAAGCATGTGTTGATTGGGTTGCACAGATTTTAACCATCGCAGCTGATAACTACACGGTTAAGCTGGCTATTTTTCATAGTCTATTTAATCTGTTTGGCATCATTTTGCTGTTTCCATTTATTGACCAATTGGTTAAAGTGCTGGAGAAAATCATTAAACCGGCCAAATCCAATATTTTTAAGCCCAAATATTTAACAGACTCAGCCGCAGGATTTCCCGAAACTTTTGTCGAATCGGTCCGACTGGAAACCATTCATCTTTATGAAAACGCCATTCATATTGTGCTTAAAACGTTCGGATTACACCGACGGGACCTTCTTGACAATGACATGCTTTGGGCTGCATTGCAAAAAGACAGCACCGGTACTTATTACGACATCGATGCGGGCTACGAAAAACGCATCAAAGGTATCTTCAGCGCAATTATTGAGTTTATAAGTCAAGCCACATTCAGCCGTGAAATGGAACAATCTTCCAAACTTTATTGGCTCAGGAATTCAGGCCGTCATATTGTCGAAGCCATCAAAGATACCAAGCATTTGCAAAAAAACTGGATACGTTACGGGCGCTCACAATCAGCCGAAGCCCGAGATGAATATCAGAAAATAGCGTTTCAGATTGCGTTGATGATCAGGGAAATCGAGCAATTCAGACAAAAAATAGCTCAAAATGAATTGCCTTTGCTGTCGCTGGACTCATTAAAATCGAAAATAGAAGAAGATGATCTTCAAGTGACCCGCCAGATAGAAAAGCTGATCAGAGAGAAAAAAATAACCCCACAGACCGGCTCGTCTCTGATCAATGATAGCGCTTATATGTACAGTATTAAGTCAAATCTTGTAAAAGCTGCGGAGACTTTATTTCTGCACAAAAGCCCGCAAATGTTTCGCCCCGAACTCAAATTGGCTTTGAATGACTCGGAAATAAAACAGGTAATAGAAAAAATCAACCCCGCTTACGAACAAAATTCCGATCTGAACTGATCCAATGGCCCGTTTTAAGCTGGCTGAGATAGAGTTTTTATATGAACATAGTTAAGTTATTAATTAAGTTACAGCGTTTTTTCCGGCCCGAGCTTAAAAAAAATAAAGCTCATGCCAAAGAGTTGCAAAACATATTGGAGAAACTAAAAAAGAAACAACAGGCGCTTGAAAATGAGATCCTGCTAACCCAGGATCCTGAACTGATAAAGCTGTTTCAGACAGAACATGAAATTATTCGCATGCAATACAAAAAGGGAATCGCCGCATTGCATGAAATTTATGAAAACATTAAAAATTTGAGCTGATAATCTGCATAAAACAGCAATTTTTAAAATCAGAGTGATCAATCAAAATGTGGCCAGGATCTTGACTAAACATTTAACCCCGGTGGATCAAAATACAAGTCCCGTCGGCCTTTAGCAAATTCATAGTATTAAACCAACAATTCCCAGTTGGATGATAAAAAGGGGAGGCGTCAGTTTTGCGGGGATGTCGGCAGCAGGAATGCTGCAGTCAAGCTTCCATGAAGGGGTTTACAGCGTTCCTCGTAAGGCTTACGCCAACACGCAAAGCTAAATAAAAGTTCAAACAGGGAATTGGTGGCCTTTAACGCTTGTCTTTACGCAGTAGGTTTATTGCAGTAGTATTTTGCCAACCCTAAGAATGTTGCAACGTTCTAAAAACTGGACCTGTGCGGCTTCAAGCCGGCTCATTTCACAACTCAACCGCGTTAAAATTTAACGCATTCAATGTAATAAACCCCATGTCAACAAACGAAAATCAATCGACTTCAAATTTTATCCGTCACATAATCAACAATGATCTGAAACAAAACAAGAACAATGGCAGGGTCGCCACCCGGTTTCCTCCCGAACCCAATGGTTATCTGCATATAGGTCATGCCAAATCGATTTGCCTGAATTTCGGGACAGCTGCTGAATATCAAGGCACCTGCAATCTGCGTTTTGATGACACCAACCCTGAAAAAGAAAGCATCGAGTATATGGAATCCATAGAAAGAGATGTGAAATGGCTGGGTTTTGAATGGCACGAATTAAGACATGCTTCGGATTATTTCGAACAACTTTACCAGTATGCAGTTGATTTGATTAAACAGGATAAAGCCTATGTTGACAGCTTGTCACCTGAAGAAATAAGACAATATCGGGGCACGCTTACCGAACCCGGCAAGGAAAGTCCCGACAGAAGCCGGAGCATAGAAGAGAACTTACGGCTGTTCGAAGGTATGCGAAATGGCGATTTTGCTGATGGCCAGTATGTGTTGCGGGCAAAAATCGACATGGCTTCTCCGAACATCAACATGCGCGATCCTGCCATTTATCGGATTCGCCGCGCTCACCACCATCGGACCGGCGATCAGTGGTGTATTTATCCGATGTATGATTACACCCACTGTATTTCCGATGCACTGGAGAACATCACTCATTCATTGTGTACACTGGAATTTGAAGACCATCGCCCTCTTTATGACTGGGTCCTGGACCAACTCGATGTGCCCTGCCATCCGCAACAGATTGAATTTGCGCGCTTACAACTGGAATACAGTATCGTCAGCAAACGCAAACTCAATCAGCTGGTCATGGAAAAACATGTCGACGGCTGGGATGATCCGCGTATGCCCACTCTTGCAGGTCTGAGACGAGCCGGAGTGACCCCCAATGCCATTCGCGATTTTTGCGAACGTATCGGTATCACCAAAAAAGACTCCTGGATTGAAATGGCTGTACTTGAAAACAGCATTCGTGAAGATCTTAACGAAAACTCGCCCAGAGCCATGGCGGTATTAAAACCACTAAGAATCGTTATCGACAATTATCCTGAAGATCAGGTTGAGTCTCTTGACATCAGCAATCATCCGCAGCACCCGGAAATGGGCTCCCGCAACATTCAGTTTTCAAAAACCGTACTGATTGAACACGATGATTTTGCCGAGGTGCCGCCATCGGGATTCAAGCGTTTGATTAATGGCGGCGAAGTGCGTTTACGTGGAGCTTATGTCATTAAATGCAATGAAATCAGCAAAGATGAACAAGGGAACATTGTCGAACTTCGTTGTACCTACGATCCCGATACACTGGGCAAAAATCCTGAAGGCCGTAAAGTAAAAGGCGTTATTCATTGGGTATCCGAACAGCATTCAGTACCCGCTGAATTACGCCTGTACGATAGGCTATTCAATCATCCTAACCCTGATACATTAACCAACTTCCTGGATGCGCTGAATCCACATTCACTTGAAGTGCTTAAGTATTGTCGCGTTGAATCCAGTCTGGCGACATCGGCACCTGGCAGCCGTTTTCAGTTTGAACGCTTGGGTTATTTTTGCCGCGACCTTCAAGATACCGACAAAGGCGTTATGGTGTTTAACCGGACGGTGACCCTCAGAGACACCTGGGGGAAATAATCTTCTGATTGGGGGACGTGGATGACGGCAGCATGAAAGCTGCCGTCACCGCACATTGACCGGTTGAAGTCGGTCCGGTCCTCGACGGTCAATTCTGCGGCTTTAACGAAATCGAACGATTTTTCAGTATGAAATGAATAAAAGCCTCTTCTGAAACCCCAGTGGCCGGCAACAACGAGGCCAGCATTGATTCACAAATGAATATCGCCAAATTGTAAAGCAGCCAGCCGCGCATAAAGTCCCCCTTGCTTTAACAATTCCTGATGCGTTCCATTGGCTACTATTTTGCCTTTATCCATTACTACAATTCGATCCGCATTCAATACCGTGGCCAGGCGATGCGCAATAACCAGCGTGGTGCGATTTTTCATGACTTGTTCCATCGCTGCCTGCACCCATTTTTCACTCTCCGCATCCAATGCGCTGGTTGCTTCATCCAGTAAAAGAATAGGCGGGTTTTTTAAAATGGCTCTGGCAATAGCGATGCGCTGGCGCTGACCTCCGGAAAGCCTGATGCCTCGTTCGCCTAAAAAGGTGTCGTAACCATCAGGAAGATGACTGATAAATTCATCCGCCGCAGCCGCTTTTGCCGCCGCTTTAATCTCAGCATCGGTGGCATCCAGTTTACCCATCCGAATGTTTTCCATGACATCTGCAGCAAAAATGACCGTATCCTGAGGAACAATACCGATACTGCGTCGCAACTGATCAATATCAGCCTCGGCTATATTGGTACCTCCCAAACGAATACTACCGTGCTGCGTATCGTAAAAGCGCAGCAATAATTGAAAAACAGTACTTTTCCCTGCCCCGGATGGCCCCACCAGAGCCACGGTCTCACCCGGTTCAATCATTAATGAAAAATCTTCCAATGCATAGTGTTCAGATCTTGATGGGTAACTGAAGTACACCCGATCGAATTGAATCCGGTCAATGGTCAACGGATTCATCACTTTCGGATGCTCAACCCGTTTCAGTGCCGGCAACTGGTTTAACAGCTGCAAAATACGCTCCATGGCACCGGCCGCCCTTTGAACATCCCCCCAAACTTCACTGAGTGACGCCGTATTGGAAGCCACAATGATCGCATACATCATAAACTGGCTTAACTCTCCAACGGTGAGCTGACCGGCCATGACGAAACGGGCACCGATCCAGATGACTGTCATGATCGCGCTAAACACAATAAAGAGTGCAAAAGCCGATAATAAAGCGCGGGCTTTTAACCGGCGTCTGGCCGTGGAAAAAGCAGTTGCCACTGAATCATTAAAGCGACTGGAGTGATACGTCTCCAATACATAGGCCTGAACAAGATGTATTGCATTCAGTGTTTCACCGGCTATCGCACTGGATTGTGCAATAGAATCCTGATTGATTTTGGACAAATACCTGACCTTACGGCCAAAGAAAATGATAGGAAAAATCACCAAAGGCACAATCACAACAATCAGTCCGGTCAACTCGGGACTGGTCAGCGTCATCATAAAAAGACTGCCCATTAGTAAAAACAGGCTGCGTAGCGTGACCGAGAGACCGGCACCGACCACTGACTGCACCAATGTGGTATCGGTCGTCAATCGGGACAAGACTTCGCCGGAGGGTGTCTCTTCATAAAAAACCGAGTCCATCGCCAAAACATGTTGGTACAAGGTTGAACGAATATCGGCAACGATTCGCTCACCCAGCCACATGACCAAGTAATATCTCAATGCTGAAAACAAGGACATCACGACGACAATTGCCAACAGAATCAAAAAATACCTGTCGATAACCGCTTGCTGATTAACAAAAAATCCTTGATCGACAATGTTCCTGATAACTAGGGGCAGCGAAAGAGAGGATGCGGCAGCTATCACCAGTGCAACGAACGCCATCAGCATTCTGAATTTATAGGGCTTGAAAAAAACGGACAGCCGGCTGAATATTTTGATTTTTGTCGAGGCTAAACGGGCAATAGGCTCATTCAATGAGGAGAGTTCTCGTAGTTAAGATCTGTTGTTACGCATTGTCCACAAAACGCATGAAATACACAAAACTTCATAGCCCAATCAACTCGGGACCTGGATTTTGATGGCCCCTAAGCTATGCAACCTTGAATAAAACGCGTCAAGAAAACCGCAAAACATTCCCCTATTCAATTTTTTCGTAGGGAGTGAGGGGTGGGCGAAAAAAGCCGGTCAGGGTCAGACAAACTGACCTTGACCGGCTTAAATCTGTAGCGTTGGACGAACTAAAGTTCAACCGAGTTTATTACATTTTATGATTTTTCATCATTTGCATCATATGCATATGATGGGATTTCATGAGCTCGATTTGTTGATCTTTTAATGCTTGTTTTTTAGCTGGGTCGGTTTCCGCAAGAATTTTATTGGAAAGATCATGCATTTTAAGGTCATGTTCTTGCCTCATCTTCATATGTTCCATCATTTTGGATTCATCCATGCCGCCCATGCCTCCTTCTTTACCGCCTTCCATACCGGCCATACCGTCTTCTTTACCAGCACCCATGCCGGCCTTATGTTTCATGGGTTTTTCCATTTTCATATCGGACTTTTGGGGCATAGTGTCTTCCATCGCCACAGCCAGCGGCCCAAACTGGGTCAGCACTAAAAATAAACTGGTTTTGATTATTATATTCATGGTGTCTCTCCTCGTTAAATTGCATACCGAACATAACACGTTAATTACTATCAGTCATCTGTTGACAAGATCGAATTCATAAAAATTAGGCACTCTTTTAGTGCTAAAAGCATTTTATGCACCAGAATAATGCAAAATAACGCATCCAACTCATCTTTAGCCTCAGTAAATCCTAATTAATTCAAGTAATTGCCGCACCGAATGAGTAAGGAACATTTATTGCTAAATAGTGAGCAAATGTGCCCCATTATGAATCGTTCCTATACTTTGTAACCCTCTTTCTGTCGCAATCAATTAACCGACGTTACCTATTTGTTCAGCAAATGCCCAATTCAACCGACTTGAGTTCATCTGTGCCAACCCAATGAGCCGACCCATTCATCAAACTATTTCAAAAATTCGCCGGGATTATAATTCCTGGGTGGCTGATGAAACGATGGAAGATTACGCGCTCAGATTTGCTCCGCGCAGTTTTCGCAAATGGTCTGAATTTCAGGTAGCCAATACCGCATTCGGCTCGACATCCTTTTTGGTGCTGGAGGCTATCGGCGGATTTTTGTCCATCAATTACGGATTCACTAATGCTTTCTGGGCGATTCTAGTGGTGGGTTTGGTCATTTTTATTACCAGCTTTCCAATCAGCTATTATGCGGCCCGCTATAACATCGACATTGATCTGCTAACGCGCAGCGCGGGCTTCGGCTACATTGGCTCTACCATAACATCACTGATTTACGCGTCGTTTACATTCACCTTATTCGCACTGGAAGCCTCCATCATGTCGCTGGCGCTGGAATTATATTTTCAGATGCCGTTGGCTCTCGCTCATGTGATAAGCGCTGTTCTGGTGATACCGCTGGTGACTTTCGGTGTCACCACGATCAGTAAATTGCAATTATGGACACAACCCGTCTGGCTCATTATGTTGATTGCGCCTTATGTCGCGGTTTTTATGCATGAACCGGAAGCGCAGTTAACGCTCTCCACTTATTTCTGGATCGCCGGAAGCGGCAGGGGATTCGATGCATTGTTGTTTGGCAGCGCGGCAACGGTGGCTTTTTCGATGATGGCCCAGATCGGCGAACAGGTGGACTTTTTAAGGTTTATGCCTGAAAAAAAACATGAAAACAGATTTCGCTGGTGGGCCGGTGTTTTTGCTGCCGGCCCCGGCTGGATTTTATTCGGCATGCTTAGACAATTAGGCGGCGCCTTGCTGGCTCATCTGGCAATCCGCAATGGAATCAGCCCGGAGCATGCGCATGAGCCAACTCAGATGTACCAGATTGCCTACGGTACGCTTTTTAGTAATCCGGAATGGGTTGCGGCCTGCACTTTATTGTTTGTGATTATCAGTCAGCTCAAGATTAATGTCACCAATGCTTACGCAGGATCACTGGCGTGGTCGAATTTCTTCTCCCGCCTGACTCATACCCATCCCGGTCGGGTTATCTGGCTGTTCTTCAATGTCGCCATTGCTTTGCTGTTGATGGAGTTTGGTGTATTCGGCGCTTTAGAAAAAGTACTGGGCCTTTTTTCGCATATGTCTATCGCCTGGATCAGCGCTGTAGCCGCAGAGTTTTTAATCAACAAACCGTTAAAGTTAAGTCCTCCAATTGTCGAGTTTAAAAGGGCCTACCTGCCGGACCTCAATCCGGTTGGCATCATTGCAACCCTCGCCGCTTCGGTGATATCGATTTTGTCTTATGTCGGTCTGTTTGGTCTATACCCTCAAGCATTTTCGGCTTTTATCGCGCTGGGCCTGGCTTTTCTATTAAGCCCACTGATGGCCTGGCGTTTCGGTAACAGACATTATCTGGCACGCGACCGCCATAAAAATAACAGCGCCGCGCATCAAAAATGCAGCATATGCGAAAACCAGTTTGAACAGGAGGATTTAGCCTATTGTCCGGCCTATTCGGGTTCTATCTGTTCCTTATGTTGTACCCTGGATGCACGTTGTCTGGATGCCTGCAAGCCTGGTTTCAGGCTGGACGATTACCTGGAAGTGTTTGCCAACCGGATTTTTCCGGCAAATATGTCGCTGCACTCCCGATTAAGATTACTGCGCTTTTTTCTGTTATTCGGCTTTTTGACAATACTCACCAGCATTTTCATAGGCATTATTTATTACCAGGATTTGTTGGTTGCGCAAAAGTATTTGCCCTCTTTCGACCTCTTGTTAGCCAATTTCGTCAAAATTTATGCCTCTCTGCTGGTCTTCATCGGCTTGTGTACCTGGTGGTTGATTTTGAATGACGAAAGCCGCCGCTTTGCCCATGAAGAAACCGCCAAACAAACACAATTGTTATTGATGGAAATCGAGGAACATAAAAAAACCGATATCAAACTGGAGCAGGCTCTAAAAATAGCAGACCAGGCCAATAGCGCGAAAAGCCGATTTTTAAGCAATATGAGCCATGAAATAAGAACACCGCTGAACAGCATCATCGGTTATGCCTATGTCTTGCAGAAAGACCCGGCTATTCCCGAGCATCGGCGCTCCGCTATCGATATTCTTAAACGCAGCGGTGAACATCTATCCTCGTTAATTGAGGATATTCTGGATATTGCCCGCATCGAAGCCAGGAAGTTTGAATTAAAATCTGAACCGATCAACTTTCCGGCCTTTATCGAACATCTGGTGAGAATCTACAAAGCTCAAGCAGAAGAAAAAGGCTTGGCATTTTGCTGCCAGATCACCCAATCATTGCCGAAACGAATCAAGGGTGATGAGAAGCGCGTACGGCAAATATTAATTAACATATTAAGCAATGCGGTTAAATTCACCACTTCCGGAGACATCTTGTTCCGTATCGGCTACAGCGGTGAAGTAGCGACCTTCCAGATAACCGATACGGGCAGGGGTATCAGGGAAGAGGAATTACAAAATATTTTCCAGCCCTTTACGCGTTTGATGGATACGGCCGAACATCCTGTTTCAGGCAGCGGCTTGGGCCTCACGATCAGTAAAATTCTGGCAGAAATCATGGGCGGCGAACTCACGGTAAAAAGCCGGCCTGAACAGGGCTCTTCGTTTACGGTCCGTTTGTTCCTGCCGAATCTGGGCGGGGATAACCACTTACAACGAGAGGCCGACATTACCGGCTATCTCGGCCCCCAAAAAACGATCTTAATCGTGGATGACCAACCTGAACACCGTGATCTGATGTGCTCCATTCTGCAGCCCTTAAGGTTTAATACATTACAGGCTGACTCGGGAGAAGCCGGCTTATTGGCGGTTGCCAAACAGACCCCTGATTTGATCCTGCTGGATATCAGCATGCCGGGCCTGGATGGTGTTGCTACGGCGATACAACTGCGCCAGCAAGGCCATACCTTACCGATCATCGTGTTAAGCGCCAACGCCTACAGTTCAGACCGGCTTGCCGCTATCCATGCCGGATGCAACGATTTTCTCAGTAAACCGATACAGATCTCGGACCTGCTGTACAAACTCAAACTGCATCTTGCCCTGGATTGGGTTTACGAAGGCGAAGATGATCCTGACAACAAGCCCGCAGTTGCTATCGTGCTGATTCCTCCCGACCGGGAAGTTCTCGAAATGTTGCAGGCTTTTGTTAGAATTGGCGACATTTTAGGATTGAAGGCCGCGATTCACCAGTTGCAAAAAAACGGCAGGATACACGACGGTTTTTCAACAAAACTGATCGCACTGGCTGATGATTTTAAACTTTCAGAACTCAAGCAAATACTGACTTATGCAACATGAAAACTGAACCCCCTTTCCATAACGGGACGGTCATGATTGTCGATGACACCCCTGGCAATCTTGCTATGCTTTCTGATCTGCTTTTCGAAGCGGGTTATCGCGTTCTGGTGGCTACTGACGGGGTCTCAGCCATCGAACAAATCGGCTTTTTAAAACCGGACATTATATTGCTGGATGTCATGATGCCGGGTATTGACGGCTTTGAAACCTGTCAACGCTTAAAAGCAGACCCTGCAACTGGCGATATTCCGCTGTTGTTCATGACCGGCTTGACCGAATTGGAACATTTGCTGAGAGGTTTCGAGGAAGGCGGGCTGGATTATATCGTCAAACCCGTTCGTCCACCTGAAGTGCTGGCCAGAATTGAAGTGCACCTGAATCAGGCCAGGCAGATGTTACAAGTTCGTATGGCCCTGGATCATAGCGCTGTATCCGTATTAACGGTTAATACAAGCGGTGAAATCACATGGATGACCGAAGCAGCCAAAACCATCCTCCAATCGTTTTCAGCAGAACACACTGAGTCTGAACAAAATGATCTAGCTTATGCTTTGCCAATGCCCATTCAAGATTGGATCATGCAAGCAATCAAGCACTTTGTTACAACCGGACCCGATCAGGCAGGGACAGATTTTGCCTATCAAGGCATAGTATTGACCATGATGCCTTGTGAACATTCTGCTGAATATCTGCTCTTTCTTTCAAAACGGCAGGAAACATGGGATATGGAAGCGCTGCGGGAGTCACTCGGCCTGACCGGGCGAGAGGCTGAAATATTGATGTGGATTTCACGCGGCAAAACCAATAAAGAAGTGGGCATCATTCTGGGCAGCAGTCCCCGTACTGTCAATAAACACCTTGAACATATTTTCGAGAAGCTGGGCGTATCAACCAGAGCGGCAGCGGTTGCCAAAGCGTTTCAGTCGGGTTAATGATCCGTCTAATTAGCGTTAGATGGGGGCGCGTCGTCAGGGTAGAACTAAAGCAAAACTGAAGGCATATCGCTGCCGTAACCTTGAACGTAGTCAACCTTTAAACCCACCAGTATTTTTAAAACTTCATCATTTTCGACAAATTTGGCAATGGTTTTTTTACCCATCAGGTGGGCAATATCGTTAATTGACTTGACCATCTCCAATGAGACCGGATCAGATTCGATATTTCTGACATGAATGCCATCCATTTTAAGAAAATCGACTTGAAGATTTTTAAGATAAGAAAACGATGAAAAGCCGCTACCAAAATCGTCCAGCGAAAACAAGCAACCCAGCTCTTTAAGTGAAATGATGAATTCAGTTGCCGAAGTCAAATTGGCAATAATGGCTGTTTCAGTAATTTCAAAACAAAACTTTTCGGGCGGCAAGCCGGTGTTTTTGAATTGCTCGACAATAAAGCCCGACATTTTTTTGCCTGCCAGACTGGAAGCTGAAAGATTGATCGAACACAAGGCTAACGCCTGCAACCGTTCAGGATGCTGGAGAAACCAGTCGAACAGGTTACGGATTACCCATTGGTCCAAGTCAACAGCGAGTTGATAGCGTTCTGCTGCAGGAATAAAAGCACAGGGCAAGATCAGATTCCCATCCTCGTCTTCCAAGCGAATCAATATTTCGTAATGCTCTCCCTCTCCTTCCCTTGAATTTAAAGGCATAATCTTTTGCCGGTAAAGCCTGAATCGATTTTGGCTTAACGCATCCCTGATTTTTTCAGGCCAGGGCAGCTCATTTTGACGCAGGATATTGGCCTGGTCCTGTTCATCAAAGACATGAGACCGGTTACGGCCGGCTTTCTTCGCGAGGTAGCAGGCCATATCGGCGCGCTCCAGCAGATCATCAAAGGCGCTATTTTCAGAATTGATCAATACCAAACCAATACTCACACCGATCCGAAAACATTTGTTTTCCCAATAAAACTGAAATTGTTCGATTTGCTTGTGGATGCGTTCCGTTGTCACAAGCGCTTGCTGCAGCGAACAATGTTCCATTAGAATAGCAAACTCATCGCCACCCAGCCGGGCAATTGAGTCTCTGTAGCGGATAAGTTTTGTCAATTGGCTGCTGATTTGACGCAGCATTTCGTCACCGGCTGAATGGTTACAGGTGTCGTTTACAATTTTAAAATTGTCCAGATCCAGATAGCATAAAACATGCTCGGAATTATTGATTTTAGCCGTATTGATAATCCGCTTTAAACGCCGGTCAAATTCACTGCGATTGATCAGGTCCGTCAAAGAATCATGGGTGGCTTGATGAGAAATTTGTTCTCGCTGAAGCAGTGCCTCAGTTACATCTTCCTGGATTGCGACATAATGGGTCACACACTTCTCGGAATTCAGCATGGGGGCTATGGATTGTTGAGCCCAGTACAATTCACCTGTTTTCTTTCTGTTTTTAAATACACCCCGCCAAATTTGTCCTGAAGAAATAGTATCCCAAAGGATCTTGTATTCAAACGGCGGCGTTTCGCCTGAACTGAATATACGGGGATTCTGACCTAACACCTCATCGGCGGTATAACCTGAAATATCAACTATTTTGGGATTGGCATATTCAATCGTTCCTTTACTGTCGGTGATATATATCAGATTAGGACTGTTCTCAACCGCCAGATTAAGTTTACGCAGCATATTTTCGGAAAGTTTACGATCGTTAATGTCCCTGATGACACCGTAAGTCCCGACAAATTCTTTGTTGTCCAGTTTCTTTTTATAAACACCTTTGGAACTGAGCACAATCGTGATCGAATGGGCTTCAACATATTTCGGCTCTTTACTGTTCTTGCAGCAAAGCCGCAATTCAATCGCTTTGGTCGACCGGTCACCGGTCCTGCGTTCATTAAATGCGTATTTGGCCTTTTCCATATCAGGTTGGTAGACCAGGTCAGAGTAATGTTTACCGATGACTTCTTGTTTTTTGAAACCCAGAATTTTGGCTATAGCGTTATTCAAAAATACAAATTCCCCCCTATCGTTCAGCATATAAATAATATCGGGCGAACTGTCGACGAAAAAGCGATGCAACTGCTCGGATTTGGACAACTGCGCCTGGATCTTGATGTTGGCTTCTTTTAACCGGATTTTTTCAGCAGCCATTTCAACCGAGTGTAACAAGGCTTCAACCGCATAAGGTTTTTTTATGAATTCCTGAACGAAGTTGAAACGCAAGGATCTGGAAGCTTGAGAAAAAGTGGCTTCACCGCTGATAATGACAACCTGTACGTCTAACTGGTAACGGTCAATATATTCCAGCAAGTGGTGCCCGTCGTGAACGGGCATATTGAGATCGAGCAGAATCAAGGTAATATCACGCTCTTTGATATATCGGATAGCCGCTTGCACATTGCCTGCAGTTACGACTCGATAACCCGAGAGTTTCAAAATATCTTGCAGACTATCTCTAACTTTAGGTTCATCGTCGATAACGAGAATCTCAAGATCGGAATTGGAATGTAAATCAGTTCTTGCATCCATTTTATAGCCTTTATTATGAGATGCTAATTATAGTAGGGGTTATGTTTTACGGGGTAGAAAAATCTGAAAGGTTGTTCCTACCTCAGGCACCGAAATACAACTTATCGTACCGGATAATTCGTCGGCAAGATTTTTGGCGATAGTCAGGCCAAGCCCTGAGTGCCCGGCACCTTTAGTGCTTATCACGGGGCTGAACAAGTTTTTGCTGATCTTCTCCGGAAAGCCTGGACCATCATCTTTTATTTCAATTTGAACGCAACATTTACTGCCCAGATAAACCCGGTCCTGGGTAATAATCGTGACATTCCCCCCGGAAGTGAAAGCTTCGGCGGCATTTTTAATCAAATTGGTCAGTAATTGTTTGAGTTTGGGCTTGCTTATCGCTATTTTTGGAAGCTTATCATCAAGCTTTAAAACTGAACTCACTCGATAAGAAGCAAATAGACCGCCTTTAAACAATGAGACAAGATCTAGTATCAAGACATTAATATCAACGAGGTCGTTTTCTTCGTTGACAGCCCCCTGACTATCGGAAAGAGTCAGAATCAGTTCACCGACTCGATTGATTTCCTGCTGGATCAGCCCTATTTCCTGAGGACCGTTCTCTCCGAGTTTAAGGCCCAGTAAATAAAGATAATTATTGATAATACTCAACGGATTATTGGCTTCGTGTATCACCTTCTTGACCTGTAACTGAAAATCGGTTCGAAGGGTATCGACACTGTCATGAATAAATTCATCAGTCTGACGGTGATTTAAAATAGATTGTGCCGCTTCGCCTGAAAACATCCCAATCAAGCCCAGCTTGGCTTTTAATTTAGGGAGATCACTGGATTCTAATCCTGCTGTAACCACGCCCAAACTGTGATTTTTTGCAATCAACGGAATCACAACCATGCCTTGGGCTGCCAGCAGGCGGCAAATCTGACGGTCAATGACAGGAACCGGGTCCGGCAATACCGTGTTAAAAGAATCAAGTATCCTTTTTTGTAACAATGCATTGGCAGCCAGACTTCGATTCTCTTTAAAATCGATCGATAGTTTCGATAAAGCTTCTTCTGATTCGGAATAGCCCTCCAGTATCATGTTTTCCTTGTTTAACAGAAAGACAGCGGTTGTACTTAATCCGAACAACACTTTTAAATCACGGCGTATCTTGCCGATGACATTATGGAGCGGGACGCAATTGTCATTATTACGGGTTATTGCACCAATATAGGCCAAATCCTTGGTGTGCTCTCCCAGGCGTTTAAAAATCGCACTGCGCTGATCCACTCTGGCTTTAATAACCGCCGTACTGTCGTCCCGTTTAGCCAATGAAACGCCTAAACTTCCTGCGGTTTTATTCACTTGCGCCATCACATCGGCGCATATTTCCTCCAGTAAAGGCTGACTCAGTCCGAATAAAGTGAAAGCGGCTTCAAAAATCCGCACTTCGGATTGGCTATCGAGACGGCTCAATTGTGCGGCCAAATTTACCAATTTAACTAACGCAGAACTGTCCAGAATAGCGGCTATGTCGTGGTTTTGATATTGAACAGCATCCGCAATAAATCCTTGAACTTTCCAGGTCTCTATAATATGAGCGCCGATTTCACTATGGGAAATACCGATTACCTTCTTTTCAAGCACCTCAACAACATCTTCGGAATGCTCGTTCAACAATGCGGAATATTCCTTGGGAAAACATTGCAACAAGACCAGTTGTCCGAGTCGGTGCAACAAACCGGTCAAATAGGCCTGATCCGGCGACTCAAAACCGGTCAATTTGGCGAGCCTTCGGGCGAAATGAGCGCAGGCCAGAGATCTAAACCAGATGACTTCAAGAAAGTTTTGCTGGGACGGGGGTATCTGACTAAAAAACTGCTGAGTCACACTGGTCATCGTTATGGTCTTTAAGGTTTCCAGTCCCAAAACCACCACTACCCGGTTTAAATTTTTCAGCTCGCCGAATTGCTGATAAAAAGACGAATTAGCTGCAGCTAAAACCTTTGAGCTGAGTCCCGCATCCTGCGCAATAATCCGAGTCAAATCATCAAAACCGGTTTGCTGATTCTGAAAAGCCTCGATCAGACCTAACAATACTTTAGGAATGGCAGGAAGTTGATGAGTATCGATCCGCGCAAGAATATTTAACAAGGCAGTATCCATAAGCTTTTACGGGGTCGTCGATGAGGTATTTAATGCCATGGATCGCTGACTTGTGCGCATAAAGGTTTCCTGAATAATCAAAGCATCAGCGCTGGCTCTATGACGGCTTAATTGCAGATCCGAAATAACCTGTAATTTGGTTTCTTGCCAGATGTTCATTTGCGCTTCATTCAAGATCATTTCAAGATCTCTTATATAGAATAGCGTTTTAAACCCGGCGGTCTGAAATAAATTATCCAACCAGGGTTTGTCTATACTGCAACAATCCGTGTAAACAGTGACACCGGATAAAATGTGATTAATGTCCGCAGCCACCTTGTCAACAGATTGTCCATTTGCAATCAGTGTCTGCCGGGCAATGCCGTGAACTTTTTCCGCATCTTCATCCCAATGCTGCCATTCGGGGGCGGGTTTGACCAAACTGCAATATTTTTTACCAGACGCTAAAACAATTCCGATTTCGATGGGATAACTCAGTTTTCCAAACCCTGAAGCTTCGATATCAATAATACTAGGCTTGAACAAAAATTCTCCCTGATTGATTTAGATGAAATGATTGATAGGCTTTTTGCTTATGAAGTTTAGAATAAAAAATTAATTTTAGGCCCAAAATAGCCCCACAAAACGGTTTATTTTGGAAACTCACCGCGTTAATGATTTCAACAGAGTAAAAACACAATGGCTAATATTCTCATCGCCGGCTGCGGCGATATAGGCATCCGCCTTGCCGGTTTATTGAACAGGCAAAATCACCAAGTAACGGGGATAAGAAGACATCCTCCTGAAAATCCGAATGAAACCGTTACTTTCTTTCAAGCGGATCTCACTCAAGCGTCAAGTTTTACGGCACTGTCTCTCAATTTTGACGAGGTGGTTTTTATGCCCACGCCGGGACAAAGAAGTACGGCCAGTTATCAGGCAGTCTATGATACGGCTTTGGAAAACCTGCTCAAGCATTTCGAAAAAGCGGAACGGCCGCCGCACTGGTTTTTTATTTCATCCACCAGCGTGTATGGTCAATCGAACGGAGAATGGGTTGATGAGGATTCTGTCACTGAAACTAATTCGCCCTCAGGAAAACTCATCCGTCGCGCTGAACTTAGGCTTTTATCTGCTTTGCCGGAAACAACGATTGTTCGTTTTTCCGGTATTTACGGACCCGGTCGGGAATACTTGCTGAATTCGGCCCGGGCTGCACCTGAAATTGTGCTTGATCCGCCTTATTACACAAACCGCATTCATCAGGACGATTGCGCTACGGTGCTGGTCTTTCTTATCGGCTTGCGCTTGAAAGGTGAAAAACTAGCGACCTGTTATCTGGCAAGTGATGATTACCCCGCCCCTCAATGGGAGGTTGTAAGCTGGATGACAGAACAACTGGGGTGCCGGCCACCTTCAGTGAAGCCGCCATCAACTCCGCCTGATCTCAACAAACGCTGTGATAACAAACGCCTAAAAGCATTGGGTTATGAATTTATTTACCCTGATTATCGTGATGGCTACCTGCCGATGATTCAAAAAATACGCAATGATCAAACTAGTTCTGAAGCGGCCAAATGTAAGGAATGAGTCCCACTGTCGTGATGGCGGCAATAATATTCATAGGCACGCCAACCCGTAAAAAGTCTTTAAAATGGTAACCGCCGGGTCCATAGACCATCAGATTGGTCTGGTAACCCAGAGGCGTTGCAAAACTGGCTGAGGCACCCATCATCGTTGCAAACACAAATGGTTCAGGATTTAAACCCTGGCTACCGGTGATTGCCAACACGATCGGCAGCATCAGTAATGCCGCCGCGTTATTGGTAATGACCTCGGTAAGAATCGACACGGTGACATAAGTTAATCCCAATAAAATCCAGGGATTGCCGTCGGCAATAGATAAAATATGACGGGCTATAAAATCTGCCGCACCACTGACCTGCAAAGCGTTACCCAAAGCAAAACTTGCAGCAATACTGACCAGCACGGTCAAATCCAAACTGCGTCTGGCCTCGGCTATACTGCAGCATCCCGTCAACACGATGAGCCCTGCACCTACCAAGGCAGCATTCAACATACTGGTCAGCCCAAATGTTGCGGCACCGATGACTCCCAATAAAAGTACCCATGCCAGTTTGGCGCGCTGATGATTGGGACGCGTTTCTTCCAAATCATTAATCAACAAAAAATCGCGTTGTACCCGTTGCCGGGTAACAAACGCAGGGCGCGCTTCCAGTAATAGTACATCACCGGGTTGCAGCTCGATTGATCCCAAATTACCCTGAATGGCTTCGCCGTCTCTGGCCACGGCAAGAACCACAGCACCGTACCGATCACGAAAATGACTGTCCCGAATAGCCTTGCCAATGCTGTCGCAATGCTGTGAAACAACTGCCTCAACCAAACACCGCTCCGGTGTATCCTTGTCTATTACCGGTGTCTGGCTAACAGATGGGACCAAACCATTAATACGCAAGATATCAAAAATTGCACTGGTCTCACCGACAAAAACCAACCGGTCCCCGCCCTGCAGTTTTTCCTCTGACGACACGGCAGTCACAATACTTCCGTGACGTTCTATCTCAACCAGATAGATGCGCTGAAGATTTCGTAAGCCGGCCTTTGCAACGGTTACACCTTCCAACGGCCCATTATTCGCCACAGCCACTTCAAACGTAAACTTTTTACGATCGGCAAACTGCTCGGCCGCACTTTGTCTGTTAGGCAACATAAAGGGCATACAAAATACAATAAATAACACACCCACAACTGCAACAGGCAAACCAATCCAAGTGATATCAAACAACTCAAAGCCTTTTTTTCCTGTCAATGCTTGATATTGTCCATTAAGCACCAGGTTTGTGCTTGTTCCTATCAATGTCAATGTCCCACCCAAAATGGCGGTATAACTGAGCGGAATCATCAATTTGGATGGCGCAATACCAATTCGTTTAGACCAGCGGGTTACCGCAGGAATCATGGTTGCCACAACCGGCGTATTATTCAGGAATGCGCTCAAGGGTATTAGCGGTAAAACTAATCTAAGCAAGGCACCTTGCGTGGTTTTTGGGTTGCCCAGCAATTTATTGACCACCATTTCGACGCCTCCCGTCGAACTGATGCCTGCTGCGATAACAAACATAGCCGCCACAGTAATCAAGCCTTCATTGCTAAAACCGGAAAGTGCTTGTTTGGGATCCAATACACCGGCGACACTCAACACAGTGAGTGCGACCATAAGCACCAAATCCGGGGTGAAACGTGAGAAAATCAGTGTCAATAAAACACCGGCAGTCAGTAAAACAGTAAGCCAACCGTGCCAATCCATTCTTTACTCTTCAGTTTTGAGAAACGCAATTTAATGGGGCATTATAAGATAAATTGATTTATTGAGTGCCGATTTTAGTCCATCGGCTATTGACTTAATGAGCGAGTATCTGATGGTTGACGACATTGGATGAGGCGACTGGGTGCGCTGATAATTCGACAAGCTCTCATTGCCCCTTTGTCTCAAGGATCTATTAGAACTCGTCGAATCGTAAGCAAAAATGAACTAATGCCCTTCCCTGGCAATATCTGCTGCTTATTGTTCTGAAAGAAATTAGCTTTTCCCCGGTAACATGCCAACAGAACCCGGTTTTATGCGCTTACACTCAACCACTACATCTTCCATATGACAACGAAACCCGGTTTCTTTGGGGTTATCACAGGGCGTGCAAACCGGTTTACCGGAATCTTTAATTTGTTCCAAATGCCAACCGTAACCTTGAGTCTGGCAGAACTTTTTACTGAATCTTTTAATATTATAGTTTTTTGATGCGCTGGCTATTGCGGCTGACTCTGCTTCACATTTAGCAGATGGTAACGTATTAGCCATCAGTTCACGATATATATAATCAGTTGCCAACGCATTGCTGGCCGTAAAAGTGAGTGAGGCTGCGAAAATTAGTTTTAAGATTTTTCTCATAGTGATTTCCTGCTAAAGCGGTTAGGCTAAGCGCAACGATTTAAGTCATAAGTGATGCGTCTTGAATCAGTCAAAACTCTGATAGTGTGTGCCGTTACCGGTTACCTATAACCCGAATGTTCATTTGTTTTTCCTCCTCTATCAATTGTTGCTTGATAGGCTCAAACTTTTCATTTTCATTCATTTTAACCATCAGTAAAACGGCCACTAATGAGAAAGTAAACAAGCCGACATATAGCCAGAATCGGTCTTTTTTGGGCTCTTCTTGTATCATGATTATCCCCTGATTAATTAGTATCTCTGTAAGCTATAAACTTGACTCGATATAAAAATACACAGATAACTGGCTGTTTATTCAAATAAAGTCTAATGCAAACGTAAACATGCAATTTGGTAGTGCATCGATACTATAAGAAGCAATAATGGAAAAGTCAATAAATTATCGATTCGATACGATATATTTTTTCGAATTAATTTACGACAATCAGAAAAACTACCGACTTCTGAAGCTGATGAGCGCAATAAAGAAAATTAAAGCAGCGTATGTTCTTGGCAGATTTTTTCACTGTCACTTTGGGTCTAAAGTTTCTTTGGTTAATCCGCATAAAAAGCCGTCATTCGTATGAGTAAAGAACTTACACGTTTTACATAAACCAAAGGAATTGGATTTATGAGCTTTTTGCAGTGCCGTCAACGCATTAATAAAAGGTTCTTCGGTTAAATCAGGATTGTGCTCTTCCAAAAACAAGCCCGCATTACTAAAAAGATCAGAGGGGTAGGCTTGACTTAGCATCAGTTTCCCCTCCTCTGTCAGGTATAGATGAACCATCCGTTTATCGGCTAAATCGGCTTCTTTTATGATAAAACCTTTTCTTTCAAGCAGAAGAAGCGTTTGCGAAACCGTGCCCTTGGTCATACCCAGATAATTGGTCAACGCAACCGGTGTATTGCTGTATCTGTTGCAGCGCGACAAATAATCCATGACTTGCAGATGCACAACCTGCAAACCCATTTCCGTGCAACGTTTTCGTTCTTCCGAACGAATTAATGCCGCCATTCGTTCAATTAACTTATAAACATCAACTTTTTGCATAGAGTTTCTTAATTTTTATTACTCAGTTGACAAATGAAATGGAATTAAAATACATTATGCCCTGTTTCGATTCGAAACTAAATGGCT
Source organism: Methylicorpusculum oleiharenae (assembly GCF_009828925.2). NCBI lineage: Bacteria > Pseudomonadati > Pseudomonadota > Gammaproteobacteria > Methylococcales > Methylococcaceae > Methylicorpusculum > Methylicorpusculum oleiharenae. The sequence goes on from NZ_WUTY02000001.1 coordinate 4,451,088, forward strand.
TTTTGCCACCTTTTTTCATATCCAGGACGGAACACGATTCCTCAGATTCTTGCGACTCAAGGCCGGCACTTTGCCGGTCTTTTTTTAGGAGCTTAGTACCGCTTATGTCAATGTCTCATGTTTTTGATACTTATGCTAAAACAGTCAAGGGCCGGATAATGCACTTCGATGTTGTGCTCGATAATAAAGACCCTGAGATGGCCATCACCTATGCAAAAGAATGGTTAGCCAGCATCGGTGAATCAGACGCTATCGTCAATCAAACCAATTGTGTATTTTGCCATAGTGCAGAAGCGCCTACGGATATACGCAATGAAATCGATACCAAAGGTTATAGCATCCTTAAATTGGAAGGTTGCCCGAAATAGAACTGCCTCATCAAATAGCTGTGAATTGCTAGCAGGCCTAATACGGCCTGCGCCAGCCTGATTGCCTAAAAAGATCATCTAATTGACAACTTCACATTAACCCCGGGCTCACTCCTTTCAGGATCAAGTTCGGTTGCCAGTAAAAATACCCGGTTACTGGCTATACCCGCCTCCTGCAGATATTTTGCTACATTACCGGCGCGTAATACCGCAAGGTCATTTAACCGTTGTTCTTCCGGAGGTAAAAGCGCCTCAAGTTTTTGCCTGGCAACCTCATAAAAATCGCCACTTTCGCCCTCTTTGAGCCTCGGTGTTCCAAAAATTGAAACATCAGCCAATGATGGGAATTTCTCAATAAACTGTTGCGCTAATAATCGTTTGTATTCATCTTCAGAAAGCTCAATGTATTCTGAACGGGTTCTTTCCCCTTTTGTGCGCAATTCCTTGGCTTTGATTTTTTTCAGCTGATCTTTCAAGGCTTCGTCGCGCATTGCCGGCCAATCCAAATCCTGAAAAGCGGCCCCTTTGACTTCCAGACTGAGCGTCGGTTTACTGATTAATGCTTTGGCAATCGCATCAAGTTTCATCTTTTCATGATCAGGCAGATCAGGGTTACCTTCACTAAAACCGATCATACTGAGATCTTCATCACTGCCAAAATTGACCAGCGAAGCAAGCATCTTAAAAGGCGCTGAAGCAATTTTGCCTATCACATTGCCCAGCGCTTTGAAAACCAGCGAGCTGACACTGAATTGAGGATCATCCAGACTACCGGATATAGGCAACTCAAGATTGATTTTTCCATCACCATCTTTCATCAGGGTAATGGCTAGCTCTAAAGGCAAAGACACCGCTTTTGGGTTGTCCACTTTTTCACCCAAAGTAAACTGATCTATGAACAGCTTATTTTCTGCTACGAGTTTGTTGTCCTTGATGGTGTATTTCAAATCCAACGACATCTGGCCTTTTTCAATTTTATAACCTGCAAATTCTGCCATGTAAGGCGTCACCAACGGTAAAGGCATATCCTCGAATTTAAGCTCGACAGCCGAATCACCGGAATCAAGGGCATATTGACCATCAATATCGACTTTCGCTAAATCGTAAACTTTGCCGTCCAAATTCAATTTTGCCGTCGCACCTTTGTCGGAAGAAAGCCCCTGCAGATTCCCGTTAAGCCGGGTCATTTTGGTAACAAAGGGCAGTATCAATGAGTAATCGGCAAAATCGGACATCCCGTCCTTGAGTTGAATCGCACCAATTTTGAAGACCGGTGAATTTTTTGGCTTTGCCTTCATCTTTTCTGAAGAAGGCGCTGCACTGCTAGCATCCGTGTTATCGGCAATAACATCATCGAAATTGGTTCCCCCTTCTTTTTTGATGAGCAACCGTATGTAAGGCCTATCAAAAAGCACATCCTTAAGGAAATAGTGCTGCTTGAGTAAATCTACATTGATTTTTGTCAAATGCAGATTTTCCCATTTAACAAAGTCTCGATGCTGTTTTTGATCACGCAGCAACAAACTGTCGACATTGGCATTACCGTTATATTTCAAATCCAGTTCGCCGGAAGGAGTCAAGGCTAAAGAAAGACTCCCATCGGTAGAGAGCCCCCCATCGATAATATCCAATTTCGCAAACTGCTCTAAATAAGGTTGAAATCCTTTCAAATGCAAGTTGTCAAGAGCCACTGAGAAATCAGCTGAGAAAGGATCCAAAACAGCATCTCCGGCAATACTGACCTTTCCGGACTTGTTAATCTGCGCTTTAAAATCGATAGGTAGCGCTGTCGTTTTCAGCGTATCAAAACCTTTAACCTGAAGATTTAAATCTGAAAGTTCAACGGCTAGAGGTTTGTTTTGATTTCTATCTGCAAAACTGACCTGATAATCGTTAATTACCAAATCATCTACAGCAATCTGCCACGCTGGTTGACTGCTATTGCCGCTTTCCGCAATGCGGGATGTTTCTTTATCAGTGCCCTTTACAACAAACAGGTTTTGCAAATTAAACGTGCCGTCCTCGTTTAACCAGGTATTAAGTGTCGCATTTGCTGTGTCAATTTTTGCCAGCTTGACGCGTTGCTTGCCCCCTTCCACAGTTATTCCCTGAACTGCGAGTGTTGGAACAGTCACCACCTTAGAATTCTGACCGGGATCGGTTATCACCAGTGATTTAAGATCGGCTGTACCTGCCGATATCGAATAATTCAAAACCTGATTGGCATCATCAAATGCAAACTCGCTTTGTGACTTAAGCGACCTTATCGTAATAGCCGGAAAATGCTTTAATCCATCATGGTGAAATAAACCCACTTCAGCCAGATTAATCTGATTTTGCCCGGCACTCAGTTTTAGCTGATCTGCAGACTGCTCAACAGCCAAATGGGTATTCCAATCGAGGTGTTTAACCTTGATTAAGGGCATATCTTTTCCGCTTACATCCATGTTATCCATTTCCAGCCGCGTATTTTTGCTTTGCAGAGACAATCCTTTTTCTTCTGATCGCAAAACGAGCCCTGCCTGAAGATTCATTTTGTCATTCAAAATACGAGTTTGGCCGCCCCCCTGATCATTAACCGTTAATTTAAAGCTTTCTAGATCAATTTTTGTTTCCGGGGCGTCCAGTTGCAAAACCCGATTGTCATAATTCAATAGATAAGCAGCTGAAACTGCCAGCTGACCCTTTTCCAGCATGACACCCGGCAAATCCTGAAGAAACAAGGTGGCTATTCGGAATAAATCGGCCTTTTCGAGTTTGATCAGCCCTTTGGAATGAATCGGATTAAGGCTGGCTTCGCCTGACCACTGTAAAGTTGCTCCCGAAGAAAAAGCCATGTTGAGTTCAAGATTGGCAGGATTATCCTGAAATGTTGATAATTCCAACAGTTTCAGATTAATGGGCTGCAGGGTTTCTTTTTCCACTCCATTGGCCCGGGCATGTTCCCAAAGTGCCGAACCAGCCGACAAATTCAATTGATGAATCTTTACAGGAAATAAACCTTCCGATGCGTCCTTTTCCTCTTGAGTGTCCGAGCCAAGATCATCGAAATTAAAAATTCCTTTTTGATTTTTAGCAACCCTGAGAAACGGTTTATCTAGCTGAAATGTATCAATGACCAAGCCAATATGTCTAATCGAAGTGAATACAGCCAAATCGGTGTACAGCCTATCGAATGCAACAAATGCCTGACCATCAGTTTCTTGCAAGGTGAACCCTTGAATTTCCAGACAAAAATCAAAAGGATTAAAAGCAATCTTTTCAACTGAGGCATGACGACCAGTAGCATCGTGGATCAATCCTGGAAGTTGCATTTTCAATAATGCCGGTAAGATAAAAAACCCCGACACAGCATAAAAAGCCACAAGGGCCAGTGTGATCAATGTAGGTTTTATGAGTTTTTTTACCATGCCTGATTCAAAAAAATGCACTGCTTAACACCTCTAAAATCCTGAAAGACGCTTAAATCAAGTCTGGCAAAAAGCTCAATACCTTGATCGAATAGAGATCTAAAGCTAGTTATTTTAGCCCTTAACATTGGTTTATATCCGGGAATCTTTCAAATTGAAAGATAACAACAAGTCACTCATTAAAATAGCTTACAACACTATAAATGAATCACTCATAAACTGTCCCGCTTATGCATAGCAACAGGGATAGGAGAAAATTTAGGCAATGCTGATGGACAGTGCGTCCCTGCACAGAACTCTTCAGAACAAAGAGTTATTTAGGAGTGTGAACTACAAATTGTGATACCCCGTTTCCTCGTGCATCACGATATCAAGGCCTTGTTCCTCCTCATCTTTTGTGACGCGAAGACCCATTGTCCATTCAATCGCTTTCAAGATAAGGTAACTGAATAAGGCGCTCCAGCCTATTGTGACTAAAACGGCCAAAGCCTGAACCTTGACTTGATCAAAAATGGAGACACCCTCCGCCAGACCCAGTCCGCCCAAACTGGTGGCTGCAAACACACCGGTCAGTAAAGACCCGACAATTCCGCCTACACCATGAACGGGAAACACATCTAACGAGTCGTCAATTTTTAATTTACGTTTGACGATCTGGGTAGCGCAAAAACAAACCACTCCGGCTGTTATTCCGATGACCAAGGCACCTGCAGGACCAACAAATCCGGATGCAGGCGTTATAGTTCCCAGCCCCGCAACCATTCCTGTGACTATTCCCAACACACTGGGCTTGCCAAACCTGACCCATTCAATGAACATCCAGGTCAATGAACCTGCCGCCGCACCGATATGGGTAACTATAATAGCCATTCCTGCCGAGCCATCAGCTTTAAGGGCGCTGCCGCCATTAAATCCAAACCACCCCACCCACAACATACCTGCACCGGTAACCACCATAGTCATGTTATGTGGCGGCATCGCTGTGGTTGGAAAACCTTTTCGATTTCCAATGACCAATGCCGAGACAAGAGATGCAATACCAGCATTGACATGAATAACAATGCCGCCTGCAAAATCCATAGCCCCCATATCGGCCAGCCAACCGCCGCCCCAAATCCAGTGACAAATTGGCATATACACGATAACCAGCCACAAACTGCTAAACCAGAGCATCGCGGAGAATTTCATTCTCTCTGCGTAAGCACCCACAATTAGCGCTGGAGTAATAATACCGAAGGTCATCTGAAACATAAAAAATACAGTTTCAGGAATATCCCCTGTCATTGATGACGTTCCCAACTCCGGCATAAAGAATTTACTGGTACCGCCAATAATTTCCTGCCATTCACCACCATCAGAAAATATAAGACTGTAAACACCGGCAAGCCAGAGTAAAGAAACGACACAGGTAATCGCAAAACATTGCATCAAAACCGAAAGCGCATTTTTGCTTCTTACCAATCCAGCGTAAAAAAGCGACAAACCAGGTAATGTCATAAACAGCACGAAAGCGGTAGAGGTTAAAACCCAAGCGGTGTTGCTCGGGTTTAACTCATCCGCACTAACTAAACCGGGCAAAGCCCATAAGAGAAAAATTAAATAATTATTATTATAGGATTTCATAGCTTCCTCTAAGCGCGGCTATGCGTTTTTCAAATCAAAAAACAAATCCGGCTTTAAATGATTGTTAGCCTATTCGATGTGACCTCCTCATCAAATATGCTGATTAAGGTAAGTGAATCAAAGATGCCAAGGGACTGAAATAAAATAACTAACGCAAATAAGACCGTATTTATATTCATGTTCAAGGCGCGAAAACAGGCCCATAGAAATCTATGCAACCGTTTAAGCAACAATGATGTTGTAAAAAAGGCAAGTCAGTTTTGGAAGTTATCTATTCACGTGCCTAAATGGCATCGCTTCCGGTTTCTCCGGTTCTGATCCTGATTACTTGCTCCAAAGCGGATACGAAAATCTTGCCATCACCAATTTTTCCGGTGTTGGCTGATTTGACAATTGCCTCTATCGCTTGGTCAACCACTTCATCAGTTACCGCGATTTCGAGTTTAACCTTGGGAAGAAAATCGACCACATACTCGGCGCCGCGATATAACTCGGTGTGGCCTTTCTGACGGCCAAAGCCTTTTACTTCAGTTGCCGTTACACCGGCAACACCTATTTCGGAAAGCGCTTCTCTAACGTCATCTAACTTGAAAGGTTTGATAATTGCTGTAATTAATTTCATTTTTATTCTCTAAACAATTGAAAAAGTTAGTCTATCCCCGAAGGATTTCAAAAACAAAACAGACTCTGCTATCTGTCCTAAGCCGAGTGTATCCCGTCTCATTGTAAAGTATGTAAGAAATTGTATTGAATTTCCGGAAACACTGGATCGTCAATACCTTTATTGTATCTGCTCACCCCTTTAGTTTTATTAGGCTTAGGCTTTGATTGAACAGGCTTCTGGAACAGGGACGAATTCATGCGTCCTTTGAAATCAAGCACCTACATCTAACAAAACGGGAGAGGGTTAGCAGATACCCAAAAAAATTTATCATTCCATCAATAGCTGCTTATAAAAAACGGGCGCCGTCTGCGCCCGCCCTGTTGTTTTACTATTCTGTCCGTTACTTACTGCCTTCGGAAGTAAACTCAGGATAAGCTTCCATACCACACTCGGAGAAATCCACACCTTGGTATTCATCTTCAGAAGAGACCCTGATACCCATAGTTGACTTCAGCAGGAACCACATGGCTAAACTGGCAGTGAATACAAAGCCAAAAATCGTAGCGATGCCAATTAATTGAGCCGACAGTGTTGATTCTTCATTTGATAAACAAACCGCAAGTAAACCTAATATACCCGATATACCATGAACCGATATGGCACCGACAGGATCATCGATTCTGAGCTTATCAATAGTGACAATGGCAACCACAACAAGGCCACCGGCAACAAAACCAATGCCTGTAGACAGTAGTGTGCTGGGACTGGCCGGATCGGCAGTAATCGCAACCAAACCTGCCAATGCGCCGTTTAAAATCATGGATAAATCAGCCTTACCAAACATCATGTGTGCGGTGATTAAAGCCGCCACCACACCAGCAGCGGCGGCTGCATTGGTGTTAACAAAAACTTTGGCAACCGTATTGGCTTCTGAGACATTGGATATAATCAGTTCTGAACCACCGTTAAAACCAAACCAGCCCATCCACAAAATCAACGTACCTAAGGTTGCCAAAGGCATGTTACAGCCCGGAATGGGGTAAATAACTCCGTTTTCACCGTATTTCCCTTTTCTTGGACCCAGCAAGAGAACACCGGCTAATGCAGCACTGGCACCGCATAAATGCACAACACCGGAGCCTGCAAAATCAAAAAATCCCAAGGTGTCCAGAAAACCGCCACCCCATTTCCAGTAACCTTGTATGGGGTAAATAAAGCCAGTCATGACGACAGAAAATCCCAGGAAGGCCCACAATTTCATCCGTTCGCACACCGCACCGGAGACTATCGACATGGCTGTCGCGACAAAGACTACCTGAAAGAAAAAGTCAGCCATTTTAGAATAGACAACATTATTGTCGTCGTCTGTATCATTATTGACCGAAATGACTTCGGCAGCTTCATTATCAATATTGCTCAATAAAAATTCGATACCAGGCCATACGCTGTTGACAGCCTCACCGGGATACATCAGGTTATATCCGCACAACATATACATGATGCAGGCAATTGCATACAAAACCACGTTTTTGGTAAGAATTTCTGTTGTATTTTTTGCTCTGACTAACCCAGCCTCAAGCATGGCAAACCCAGCCGCCATCCACATTACAAAGGCACCGCTTATCAGCAAATAGAACGTATCTAATGCGTAACTCAGTTCTGTTAATTTATCCACCACGTTTCTCCTGTCTCAGACTAAAGGGCTTCTTCGCCAGTTTCTCCGGTTCGAATCCGGACCACTTGCTCGAGGTTGCTCACAAAAATTTTTCCATCCCCAATTTTTCCAGTGTTTGCCGCTTTGGTAATAGCTTCAACCGCTGCATCGACTTTATCATCGCCGATCGCAACTTCCACTTTTGCTTTGGGCAGAAAATCGACTACGTACTCCGCACCTCGGTATAACTCAGTATGACCTTTCTGACGGCCGAATCCTTTTACTTCGGTAACCGTCACGCCTGACACCCCCATTTCGGATAATGCCTCACGGACATCATCCAACTTGAAGGGCTTAACAACTGCTGTAATCAGTTTCATATGTGTGCCTCGTGTTAAGTTGACAAAAACTCAATCTTCCTTTTGCATGGATTGTGCCAACCAAATTCGACGGCTCTTTTCTTTGCATAAAAAATAATCGACCCCCTAAAGCACAGGTCATGCGATCGATTATGGTGCGAAAATACAGCAATAACGACTCATTGTGGTGCGCTAACAAAATACACAGCTACCAACGCACCATTTAAATCCTTTTCTAACAACTATTTAAATTTCTGGCACATGAAATGCTTTAAATAATAGTGATGGAGTGCCATAACTGGCGCAATCCATAAAGTTAATTTTTTGAAAAGCAAGATCGCTCTTCAAACCAACTAATAAACAGGTATAAGAAATTCAATTTTCTATAAATTCACTTTTGGATGCTTCAAGGCGAAAATGCAGGATAGATTTTTTGTATGAAGCATGCGCTTGATTGATCAAAACAGTGGCGATAGATCAAAGAGAATGGCAGGCCGTTCGCATCATTACGATACCAATAAATTAAACGGCTTATCGCCACATTATTTAATCGTCGAAAAGCTTACAGCGGCAAGGCTTTTTTAGCCATTAAGATAGAAAAATGATATTGTTATGCCCTGTAAGCTTTAACCCATTACTCAACAACAAACCCAGGAGACAATCTACATGTCTGTAGCTAACGTTCTTAAAATGATTCAAGAAAATGAAGTTAAATTCGTGGATTTTCGTTTTTGCGATACCCGAGGTAAAGAGCAGCACGTGACTTTTCCAGCCAAAGATATCGACGAAGATCTTTTCGAAGAAGGCAAAATGTTTGATGGCTCCTCGGTTGCAGGCTGGAAAGGGATCAACGAATCCGACATGATCCTGATGCCGGACCCTTCCAGCGCTGTGATGGACCCATTCTTTGATGATTCAACACTAATTTTGCGTTGTGACATTATCGAACCCAATAACATGCAAGGTTATGAGCGCGATCCCCGCTCTATCGCCAAACGTGCAGAAGCCTACCTGAAATCTACGGGCATTGCTGATACTGCTTTTTTTGGTCCTGAAAACGAATTTTTCGTATTTGACGATGTCCGCTGGTCAGCAGACATCTCCGGCGCGTCGTTTAAGATTGATTCTTCTGAAGCCGGCTGGAACTCAGAAAAAGCCTACGAAGACGGCAACATGGGGCATCGTCCAGGCGTTAAAGGCGGTTATTTTCCCGTTCCTCCGGTTGATTCCATGCAGGATATGCGTTCTGCAATGTGCTTGACTCTGGAAGAAATGGGCCAAACTGTTGAAGTACATCACCATGAAGTGGCAACTGCCGGTCAATGTGAAATTGGCGTCAGATTCAATACCCTGGTCAAAAAAGCGGATGAAGTGCTGGAATTAAAATACGTGATTGCCAACATTGCTCACGCTTATGGAAAAACCGCAACATTTATGCCTAAACCTATTGTCGGCGACAATGGCAGCGGCATGCACGTTCACCAATCTTTGGCCAAAGGCGGTGTCAACTTATTCAGCGGCGACCTGTACGGCGGCTTATCTGAAACGGCATTGTTCTACATAGGCGGAATCATCAAGCATGCAAAAGCCTTAAATGCTTTGACCAACGCGTCAACCAACAGCTACAAACGTCTTGTACCAGGATTTGAAGCACCGGTTATGCTAGCTTATTCTGCTCGTAACCGTTCTGCATCCATCCGTATTCCATTCATTTCAAATCCAAAAGGACGCCGTATCGAAGTCCGCTTCCCTGACTCGACTGCAAATCCTTATCTGGCCTTTGCCGGTATGTTAATGGCCGGCCTGGACGGAATTCAAAATAAAATTCATCCTGGCGATGCGATGGATAAAGACTTGTATGATCTGCCGCCTGAAGAAGAAAAAGCAATACCACAAGTCTGCCACTCTTTTGACCAAGCGTTGGATGCATTGGACAAAGACCGTGAATTCCTGACGCGTGGCGGTGTATTTACCGACGATGCGATCGATGGCTATATTGCATTAAAAATGGAAGATGTCACTCGCCTGCGCATGAGTACTCATCCTGTTGAATTTGATATGTACTATAGCTTGTAATTAATCTCTGCATCTGCGGTTTGGTTTATACCAACGCAATCCAAAGTAAAACGCCCCATAATGGGGCGTTTTTTATTCCGCCGCATCAAACTTGGGCAATATCCCAAAATTATAACTTTTCAATCCCCGCATTCAGGTAACATTTCGGTTCACTGCTGCACCGTTATATTCAACCGGCTTTATAATAGCCGCATTTTGCAGCCACCATTAAAGTCTTATACCATTGTTTTATCAGTATTTTATGAAAATTAAACAGGCAATGCTATCGCTTTAGAGGAAGGTGCCGAATTGCATCTTTTTGGTTATAAAAATTTCGAGCTAAATCTCTTTAATCGCCAAACCAGCAATCAAGGCCGTGTAAATATATCTGGCCTGCAAATTGCTTTTATTTATTGAACGACTATCAGCCCCTACCGATAAACATTGTGTACAAACGAATTCTTGAACACCTGAATGAAGCCATCTTGTTATTTAACCGGGAACTTGTCCTGATCTATATCAACACAGCCGGCGAAATCATGTTCGCAGACAGTGCGCGTCATTTGTTGGGCAGTCATGCAGACGATTTGCTTAAGTATGTAGATGAAGATCAGCAACTGAACCTTCGCATGTGCCTAAATATGGATGAACCTCTGGTGGATCGTGAATTGACGCTGGATTTTCAGAATCAACATGTAACTGTCAACTTTAGTGCAACTCCTTTGCTCGTTAATGATCAGGTTAACGAGATTATTGTTGAATTACAACAATTGGACCGACACCTGCGAATCTCAAAGGAAGAACAAATAATGGCGCAACAGACTACCGCGAGAATGCTGGTCAGAGGGCTTGCTCATGAAATTAAAAACCCCCTGGGCGGGTTAAGAGGGGCAGCTCAATTGCTGGATCTTGAACTGGAAGATCCGGAATTGAAAGAATACACGCACATAATCATTGCTGAATCAGACCGGCTACAAAGCTTAATGGACCGGATGCTGGGCCCCAATAAACTGCCTATTAAAACTCAGCTGAATATCCATGAAGTGCTTGAACGGGTTCGTCAGCTTCTGCTCGCGGAATCCAACGGTAAAATTACTATTCAGCATGATTATGACCCCAGTATTCCGGATATACATGCCGATAAAAACCAGCTTATTCAGGCCATATTGAATATCGCCAGAAATGCCATTCAGGCGATGGATAATGCCGGCACGTTAACAATCAAGAGCCGCATTTGCAGGCAAATGACAATAGGTCGCAAGCGAAACAAACTCACCGCAAGAATCGATATCATTGATGATGGTCCCGGCATCAATAAAGACATGATGAGTAAAATATTTTACCCCATGATTACGGGCAGACCGGACGGGACCGGTCTTGGACTATCCATCGCTCAATCGCTGATTAACCAGCACGACGGCTTGATTGAGTGCGAAAGCCAGCCCGGCCATACCGTTTTTTCAATTTATCTGCCACTGGAGAGTCACAATGGATAATTCAGGCACAGTCTGGATTGTAGATGACGATAAATCCATACGTTGGGTTTTGGAGAAGGCTTTACAAAAAGCTTCAATAACCACCCGGACATTTTCTAACGGATCACCTCTGTTGGAAGCGCTGAAAACCGATTTACCGAATGCATTGATAACTGACATACGCATGCCGGGAATCGACGGTCTGCAATTACTCAAGAAAGTTCAGGAATCGCACCCTGAACTACCCGTGATTGTCATGACAGCTCATTCGGACTTGGAAAGCGCTGTCTCAGCATTTCATAGCGGCGCATTTGAGTACCTGCCCAAGCCTTTCGATATAAAAGAAATTGTCGAGGTTGCCCAACGTGCCTGCGCCCATGCCAAACAACATGCGACAGCCAAAGAACAGCTGCCTAGCGAAGCCACTCCTGAAATCATCGGGGCAGCTCCTGCCATGCAGGAAGTTTTCAGAGCGATAGGCAGGCTGGCCCGTTCTCACATCACGGTAATGATTAACGGCGAATCCGGCACCGGCAAAGAATTGGTTGCCAAAGCGCTACACAGGCATAGCCCCCGAGCCGGAAATCCGTTTATCGCCTTAAACATGGCGGCTATCCCTAAGGATTTGATGGAATCGGAACTGTTCGGTCACGAAAAAGGCGCATTTACAGGCGCTCAATCCCGCCGCTCAGGGCGTTTTGAACAAGCCAATAATGGCACTCTGTTTCTTGATGAGATAGGCGACATGCCCGCCGAACTTCAAACGCGCTTGCTCAGGGTGCTGGCTGACGGCCAGTTTTATCCGGTAGGGGCTCATTCTTCAATAAAAGTGGATGTGCGTATCATCGCGGCAACGCATCAAAATCTTGAAGCACTGGTCGCTCAAGGGCGATTTCGTGAAGATTTATTTCACCGCTTAAATGTCATCCGCATTCATATTCCGCCGCTTAGAGAGCGGCGTGAAGATATTCCTTTACTGATGCAGCATTTTCTAAGCCAAGCGGCAACCGAACTGAATACTGAATTAAAGGTTTTAAAACCGGAAACCGAACAGTTTCTTAAGACACTTGACTGGCCCGGTAATGTCAGACAATTGGAAAATCTGTGCAGATGGTTGACCGTCATGGCATCCGGACGCGAGATTCATAAAAACGAATTGCCGCCTGAGCTGTTGAATACCCGCGACGAAACAAAAGCGCATGAAGATAACTGGCAGATGCTGCTCAGTAAAAGCATAGAACTTCAGCTACAACGCGGCGATAGTGATATTGCCAAACATACCATTCCCACGATTGAAACCATTCTGATTAAAGCGGCATTAAATCACTCGGGAGGCAGACGACACGAAGCAGCCAAGATGTTAGGTTATGGGCGGAACACGTTAACCCGCAAAATTAAAGAGCTCGATATCGATAATTAACCTATTGAATTTACCGTTTGAAACTCCAGCTATCCATTTTGATAAGTAAGGCCGGTAACAGTAATAAATCCATGATCAGTGCAACCGCTATGGTCAGTGCCGACATTAATCCCATAGTGGAATTCATTGTGAAATGAGATAAATTCAGTACTAAAAAACCGCAAACTAAAACCGCCGTAGTCACCCACATTGCCTGACCTACGGATGACATCGCAAAGCGAACAGCGTCTTCAGAGTCATGACCCAACTCAATTCGGGCTCTGCGGTACTTACTCATAAAATGGACGGTATCGTCGACCACAATCCCCAGCGTCATTGCCATGACGACAGATAAACTCAAACCGACCATTCCGTCTATCAGCGCCCATAAACCGAATGCGATGGCGGCTGGCGCCAGATTCGGAATCAGACTGATCAATCCCAGTTTAAGCGAACCAAATGCCCGTATAAGCATTATCGATATTAGAACAAAGGCCAGCATACTGCCTGAAATCATTTGGCCTATGTTGGTTTTACCCACGTGGGCAAACATCAAAATGGGACTGGCCATCGACATGCTTACTTCAGGCATATTAACCAGCTGCCACGCTTTAATTTTACTTTCCAGCTCTAACATTTTGATAGAGCTGAGATTAGCCAACGTGGCAATCGTACGCACGGACGACTTTGAAATATTGACCTGATCGTTCAAATCCAATCCATAAGGCAATGACATTTCGTACAGCAATAAATACTGAGCGGCAAGATTACGTTCCTCGGGTAACTTGTAATAAGCCGGATCATCACCGTGCATATTCATATTGAGGCGCTTGTAAATTTCTGAAAGAGTATTTACATGTTTTACTTCAGGTTGCTGGCTTAGCCAGACCGACAATAAATCCAGTTTTTGCAAGAAAACCGGATCATTGATCCCACCTTCGGAATTGGCATGAATTGCTACTTCCAGAGTGTATAAACCACCCATATGCTCTGCCAAAAAATCGGTCCCCTGTCTAAAGTCCATTGCCTCGTCAAAATACTTGATAAACTCATCGTTAAATTGATTGATAGGGGTAAAACCGAGCATCAGCAGCGTAAATACGCCTAAATACAGGATGACTTTATTTTTATAGCGGATGACAAACTCAGCTAATCGAGGCATAAATTGGGTCTTGCCCCGGCTTTTCCTGGAGGCCTTAAACGGAAGCACACATAGGATGGCAGGAAAAAAAACTAGCGCCAAAACCCAGGAAATGAATACGCCCAAACTGACGATATTGCCTAAATCTCGGAAGGGAGGCGAATCACTGAAATTCATACTGAGAAATCCGACAGCTGTGGTCAGATTAGTCAAAAATACCGGCTCAAAGTTAATCCTCAAGCTTTCCCGCATGGCTGCAAGCCTTGCTTCGCCCTTTTCGATAAAATGCAGCTGCGAAACCGCAATATGTACACAATCGGCGACAGCAACGGTCAAAATAATGGTAGGGGCGGCTATAGAGGTAGACGTCAACTCCCAACCCAGCCAACCGGTAATGCCTAAAGTTGAAAGTAATGTTAAAAAAACCAATAAAACAGTGGCGAAAATGATGCTCCAGTTCTTGACACAAACATAAAGAACGAAGACCAGAATGATATACATCAATGGCGCTAATATTTTGCCATCATCTATCACTGATTCAATAAACGCATCATTCATCACTACCATGCCGCTCAGATAAATCTTGAGGTCAGAATTACCAGCCTCCAAAACCCGTGCCATATCCCTGGCTTGATTCACTATATCCATAGTTTGAGCTGCATTTTCTTTGGGCAACTGAAAGGTCACATTCACCCCGGTCACATCGCCTTGCCTTGAAATCAGCCGATTGACAAGACGAGGATCGTTAAGCGCCACATTTTTGATATCAGCAATCTGAACAGCGGTCAGCTGACCGGCATCGGCAATCAAATTAGCCACATTCATCTGATCGTGATTTGCCGTAGTTCTTTGATAGTTGGCTAATGAATCAACGCGTATGGAGTAAGGAATACGCCATGCCGCATCAGTCAACTCCTTGATGGCTTTAAGCGAAACGGCGGTAAACAAATTACCGGAGCGGGAAGAAACGATAAACAGAACATTATCCGTTTTGCTGAAAGTGGATTGTATTTCATTAAAAGCCAGCAATTCGGGACTATCTGACTTAAAGTAAACACGGTAATCGCTGTTAAATTGCAAACAAGTCAAACCGATACCGGCGATTCCGGTGATAAGCAGAACGGTGAGTAAGACATATTTTGGATAAGAGGTAACTAATAACCCTAAGCGTACACCAATTATATTTTTTCCATTTGTCATAGGTGTGTCTAAGAATAATATCCTCAAAGGGAAAAAAGCCCTGCATATTCGAGGCAAAAATGGCTTATCAATTAAGCCTTTTTGATCTGAAGCAGATTTGGATTTGATGACCGTTTTAGCAAAACTCATAACTGATTTACTGATCAGATTTTGATTAATAAGCTTAGCAGTTTTTACAATTTTCTTTTTATACTTCGCCAAAATGACTACAAAGTGTAATCATATGCTTACAAAAAATAGCACATAACTTCGTTTGTATAAAATCTTAACAACGTGAAGTATCAATACCCGAAACTTTCTTAGGCTTGATCCTTACGGTACAATTCAGCCTTTTGCAAAATCACATGGAAGCATCCAACACAATCAGGCGTATTGCCCTAACGCCAGGCGAACCGGCCGGAATCGGTCCCGATTTAGTGCTGAAACTTATTCAAACGCCCCATGACTGCCAGATCATTTGTGTCGCCGATACCGAGTTGATGCGTGAACGAGCCGCACAATTAGGATTGCCGGTTGAAATAAAGCAATTTGACGCCGACGCGCCCGCTGTTTGCCAGAAAGCAGGAGAGCTGACCATTTTGCCGATCAAAATGATCAAACCAGCAAAAACAGGCCTGCTGGATAAAGAAAACAGTCGCTATGTTTTGAAATCGATTGACCGGGCTACACGAGGCTGCGTAGAAGGCCTTTTTTCTGCGCTGGTCACAGGGCCTGTCCACAAGGGCATTATTAATGATGCCGGAATCGCTTTTACCGGACATACCGAATATATTGCCGAAATCACCGGAGGACAACCGGTCATGATGCTGGCCACCGAAGGGCTAAGAGTCGCTCTGGTCACCATTCATATTCCCTTGTCTAAAGTCAGCGAGATGATTACTCATGCGCGCTTAAGAACCGTCATAAGGATACTGGATCAGGATCTGCGCAGCCGCTTTGGCATCGCCAACCCGCGAATAGTGGTCTGCGGGCTTAATCCTCATGCCGGTGAGAATGGTCATTTGGGCAGCGAGGAAAAAGAGATCATAGAACCTGTTATCGAAAATCTGCGCCAGCACGGTTTAAATCTTCAGGGTCCTTTACCGGCAGATACCGTATTTACCCCCAAATATTTAGACAATGCCGATGCAGTTCTGGCGATGTATCATGACCAGGGCTTGCCTGTTCTTAAATATAAGGGCTTTGGCAAGGCCGTCAATATCACGTTGGGGCTGCCCATCATCAGAACTTCTGTTGATCATGGTACGGCACTGGATTTAGCGGGAACCGGACTGGCCGATGAGTCCAGTCTTGTCTATGCATTGCAGACAGCGTTAACCCTGACGCCTGCTTACCCATCGGATTAATATGGCACACAAGGCGCGTAAACGTTTCGGTCAAAACTTTTTGACCGATCACTCCATCATCTCGAATATTCTGTCCTGTCTTCAGATGCATAACGGGGAACACTGGGTAGAAATAGGTCCAGGGCAAGGCGCATTGACAAAGCCTTTGCTGGAAAAAGCCGGGACGCTGGATGTCGTGGAACTGGACAGAGATCTGGTCGTATTGCTCACCAAGCAATTCGCCAATGCCGAAAATTTAAATATTCACAGCGCCGATGCGCTGCAATTTGATTTTTCATCCCTGGTCAAAAACAATGAAAAATATCGATTGATAGGCAATCTGCCTTATAACATTTCAACACCGTTATTGTTTCATTTGCTTAACTATCCTTCCTGTATCAGCGACATGCACTTCATGCTGCAAAAAGAAGTCGTGGACCGAATTTGCGCGACTCCGAACAGCAAAAGCTACGGCCGCTTAAGCGTCATGCTGCAATATTACTGCGAAGCCGAACATTTATTTGATGTGCCGCCTGAATGTTTCGATCCTATCCCTAAAGTGACTTCAGCCATTATCCGGCTGGTGCCTCACGCAAAACCACCCGTGGAATTAGCATCTATTGAAAACTTCAAATCCCTGGTCGCACATGCATTTTCCCAGCGCCGCAAAACCATTCGTAATTCATTAAAAAAGCTGATGAGTGAAGAAGTCTTTATTGAATTGGGAATAGATCCTTCCGCCCGGGCCGAAAACTTGTCCTTACTCGATTTTGCCCGGCTAAGTAATCACCTGTGATGCCTGCGTCAGACTGTCACGCGACAATTTGACACATTTTCAAACCGAAGCAGGACGTTTAGAATATTAGCAACTCTTAAAGTTATCTTCTTTGCTGTTTTAAGAGCTTATATATCCTTCTTTTTTAGCGGCCTATTTGGCCGCTTTTTTTTGCCCGTCTTAAAATTCGCAAACCCCCTCTTTATCCCAGTCTGAAGGGATCCAGTTGCGGGGTATCAATAGGGATGGATTTGACCTTCCAAATATCCTGACAATATTCAGCGATCGTTCGATCAGAAGAAAACTTCCCTGACCGAGCCGTATTCAGCACAGACATCGTTTGCCAGCGCGCAACATCACGGTAAGCCAAATCAACTTCATCCTGACAGCTTGTGTAAGCATCAAAATCAGCAAAAACCTGATAAGGATCACTGTACAGCAGGTTATTGGTCAAATCGCGAAACATTTCTGTATTGCCGTGAGAAAAGAAACCGTTATTGATCAAATCAATCGCACTTCTTATAGCGGGGTTTTTCAAGTAATAATCGTAAGGCGTATAACCTTCTTTCCACAACGCTTTCACTTCCCCATCGGTATGACCGAACAGGAAAAAGTTTTCCGCACCGACTTCTTCACGAATTTCAATATTTGCGCCATCCAGAGTACCTAAGGTCATGGCGCCGTTCATCGCAAATTTCATATTCCCGGTACCGGATGCTTCTTTTCCTGCGGTGGAAATCTGCTCAGACACTTCCGCCGCGGCATAAATCTGCTGCCCGTTAGTGACATTGAAATTTGGCAAAAAGACCACTTTAAGTCTGTCTTTGGTCGCACGGTCACGATTGACCACTTCGCCAACCGCATTGATCAATTTGATGATCAACTTGGCCAAGTGATAACCTGGCGCCGCTTTTCCGGCAAAAATAAAGGTGCGGGGATGAAAATCAAAATGAGGATCGGTTTTCAGGCGCTGGTATAAACTGATAATGTAAAGAATGTTTAAATGCTGCCGTTTGTATTCATGGATGCGTTTTACCTGCACATCAAATATCGATTCGGGGTCGACACCGACACCGGTACGTTTGTAAAGACTGACAGCAAATTCATGTTTATTGACCCGCTTGGCATCCTGCCAGCGATCCAGAAAGCCGGGTTCAGTAACAAAGGTTTCCAGATTTTCAAGGCAACTCAAGTCTTTGACCCAGCTTTCGCCAATCGCTTCAGTAATGACCCGGCTCAGCCTGGGATTACACAATGCCAGCCAACGCCGTGGCGTTACACCATTGGTTTTATTGCTGAATTTGGCCGGCCAAAAGGTATAAAAATCCTTGAGCACATCGTTTTTCAGCAGCTCGGTATGCAATTCGGCGACACCGTTGATCGCATGACTGCCCACACAGGCCAAATGAGCCATACGCACCATCCTTTTGTTCGAGTCATCAATCAATGACATTCGAAACACTTTATCCCTATCGTTCAGGCATTCGGCCCTGACTTGATCCAAAAAGTGATGGTTGATTTCGTAAATTATTTCGAGAATCCTCGGCAATAATTGCTCCATCATTTCCACTGGCCAGCATTCCAGTGCTTCAGGCAACAAGGTATGGTTGGTATAAGAAAATGTTTTTTGCGTGACCTGCCAGGCCATATCCCAAGGCATGCCGTTTTCATCAACCAGCAAGCGCATCAACTCGGCGATAGCAATCGCCGGATGCGTATCATTGAGTTGTACGGCAAATTTTTCATGAAAATGATCCAGACGGATTCTCTGTGTTTTCATAATCCGCAGCATGTCCTGCAATGAACAGGAAACAAAGAAATATTGTTGCTCCAGACGCAATTGTTTACCTTGCAACGTACCGTCATTCGGGTAAAGAATTTTGGTCAGATTTTCTGAAGCCACTTTTTCCTCTACCGCACCGTAATAATCACCTTGATTGAACCGGCTAAAGTTCAAAGACTCAGGCGCAATTGCCTGCCATAAACGCAGCGTATTAGCCGTGTTATTACGGTAACCCAGGATGGGCGTATCGTAAGGGACACCTTTTACCACCCAGTCCGGTATCCAGCTTACAATCTGCTCGCCTATTTCATTAGTATGCCGCTCCGTTCTTCCGCCCAGCTTGATTTCCACCGCCCATTCCGGCCTGACAATTTCCCAGGGATTACCCCGGAAAAGCCATTTATCGGTTTTCTCCACCTGCCAACCGTCGACAATCACCTGTTCAAAAATACCAAACTCATAACGAATGCCATACCCCACTGAAGGAATTTCCATGCTTGCCATCGAATCCAGAAAGCAGGCTGCTAAACGTCCCAAACCACCGTTTCCCAGACCCGGTTCGGGTTCTTCGGTCAATAATTCATCAAGATTAAGCCCTAACTCAGCCATCGCCTGGCGAACTTCGCTGGTAATACCCAGGTTCAACAAATTGGAAGCCAAATGGGGACCCATCAGAAATTCGGCAGACAGATAGGCGACTGTCCTCGATTTACTCCGGGTATATTCGTTTGCAGTGCCTACCCACCTCGCCATCAACATATCCCGGACAGTAAAGGCCAAGGCCATGTAATAATCGTAGCGGCTGGCTAAAGCAGGAAACTTGCCCTGCACATTGGCCAGATTACGAAAAAAGCTGCGCTTGATTACATCTTTAGAGGGTTTGTAATTCGATTTTTTCTTCATTATGACCCCAGGTGATGGAATAAAATTGACCGGTCTTTTATAAAGCTTCGCCAAAGACTTCAAGAAGGAAACTGAGTAGGAACTAAGCAACAGCAATGCCAGCTTTGCCCATTCATTATGAGAATTGCAATAATTCAGCGCTTATGGACGCCAGAGAGGAATCCTGTTGAATACCAAGGACTCAAAAACTCAAGACCAGGGGATACTTGCACAAACAAAGAGCATGAAAAAGCACTCAAACAGTGCGCAGCAGTTGTGATAAATCGATGGCGATATTTAGCGGGATCAGACCAACGAAAACGGCCGTCAGCAATTTTATCCATCAAAATTCTCGCTGTTATGTCAAAAACTTAATTTTGAATGTCATTATGATTCGATAGACGACTTCTGTTAGGTTATATATACTCCTCTCACCATCTGCTAGGACCAGATTACAGAGCTTAGTTGAAAGACCACCTCATGCTTTATGGGGTTAAAAATCCTATCTTGACTCCTGGCCATCAAGTTTGTGATCAAAAACTAATAAAATTCGAATTTGATTAATAAATGAAGCTTGTGGCAATAATAACTCCCAAAGAAACTGTTACGCGTACCGAACTAATCGACACCCAGCTCGCGCGAGCCGGTTGGTCCAAGCAACGTAAAATGTTGTTGGAAGAAGTGTTGTTGCAAATCGCAACGCCGGATCAGTCTTACGGAAAAAACCAGTTCGCCGATTACGTCTTGCTTGGCTCGGACGACAAACCGCTGGCGGTGGTAGAAGCCAAGCGCTCTTCGCGAGACGAATTAGCCGGAAAACGCCAAGCGGCGGACTATGCCGAAGCGATCAAAGCCAAAACCGGCATCGATCCATTTATCTTCCTAACCAACGGCAAGGAAATCCAGTTTTGGGATCGTGACCGCTACCCACCTCGGAAAATTACCGGTTTTTACACTCGTGACGACCTCGAACGCCTGAAACACCAAAAGCAATATGTATTGCCACTGAACGAAGTCACTATTAACGCGGATATTGCCGGTCGTGATTATCAAAACGAAGCGATTCGCCGAGTTACCGAAGGTGTCGATGCCTCCAAGCGTAAATTTTTGTTGGTGATGGCAACCGGTACCGGTAAAACCCGCACTACGATTGCCTTGGTCGATACCCTGCTAAGGGCTAAGCGCGTTCAGAAAGTGCTGTTTCTGGCCGACCGCCGCGAACTGGTTCGCCAAGCCATGTCCGAATTCAAAACCCATCTGCCCAATGAAAGCTTAAGCCGCATCGAGGGTGGAGCAACGTCCGGAGCGCGTATTCAATTCGCTACCTATCCCAGCATGATGCAGGTTTATCATCGCTTATCGGTTGGTTGTTACGACCTGATCGTCGCCGACGAAAGTCATCGCTCCATTTATCAACGTTACAAAGCCATTTTCGATCATTTCGATGCCATCCAGCTCGGTTTGACCGCTACACCGACCGATTATATCGACCATAACACCTTCGAACTGTTCGACTGTGGCGATGGGCTGCCGTCTTACTATTACAGCTATGAACAAGCGGTTGCCGATAAAAATCTGGTCAATTATCGGGTATTGGATGCGCAAACCAATTTTCAACTACAAGGCATTCAAGGCGACGCATTACCCGAACCGTTGAAACAAATGGCCCGAGATCAAGGTGTTGAACTCGACGAACTCAACTTCGACGGCAGCGACATTGAAAAAGGTGTCATTAACCAAGGCACCAACGATGCCATTGTGCGTGAGTTCATGGATAAATCCCGGAAGGACGCGCGCGGACTGCCACATAAAACTATCATCTTCGCGGTCAGCCACGCCCATGCCAAACGCTTGTACGAAAGCTTCAATCGACTCTATCCGGAGTTGCAACGGCAAGGCATGGCGGAAATAATCGATAGCCACATGGAACGGGCCGATGCCACGCTGGATGATTTCAAATACAAAACCATGCCCCGTGTCGCCATCTCGGTGGACATGCTCGACACCGGTGTCGACGTACCAGCCATTCAAAATTTAGTGTTCGCCAAACCGGTATTCAGCCGCGTGAAGTTCTGGCAGATGATAGGACGCGGTACCCGGCTTTACATCGACAAAGCCACCGGCGAAGTAAAACAAGACTTTCTGATCATCGACCATTGGAAAAACTTCGCTTATTTCAAACTCAACCCGGACGGCGAACTCGACCATCCCAGCGAACCATTACCAGTGCGGCTATTCCGCTTACGCTTGGAAAAATGGAATCTGCTCCATGCGCAGCAATTCGATACACAGTCTGTCGTTGAAGAACTACAAGCCATGCTGGCCGCCTTACCCCGGCAAAGTATCAACGTGCGACCGCATTGGGACGAACTGGACCAACTACTCGCCCAATGGCCGCAACCCGATCACACAACCATCGAGCATCTCAGCAAAACCATTGCGCCGTTGCTGCGCCTGGTACCGCTTTGCGGACTCGACGAACTGCAATTTCGCGTCTGGTGCGAGCGGTTAACAATGGCTTGGTTGAAAACCGATGCAGCCGAACAACTCAAGGTAAAACAGCGTATTCAAGAGGCCATTGCCAGTTTGGCGGACAACATTCCGGAAGTCCGCAAAGTGCAGGAACAACGCGTCTGGGTTGCCACGACTGGCTTTTGGGAACATTTGGATTTGGCCCGTCTGAATAATCTGCAAGCCACATTTGCGCCGCTGATGCGTTACCGAACGGTTGCACCCAAACACACAGTGGAAATCAACCTGCCGGATGCTATAAGCCAACGCAGTTGGATCATTTATGGTCCCAGCGGCGAAGGCGCGTTTGCGGAAAGCTACCGCGAACAAGTTGAAGTTTGGATCAAGCGTCTGGCCGACGAACTGCCGGCATTGGCCAAGTTAAAAAGCGGCGAAAACCTCAGCGACGACGAACTTGATAGTATCGCCGCCACCCTAAATCAAGCTGATTTATTTGTCACCGAAGAAACCTTGCGCAAAGCCTTTGAAAATCAAACCGCCGCGCTACCGGAATTCTTACGCCACATTCTCTGCGAAGATGCGCGCTTGCCCGACCGCGAGCAGCGCATAAACCAGGCATTCGAAACCTTCATCGCCCAACACGGCTACTTACGCGCCAATCAACTCAATTATTTACGCGCGGTAAAGGCTGCGCTACTGCGCCACGGCCGCATTACCCGCGCGGCATTGAACGAACCGCCGCTGTCGCGTGTCGGCCGAGTCGAGGCTTTGTTTCCGCCGCAGGACATTGAAGAACTCATCGCCTTCGCCAACCAATGGATTGACGATGTCGCTTAACCCATGCCCTTATACATCAATCCGTCATTCCGGCAGGGATTGCCGGAATCCAGGCTACAGGGAAGTCATCAGTTTGCCGGCCTTGGCGCTGGATATCCGCTTCCCGGTGGATGATGGTATTGATGTATAAGGTATGCGCTTAACCTTAAGGAAAAACCCGTAAATGCTAGCCCCGCATATCAAGAAAAAAGTCGATAAACTTTGGGACCGTTTTTGGTCCGCCGGCCTGACCAACCCATTGGTCGCCGTCGAGCAAATTACCTATTTGCTGTTTCTGAAAAGACTTGAAGACATCGATAACATTCGTGTTAGTCGAAATTTACCGTCTATCTATGATCTAACGGACGAAGAAAAATCAAAAATAGCAGAGGCAAATGAAGAAGATCGAGTCAAATTGCGTAAGCAGTTTGATGCCTCAACCTGCCGTTGGAGTTATATCCGCCAGTTGGAAAAAACCAATCCGCGTCATCTGTCCGAAGTGGTCTTTCCGTGGTTGAGAACCATCGATAGCCGTTTGTCCGCGCAAGAAACTGACGCCGAACTAGGCGGTTTGGACAAACGCATGGCCGATGCCTATTTCCAGCTCGACCCCAATAAAGGCCAAGTGCTGGGCGATGCCATCGATTTGATCGACCAACTCTTCGCTCGCGCCGGAGAGGGTTCTGCTGCCCAGGACATCATGGGCGACACCTTCGAGTACCTGCTCAGCGAAATGGCCACCGCCGGCAAAAACGGCCAGTTTCGTACCCCACGGCATTTGATCCGCTTCATGGTGGAACTGCTCGACCCCAAGCCCGGCGACAAAATCATCGATCCGGCAGCGGGTACCGGCGGGTTTTTGTTCAGTGCCCAGCAATACCTGATGCGAAAATTCACACTACCCGACACCATCCGCCTGGAGTGGGACGGCACGCCGCACCGTCTGGATGGTGCAGGCACGACCACGCGGGAATACGCCGAAATCCATAACGGCGCCAATTTCGTCGGTCTGGATAACGACCGCACCATGACCCGCATCGGCTGGATGAACTTGATCCTACACGACATCGCCGACCCGCAACTGGTGCAAGGCGACTCGTTGAGCAAGCGCGAAAGTAAAGCCAAACTGGCCGAATTACTCACGCCGGAAAGCTACCGCTTCGTACTCGCCAATCCGCCATTTACCGGTACCGTCGATACTGCCGATTTGGAAGAAGATAGCGTGTTATTTCCGCGCATCGGTGGTGGTGGCAAGAAAAATAAAGATACCGTCACCAACAAAAGCGAATTGTTGTTTTTGTGGTTGATGCTCGATTTGCTTGATATAAGCGGTCGTTGCGCGGTAATCATTCCCGAAGGCGTCTTGTTCGGCAACACCGACGCCCACAAACGCTTGCGCCGTGAACTGCTGACCGAGCATGTCGTCGAAGCGTTGCTCTCGCTACCCGGCGGCGTGTTCCAGCCCTACACCGGCGTTAAAACCTCGATCCTGATCTTCCGCAAGGAAACCCGGCGCGACGACAAGCAAAGCTTTACCTGCCAAGCGCCACGTACTGAATACGTTTGGTTTTATGAAGTCAACGATCATTGCTATTCCAACGATGCAAAACAGACTGAAAGAAAGGAGCAGTCTAATGATTTGTGGGACGCCTTAGTCAAATTCAAGGTCTGGTTGAACGAAGGCCGCCCCGGTTCTGAACGCTTGGAAAAAACCTATTGGCAACCGACTTTCCAAAAACAACGCTGGCGGCAAGCGCTGTTGCGCGATAGCGCCGATCAGCTAACAGCGGCCGGTTATGCCTTTGCCAATCAATCCGATACCGGCATGTGGGACGGTCAGGTTTGGGGCATACACGAACTGTTTCCGGAATTACCCAGCGATCCCAAAGCGGCCGAAGAACAAATCAAGGCCAAGGTTCAACCTGCTTTATTGGCATTAGCCAAACGCTATCTGGCGCCCGCAACCCGCGAGATTTGGGCAAAATGGCATCCGGCGCAAATTCCGGCACCGCAACAAGCTCTGGACGATTGGCAAAAAGCCATCAAAAATTTGCCGCAGGAATTCAGGCGCGCCGCCAGCGATGCCCAGCGTTTTTTCGAGAGCGAAGATTCCCCGGCCTTACCGTTTTGGAAAGATTGGACCAAAGAGGCGCTGAATACTGCACTGGCAGAGCATGAAATCATAGTCACTCAGGCTAATCGCAACAGCTTTGGCGAATATCAACCAGTCAACGATTTGGTGCGGGAAATGGAAGCCTTGGCGCGCGAAGTGGCCAAACTGGACGGTTTCGACGTGGTACTGCGCAGTCTTGCCATCGATCAGCAAACGACTATCGACACCGCCAAGCACTGGGTGATTCCAGTGCGGCAATGGCTACCAAACGACGATTGGCAATCGGTGGACGGCAAGCTACAAGGCTCGCATGATGCCGGCGGCTTGGTCAGGCCGGAATATGTTCAAGCCATGATGGCCGCAGGGCTATTCGACGACAAAGGCAATTTGAAAGACGACTTGCTTGACCCGGATTGCATTGAGGCCCGCGACTGGAACCTATCGGCCGGACAATACAAACCCTTCGATTTCAGCCAACTCAAGAGCGACAAGAGTGTCGTCGAGTTGATTAGTGAGCTTCGGGAGACCGAGCAGAATATTTTGGGTGGTTTGGACAAATTGCTGGCGATGGTTGAGGGACGGGAATGAAATTGCCGAACTCATGGGTTGAGGCCCGTTTGCGTGACGTCTGCCAGATTAATCCTAAATTCGAAATAGAAGAACGCCCGGAGGAAGATATTCAGGTAACTTTTGTGCCTATGTCCGCTGTGGATGAAAACGTGGGTGTAATTGCAAAGCCGGAGATTCGTAATTACAGTGAAGTTGCCAAGGGTTACACCAATTTCAAGGAAGGAGATGTTCTCTTTGCCAAAGTCACGCCTTGTATGGAAAATGGCAAAGCGGCCATTGTTGGTCCATTGCTTAATGGGCTTGGCTTTGGTTCAACCGAATTTCATGTATTGCGCCCGACTGATGAGGTATTACCTGAGTATCTGTTTCATTTCATTCGACAGCCAGCATTTCGCACCCGAGCAGCGTCGGCATTTGTTGGTACAGGTGGTTTACAACGGGTACCACTTGATTTCTTGTCACGTGTAAAGCTTCCACTTCCCACTCTCCCCGAACAACAGCGCATGGTTGATGTATTGCGGCTTCTTGACGACATGATTACTGCACGCAACACCCAAATATCAAGGCTGCATAGCTTAATATTCCTTTTGTTCGCCGAGTATTTTCAAGCTCCAGAAGTGAGCCGAGGTAATGAAAAAAACGGATTGTTGGCAGATTTAGCATGGATCAATCCGCCTCTAGATAGTCCAATAGATTTGCAGCAAGAAGTGTCTTTTCTTCCGATGGCGGCGATCGACGAGGTTTCTGGCAGGATAGCCAAATATGAAACTAAGTTTTTCCAGGAAGTAAAGGCCGGTTATACACGGTTCGTTGAAAATGATGTTCTCTTTGCCAAAATCAGCCCTTGCATGGAAAACGGGAAGATTGCCATTGCCCAAGGATTGAAAAACGGCATCGGCGTAGGGTCAACGGAATTCCATGTATTTCGTCCGAAGCCAAATGCAACCGCTGAGTTCCTATGGGCGCTAACAAGAAGAACTGTATTTCGAAAAATGGCTGCGAGAGCATTTATAGGTACCAGCGGCCATCAACGTGTACCCGAAAGCTTTTTGAAGACATACAAACTTCGAATTCCAACTTTCGAAAAACAATTAGCATTTTCAGAAAATGTTCGAAATATTTTTCAAGAGTTAGAACGCCAAGAAAATCAGCAATTCCTGCTGAAAAAATCAAGCCAGGCACTTGTTATTTCTGCATTTAACGGGGAGCTTACTGAAGCATGGAGAGCTGCCCATATTAAAGAAATAACAACGTCTACCATCGAACGTGATGAAAGCTTACGCGAACGAGGGTCAAAGTTCGCGCAATCTTATGCTGAGTCCAAGTCAACTCCAACGCTGCAGAAAGATTTGGATCGTCCAGCTCGCCATTGGCTCCTCAACGAAATCAGTGAATTTCAAGGTGCAGTCTGGACTATGCTGTGTCACGAATGGCCACAAAAACTGGTCGTCGTCGATGATCCCGAAGCGTTTAACGACTTTTGCACCAACGAGCAAACCACTTGGCCGATCGAACACTTTAACGCCTCGCCCAATCGCGTTCGCCGAACCCTAGAACAACTGGCAGCCTTGGGTTTGATCGCCAAAGTCAGCGTACCGCGCCAGAATGCCGCTACTCAGCAAACCGAATATTTGACAGCGTTCCGTCCGCTACGCGAAGCCGAAAACAGCCGCTTACGCGATGCAGCAATGCTAAATAACGAATTGAATCCAAGCGAAAAAAGCGGCGATAAATCGAATATAAGAGGTAGTTGGTAAATGAAGTTGCGCTACCTGCATCTCAAAGACTATCCGCCGATCAAAGACATCAAGGTGGTATTCGCCAGTGGCTCGCCACTGCAACGTGATTGCTCGATTCGCTTTGTGGTCGGCGTCAACGGCAGTGGCAAATCCAATTTGCTGCGCGCCATTGCTGAAGTATTTTTGGCGTTATCCGAACAGCGCGTGCCGCCGTTTCCGGTTAGTTTGGTCTACGAATTGGGCCAGAAAGGTTCAGCCAACCACCGGACGTTGTTACTGCATTGTCCGGGTAAACGGACGGAATCGAGTTTATGGATGCATGAATTTCATAGCCCTCAAGATCAAAGTTCAATTGCAGAGTTTGACTTGATGATTGGGTCTTTAGACCTAAATAGTAATCCTGTTCCTCCTGGATTCGTGCCATTGATCGCTCCAGGCGAATGGCCCAGCCGCGCAACCACGCCGCCATTAATGGCTCTACCAAACGCAGTACTGGCCTATACCACAGGTGCTATTCAGCCTTGGCAGACCTTATGGAATCGTAGCGCCGATAGCAAAAACGGCGAAGAATCTTTCTCGACCGGCGAAGAGACATTAGAAGTCGAACGTCCGGTGGGCTGGAATATGGCTCAGGAACTAGCAAGCCAAAACCAACAGAGCGGCCAATCGGAAACCAGTAATGTTGAAGATTGGTTTCCCGAAAGTTCTTCTTCAACTATGGGTTTTCGTCGCCCGATCTTGCTGAATCCCGCATTGTTGAAATGCGCTTTATTGGCGATAGCGCTGCCGCAAGCCTACCTGGATACACACGACAGATTAGCTGAATTGGAAATCAAATTAGCCAAAGCGTTTAGAAAAGAGAGGCAATTGTCGCCGTTACAAGAAATGTTGCAACGCGGAGGTTGGCATTATCTGGTTTCGGTAGCTTTCCGTTGCCGCTTGCAAACTGAAGCGTGGCGCCGCAATCGTTTATTGGGCATTGCCCACGATTGGTTGATTTGTGCAGGAGAAGTGATTGCGGAACCGCACCCAACCGAAGCCAGAAGAACGCTGTATTTCGATCTGAAAGGCAATTTCAGCAGTTATAGCGAAACCTTATCTGCCAATGACAATTTGCAAATCAGCGGCACCCAAGGCGAAGCGCTTTGGGCATTATTGGGTGGCCACGAAGCCACAGCTTTTGAGTTGTTTACCAAATTAGTGGATTTGCATCAGGCTGGCTTGTTCGACGATGTCGAATTGCGTTTGCGCCGTTACCCAAAGCCTGACGAATCAGCTGATAGTGACACCGTTGAAAACGATGTCGGTGTATTGCGCTACGAAGAACTTTCCGACGGCGAGCAAATGGTGTTGGGCCGTATGGCCTTGTTTCATTTGCTGGAAGGGCAACAAGATTCTCTATTGTTGCTAGACGAACCGGAAACGCATTTTAACGACCTCTGGAAACGCGATGTGGTCTCTGTGGTGGATGGCGCGTTAGGCAAAACCTCGTGCGAGGTTGTAATAGCCACCCATGCCGCCTTGGTGTTGACCGATGCCTTGAAAGACGAATTGGTGGTCTTGGAGCGAACGATTGACGAGAATTCGAATACTTCATCGCATTCTGTTCTCCGTGTATTGGACAGTGATATCCATACTTTCGGCGCGACGGGGGATCATCCACTTCGGGATATTTTTGGTGCATCCGATACCGTGGGTCGTCGGGCGAGCCGCATTCTCGAGGTGTTGATAGCGGCGGCTAGCGTTGCTGATCAAATGGATAGCTGTTGGGCACGTGAAAAACCTGTTCTAAACGGCAAAATTGTCGAACAAGTTTGTAAGATTGTCGCCGAAACCGAACCCAGTATGAGTAAAGCCAGTATCAGGGAGGCACTTGAGAGTATCGAGCATTTTGCTGTGCATTTCGGGGCCGAGCGACCGCTGACTATGAAGGTAGTTTTGGAAGCCTTCATCCGGCAAACCGGCCCCGGCTATTTTCAGGTGGAATTGAAGCGCGCATGGCGGCGCTTATTGAACGAGGTAGGCAATGTTACACAAGCGTGAGTTGCCGGCTTCTGTGTTCGAGGACTTGAACAAGGTTTATCAAGTCAAGCTGAAATTGCTTTATTGGCTGCTGCGTGCGCCTCCGGCTGGCCAGGTGACCAAGGAAGACATAGAAACCTTATACGGTAATAAATCAAAGCTGCTGGGTTGGTTTGGTATTCGTCGTTTGGGTAAACCTGATAAGCGCACTCAATTTGGCCAAGCGTTAGACGCGTTGGCAAACAAAGCGCGATTAGTGCCAGTCGAAGCGGAACAGGTCGCTGCCGCCATCGAACATGATGCGGGTTTTCATCAAAATTGGCACGAACCGGGATTTGAGCTGAAATTTCCAGGTGGCTTTACAGGTTGGCTGGAGCCGGTTAAGGCCGTTGCCGAACCATTTTATGATTGGCTGGCTTCGGAAAAAGGCTTTGCCAAAGATGTTTTTGGGTTAACGGGCGATGACATGACTCGTTCCAAAATCATGCAGGCATACCGTCCTCAAAGTCTTGGAATTTGTGGTTACTGCGACGGTCCTCTAGGAGAAATCGGTACCAAAGCCGACGCCAATGATTGCGAGCACTTTTTCCCAAAGTCCAAATGGCCGCATTTAGCCATTCATCCCGCCAATTTGTTTGCTTCCTGCAAGGGTTGTAACGAAACCTGGAAGCTGGATAAAACCCCAATGGGGAATGCCGACGAAGCTGCAATTCGGGGAACGTATCATCCTTCTTTAATCACTGGCGCTTCGCTAATTTCTGTGGCGGCCAAACAGTCGCTAAAACATCCCATGCGGGTTTCTATCGAAATTCGTGATACAGCGGTTCCGGAACGCGCTCAAACATTAGTTAACACCCTTGATCTCGAAGCGCGTTGGTCAAACGATGTGAATGAGAAAATGGATGGCAGAGGCGTATCGGTATTCGTCTCCAAAGCATTTCAGGATAGATTTCGGGGACAAACACCCGATGAAGCCGAGATTGGTGAATTGCTCGAAGATTCGATTATCTGGGCCAGGACAAATGTAGGCATAGAAGAACGCTCGATTCGTCAGGCCGCCGCCTTGCAATACCAGAAGGATTGCCATTTGGCGCAAATCATTCAGGAGTTGCTATGAGCGATCAAATCAACCCGGTGTCACTTATCGACACGCCCACCGGCTACACCGACTGGCTAACCGAACTCAAAACCCGCATTCATTCCGCACAACAACGCGCGGCCTTATCCGTCAACCGTGAATTGATTCTGCTGTATTGGCAGATCGGTCGGGACATTCTGGAAAGGCAAGCGCAACAAGGCTGGGGTGCCAAGGTTATCGAGCGATTGGCTCACGATTTGCGCACCACATTTCCGGATATGAAGGGTTTTTCCCGCGCTAACTTGATGTATATGAGGGCTTTTGCCGAAGCCTGGCCTGATGCCGCAATTGTCCAACAGCTTGTTGGACAATTGCCATGGGGACACAACTTGGTGCTACTCAGCAAATTGAAAGAGGTGGGTAGCCGCAAACGCTATGCCGAAAGGGCTATTGAATACGGTTGGTCGCGCAATGTGCTGAATATCCACATCGAAACCCGTTTGCTGGAACGGGAAGGCAACGCGGTCACTAATTTCGAAGCCAATCTGCCAAAGCCGCATTCGGATTTGGCCCGCGAATCCTTGAAAGACCCTTATTTGTTCGATTTTCTCGACATTGGCCAAGAGGCCGACGAGCGGGAAATTGAAAACGCGCTGGTTAAGCATATCACCCGTTTTTTGATCGAACTCGGCGCAGGCTTTGCTTTCGTCGGCCGGCAATACCATCTGGAAGTTGGCGGCGACGACTTTTTTATCGACCTGTTGTTTTACCACCTGAAGTTGCGTTGCTATGTGGTGGTGGAACTCAAGACCGGAGCTTTCAAGCCGGAACACGCCGGACAATTGAGTTTTTACCTGACGGCCGTAGACGCGCAACTCAAAGCCGAGTTCGACCAGCCAACTATCGGCCTATTGTTGTGCAAGACACAAAACCGGGTCGTGGCCGAATATGCTTTGCGCGATACCAACAAGCCGATCGGCGTGGCTGAGTACCAATTGGTCGAAGCCCTGCCGACCGAATTGCAAACCAGTTTGCCCAGTATAGAGAAAATTGAACAGGAGCTGGGTGATTTGTCCTGAAGAAATTGATTGACTGTTAGTAAAGCAAATCCTGAG
This sequence comes from Methylicorpusculum oleiharenae, assembly GCF_009828925.2. Lineage (NCBI taxonomy): Bacteria > Pseudomonadati > Pseudomonadota > Gammaproteobacteria > Methylococcales > Methylococcaceae > Methylicorpusculum > Methylicorpusculum oleiharenae. Next base: position 4,483,066 of record NZ_WUTY02000001.1, read on the forward strand.
AATTTACCAAATATGTATGATAAAACTACTAATCATCAACTCATTGAAAACGTGAAGTTTCCCAGTTTTTATAGGGATGTTCAGGCTGGTTCAGGCACTGTGTTTGTATAAATAGTTCCCTTCGCTCAGGCAGGGTTTGCTGGAACCCAGAACAATGAATGGCAAAGGCTTTGGCACGTCTCCTTGTGTCCTGGATCCCAACAATCCCTTATATCTGCCGGGATAACGCTTCTACCCAATGCGATCAATGCTTAACTAAATTGTTTTGCCACCGTTTACGCATACCCTATCGATAATTCCTGCAACCCAGGCATAATTTTGAAATTATTGGGAAACTTCAGATTGTAAACTTTTTATGACACGAACTACAGGAAGACGACCATTGGGATACCAACGACCAGCTTCACACTAATTCAACGCCTCCATCAACAAAAACTCGATTCTTGTGCTTACCTCAGCCGATAATTCTGATTATGAGAGCAATGAAGCTGGCAGGCACGAAGCAATGCGCACCTACTGACTTTTTTGCTTCCTTCAACTCCAGGCTTGATCTATCCCTTTCAACCATAAGTCTATGCGTTCTTCTGTCAGTTCTTTTTGATTCTCTTCATCCAAAACGAGACCGACAAATTGATCATCAATTATCGCCTTGGAAAATTTAAATTTGTAGCCAGCAGCCTCCCATCCGTCACCGATAATTTCAGCCCCGCATTCAGTAAATGCATCGTATATATCCCGTAAAGCGCTGGCGAAATTGCTGCTGTATGATTTTTGGTTTCCCAAACCATACAAGGCTACTTTTTTACCCTCGAACGAATGGCCTTTCAATCTGGGCAAAAACTCTTCCCAGCTTTCCGTCTGATTACCCGTCGATTTACCCGGCAATTCGCCTTCGCCATAAGTCGGCGTGCCCAAAATCAACACATCATAAGCAAGCAAGTTCTCAACACCGGCATTACGAATATTGACGGGTTTATCGGCTTGAGAGCCTATGCATTTTGCAATCGTCTTGGCAACACGCCGCGTTGAGCCCGTATCAGTTCCAAAAATCACACCTACTTTCGCCATGGTGCTATTCCTTAAAGTTGAATTTGTAGTAATCCCGGAACAGACGTCTTATCTAAATTCCCCCATTCTTCCGGTGTATAGGTTTTCAATGTCACCGCATGCAATCGACCGGATGCCAAGGGTTCAGTCAGCACAGCCATCACGCCTTGCTGCTTCTTTACCAGTGGTAAGGCCTGAAATTGCTGACTAATCACCGTAATCGACAAATTACACCCCTCGCCTTCAATCAGGACGGTCGCATCAGGAAAGCCGTTTTTAACCAATTGTTCAACTTCAGCATGCGTTATTACTTGAGTATCAACCGCTTGTTGCTGACCTTCAACAATCGCACTTTTTAGCAAGGGCAACAAGCTGCCATCACTGTCCATCGCTTCAACAATATCGCAGCCGCCGACTAACTCGCCCTTGACAAACAATTGAGGAAAAGTTGGCCACTTTGATAACTTGGGCAATTTTTCGCGAATAAAAGGTGCTTCCAAGATGTTGACAAAGGCAAACGGGATTGCACTGGCATTAAGAATACCGACTGCTTTGCCGGAAAAACCGCATTGTGGAGCGGAAGGAATACCTTTCATATATAAAATGATCGGATTGTCGGCGAGTTGCTTGCGGATTTTTTCTTCGGTGGTCATGGTTTTTTCTCTTTAAAAAAGGACATTCGGAATGACATTGGATATCCGCCGGCTAAGGCCATGATATAAACAATCAACATCCGAATTTTGATGGGTGATTTTTTGAACTAATGAGCTTGCTGTTGAATTGGCGAGGGTTCTTCGCGTTCGATCAATTTGATCGTCGTTTCACCCTTAACGGCTGACGCCTCAATAATGCAGGCTTCAACATTGTCCCGGGTCGGTAGCTCGAACATGGGCTTGCGTAAAATTGTCTCAATGATACTTCGCAACCCCCGCGCACCGGTATTTCTGACAATCGCTTTTTCAGCAATTTCGACCAGGGCTTCGGTGGTAAACTCAAGATTCACGCCGTCATAGGCAAACAAATGCTGATACTGCTTGACCAGTGCATTTTTAGGTTCGGTCAGTATTTGGATTAACGCATCTATATCCAGAGGTTCCAGCGGCGCGAGTATCGGAAACCGACCGATAAACTCAGGAATCAAACCAAAACGTTTCAGATCGTCCGGCTCGGTCGCATTGAGCAGTTCTTCCAGTGGCGGTTTCTGATTAGACCGACTGATATCCAGATGAAAACCAATCGCTGTGTTGGCAGGCACCAACCGTTTTTCTACATGTTTTTCCAGCCCTGGAAATGCCCCGCCTGCTATAAATAAAATGTTACGGGTATCAATCATTACCGAATCGGAGTTACTGGCATCTTTCCGTCGCCCTTTGCAGGGCACTTTAACCTGAGATCCTTCGACCAGCCTGAGCAGCGCCTGTTGCACGCCTTCGCCGGAGACATCACGCGTACCGAAAGCCTGCTCCGGACTGCGGGCAATTTTATCCACCTCATCCAGATACACAATGCCCCACTCGGCTTTACCGGTATGACCGTCGGCTACATCCAGAAGACGGACCAATATATTTTCCACATCGTCGCCGACATAGCCGGCCTGCGTCAGCGTCGTCGCATCGGCCACTACAAACGGAACTCCGACAATTTTCGCCAGGGTACTGGCCAGTAACGTTTTACCGGTTCCGGACGGGCCTATCAGCAAAATATTGGATTTTCCTATTTCAACGCTGCCGGATGCCGATCCCAAACCGCCGATTTGGCTGCTTTCATGTTTCAAGCGCTTGTAATGGTTATAAACCGCAACAGACAAAATTTCCTTGGCCAAATTCTGGCCAATAATATATTCATCCAGCAACGCTTTTATTTCGACCGGCTTCGGTAAAGGACCCTGCATTTCAGCCAGTTCCTTTTTTTTACCCCAGCTGGAGACGACCTGATTGGCCAGCACAACACAGGCCTCGCAAATCTGCCCTTCATTGCCGGCAATCAACGGCACATCGATAGAGGCCTCTACCCCGCAAAATGAACACTTTTTATTTTGTTTTTGCATAAAAGCCCCGTTTGAATCACTTAGGTAAACCGGATAACCACGCTTTTTGACAGTTGCGTCGGTAACGCTCCTGCATGATTTCCCGGATTTTAGGCGTCGCCTTTTGCAGCGATAATGTTTCAGCTTTGACTATCTCAATACATTCAATGATATGAAAGCCGACTTCAGTTTCTATTACCTGACTGATTTCATTCAGTTTTAAATTGAACAATACAGCATCGATTTCGGGATATAAGATGCCCCGCGCAAAAACGCCGAGCATGCCGCCTTGCAGAGAAGTCGGACATTCGGAATATTTAAGGGCCAGATCAGGAAATTTATACGGCTTGTTTTTCAGCTTCAGGCGAATATCCAGCAAGCGCTGACGTGCATTTTCCCGGCTGTTTTCCGGGTAATCAGGATTAATCGTAATTAAAATATGACGAACGGTGCGTTGTTCCGGAATATTGAATTTTTCAGGGTGGCAATGATAAAAAATGCCTATTTCAACTTCACTCACGCTGGGTGTCCGACTGGCGACTTTGTCCATCACGGCATTGACTTTACATTCTCTTTTCAATGCCGCGCGCAATCCATCGCTGTCGAGATTATTATGCTTCAAGGTCTCCAGAAAACTTTCATCATCATTAAACCGGCTGCGAATTTCTTCATAAGCCCGGTCAAGTTCTTCATCTGAAATGATAACGCCGGTAGCCTCTTTAGCATTTAAAACCCGGGTTTCGATATCATAGGCTTTTGATGCATGAATCCGGGCTTTGGTAAATTGTTCACTTTCCAGTTCGGCCGGGGGTTTTTTAAATAGCGCCAGCGCCGCTCTTAATAAGGTATAAGGCTCTATCGATACTTCGGCCGTCATATTCATATCACTCTTCCGGTTCTGAAAAGGTATCCGGATTAGCCGGCTCCAAAATGCTTTCCGGTACTTGAAGCGTTCTGCCTGGAAATCGGACATGGTATTGAATTGGCTCATAGTCTCTTAGTACCTTGAGAATTTCGCCTTCCTGCCCTTTTTCGGCGACAACCTGCCCTTGAATGCCCAAATCAATTGTGCTGACCACTTTATCCCGAAATTCAAAACGACTGGGATTCCAAGGCGCATCAGCCAAAATCAGCTCTTCCGCTCGGCAACCGACCATACGACCCAAATCAAGAAAATGAACGGTGTAAATCACTTGATCCTGCAAAAACGTTCCCACCTCAATGACATGACCGATACTGCCTCGCCGGATCAGGAGTTCGCCAACTGCCTTGCCGGGATACGTGCCGTCGTTGCGCACATTGCGGGTCACCCGCACGGCTTCACCAAAATCGAAGCGCTCTTCGTCGAACCGTTCCTCAATCATTACTTGATGTCGGTCAAGGGGACAAACACGGTTTGCGGTTCGCCCATTTTGAAAACTTTGAACACTTTTTCGGTTTGCGCATCGGATTCCACAAAATCGAAATAAGCCCGATGCAGCAGTTGTTTGTAGATGGCCTGACGTGCATCTTCATCTTCCGGCATTTTGTCTCCCGCCTGATTCAAATAATCATGAAAACGCTGCAAAATATGCAGTCGGTTGACATGCACGACGGACGGGTCGTAGTCCAGTTCGAAATACTGTAAAAAGTCCTCTGCCGATTCCAACTCTTCGATTTCTTCTGTAAAGCTCATGACGTTAACCTCGGGTTTAAAATGGACCAATCAGATCCGTATCGCTAACGATCAAATACACCGCCAATACCGCAAAAATCAGCACTGAAATGACAGCAAGAACAGGTTCCGGTTTTTCGTTAAACATCTGACACCCCTTATCGTGGACGGGATAGCGCTAGAGACTCAAAATCTCGCGTCTCATCAAGACTCAACATCAAGCCGCTTCTTTATGCTCATGGGTAAAGCAATCTTTCGGACAAACTTTCGAGCAGGCTTCGCAGCCTATACAGTCATTCGCATTTTTAATGTTCATGACCATGCTGTTATCATCATCGTCCTCGAAATCACCGTAATCATCGCCAAAATCTTCCGGATTCAGCACCTCGTCTTTTTCGACCAGATCGAACACATCTCTGGGACACACTTTAAAGCAGCGCCCGCAACCAATGCAGGTCCGTTGATTTAAATCCGTCACATAAGCAGGCGTCCAAACGGCGCCGCCAAAGGTTACTCCAGTTACTAAATCTGCCATGGTTGCTCCTTACGCAGTTTCAGATTGGGCTGCAAGCAGTTTTTGGTTGGCTTCGTCCCACGTCTTGCAGGCGTCAAAGGTCGCCTGTGCAATTCCCATCAGTTCCCCGTAAGCATCGGGCAACTTGTCTTCAATTAAATCGTGCAATTCCATGGCTTGTTCACTGGCCAGCCGCTTGTTTTTTTTGACTTCCTTTTCCAATGCCTTGATTTCTTCGGATGTCATGACACGCTCCCTAGGCTTCTGCCACTTCTTTATGCTTCTCGATAAAAGCCAGCGCCTTTTCGATTTGTTTCTCACTTTCCACACACAGAGCTTCCAGGCTTGGAAAGCCCCAGCGATGAACGTCCCGCAACGTTTTATCGGTTACGATCAATTTTCCGACCATGATCAATGCACGACCAAAACCTTCATGTGTCAAATTGACAAACGGTACCGCCATCAAACCGGTTTTCTTCTCGATCAATGATGCAATGGCGTTGTAATAAGACTTTAGCCGCGTGATGGTGATTTCATCAGGATCGCCGACAATCGGAATCTCGCGCTTACGCTCTTTGGTCAAAATCAGCGGATCGATGATTTTTTCCTCAGGCCAGCCTTCGAATGTGTCGTAAGTGTCGACAGCGCGTAATTGTTTGAGCATTTCCACAACGAAATCCGAACTCATGTAAGGATCGTTTTCTTCAATGACGAGTGCTGCTTGGGACATAGTGTTTCCTCGATAGAGATCAATTAGATAGAACGTTAGGATGGGCTGATGTTAGAAAGCCCATCGCTTGCTATGGGTGTTGAATCATTCCGACCACCCCTCTTCTTCCATTTCATCGAAACGCGAAGCATCGGGACTTTTGGCTTTATTCAGTGCTTTTACCAGCCAGCTTGACGGGCCGGTTTTCAATTCGTTTTGCAAATCGGCAATTAAATCGGCGATTCGGCTGCCTTCGTGTACCTTTACCGGCTGGATACCCTGAGCCACCAGCTGTTTGATCGCTGAGGCACCGACAGCTTGACAGTAAACCGCGGCGCAACCTTCCAGCATCTGCATTTTGACCGACAATTTTTGTTCATTACCGTCCTGATCCAGTTCGCCGAACTGGGCGGCTTCCAGTAATTCGTAACGCTCCGGATTCACTGCATAGACCGCGAATGACCTGGAAGAACCGAAATGCTGATTGACTGTTTTCATATCGGTGGTGGCAAAAGCGACTTTTATGGCGGTATCCATGGCTAGACTCTGCTCGTTGGTTTGGACAATGTGCATGCGCCGGGTTAGTGACATGACGGCGTGTCCTGTTGTCTTTCGTTTTCAGGTTTTTGCGCGTAAACCGAGTGATAAGGTGCTATCTCTTCATGGGCAAAATTGATGACCAGATTAGCCAAATCAAACAAGGCCTGACGGGTTCCGCGATAGCCTATCCAGGTTTTCTGATAACCACCGATGATGTCATAAAGCGGAAATCCCGCACGTAAAACAGGAATACCCAATCGTTCGGCTGTCGCAACAGCGTGTGAATTGCCGATCAGTAATTGTGCTTTATGGGCTTTGGCAGTTAATTCAAGATCTTCCAGATCGCCAATTTTGATACTATCCGTTTTAGCTTCGGCTAATACCGGCGCATTGGCAGCACTGATCGCAGCAACGACCTCGGATCCCATTTCATTAACCAAATCGATGAAAGCATTGAGCTGATCGGGATCCGCAGCTATCGCAATACGCAATTGACCCAGCATAAAATGCGTGTCCAGCATCGTATCCTGCAACTGCGCGCGCTGACGCTCGATGCGTTCAGGCACATCCTGCCCGGCAATTTCGCTGAGTGCGCAAATCAATGCATCGCTCGCGGATAAACCATAACAATGCTTAAAGAAGTAACTGGGGACCTGGGTTTTTTCCTGCAGCAATTCACCGGCTTTTTGCAAGGAAGCGCCGATGACCAGTGTCGCCTTGGCATCGCCCAAAGTAGCCATTTCCGAAATCGCTGTACCGCCTATGGTCACTGGCGAGAAATCCTGATCGGTCAATACGCCGTCCAGTGAATCGGAAATATCGGGAACGAATACCGGCCTCAGTTGAAACTGTTCAATGAGTTCGCGCAAAGCTTCCAGATCGCCTGGCGTCAACATAGGACCGGACAAAACATTGACCTGCCGTTTACGTTTACCCGGCGCAGTTCCGGCAACAGCGGTATCCGGAACCAGCGTCCGGATGATTTCAGTCAGCGTTGCTGCATAACCGGTTTCGACACAGCCGGTAAAATCGGGCGTATTGACCGCGACAACAGCGACATGATCAAACTGTGGATATTTTGCGCGAAATTCGCGGACATTCCGGTGCACATCGGCACCTTGTGTTTCGGCCAAACCGGTGGTCAGCACCGTAATCAAGGCCGGATTGGATTTTTCGGCAATCGCTTTTAAACCTTCAACTACATTTTCATCAGCCCCCATCACCGAACTGCCCTGATCCATGGCAGTTGACTGCAAGGGTATCGGCTCCCTGAAATGACGCACGAAAAACACTTTGGCAAAGGCCGTGCAACCCTGCGATCCATGAAGCATGGGGATGGCCTTATCGAAACCCAGTGTTGCCAACGAACCGCCAATCGGTTGACTGGCTTTCAGAGGATTAACCGACAATGCTTTTTTACGTTTGTGTATTTCAGCCATAGTCGTTACCCGGCGACAGGTTGTGCATGACTGACGACAGACTTACGCGATGCGCAGCCTGCTTTCCAGGGCGCGGGGGCTCGAACGGCGGGCCAGACCGGGCTTTCTATCGTCAACGCCAATTGGCGGACCAGTTCCAGCATACCTTGATAGCCTTCGTAGCCGAATTCGCGCTCCTGGTTGATATCCAGAAACGGAACGCGTGCTTTCAATGCGGTGTACATATTTCTACCGCCCGCAATCAGGATATCGGCTTGATAATCCCTGACAATTTTTAGCAGCGCTTTAGGACTGCCGTCATCGATCATCACCGTATCTTCACCCATCAATTCACGAATACGGGCTTTATCTTCTTCGGTTGATTTTTTGGTACCTGTCGCAACGACGACCATACCCAAATCCTGCAAGGCTGAAATCACCGACCAGCTTTTTACCCCGCCGGTAAATAGCAACACGCGTTTGCCCGCCAATCTTTCCCGCCACGGTTCAAGTTCCTTTCGGATGCGCGTTTCTTCACGGACGATCAATGTTTCAGTGCGGGCCAGTAAATCAGGATCGTTCAGCGATTTGGCAAAATCCCGCAACGATTGACTGGTATCGGTAATTCCGTAAAAACTGCCTTCAAACCAGGGCGTACCGTATTGTTGCTGCAATTTACGCGCGACATTGACCATCGCCTTGGAACACACCATCATGTTGACTTCAGCCTTATGCATGGTTTGTACTTCGCGAAACCGCGCATCACCGGACAAAGTACACAAGACCCGCAAACCCAATTCGTCAAGTAGCGGCAGCACATGCCAGAACTCTCCGGCGATATTGTATTCACCGATCAGATTGACATCGTGCACCTTGATATCAGGCCTTTCTGACGTCTTAGGTAACGGATCCGGATCACGGGTACCGACCACATATTTGACCATCGCATCACCGGCAATCCGGTTACCCAAGTTTTTAGTCCCGTAAAATCCGGCACAATCGACAGGCACAACGGGCACACCCCAGCGTTCGATCGCTTCCTTACAGACGGCAGTGATATCATCACCAACCAAAGCAGGCACACAGGTGTTATAAACAAAAACTGCAGGCGGATGATATGTATCGATGGCCTGCTTGATGGAATGGAACAAGCGCTTTTCGCTGCGTCCCATGATCACATCCTGCTCGGTCAAATCAGTGGTCATACCGACTTTATAAAGATCGGAACCGGATGAGCGCGTACCCCGGTTATCCCAGGAGCTTCCCGCACAAGCGATAGGCCCATGGACGATATGCGCTACATCGGCAATCGGCAACAGCGCTATTTGAGCACCATCAAAGGCACACCCCCCTGCTGCCGAACCGGGTTTTGGCTTGGCACAACCGGATTTCTCCTTTTTGTTATGCTCGCAAGCCGGTTCATCCAACAGTTCGGCAATATCTTTGGTAGATTTCATAGCGCGATTCCTAAAGTATTTAACAAGACATTTGCAACCGCCGTGCCAGCGTTCATTTTGTTGATTTTATTGGCACTTCAAAGTAAACGCTGTGTAGCAAATACGACAAACGCAGGTTTTATGAAGGAAATCGGATGTAGGAGGGCTTTTGTTAATACCTGCGTCGGTTAGAGGGGGAATCATCAAGTCGTAGTAACCGGTAAGGATTTATTGATCCTGGGAGTCAGTCGATTGTGTTCTGACGGGATGTTGTAAAAAAGACGTTCGTTGTGAGCCTTCAGCTAGGCTCAGGACACGCATGCGAACCTCCTTGTCACCATTAAGCCCACGCAAGATGAGCTGTCTGAGAGGTCTTGCACTGAATGCCCGCATAACCTATTCATGTTATATTACGCGACCTGAGCCCTCTGCGATACCATGCTTTGACCCCATTTTGGGCCTTTGATAAATGACACCTTTCGCGATTGATGCGGTTCCTATCGTCACCGCATCCCACAACAGCGCTGACCTCCAACATTTGAAAATAGTACTCGCTGCGAACCCCAACTATAGAGTGACTAAAATTGCAATTAATAGAGCTTCCTTAAAATTGAACACAGCTAATTTAATTGACCATTGAGATCAGATCAAATCAAGACTTTTTCAACTCAGTGTATTGATTTATGTCTGTAAGCTTTATTTTGTGAATACGTTATGATCGAATCAGGAACTAAATGAACCATAGAAATTTATATGTACCCCTTCTGTTATTACTAATGGTATTTACTTTTTTTGTGAACAATGATGCCTTCAAGGCGAATACAATGGAGTCTCGAAACCTTACCACCGCCAGAGAAATGCTTGAAAAAGACAACTGGTTTGCACCCACCATGAACGGTGAGCTTCGTTTCGAAAAACCGCCTCTACCTACGTGGACCACAGCATTTACAATGCATCTGTTCGGGCAAGATAACCTGTCGCTGCTCAGGCTGCCTGCTGCATTAGCCGCGATGTTACTGGTTTTCTTTCTGTTTCAACTGACAAAAGAGTTGACTACGGACGAAATGCTGCCCTACCTGGTTGCGGGCACCGCATCAACCTCCCTTCTGATCTTATGGATGTCCCGCAATATTACCTGGGATATTTTTTGCCACAGTTTTATGCTTGGGGCTATCTATCTGATCCACAAGGGCCTGGTAATCAGGCACTACAACCTGAAATATTTTATTGGTGCAGGAGTTCTAATGGGATTCTCTTTTCTATCTAAAGGACCGGTATCCTTTTTCTCTTTGTTGATGCCTTATCTGACTGCGCGAGTTTTGGCATATGAAGGAAACGATTTCAGAATAAATCTTGTACCATCAATGGTTATGATACTAACTGCTTTAGTAATCAGTGCAATCTGGCCAATTTACATTTACTCACAGTATCCAGATTTTTCTCAACACATAGCCAATAAAGAATCAACAGCATGGATAAAAAGAGCAGTAAAACCTTTTTACTACTACTGGAATTTTCCGGCTCAATCAGGTATCTGGGCATTTCTGGCATCAATTACGCTCGTTTTTCCTTATGCCCGTAAACGAATAGACGAATTCGGAAATTACAAATTCATGGCTACATGGATAGGGTCGTCCGTCCTGTTGATGTCGCTTTTCCCGGAAAAAAAAGCCCGCTATCTGCTTCCAGTTGTTTTGCCGCTATCTATAATCACATCATTTTACTTCCGCTATCTGATCGACTCGTTTAAGGAATAAAGAAAGTAATTACTCAGCGTAATTAACAACCATCCCAAATATGATATTGGTTGGCATGATCACGCGCTCATGCCGTTAAAGAATAAAGTCCGGTAATCTGCCTTCAAAAAGCAGAGTCAGTGCATTGGTGGCAGAGACATCGTTTTTACAGCAAGTCGATAAATAACTCCGCACACGGCAAAAGATTTTCGCCCCTTCCATAGATCGGAAGCAACCGGAAATTTTCTGATGCAACTTAGTCATGCGAATATCATTTTCCCCCTGATTATTGGTAAAGGATACCTCCTCGTCGGTCATGAAGCGTAGCGTTTCTTGCTCAAAATCGCGCAATCGTTCCAGTAAATTTCGGGATTTGCTCCGTTTGATGCGGCCCCTCTTGTTGCGGTCTTTTCCTTCCGGCTCTGGCGGTGGCGGGCATTCCAACTCCGCCTGCTTCACTAGTGCCCGGTATTGTTCGCGGTACTGAACGGCTTGATCTTCAGTTAACCTCCCGCCCTGTGAATAAACCTCATCCAGAATGTCTTCTAATAGATCAATCATCAATTTTGCCCAGGCCTGCCCCTCTTCTTCATGGGCAAAAGCCAATTCCCGTAAGTGATGGGCATTGCATAAGGCATGCTGACAAATGAGTTTGAAATACGGTTTCCAATGGTCGTGAACCAGGATACCGGTAAACCGTGTTAACAGGGGTAAGCTTGCCATGGCTTCCAGTCCGCGTTTTTCATGCGCATAATACAGCGTCCACAGCGGACTGGACACGCAGTGTAACCAGCGGTTTTTGCCATTGATATTGATGCCGGTCTCATCGGCATGAATGACCCGCGTATGGCGTAGTTTGGCGATCAGCTTTTGCTCAAACTGCTCCAGCAGTTCATAGGCCTGTTGATTATAGGTAAAAATCGATCCTTCGCTGATGGGCAAGTCCAGTTGCTCCTGAAAATGCTCTTGGACCCGGTTATAGGGAATCAATTGATACTGCGACAAATACACCGACTGGGCTTTGACGCCGTTGCCGTACTGAACGGCTTTAGTCACACCCGCTGGAAAGGGCGCTGTAAAGCGTTGCCCCTGCAGATTTTCCAAGATTTCGGCTTGGTATTCGATCACGACGCGTCGAATGTCAATATCAAACACTTGGCGAGAGTCGAAACCGACCACCGTATAGTCGCCGGGCGGCAAAAGACTTCGGTCGACCGTCAGGGGTTTAATCACATCGGGATTATCACTCTTTTCCAGCGTGGTGCCAATGCGCCCCGGTTGACCTCCGGTTTTTTTGCCGGAGTCCCCTTTATCACCTTTTCCGCTATTGCCAAACCGATTGGATGAAGGTGGCTTGCTACTGTTACGGCTGTTCAAGTTCAAACGGCCCGCCATGATCTGCACCAGCAGAATCAGCACGGCCAATACCGAACGAAAAGCCGGTGACAATTGCGATTCCTCGGCAAGCAATTGCTGAGCAGTTTTGATCGTGGCTTCCACGTCAATGTCATTGACTGTCAAATTAAATACCGTAAACCGTTTGGAATGACGCTATTATAAGGCCGGTTTCAGAACTCGAATTTTGCCTTCGAGGATGACCTAAGCGCCACGAAAGGTATGGGTAAGCAATCTGCTGTGCTTGTAAAGCTCTCCGGCTTTTCTTGAACGAGCTGGAGGCTATAAATAGCAAGCCTAAAGCCTTTCGATGAATTGCTTAAAATTACGGTTATTTGCGAAAAAACGTGTCAAGCATTATTTTTTATTTTTTGAAAAAATTACGCTGAGTAGTTACTAAAGAAATACAAAAACAGATACTATCTTATTCAGTGCTAACGGCTTTTTGATAGCGTGTATCAGTTTCATTGCCCCTCTTACTGTTTGGTACCTGATGGATAGAAATGGTTTTGAATCTAAACTAGGGTTTAAGTTAATAACTTTATTTGTTTTTTGGACGCTGGCGTTTGTTTTGATTCACTCTACAATCAATAAAAAACCATTTTTGGTTTGGGCTTCTATGGTTGCAATGGTTGCTTCTGCATGCGTCATGTTCATGGGTCATGCTCAGGAAATTTTAGTGCCCCATCGACAGGGTAGGCCCTATGAAGAACTGCGTCACCTTCAGGCATTGAAAAATATACCCTTTTTTTTCAATGGCAATGTCTCTGGAAATTTCATGGGTGTCGTATGGGCTAGCGGTCGTGAAATTCGGCATTGGAATCCATTGACACAACGGGATTTACCAACTGAACCTCCGTTGGCTTTTATGAGTCATGAAAAGCCATCGGAGATTTTGCCCGATGAAATATTAGATCGTTATGAAGTCATGGTTTTAGGATTTTTTGATGGGAACTTCAAGAGTAAAAGGGATACTGTTCTGTCAAATTACATCAGTGTGATTCGAAATAAATAACAATAACCTGTCAGTCGGGGCGGTTCCCAGTTTGATAATAAACGTAAGCTTTGCGGGCTTGACGGCAGCAGGGATGCTGCCGTCAAGCCCCATGAATGGGTTTTAAGCTTACTTTCCGAACAAAAACTGAAACGAAAAGTTAGCCGACCACTCAGGGCTTTCGCTTACCCTGACCGGGTTGTAGTAGCCTTCCACTTTGGTATTGATTGCATACTGTCCAAGACTAAATAACTTGCCAACACCGCCGCCAACCGGGACAGTCCAACGATCATCGTTATCCCTATTCCAATTAGCAATCATGTCCATATCGGAAACCAAATACCATCCGTCGTTCAAATTGTAATTTACAAAGGGTTGAAAAAGCATTTGGCTAACCCCATCGCGACTATCATTACCGAATACCGACCAAATTTGTTTAACGGCAAGTCCCAGTGACCATGGCTTAGGTTGAGTTACAAACATCACAGCTGGACCGACACTGAATTTACCACTGCCTAATTCACGCGATTCACGATCCTCAGTGTCCCCGAATAGAGTATCTGTTGGAAAAACCAGAGTAGGCCCAAATCCCCAGCTGAAATCATCCGACGTATTGAGAGAAAAATAGGATGTCAGTGTGGTATCGCCAAGACCATAAGCACCATCTCCAGGAAAAGCTTCCGGCAACTCGGCAATACCATTCACTGGACCCGGTGTACCGATAAAATTCAGAGATAACTGATTAATCAGATTCCAATCACCCAGAGCAATGGGGATAACGGGTTTCACGCTGCCAATCGAGACATCACCGTTTTTAGCTCCGCCATGATGGGTATACTCCAACGGAATGCTGTAAATCGGAGTTAACGGGTTTTGTGCCTGATATACAAAACGTTCGGTCTCGTCCGCATTAACGCCGCAGCTGAACAATAGCAGTGAAAAGCTGAAAAGAAATGTAACCGAAATAGATGGTTTTTCCATTGATATTCCTAAAAAATGCAAATTTACTAACAGTAATTCAATCTAGATATCCGATTTGATGTGTTAAATAGTAAGCTTCCAAGCTTGCCAAAAAACAAAATCGCTTCGATTGAATAGAAAAAACGAAAAGATGTATGAATACGATAGTGTACAGGTAATAAGCCCTACAAAAATTCAGCTATTACAAAAGCAAAATTTTGGTGAAGCTCATTGGACCTCAAATTTAGGCGTCATTTCCCGCTTGGGAAAAATGGGGTAAAGAGTAAAGACCGAATTCGATGTGCGAATAATAGCCGTATTGAAAAAATTAACAACATTCTAGTGAATATCGTTTGATGGAAACGAGAAACACTCGTCAACCGGTTCGATCTGGAAAACGCGATTTGGCATATGAGTATTGTAAGTCTTCTCGCGACCCTTTTTATCGCGTTCACGCAATTTAAATGTATTACAATCGGCAATGAGATACGTGCCAAAAGGTGTCTCTATAGCATCTTGTACCCACTTGACTGGGAAGAAACGGTTGGTACCGGGCACTGTTTCGATAAGTTGAAAATTTCTATCGTAAATGAGTACTTCACCATTGCGCGAATTAGAGAGCATATACCCTTTAGAATGCGGTCGGATATGATGCGCCCCATTCAATCCCGAGATTACGATTTCGTGCTCCAAACTATCCCTGTCTATACGAATGAGCGTTCTTTGATAGAACAAGATGGTCAGTATTTTAGTATTATCATAGGGGTCAACAATTGCTGAATTTAAATGCGTAGTTTGTAAACGACCGGGATAATTCTTCAAACGATGATCAATCTTTTTATCGATAACCCGTGTGCTGCCGCCATAAGCTTGATCGTAGCCATGCTCAGTCGCCCACCAAGACCAAATCAATTCGCCCGATAAATCAAATTCTAAAATAGCATCTACGCCGCTAGCCGTAACCAATAAACCTCTTTCAGTAAGGCGTAACGAACGAACCTGGGTTAATAACGGACTGCGGATTTCCAAGTCAATTTCCCCTTTATCGTTCATTCTCGCAATATGTTCATCACCAGACACACCCTCTTCGCTGCAAGGTAAACCGGTTATGAAATATAAACCTTTTCCTGTAACATATTGTAAACCAAAGGGTTTAATTTGATTCAATTCTCCAAGGGATTTAATTCCACCTAATTCGCCATTATGTTCAAACAGCTCCAGTTTACCGCCGGGCAATCCTTTGAAGACATCATTCGAACGGTCTTTACCTAAAATGATACGGTTTAACCTAAACTTGACGTAATCCCAATTTGTTTGCGGGTACGAAACTACAAACTTCATATGTTTTGCTCTTCTAGTTATTTATGAATCAATTTAAAGCTAGGTTTTAAAGATAAATCTGATCTATCAGTTCAACCATGAATTACGCAAAATTACCCAGCATTACGGGAAAGTTAGGGATATAGACTTGCTTGGCAATCAGGCGGGCAACGATCCTGATTTTAATTTTGTAACAGTTGGCTGGTAATTACCGGTGCCTTTTATCGGGCTGGCAATACACTTTCGGAGGGTGCTTCGGTACCTGAGTAAAAGTTGTCGAAGATAGGCGAGACACCTTCCTGCTTATAACTAACAATGTGGACATAAGCAACCAGACCGCTTCTACCGCTCAAAAATTCGCCATCATCGACGGCGGAAATACGATCCACATAAGCTTGGCCATCCCGCATTTTGAGGGCTTCTCCGGTTTTATTGTCGATCATCTGCCCCCAAAGCTTACCGTCTGCCGACCAAAATTTGAGTCGGTAATCGCCGGCTGGGTCGGGCGCCGGCTCCACAAAACGACCTTTAGCCAGAAAAATGGGGAAGCTGACGCCGCCCTTGCTTTTGACTATCATCAATTTTCGCGAATGCGGATGAACTTTTCGGTCGTTTCTGAACAGCAAAGCGTAGCCTTGTGGCAGAAAATACGAAGGCAGCGGTTCCTGTACGCGCGCTACCAAACCGACATCTTCACCCCAACTCAAGGTCCAACTTAACAAGTCCACTTCGACATGAAATTTTGCATGAGGAGGCTCTTTCATATTGATGCTGACCATACGGCACGGATCAATCAGACTTCCCCTGGAACACTTCATCTGATAGGCCAAGCTACCCGATTCTTCTACGAATGTGATGGCCCCCGGTCGCGGATTGTAGTGTATCCAGCCGTCATCGACGCCGTCGTTAAAGTTGTCGTAAGTCGCCGTTTCAGCAGAAGAAAGTCCAAAGCTCAAAAAGAAAAATACGGTGGAGATCAATAATTTTGCGTTCATATCGAAGCTCGGTAAAGCTGTTGGGGAGTCCGGAATCAAATCTTGGATGACAAGGAGGGTCAGTTGGCCAAGTCTTGCAATCAAGCATTTAGACTGCATATTATACCTAGAGTCAGAGTAAACATAATTATCCAGTTGATTTAATTTTACTCTGCCCCAGTTATTTGAATGGCAACTTTATGGGTGCGGTTCCAATAGTCACCGCATTTTAAGGCCCTAATCATCTTCCCCCAAAAAATGCCCGCAATACTTGCAATAATCGGCATCAAAATCATGGCCGGTTGCACCGCAGCCGGGACAAGACTCGTTGTCGATTGGCTTGGACTTTTGGCTTTTCATCAGCTCAGCGCTGTAAATTCCGGTGGGAACAGCGATGATGCCGTAACCCATAATCATGATCATCGACGCGACAAACTGGCCCAGAGCGGTTTGCGGTGAAATGTCGCCATAGCCTACAGTCGTTATCGTAACGATAGCCCAATAAATTGAAGTCGGGATGCTGGTGAAGCCGGATTCGCTGCTTTCTATCATGTACATTAACGCGCCGAATACGACGACTAACATTAATACTGTAAATAGAAATACCGTGATTTTTCGAAAACTGTTGTTCAGTGCGACCATTAGAATATTCGCTTCGCGGATGTATTCGGACAGCTTTAAAATTCTGAATATCCGCAGCATACGCAGAATGCGAAGCGTCAGCATATATTCGGCGCCAGGAATGAGCAGCCCCAGAAAGGTCGGCAGGATGGACAGCAGATCAATAAAACCAAAGAAACTGCGGGCATAAAGCCAGGGTTTTCGGACGCAAATCAGTCGCAACAAATATTCAAATGAAAATAATAGGGTGAAAAACCATTCCGCTCCATAGAGTTGTTGTCCATATTGATTACGCATGGCCTCGATGCTATCGAACATCACCGTAAGGATGCTGAGCAAAATCATGATAATCAGAACGATATCGAAGGCTTTGCCTGCGCGGGTTTCCGCACCGAAAATGATCTGGTTGAGAGCGGACCGCCATGCCGACGCGGGGCTGTCTTCACTGTGATTTTGCAATTTGACCGGTTTTCTTTCCGTCATATTGATGTTGTCCTAATCAGGATTTGCCGTCCTCATCGTCTCGATGCAGTCTTGGACAATCGAGACTTTAAAGGCTCGATTGTCTTCAGTTTCGGTTTGTCACAGCAAAGTTAGACCAATCACTAAAAGTTGTTATACTCATTGTAGATCGAAATTCGGCACCGGGGTGCCCGTCAAAGGACGCCGTAAATACCTCCAGGTAGGCTCTATGCCAGCATCCATGCTGACAAAGTCTTTGCCGAACAACCCGTTGCCTCCTTAGGCACTGCCGAAATTTCAAGTGCGAAAGGTATATATGAAATCCCTTATCCTGATATTCTCCCTTTGGAGAAAGTATCAATAAAAACTTATTGGGATTGGTATTATTTATATTTCACGCGGCCACATTTGAGGTTAAAGAGTTTTGCGATCAAGCATTTAGGCGGCATTTTATACCTGGAATCAAAGTAAACATATTATCTACCTAATTTAATTTTTTGACCCCAGTAATTAAGGATTCCGTATACATTTCGTCAAACTGCCACGCATGTCAATGCAGAGTCTTACAAAAAAGCTTTACCAGAAATCGACTTTACAGGTCGATTTCAGCTATTTATAAATGATTACTGTCTTTAATTTGCAAAGAGGCGATTTTTATCCAACCTTCCGCCGCTTCTTTATTATCTTGGATTCAATTGAAGAGTAGTCTGGCTTTAACACCAAAGGCAAGGTGCAGCAACTCGAAAAAATCAAAAATTTACTACGTGATTAGTTTGGCCTGTTGACTACGCCAGATTTATTGGATGCTTCGGTTTTTTTCCGGAGAGGAATGCGGGAATTTTTGAACAAGGTGTCTGATCAAGATGCAGCATGGATTTTGAATGGCAAAATAAAACGGGGAATTGTTTGCTGTTTCTTCGCTCTTATCGGCCAGATGCCCTAATCCAAACTATCATGCCTGAGGATATCGCTTACACTTGTCGCCTCTTCCGAGGCAAAACACTGTCCATAATCCTGACAGACTTGGCATGAAGGTGCACGGCATAGATTTAGCCCTTCCATTTCGCATAACTGCTTATACAAAAATTTCTTCCACTTCATGTCTTTGTTGTTGCGTGCGGCCAGTTCGGGAAAATTATGACTCATCAGTCCGGATAATTCTGAACGTGACCATAAACCCAAGTCCTGCCAGAGATGATCGTTTCCCAAGCAGCCGGCAACCAGGATGGCGATTATCCATTCAGATTCAGCCACATCCGGCGCGCGAAAATCACCCAGTAATGTTTCCAGATCCTGTTTTTCAAGCATCCGGCTGTAATCGACTGTTTTGCCGGATACGGCAAGATGAGGGAGGGCAATGTCTGAAAAACAATGACCCCGTAAATTATTGAATTGTATCGGGGAAAGCCCCAAATAATCGGGCAATGCGCCCTCGCCGACTCGCCAACTGGCAATCATTCTAGCCAACCAGATTGCATTACCGGATCGGTTAGAACGTTCTACCAGTTCCTGAAATATCCGTTCACGAGTCATTGCGAAGGTCGCCAAGGCAGTAGACCTTGATTTATTGAATAATCAATATTCGACGCGAATATCCTCATCCCTGACTATCATCTGACAGGCCAAGCGCCATTCGGTTGGTAAATCATCGACAATCATCGTTTCCACCTGGTCTTTAGTGATTTTGCCCAGTTGCTGCAAGATGATTCTTTCTTTATCGGTTAGTGGACCACCCATACGTTGATGCTTGTTGTCGATACTGCTTACCCTGACCAGGCAAGTCCCGCACTCGCCGTCCTCGCATTCGAAATTAATCGGGATTTTGTTCTCCAATGCCAGTTTCAAAACTGACTGCGTGTGACTGCCGGCCACCGCGTAAACGGTTTTATCCCGGTAATCCGGACTTGTAAATGTAACTAAAGCCATGATTTATTCCTCAACATTTTTTAAACTTAAACAGGATGTACTGAAATTTCGCCGCCCAATACCTGGGCCTGACAGGCAAGCCGGTTATGTTTTCCGGCCATGTTTTCTCTTAAAATCTTGTCTTCTAATACGGAGGGTTCAGTCAGATGATTCCAACCGGAGGTCACTTTCATAATACAGGTTCCGCAATCGCCTTCCCGGCAACCATAGGTGATCCCCGATCCGACTTTTTCTGAAACCTCGATAACGCGGGTTCCGGCAGGAACGGTGACTGTGACGTTGATATCTTCAAATGTAATGGTCGATTTGGCCATAGTGTGACTCCTTAGTTAAAGTTAGTAATATTTGGCGCATGAATCGCCTTGTTTTCCTCTTTCAAGCCAAATCGGCAAAATTAAGGACTTTTTGACTGCGCAGCCCCATTAATTCTTTTGCCAACTCCAGGCCGAAATCATGGCAGGCCTGAATTTCTTCATCGGTTGGAATTAATTTGACGCGCAACCCGGGGATAGGGACACGCATTTTCAAACCGCGCAGGCGGTCTTCAACCAACGGAACGCCTTCGCCGGTCCAGCCGTAAGAGCCAAAAACGCCACCCAGTTTGGTTTTGATATTGATGACGGTTAGTGATGACAACAAGTCCCAGATGGGTTTAACCGCATCACCATTGATAGTCGGCGTACCGAATATCAAGCCGTCGGCCTCCTCGATCAAATCGACAAAAGGGTCCACTTCGCCGCCTTCCAGATCGTACAATGACACCCTGACGTCAGGCACCTGCATCGCTCCCGCGTAAACGGCCTCTGCCATGCGCCGGGTGTTGCCGTAGGAGCTGATATAAAAAATCAGCAGCGTTTTTTGATCACAACTGATTTCACTGGCCAACGATGGACTGGAAAGCTGACGATACCGCCTGACATAGCGATCCGGTCTATCTCGCAAAATAGGACCGTGCGTAGGTGCAATCATCGTGACCGGCAAAGGCTCTATCAAATCCAGAGCACGCATCACATAGTCTTTGAAAGGCCGCATGATGTGCGCATAATAATATTCAAACGAAAAGCGAAAATCGCCGACATGATCATTAAATAAGCGGTTATCGCAGTAGTGACAGCCGAACACATCACCGGAAAACAGGATGTTTTCCTCCGCCAAATACGTACATTGGGTATCGGGCCAATGCAAATAAGGGGTATGTAAAAACTCCAGGGTCCGATCTCCCAGCGATACCCGGTCACCGGTCAATACCGGCGTGTAGCTCATTTCATCCTGCTTCAGCAAGGCTTTCAGCATGGATTGGGCTTTTTGGGAAATATAAAGCTGCGCTTGCGGCGCCCGTTTCATCAATTCCGGTAATGCGCCGGTATGATCAGGCTCCAAATGATTCAGCACGATGACTTTAATTTCTGAATAATCGGCAACGCTTTCCAGTCTGGAGAAAAAATCATCGGCAAAACCTTCCTTGACCGTATCGACAACCGCCACCCCTTCACTACCTCTAATCACATAAGCGTTATAGGTTGTACCGTTAGCGCTTTTGAGAATAATGTCGAACGTTCTTAAATCAGGATCCAGAGAACCCACCCAATGCACGCGCTCAGACAACATGACCGCTTTGGGCTTTCCATCACTGTCGTGGAGTTCAAGCTTGTTCATAAATGTTCACCGGCTTGCCGTCTATCGCGGGTACAGGTTTCCAGATCGCGTCCTGCAACTCCCGAAGATAAGCCAATCCAGGCATCAACCTGTTCAACATCAAATCCTGCCCAACGAATGCCGTCTGATTCAATCAGCGGGCGCCTTATCAAAATAGGATCATCAATCATTGCCGCAATCGCCTGACTTTCTGACATCATTTGAGGATTTACCAATCCCTGTTTGATGCGGGGCGCGCTGGGGTTAAACCATTCCGCAACCGGTCTGTTATGAAAAAATGAGCGCAATCTGGCAACGTCATTACGCCAAGGTTCGGACAATAAATCATGAACAATGATCAGATGACCGGCGCCCACGAGCAGTTGTTTTTGCCTGGTGTTGTTCAGACATCCCGGTTTTTCGTAAAAATAGACAAGTGCCATAACAGTTCACCTTGAGAAAATCGGTCAATTCGCTGCGGCATAAAAAACTGTCGCCCATTTCAGTAGCGGGTAGTTCGGATTAAGCCTAAGCTGCCTCAGATACTTGTCCTGAGGCGTTAGCCGTAACCCAAAGTGGACATTGACCTGTTCGGTTAGCGTCTACCGATCTAACCCAACCTACCCACTAATGCGCCTGCAACTCAGCCATTGCTTCAGCCATTTTTTCCGGTGGAATACCGGTCAAAGAACCCGGAGGATTTAACGCAACACCCAAGGCATCAAGTATCGCGCCCTCAATAGGACAAATATTTGCACATTGTGGTACCGCAAAATCCCCTTCGCATTCGGTGCATTTTTTACTGTCGATTAAAAAATGCGGTTTAGCTTCATAGATTGCCTTGCTGGGACATAAGGGTTCACAGGCAAAACAATTGACGCAAGTCTCGATGATTTTTAAAGACATAATGATTCATCCGTTCAAGTCCAATGGAGTGAGCTTAACAAGCAACCCGGATTAAGCCGTTGCCCGGTTAACCAGGCTTATCTCATCCAGTTTGCCGCTTTTCGCCATTTCCTTGTAAACCGCCATCACAGCCTCTTCTATCGGTTCCATTGCATGTTCACCGTTGGGCATGATCCCGGCGTTCTCCAGCATTTCCCAGGGTTCAAAACCGACTTTGGAACACAACACCGCTTCACAGCCTTCCAGTGACCGGATGGTGGTTTGCAATACCGACTCGCCATCGCCACAAGTGCTGTCGCCACCGCAATAAAGATCGGCTTTACGATGACTGATAAAACGCACGCCATCAGGAGACGCTTCATAAATCAGAAACTCTTTGGCATGACCAAAATGCACATTGATAACGCCTTGTCCGCTGGTAGCGACCGCCATCAGAACCGGGCGGGTCGTGAGTTTGGGTTCTTGCGCGATTTGTTCGGCAAATTCGGATTTCTGTGAACGTTTGCTGTTCATTTCTGCTTCTATCGCTTGATGAATCACTTTCCGCTTTTCCATCGCGGCTTCGTAATCAATGTCCATCAATTCGATCTTATCCATCGTAAATTCATCGCCTCTATCCTCGCCCAGCATACCCACTGCATCGGCACGGCATTGGCGACAATGACGCATCATGTTCATATCACCGGAACAGTCGTCTTGTAACTCTTGCAATTCGGCGCCGGTCGGGCCACGCTGCCCCATCACACCGTAAAATGTGCCATGCTCGGCTTCCGCGATCAAAGGCATCACATTGTGCAAAAAGGCCCCTTTGGCTTTGACTATCCGGCTGACTTCGGCTAGATGCTTGTCATTAACACCGGGAATCATCACAGAATTGACTTTAACCAGAATGCCTTTTGCAACCAGCATTTCCAGACCTTTTTGCTGCTGCTCGATCAAAATTTTCGCCGCTTTTTTGCCCTTGATGCGCCGGTTTTCCCAGAAAATCCAGGGATAAATCTTCGCGCCAATTTCAGGATCGACACAGTTGATCGTAATCGTGACATGATCAATATTGTGCTTGGCTAATTCTTCAACCGATTCCGGCAGTGAAAGACCGTTAGTCGATACGCACAATTTAATATCGGGGGCTTCTTTGCTAAGCCGTCTAAACGTTTCGAACGTCCGTTCCGGATTCGCTAATGGATCGCCGGGACCCGCTATACCCAATACCGTCATTTGCGGAATATTGGCTGCGACCGCCATCGTTTTTTTAACCGCCTGATCCGGCGTTAATAATTCAGATACCACACCGGGCCTGGACTCGTTGGCGCAATCGTATTTACGGTTACAGTAATGGCATTGAATATTACAAGCCGGTGCAACCGCTACGTGCATGCGGGCAAAATAATGATGAGCATCTTCAGAATAACAAGGGTGATTTTGAACCTTGGCTTTGATTTCATCGGAAAGATGATTCAGTTGATCATCGGTTGAACCGCAAGATCCGGCGGAACAACCGCCCTGGCTTGCAGGCTTTTCGTTTAGTACTGGCAATTCCATGAAGGTTGACCTCGCTGACTGTGTGTTAGTTAGCTATCAGCACGGTTCATGCCATTCTTGCCAAAGCCACTAATGCTAATGGTTCATGGACTTACGCAGGCTACGAAAAGTCATTTTGTAGGAAAAATAACAACAAAGGTCAGAATGAATGTGAGCAAACAAACAATTACCTGATTACACAAAAGGTTTGGTCAAAATCGATAAGGGGAAGAGTCAGGTAAGTAAAACGTAGACGCGGTAAATGTAACAGCAGTTTCGTAAGTTGAAAAAATCATGTTATTGAACTTAGCATGAGGGGCGTATACTCACCAGGTTAAGACAAAATGAACCGAAGAAGCATCCTTAGCTGCCACTGCATGACCATCTGAATTCGCAGAAGCCAAAGTGAGCAATCATAACCTTGTTTGGAAACATCCTTAGCCAATTGACGATACCCCGGCGAACTCATCTCGCTATGCTATTGCCCAGCCATCGAACACCTGATCAGGAGATATCATGATTTCTTTCCCTAGGCTTGAGTGCTGCAACAATACGACAAACATGGCGACCGTTGTCGCCGAAGTAGACAAAAGGCGTGTACTTTGCCGAATTTCACTGCAAAGCTTAAAAGATAAATTCGGTTCAATGGACGCGGATGATGAACTCATGCGTTCTGTAGCGCAACATCGGACGGCCATTCATGAGGCCGCGAGACGGCTGATAGAAAGCGAGCATTTTGAAGTGGATGGTTCCGTTCTGATTCAAACGCAAGATCTTTATTAGTGCTCGATGGGCACGCTGCGCTTTGCCCATCCTACAAACTACAAATGATTTGGGAAAGCAACGTAGGATGGGCAAAGGCAACGCCGTGCCCATCGTTGTTTAGCAATGGCATTGAAAATTAAATCCCGGCTGTGATGTGCTTGATAGGCACGCGCACTTTGCCCATCCTACAAATGGATGCCTTTCAGTATTAAAAAGCGTGCACCGCTCGGACTCTCAGCGTACTGTATTTATTGTAGCGGTCCTGATCGCCGTTGAAAAAGCCCTGAATCCAGGCGCTGTTGCTGTCGAGTTCTGTATCGCTCCAATAGTCGTCATTGGCAAAACCGCCCACAAGGTTTCTTTGTTCATACAGTAATTTTAATTCGGTCTTTGTTGGCAAACGCCATTCAGCCCCATAAGCACTGGCTGCACTGACCGCATCAATCCAATTGAGCGAATTGATCTCATCGGCTGCTTTAGCCTCCAAGCCATGCTCACCCGAAGCATCGACAAAATAGACTTTGCCGCCTTGAGGGCCAACATCACCCGCAATATAGCTAGCCGAATCACGCTTATCGGCCGCTTGCAGTGCATGACTCATTAGCAAGACTACCGCTATCGCAGCGGCATTTAACGCTCTTTTATATACCATCATTTTGCAAAACCCTTTTCTGTTTTTATTAAAGTGACACTGCAACCATAGCCGGTACCTATTAATCGGTACTGCTTACTGAATAGCAGATCTTAATGAATGTGAAAGTCAGCCATAAGCCTACTCTTGGTGACCGGTTGATCCATAAAAAGTTCGAAGCCGCAGAAATTCTAAACAGAACGTCACTGACCAGAAAGCACTTTATTGAAGTTAAACACCGCCCCACCGGTTAATACTGGTTGACAAAAGGGGATCGGGCAGTAAATTAAGATTTTATAAATGGCAGATCAGTACCTCTTGAAGTAACAGCGTTGTCTGTTATTTTCTCTTCTTGCATTACGTGCATTTACATAAAACATTAAATAATTCCAAATGTCACCTTCATTAAAATCTCATCCGGCTATACCGGCAAATTCGCGGCAAAAATTGATTGCAGATTACAAGCGTGTCCGCAATATCAGTCTTCAAATTTGTGCACCGTTGATGGCCGATGATTATCAAATACAAAGCTGCGTTGAGACCAGTCCGCCCAAGTGGCATTTAGCGCATGTGACCTGGTTCTTTGAAACCTTTCTGCTACAAGCTTTTGATTCGGATTATCGCCCCACCAACCCGGAATACAGTTATTTGTTTAATTCCTACTATCAGACGGTTGGTACTATGCATGCCCGCGCGAAACGCGGTTTATTGTCACGTCCGACGGTTGAACAGGTGTTTCATTACCGTTCTGAAATCGATAAACGCATCGTCAATTTTCTGCTTGACTGCGACGAATCCCAGTGGCAACAAGTCGCTTTTCGTCTGACTCTGGGCTTACACCACGAACAGCAGCACCAGGAATTGCTGTTCATGGATATCAAGCACAACTTTTGGAACAATCCCTTGAAACCGCATTATCTGGAGCGCGCCCAACCGGCGATTAAAGCAAGCGGAAAATTGAAATGGGAGGAAAGGCCTGGCGGCCTGGTAATGATGGGAAAGGACGATAATAATGATGGCTTTACCTTTGATAACGAAACGCCCCGGCATCAAGTTTGGCAGGAACCCCACCGGTTAAGTTCTCGCCTGATCACAAACAGCGAATTTCTGGATTTCATTGAAGACGGCGGCTACGTCCGTTCTGAATGGTGGCTATCAGATGGCTGGAGCCACATCCGGAACAACCAATGGCTATCGCCGCTTTATTGGGAAAACCATGACGGTCAATGGCATGAGTTTACACTTTATGGACTTGAGACGCTGAATCCCTCAGCCCCTGTCGCTCATATCAGTTATTACGAAGCAGATGCTTATGCTCGCTGGGCAGGCAAACGACTACCATCGGAAGCCGAGCTTGAAACAAAATTGCTGGAAATTCCGATAACAGGCCATTTTAGTGATAGCGGCATTGTTCATCCACAAGCAGGTGAAGGTCAATTCTATGGTTCGTTGTGGGAATGGACGGCCTCACCTTATCTGGCGTATCCTCGCTTTAAACCACTAGAAGGCAGCATGGGTGAATACAACGGCAAATTCATGTGCAACCAATGGGTATTGCGAGGCGGTTCCTGTGTGACACCGGAAGATCATATCCGCCCAACTTACCGTAATTTTTTCAATCCACAGGATCGCTGGCAATTTTCCGGCATCCGTTTAGCGGACGACTTATGAATGCACTAAGCCAAAAAATCAGTTTCCATGATTTTCAACCTGAGCTGGAAAGCTTTCGTGAAACTGTACTAAAAGGCCTATCCCGTAGACAAAAACAAATACCGCCCAAGTTTTTTTATGATGAAACCGGCTCTCAATTGTTTGAAGCGATTCTGGAACAGCCGGAATATTACATACCTCATGTTGAGCGCGACCTGTTACAAAGGTATGCGGATGAAATTGGCCGTCTGATTGAACCGGGATCGGTATTGATCGAACCCGGAAGCGGTAGCTGCGAGAAAGTACAATTACTGCTGGAAAGTCTGCTTCCCTCCGCGTATGTACCGATGGATATTTCCCGTGAATTTCTCAAGCAATCGGCCTGCGATTTAGGTCAGCAGTTTCCCTGGCTACCCATTTATGCGGCCTGCCTTGATTTTACTCAACAGATGATATTACCTCAGGGCATCCCCCATGGGCGACGTGTCGTGTTCATTCCGGGTTCCAGCCTGGGCAATTTTGACCCGCTGGAAGTTCAGCATTTTCTGACCGGAATACACCGACTAACCGGCAAAGGCGGCGGTTTGCTGGTTGGACTTGACCGTAAAAAGGAACCTTCCGTCTTGAACGCTGCTTACAACGATGCGGCCGGCATTACGGCAGAATTCAATCTGAATCTGCTCACCCGTATCAATAACGAACTGGACGGTCACTTTGACCTAGACCGCTTTGACCATCGTGCCTTTTACAACGATCAGCGAGGTCGAATTGAAATGCACCTGGTCAGTAGCGAAGATCAGCATGTCAGTATTTCAGGCCAGGATTTCCGCTTTATAAAAGACGAGTACATCCATACCGAAAACTCCTACAAATACAGTCCCGATGAATTTATTACCTTAGCTAATGCCGGCGGCTTTAAGTTGCTCAAAATATGGTCTGATAACAAGCAGCTCTTCAGTATTTACTTTCTTGAAGCCGTGTGAAAACCTGAATCGTAACGACTCGCCCGATTTGGATTGAAGGTGTAAGTGATACCCTGAAACATTAAAATTCAACAAGGAGCAAAAACATGAAAGCTATCTGGAAGAAAGTCATCATTGCCGAAAGCGATGACACAGTGATGGTCGAGGGAAATCATTATTTCCCTGACAATTCGATCAAAGCCCAATTCTTTAGAGAAAGCAACACGCACACCTTCTGTTCATGGAAAGGCAAGGCTAGCTATTACGACATCGTCGTTGACGATGCGATTAACCGTGATGCCGCATGGTTCTATCCCGATCCCAAACCGGAAGCGTTGAATATCAAAAACCACCTCGCTTTCTGGCGCGGGGTAGAAGTTATTCAATAAGGTGCTTTTTGAAAATCCCAGTAATTCCCAGTTTGATGATAAAAAGTGTAAGTGTAAGCTTTGCTGGGATGTCGGCAGCAGGGATGTTGCCGTCAAGCCCCTACGGATGAGTCCATGGCGTTCCTCGCAAGGCTTACGCCTGCCCTCAAAGCCACATTAAAAGTTCAAACTGGGAAATGCTGTGAAAATCTAGACATTAGAAGACAGCACGTCAAAAGGTTGATAATACCGGAATGATGATTTATCACTGATTATAAAGGCGGATTATGGCCCCTAAAGCTGAAGAATTGGAGTTGATAGAAGCGGTGACGCTCAGTCATTACGACCAAAATGCTGAAGCCTATTGGCAGGGCACAAAAGATCACGACGTAACTCAGAACTACGCGGCCTTTTTAGCCCCATTTCCTATCGATAAAAAGTTGGATATTCTAGACCTGGGCTGTGGACCCGGAAGAGATGTTCAGTATTTCAAGTCACTAGGCCACCGGCCTATTGGCTTGGACGGCAGTGAGGTATTTTGCGCGATGGCCCGTCGGTACTCGGGTTGCGAGATCCTTCATCAAAAGTTTCTTGACCTGGAATTATCCATATACCGCTTCGATGGCATTTTTGCTAATGCCTCTCTCTTCCATGTCCCCAGCAAGGAATTGCCACATGTTCTTGATAAGCTGCACGCAGCATTAAGACCCGGCGGTATTTTATTTTTATCTAATCCTCGCGGAAATGACGAGGGCTGGTCCGGGCAACGTTACGGTCATTTCATTCAATTGGAAACCAGCGTGCGATTTCTGGAAGCAGCCGGATTTGCAGTGCTGAATCATTATTACCGGCCTTCCGGCAAACCCATTGAAGAACAACCCTGGTTAGCAATCGTAGCTCAAGCCGTTAATTCCGGTAGCCAGTCAATTTAGTTGTCACGCGTGGTTGTAAAAAAAGGTTTGAGGTGAGTTTAGCTATCCATAAACCCATCGAAAAGCACAGGGCGAAAGGATCACCTATATTACCCGGCGAACAAGAACGTTTGTCTATAACCGGCTCATTGTTAGTGTTTTTATTACATTTCATCGATCAAGAGCTTTTTTAGATGCCCGACCTGATCTGATCATCAAGCATAAGGCTTAAGCAACGCATAAAACGGCTCTGATTTAGATGAAAACAGCCTGGCTTTTCCGGCAAGCAGTGGTTAATCCGAATCAATAATTTTTTTTCGGCTGTTTTTTGATTCGTATGCAGCGTATATTTGAAAGTAACTTTACCCCAGGTGAAACTGTGATTTACTTATTTCCGAATATCAACTCTTCCCTTTTTGCCCGGCAAGACAGCCTGCTGTTATTTAAGGAACTCCTCAAACAACAGGACATAAACCTCAGTGAAAAATTTGATCCACACCAATCAGTAGCCGCCTTACTCGAGGAAAAGTCGGATTTTATCGATCAAATTCTCAGTTGCTGCTGCCAATATTTCCTGGGTGAATATGTATCTCAATTGTCACTGTGTGCGGTCGGTGGCTACGGACGGAGGGAATTATTCCCCTATTCTGATATCGATATCCTGGTATTGCTAAATTTTGAAGAATCGACCGTAATCAATGAAGGCCTTGGCCGCTTTCTGACGTTTCTTTGGGATATTGGCTTGAAGCCGGGCTTTAGCGTGCGGACTATCCATGAGTGTGTAGAGTCGGCCAAACTTGATCAGACCATTATGACCAGCCTCATGGAAATCAGGCTGATAAATGGTTCGGTTATTCTTTTGGAAGCCCTGAAAGCCGAAATCACACCCGAGAAGATTTGGCCGGCCGACCAGTTTTTTGCCGCTAAAATGCAAGAGCAGAAACGCCGATACAAGAAATACCATGACACCGCTTACAACCTTGAACCCAATATCAAGGAAGGACCCGGCGGATTGCGCGACCTGCATGTCATTGCCTGGGTATTCAAACGGCATTACGACACCTCAGAACTCAAGGAACTGGTCAAATACGGATTCCTGCCCGAGGAGCTGGTTAAATACGGTTTTTTGCCCAAATCCGAATATGCCGATCTGGTCGCCGCACTGGATGTACTGTGGCGTATCCGTTATGCGCTGCATCTTTTGACGCGCCGGTGCGAAAATCGCCTGTTCTTCGATCATCAACGTGCCCTCGCCCAACAATTTGGTTTCAGTGAAGAAAACCAGCATTACAATGAAGATGTTGAACAGTTCATGCAGTTTTATTTTAAAACAGTGCAGGGCCTGGAAAGACAAAATGAAATGTTGCTGCAGTTATTTAACGAGCGGTTTATTTTTGGTGATTCCGCCGAAAACTCGACACCTCTCAACGATCATTTCAAAGTCATCAACGGTTATCTTGAAGCGGTAGATGACGGCGTTTTCGAACGAGAGCCCACGGCTTTATTCGAGATTTTTCTGCTTCTGCAGCAAAACGGTTCATTGACCGGCGTCAGAGCCACGACCATCCGCTTGATACGAAAAAGCCTGCATTTGATCGATGACGACTTCCGGCAAAACAAAACGGCCAATCGCCTGTTTATTGAAATATTCCGGCAGCCCCGAGGCATTACTCAACAGTTAAGACGGATGAATCGTTACGGCATTTTAGCCGCTTATTTACCCAGTTTTGCCAATATCGTTGCAAGGATGCAATACGACTTGTTTCACGTTTATACCGTAGACGAGCATACCCTTTTTGTAATCCGAAATTTGCGCCGTTTCTCGCTAGACATTCATAGCGATGAACTGCCCTATTGCAATCAAATATTTTTACTTATCGAAAAACCGGAAGTGCTGTATCTGGCAGCGCTGTTTCATGACATTGCCAAAGGCAGAAACGGTGACCATTCGGTCATTGGGGAAGATATCGCGAGAAATTTCTGCATACAACATAACTTGTCCACACACGATACCAAACTGATTACCTGGCTGGTTCGCTATCACTTGATCATGTCAATGACGGCTCAAAGACGCGATATCAGCGATCTGGATGTCATTCATAAATTCGCCAGTAAGGTGGGTAGCATAGAATATCTTAAGCATCTGTATTTACTGACCGTTGCCGATATCCGGGCAACCAATCCTAAACTCTGGAATTCATGGAAAGATGCCCTGCTCAAGGAGCTTTACGCCGTCACTTACAAGACACTGCAAAAAGGCTTGTCAAGTCCGGCCGCACTCGCCGACCGACGGTTTGAAACCAAAAAAGAAGCCAGAGAAGAACTCATCAAACTTGGGCTCTCAGAGCCGTCCATCGATGCTTCCTGGCGGCATGCCAGTGATGATTATTTCTTACGTTTTTCAGCCGATGAAATTGCCTGGCATACCATCGCAATTGCTTCTTCCAGTGAAGTCGACTTTCCTCTGGTACTGCTCCGTCCGCAAACGCAGCTGGGCAGTGCTGAAATTTTCATTTATACCATCAACGAAGGAACAATCTTTTCCCTCAGCACCGCTACTCTCGACCAATTGGGCCTGACCATTCTCGATGCCCGATTCGTAACCACAATCGACAATTATGTGCTGAGCAGCTTTCAGGTTCTTGAACAGTCAGGGCAACCCATCAACGAATTGTTTAGGGAAGTTCAAATCTGTAAAACCCTTCGCGCTAGTCTATTGCAAAAGGAAGTAAAAGGAGACGGTAATATCCATCGGCAGTCAAGACAGGCAAAACACTTCCCTATTCCTTCCAGCATCAAATTCAATGCCGACTCGGTCAGCCGGCAAACGATGATCGAACTGATCACAACCGACCACGCAGGTCTCTTGTCTAAAATTGGCCATGTCTTTCTGGAACAGGCCATCCATCTGCACAGTGCAAAAATAACGACTATCGGCAGTCGGGCAGAAGACATGTTTTACGTTACCAATCAACACCACTTACCCATCACAGAGCCGGAAGAGCAACAGAAAATAGAAACCGAAATTCTTAAAGTGCTTGATGATTAAAAATTCCTTAAGATTCTTTAATCGTAACTACTCGCCCGCTTGGAATTGACGGGTGGAGGTGATTGATTAAAAAGGCTCCTGCAACAGAGATGTTGCAGAGATCTTCAGGGACGTATTCATGCGTCCTTTGAAATCAAGCACCTACACAGAGTAAATCGGGAGGGATGAGCAGATACATTTAATCATCAACTCCATAATATTTCACTTTTCCGGTTTCAATGCTGTACATCGCGCCGACGATGTCAATCTCGCCGCTTTCGACCATACCGTCCAGCAAAGAGCTTTTGTTTCTGATCTGTTCAACGGTCAACTGCACATTCTTGTCGGCGACCTTTTGCACCAGATTTTCGTTATCAGCCGTTACTGCTAAAGATTGCTCTGCATTTACAGCATCAACAGCCGGTTTGATTTTGTCTAAAAGTCCGCTCAAGTGATCCAGTTCAACATTTGCGCACGCGCCTTTGATCGCTCCGCAATGCGAGTGCCCCAATACCACAATTAACTTTGAGCCTGCGATTTTACAAGCGTATTCCATACTGCCGAGAATATCGTCATTGACCACGTTGCCCGCTACCCGGACACTGAAGACATCGCCCAAGCCCTGATCGAAAATGAGTTCAACCGATGTACGCGAATCCATGCAGCTGAGTATAATAGCAATCGGAAATTGCCCTTGCCGGGTGTCGTTAATCTGTTCCAGTAAATTCCGGTTTGACTTGAGATTATTGACAAAACGCTCATTGCCCTCTTTTAACAACTCCAGCACTTTAGCAGGGGTCAATGATTTCTGAGTATCATAAGTGGGCGCCCGCGCATTCTCAACCGGCGGAAGGACGCCGTAACCGCGAAGGTTTTCCAGGGTCAGTTTGATGTGTTTGCGCTGAGCCTCGACTTTGAAGTTCTCAATGATTTCGTAGACATCATAATCAATGTATTTTGAACGCGTTGCATCAATGATGACGTCCGAATAATCGGGCAACTGTTCGAAGGTTTGCTGAATATTAGCCTTGTTCAGAAAAGAGACGTGTTCGGATAACCGCAGAATAGTTTTATTACCGATGTGTGACTCATTAAAATAAAAAGCGGTTTTATAGTTTTCCAGCAAAATAGAAAACAAGGCAGTAACCAGGCCGATAACCAGACCAATGAGCAAGTCGGTAAAAACCATCCCCAAAATAGTCATGCAGAACGGAATAAAATGATACAGGCCCGCTTTGTACATGACCCTGAAAGATTCCGGTCTGATGAGTTTATAACCGACAACCAATAACACGCTGGCTAGACTGGCTAAAGGAATTTTGTTGAGTAGCGTCGGGATAAGAATGACAGCAAAAAACAACAGCAAGCCGTAAATGACACCGGCCGCTTTGGTTTTTGCGCCGGATTGGACATTAATGGAACTGCGCACGACGACTTGCGCTAACGGCAAACCGCCGAGAAAACCACTAAATACATTGCCTATGCCCTGAACAATCAGTTCACGATTAGCCGAGGTTACTCTTTTTACGGGATCCATTTTATCAACCGCTTCCAAAGAGAGCAGCGTCTTCAAACTGGCAACAACCGCCAGTGTTAACGCGGTTAGGTAAATAGCGGGATTGTTAAACTGGGAAAAGTCCGGAAAATGAAGTTGACTCAATAAATCACCGGGATTTTGTAACACAGGCACCATGACCAGGTGATTGCCGGTTAGCGCAAGTTCCGGATAGAAGTTTAGCAGCCCTTGATTGATCAGCACAGCCACAACGATTGCGGTTAAAACCCCTTGGAACAACTGAAAAAACCGGAAATGCCTTATAAACGGCTGTTCCCAGAGTATAAGAATCGCCAGTGATATGACTGCTATTAAAATGGCGGTAGGCGAACTGTATTCCAGCATGTGCGCCAGCTCAGAAAAAGATGAGTAGCTATCCGCCTGAAAAAAGGAAGTGTCACCTTCATAATCCAAGTCATAGCCAACGGCATGGGGAATTTGTTTCAAAAATAGAATGATGCCTATACCCGACAACATGCCGTTAATAACAGACGACGGAAAATAATAAGCAATAACCCCGGCCCGGGTCAGGCCCATGAGAATTTGAATAATTCCTGCCACCAACAGCGCGAGAAGGAAACCATTAAAACCCAGCGTTTCAATGGCAGACAGGACAATAACAGCGATCCCCGCGCTAGGGCCACTGATCCCCAACGCGGAACCACTCAAGGGAGCAATGATTATTCCGCCGATAATACCGGCTATCAACCCCGAGAACAGGGGCGCTCCGGATGCCAGCGCTATTCCCAACGACAGCGGTATGGAAATCAGAAAAACAGCGATACCAGCTGGAAAATCGTATTTCAGGCTGGCGAGCAGGTCACTTTTACCCGATTTTGGGAGCTTATTTGCTTGCATTTGTATTGTTTGCATTATTTTTAATTGATTACCCAAAAAGATGTTTCAGTTGTCATGATTTATCTACAAACACCTAATACTCAGTCTGCTTAATATTCCGGTTCATAAATGTGATCGGTTCGCTCTTAGCTTGTCGATGGGCTCGTGGCTTATGGTTCCAACAAATTTACCACGAACAGTTCTATACAACATCCCATTTGAACTGAATTGACTGACCACTCTTATTCACAGTTATTGCAAGTCACCCTTTCAATAAATTTTTACGAGCCTTGGCTCTGATAAAAAACAACAAGTTGCACAACCAACAGAAAATCGTATCTGCACTCCCCCTCCCATTTTATTGGGTGTAGGTACTTGATTTCAAAGGACACATGAAACCATCCGTTTTGCTCTCTGCAACATCCGTGCTGTAGAAGCCATTTCAATCAATCACCTACACCCTCTATTCCCAGCGAGCGAGTAGTTAGAGAAAATCAAGAATTCTGCTGGGGAATCTCGATTACAACTCACTCAACCAGTAAAATTGATGAGCCTGCAGGACTATCCTGCGATCAAACTGTGCCGGTTTATTACCACTGTACAAATCGATAAATTGAGCATAAGCGTTGATGCCTTTGGTACTGATAACATCCAAATCAAGATACTGGGGATTGGCATCGAAATTAGCAACAACCAGGACACGTTCTGACGGACGCTCATGATTGAAACGGATGAAGCAGAGCAAATGCTCATTTTTAACGTCTAGCAATTCGCGGTTATTAAAATCGGCAAATGCCGATGTTTCTTTGCGTATGGCGATCATTTTTTTCAACGCATTAAACAAGGTGTATTCAACTGTGCCTTGTTTTTTTCGTAATTCGGCTCTTTCCCAATTGATTTTAGGGCGGTGTATCCATCGATTGTCTGAACTTTTACTGGTATCGTCCTGATAGCTGTAATCATTGACTACGCCGATCGCATCGCCATTATAAAGTAGCGGAATTCCGCCGAAAGACATAATCAGACTGTGTAATAAGAGGATTTTATTAATGGCCATCAATATCAGCTCAGGATCATCTTTTTCCATTGCCGACTCCAGCCCAGCCAAAGAGGCTAATGAACCGCAAATACGCGCATCACCCGTTGCTTCATTACGCATGAACACCATACCCCGGGCAGTCGATTCTTCAAATTGTCCACTGAAGTAATCAATCAGAAATTTCCTGTGTGCAAATGGCTCATAACCTGCGGCCCTGACATCGTAATCATCAAACCCGAAACCAATATCATCATGACAGCGCACATAATTGAGCCAAGTCGCTCGTTCCAGCTTAGCGGGCAAATTTTTCACGCCTTGGTATAGCAATTTTGTATTTTTGGTGGCAATACCGTCCCATAACAAGGCCATCAAAGTAGCGTTGTAAGCAATTTCGCATTCCTTAGCGATAATTGCGTCTTCTCCGAAATACTTGATCACTTCAACCGGTGCAACAATAGCTTCGGCAATAAACAAAACACCCGGAGCGGTAACCTGACAGCAATCTTTCATCAATTGCAATATCAGGTGGGCGTTACGCTCGTTTTGGCAAGAGGAGCCGATTTGTTTCCACAAAAAAGCAACTGCGTCAAGACGCAGCACATCCACACCCTGATTTGCCCAAAACAGAATGATATCCAGCATTTCAATGAATACTTCTGGATTACTGTAATTTAAATCCCATTGGTAATGATGGAAAACAGTCATTACCCATTTTTGCATGTCCGCATTCCAGGTAAAATTGCCCGGATCGCTTTCCGGAAAAATTTCCGGCATAGCCTGTTCGAACATATCGGGAATCTCCCGGTTTTCGAAAATATAATAGTAATCTTGATAACGCCGCTCCCCATTTATAGCCTTTCTAGCCCATTCGTGCTCATCCGAAGTATGGTTAAGCACGATATCCAGAACCAGCAGAATGTCGCGTTTCCTGAATTCTTCAGCGACCCGGCGAATATCGTCAAGCCCCCCTATCCTGTCATCTATCTGTCTGAAATCGCTGACCGCATATCCTCCGTCACTTTTGCCGGATGGGCACATCAAAATAGGCATGATATGAACCATATTGATACCCAGCTCTTGAAAATATCCCGTTTTATCCGCCAAATCAGCCAAATTTTCAGCAAAACCGGTGGTATAAAGAGCCTTGCCAACCCATTTCTGAGACAAAAACCAGTTATGATCCTTTTCACGCTGTATGTCGATCTGTTCGAGCTCGGCAGAACGATCGATATAACCCTTAGCCATCGTCTCAACCAGTTTAAGCATCTGCTGTTTAAAATCGTCACGGTGCCCATAGAGTTTAAAAAACAGCGAATAAATAGCGTAAAAGTTAGCCCCCAAACGGGTATAAAAGTGCCGTAAATCCTGTCGTCTGATTTCGGGTTTTAAATCGTCCAGAATGGCATTCAATAGCGAGTGGGAAACCTGTTCGTACATATTTTTCCTGGCTGAGTAAGTGTGGCCCTATCACAAGAGCAGAGCCGTGATGTTTTATTGACGACTAGAAACCATCGGAAACGGTTAATGCCATTGTTCATTAAATACACTATAAAAAGTGCTGTCAGTGACGGTTGCCCCGCGCCTGCCTACCAAATTGCTTGCAAAGGCTTGAGCTCGATCCAGCATAAGATCCATCGACCATTGTTTGCTCAGTCCCATCAGCAATACGGCCGCGAATGCATCGCCCGCACCTACCGTGTCGACAACCGGCATGCTTTTCGGCGGTTCCACTGAGACAAAATCTTGCCGCCTGTCGCAAGCGACGGCCCCCTTTGGACCCCGGGTTACGACCAGCATATCCAGATTGAACTGAGCGCAACATGCCCGCATGGCATTTTCCAAACTTGATTCTTCCGAGCATAACTCGGCCAGTTCCGCTTCATTGAGTTTGACCCAATCCGCATCATGAAGCAACGACAACACCAAGTCCCTATCCCACCAAGGTACCCGCAGGTTGACATCGACAAATATTTTACCTTGATGCCTCGCTTTGGTGGTTTGCAGCGCCCTATATGAAGGCAGGTTTCTGAGCGCCAGCGAACCGTGATATAAGATGCCTTGGGTTGTTTTTTCATCCAGCAACTGGCTATCGATAAAATCGTAAGCGCAATCGGGTATGATTTCGTAATGCGGCTCGCCATTGTCGATGGACACACGGACACTGCCGGTTGGATGTTCAGGATCCCGTTGTAATGCCTCTTTATGCATACCCCAAAAGTCCATTAAGGCAGCAACTTCCTGTCCGGAAGGATCATCACCGATGCGGCTAATGAATCGGGGCGACAGTCCAAACGCCTGCAAATGCCAGGCAACATTAAACGGTGCACCACCCAGAACCCGACTGCCGTCAGGAAAATGATCAAACAGCACTTCACCGAAAATATGCAGAGGTTTGTTATTGTTCATCGTCTTGCTCCATCCAATGCCGGGTCTCAGGGTGATAATGGGCAACGCCCTCAAGTATGCCAGCACTGTAATTGCCGTTCATACCCATAAAACCGCCTTGCGCCAGATATAAAGCCGATTCCGAACCTTCCTGCAAAGATTGATATTGAGCTTGTTCGACGACATCGAGGCCGGCATTGGCGACCAATACGGACTGAATCGCACTGGTAAGCACCGGTAAATCATTTCCGCTGTCGCCGGCAAAAACGGTATTTGAAATATCAAAGTCCTTATTCCGCATTAAAAATTCTACGGCATGAAGTTTAGTCGCGCGTTCCGGCAACACATCCAGCAGACCCGTTGACGTCTCTTCATCGACGCTGTAAATCAGGCTTGCGCGAATATTTGCCAAACTAAGCCGCAACAACATAGCATGTTGAAGTGGCCGGACTTTTGTTTCTAACGGCAGATAATAGCTAAGCTTATAACGGTTTTGTTTACTTTCTTCCTGTAAAGTCAAGGCCTTAAATTCTCTAAAAAAAGG
The DNA here is from genome assembly GCF_009828925.2 of Methylicorpusculum oleiharenae. Lineage (NCBI taxonomy): Bacteria > Pseudomonadati > Pseudomonadota > Gammaproteobacteria > Methylococcales > Methylococcaceae > Methylicorpusculum > Methylicorpusculum oleiharenae. The sequence goes on from NZ_WUTY02000001.1 coordinate 4,521,535, forward strand.
CCTCAAATCATGTGCCGTCAACCCCTGCCAGTCTAAAGAGATTTCTTGTTCCCATTCCGGCCAAGGCAGCCATTTATTGTCTTTTAGTTGATATATTGTCGTGCCGACATCACCGATCACCCAATCGGGAATGGGTATTTGATATTGGCTAATAGCCTCTTCAACCAGCTGCCTGTGCCGGCCACTGACAAAAGCCAGGGAGACCTCCAGACGCGAAACCAGTCGAGCAAATGCGGCTCTAGCTCCGGGTGATTCAGGTTGTTTTCCATTTGGGAGCAATGTGCGATCAAGGTCAGTACAAATCAAGATATGTTTGGACATACTGTTTAATCCCCGCTAAAGATTGAAAAAATCGTAATGTTCTATAGCTTCCAATATGCCCTTCGCATGCGATTGTTCAGCGAAATAAACCTGCTCCGTATCGCTCAGTATCGATAATTCTTCACGGTGCCGATTGGCAACAACAACCCCTAACGTGTTTCCTCGCAGCATATCTTCGTCGCCGCCTGATCCCCCCGTAACTAAGATACGTTCCAGAGGAATATTCCATTGCCTGGCAACATATCTTAAGGCCTGCCCTTTCGAGGCTCTGGCTGGAACGATATCTAAAAACTGTCCAAAAGAGAGTGTCGGATTGACCGTAAATTCCTGCTGCCGCAATAGCGTTAAAATCTCTTCCATCGGCGGTGCGATAGTACTGTCGTAATAATAGGAAAGTTTAAAACGGCTTAATTCGCTTTTGGGTTGCGGAGTCAGACCGGGCAAGCCTCCGATGATGCGCCTTAAAACCTGCGGCATCCACAAATGATCGATATGGTAAGTCCAGGCAATATCCGCAATCAGCTGGGGAGCATAATAGATTTCAGTTCCGAGACTTGTAATTAAAATATCCGGCATCGGAATTCGGTGCTTTTTTAAAATGGCCAATACCGAATCCAGCCGCCTTCCGCTTGCAATACCGAATAGAAATGTTTTACGTTTTTCGCGTATAAGTTTTACAAAATGCTCCAAACCTTCAGAGTCGCCTAACAAAGTGTTATCGATAGCGGTAAAAATGGCTTGCTTGCGGTAGCGGCCAGTTTTGGCGACAAGAGGCGTTTTGTGAAGATGTTCACGGTGCGGTAACATCGAAATTTTCCGCAAATAGGCTTGTGCATGAGCATCCCATGAATAATAGCGGGCAACATTTTGCAAGCCATTTCCGGAAAACTCCGACCACAGTTTTGTATCTTCGAGAAGAGTCAACAATGCTTCAGCCATCGCCGCTTTATCAAGCGGGTCAACCAGCAGGCCGTTATGACAATTGCCAATAATATCTACCGGACCGCCGTTTTCTGTGGCAACCAGAGGCAGACCTGTTGCGGCCGCTTCCAGCAGCGTCAAACCGAATGGTTCGGTTAATGCCGGATTAACGAAAATGCCGCGGGACAACGCGGCAAGACGATAAATATCGGCAACGTCGTCAGCTGAGTGATGTTTCGGCAGCGCAACGCGCCCGTAAAGATTGTAATAATCGACAACGAGTAACAACTCCGTTAAAACCCCTTGCGGACCCTCGCTCAACTCCCTGATATCTTCACGATTGCCCGCGACAATGACCAGATTAGCCATCGCCTGCAAACGGGGCGATTGACCATAAGCTTCCAATAGACCTACGATATTTTTCCTTTCATCAGGGCGGGATAACGCCAAAATCATGGGCTTATCCGGTTCATTCAGAAACATCTCGAGAACTTTTGCAAAGGCAATGTCTTCACACCGATGAAGGGGGGGATGAAACTGTTCCAGATCGGTTCCTGGCGGAATAATCGCCATCTTGTCCGGTGTGTAGCAATCGTAAAGTTCGTATTGCTCTTCAATTTCATTGCGGGTACTGGTAATCACCAAGTCAGCGTTGGTTAATGTGTCCTCCTCAGCCTCGATGCGGCGCAGCAAATGATAGCGCTTCTCTATATCCTCCATAGTCAATCCCATAGCTAACAACCTATGGCATTTATCTCGCCCCAAAGAATGACCCGTATGAATCAACGGTAAACCGGTCCAATGCGAAAGACGGATACCCACATAACCAGCATCGGCATAATGGCTATGCAGAATATCGGGCATTTCGGACTGATGGTGAAGCCAGGTTAACAAATTGTCGGCAAAACTATCCAGATGATCCCACAGTTCCTCTTTGCGAATATAAGCTTCCGGGCCCGCATCGATTCGAATTATTTGTGCATTTTCAGCTAACGGCTCCGTAGCTAGGGCATAATCGGGAGCTACTTCGCAATCAATTATCCGACGCGTTACCAAATCCACACGCTTGACATTGACCTGTCTTGCCAGTGATTTCGCCAACTCAATCACATATTTGGTTTGGCCACCGGTATCGGCATCGCGGCCTAATTCCAAGTCGCGACTGCGAATCAAGCCGTGGACACTTATTAATAAAATATAAAGTGGCTTGGCATTCGTATTTTCGCTCATTATCGATATTCTCCCAATTACCTGTGAATTAACAACCCACACCCGCAATTATCGAGCCGGAGCTTAAGTCCATCGTCTGTTCGAAAGTGACTTAATTGTCTTTGATCTCGACCTCAAGCCGAGAACCAATGAAACAGGGTATAGGGTTATTTATTCAGTTACCAGAAAAAACAATGATTTTTTCTGTGTTTTTGAGATTATGCCGGAATATGAAGAGGGGGTTTGGCCGGTTGAAGTTTAAGAGTGAACTGGCATTCCAGGGTAAGGCGAAATTGATCAAGAAAAACGAGTCAGGCCGATTCGGAATCAATGGATATTGCGACAGCCGATGGCAGCTTTGTTATCTGTCTAAAGGAACGCTGCAACAAGTTCAGCTACTCCGCAGACATTAGTGCTTATGCTTGTTGCAGCGTCGGATCTACGTTATTGAGTCAAACGGTATTCTGTCAACTGTATTTTAACAGTGGATATTAGAGCCCAATTAGCTTAGAACTTGCTTTCAGAAGGTTCAAAAAAATCCGATTGATTAAACGCTGAATAGTTGCGTTTGCAATTATAGGCAGCCGTGTTGATCCGGACTGCCGTTAGTTCCTTATTGTGTCGTAAATATCTTTATTATCAACGAGCACCGGATGCTTCATCCGGCGTGTCCATAATACGGTTTAGCAGGTTGGTCTTTTGCGATACCCTATCGGCTTGAGTTAAGTCGATCATCGTTTTAAGTTCTGCAAAACGTTTCTCGGCTTCTTTAGCAAAAAGACCCAAAGTTGCGTCAATGCCTTCAATCGGAGTCATTCTGTTATACATACATGCCATCCCCAAACAGACATCAGCTGTAGCTGAAAACGGTCCAAATGAAACTGCCAATGTAGTAACGACGACAGCGCTTTCTAATAATTTCATGTAAAGTCAACCCTATTGTATTTATTATTAGGCATGCAACTGCCTGAGTATTAAATATATTGGGTTATTTACATAACGATACGCCTATGACAAGGTGTGAATTTTTATATCTCCTAACAAACCCGCTCTTAAATGACGCGTTTAACAATAAAACAGGTTGCACGATGAACTTTTGGAAGGTGGCCAGGCATGTTTCGCTAATCAGCGTCTTGTTGTGGACGGCAAGTTGTTCGGAATTAACACCGCTAGATGACAGTGCTGATCTCGCTCCGGTTCAACGCGAAGCGCATTTTTCAATTTTGCAGATTAATGATTCCTATAAGATCGAGGGTCTGCAAAACGGCAGTGTCGGTGGTTTTGCTCGTTTGCGCACGCTTCGCAAGCAGCTTGAAGATGCCGGTAAACAGATATTGATGCTGCACGGCGGCGATTTTCTGTTTCCATCGGTCATGAGCAAGTATTTAAAAGGCGATGGCATGGTTAAAGTTTTAAACCTGATGGATGGCAATGAATCGGCTTTCGATGACCGTATGATAGCTGTGTTCGGCAACCATGAATTTGACGATCCTGATCCGGGCGTGTTGCTAGGACGCATTGCACAGTCTGATTTTGCCTGGGTATCTGCCAATGTCAGGTACCGTTCTTCCGAGAGTTCATCGGGCTCACCCCTCTCTGAACGGTTAACCAATGCTCATGATGTACTGATCAAGAATATCAACGGCGTGAAGGTAGGTCTGTTCGGCATCACGCTGGACAGCCAACAACCGCCTTATGTCAGTTTCGATTACGATCTGGAAATTCGCCGAAAAGTGATCAGCAAAGCGATAGCCAATTTGAAGGCAAAAGGTGCCGCGGTGATCATCGCGCTGACGCATCAGAATCTCGATCAGGATCAATGGCTGGCGCATGAGTTTCCTGAGATAAACCTGATAATTGGCGGCCATGAGCATTTCTATATCGAGAAACAAGCCGGTAAAACCTGGATTACCAAGGCCGATGCAGACATTCAGAGCGCCGTGCTGCATGATGTCCGTGTTTTGTCGGATGGCAGCGTCGAAACCCGTCACCGGAAAATCGACGTGAGCAGTAAGCTAGAAAAAGATGCTCGGGTCGATGCCGAAGTGGGCAAACAATTGGAACGGCTGGCGGAAGAATTCAGCAAAGAGAACAAGGATCTGAACCAGGTATTAGGCTATACCCGCTATCTGCTCGAAGGCGTTGAACCGGCAGTGCGAGGCCGGGAAACGGCACTGGGAAATTTTCTGACCGATGTGATCCGCGAGCACATGAAAACCGACATTGCGTTTACCAACGGCGGTGGCATTCGCATCAACGACAACATTCCGCCCGGTCCGATTACGGTTTATGACATGGAAGGGCTTTTTTATTACGACAATGGACTGGTCAGTTTCGAACTTACCGGCGCGCAAATAATGGATGTACTGAAAAACTCGGTGTCAAAATCACATCTGGGTGACGGACGTTTTCTTCAGGTAGCCGGGCTTCGGTTCAAGTATCATGCGATGGAATCGAACGGCGTTTATACTTATTCCATAACTCCTGCCGATGTTGAGGTCAAATTGCGAGGTAACGCTGCCTATCAACCGCTGGATATTAATAAAAATTACCGGGTTGCCAGCAACGATTTCATTTGGGAAAAAGGTTTCATCGATGGCTATACCCTCTTTTCCAAAGGGGCAGGAAAATCCAGTCCCACACGTCTGGATAAAGGAACTGCCGCAAGTTTCCGTAAAACCGTCGAGGAAGCGATCAGCAAGTTGCCTGATAGGACAATAAGGCATCAAATAGAAGGCAGAATCATCCGGGAAGCACAGTAAAAAACCATGTATACACATAATAATGATTTTCGGCAGGATGCGCTTGAGTGCGGCACAGATTATTATTCTGATGCCTCGTTAAATCCGCAAAATATCGACACTGCTTTTAAAATCTATCAGCATGCCCGGCAAGGGACGACATTACTTGATGCCGATGGAAATATCATACCGTTCGGGGTGACCATTGTCGGCCGTCTGGCGCTCCAGATAAGTATCCGCAAAGATAACGGTAAAGAAGACTATTCCTGGGTTCCGTCTGACGAGTCATTTCCCAGTATTGATGCCATCATGAAAGAAAACCTCGGCACACTCGCCGAAGAATCGACTGGCCCGATGGGCAGCATTCTGGACACCCGAAACTGGTCTCTGTTGGCCAATGACGCCTGGTTATTGGGTAGCATCCAGGCCATGACTGAATTTCATTTTGCCTCGCCGCTTAGCTGGAGCAATCTGTGGGACGACACGATGGAACGAATAACGGTGACAGCCAGAGAAGTCATCGGCATTACAACACAGGGTTATGAAATTCGCAAACCACACCCAAAACTGGAAGCCGTTGCTGTGTGTATCGACAAAAATAAAGCCCTGGAGGCATCGTTGATAAGCTATAAAGACCAGGTGAAACGATACGGTAACCCTGCTGGGCTTAAATCACTGCTCAAGAATGCAACGTTAACCTGACATTATCGGAAATTCATTTGATGAACCCCTCGCCAAACATTGCTTCAACTTGGATTAATGGCTGTGACCAATGCTGAACATCACTGTTTCGATGGCCTTCATACCCTACCCAATGTACGCAGGGATTTTCCGGAATGGCATTTAGGAAGATCGCATTTTGCCTTCTGGGCAATCGACGTTGATTACCCTGATGTAGGTCAAAAGGTCAATGCCGCAAAGCAACATCTGGCCGAATTTCTGCTGGATGACTATAACCGCCAACCGCATATCACTTTAAGCCTCTGCGGATTTCCAAGCAACAATCCCAGGCACTCTGACGACTTCGGAGCCAAGTCCTTAGATTCCCAAATAGCATGGATGCGTCAGGCCTGTCTGAAGCCTTTTGAAATCAAAATTGGCGCATTGTCGAGCTTTTCTTCCGCCCCTTTTTTGCATGTTCATGAGAGGACAAACAGCATTGCTACTTTGCATAACTGCCTGGCTTCCTCGGCGCAGGCCTATTTCAGTTCAGCTTATACACCTCATGTGACGGTTGGACTTTATGCTGGAACTTGGCCCAGAGATCACGTTATCTCGCGTATTAAAGTATTTCCACAAAGCTGCGCAACTGCTTGCTTGATACAACGAATCAGCCTAATGACTTATGCCGCAGCTGAAATTGGCGGCCCTTTAAAAACCATCGCCGATTACCATTTGGAACACGCCGAAATTGAATGGCACGAACCCTTTCCGTTTAATTGAGTGATGGCAATATGCAAACCATTAGTTTTTCCAAAAAAAATGAACAGACATCCTTGGGCTTTGTCAGACAGATGCCAAAGAAGTACAGATAACGATTAATTGAAGTTTTCTATTTTCAACTGCCAAAGAACGATATAATTTTGTGAAAAACTGTCATCATCAGCTGTTGATATTTCCCCGACCACCCCTAAGAATTCCAACTCATTTGCAATGATACATAATTTCCCAAACCGCTTATCTCATCTTGGCATTCTGACCTTAACAGGAAAGGATGCAGGTCGTTTTATACAAGGCCAGGTTACTTGCAACATCAATGACATTACGGAAGAAAAAGCCAGCCTGGGTGCCTTATGCAACGTCAAAGGTCGAGTAATCTCGACGTTTATTGTCGTCAAATACGATGAATCCTACAAATTGATTCTTCCCGAAACCTTGCTGGATGATGTAAAAATAACATTGCAACGCTATGTACTGAGATCAGATGTCAAACTGATTGATTCAAGTGAAACTGACTGTTTAGTTGGTTTGATGCTGAATCAGGAGGCCCCGGAATTAAATTTGCCGGAGCCGGATTTCGGAATTTTTCTAACGCCTGTCTACGGACTTAAACTGCCATCACCCAAACCCCGTTTTCTGGTTATTCTGAGTGCAGAACAAAGCTTGGATTCGCTGGCATCGATAACCGGTTCAGACAAACCTTTTAAACCGGCTACGAGTGAGGAATGGCAACTGCTGGATTTGAATGCCGGTATTCCCTGGCTGGACAAAACCACCTCTGAAGAATTTATTCCTCAAATGCTGAATCTGGACAAACTGGGCGGAATCAGCTTTAACAAAGGATGCTATACAGGCCAGGAAATTGTTGCACGGACTCACTTTCTTGGCAAAGCCAAACGCGAACTTTATCTGGCCGAGGCTAATTGTGAAACAGCCCCCTTACCCAACACTGAAATTTCTGACAGTAAAGGCGAAACGGTAGGAAAAGTTCTACAAGCTTTTTATAACGGCAAAAATTGTAGCCTTCAAGTCGTATTACCCACGACAGAAAGCACCAATGATGCCCTGCAAGTAAAATCGGCCAGGTTGCAACTTAGAAATTATTTATAGCTATACTTTACTACCGTGATCATTTTTGGCTAAATCCAAAAAAAACAATTTGTGTTTGTAATCATCCAGCCTTGGATCGGGCGATGATCGTAACGACCTTTCGAAAGCTGAATGATTCGATGGTTGGATTAGCAAATCCGGTTCTCGACTTTCGTTGAGTTGTTCTGCTGATCAGTTGTTTATTTTTAACACGAGCAATCGCTGCATAAACAAAAACCATTAGCCGGGTTAACGATAAATCGTTTTATAAAAGTAAGCCATTTCCATCTATATTGAGATTTTACCCCGATGCAATTTAAATCCGTTCAAGATTTTCTAGAGCATGTTCAGCAGGAACTGAATGCAAACCGCCTTATTTTGCCGACCCTGCCGGATATTGCTATAAAGGTCAGAGACACTGTTAATAAGGGTGAAGCAACTGCCCACGATCTGGCAAACATGATTGTGACCGACGCAGCCTTGTCAGCCCGGCTTATTCAGGTTGCAAACAGCCCTTTATACCGGGGCTCCAATGAAATTAAGAATATTCAGACGGCAGTTACCCGACTGGGAAATAAAACGCTTAAATCGTTGATAACCAGCTTGGTTATGCAGCAAATGTTTAATCCCACGTCAAATAACTTGAAACAATATTTCAGGGAAACCTGGGAGCAAAGTGTTAATGTATCCGCTATCAGCCGGGCACTTGCCGCCTTTGTACCTCATCTTAACCCTGATGAAGCAATGCTGGCAGGGTTGATTCATCAAATCGGCAAACTGCCTATTTTAATGCTGGTTGAAAAAATGCCCGAGTTCAGTGACAGTCCGTCACGGCTCTCAAAACTATTGGAAAAAGCGCATCCTGCGATTGGAAAAATCATTATGCAAAACTGGACTTTTCCGGAAGAGCTGAAAGCGGTGCCCTACCAATACATCAATTTTTCTTACGATTCGGGGCCTAAAGCCGATTATGTCGACCTTGTCCAGGTTGCATTTTTGCAAAGCATTGCAGGAACAGATCACCCGGCCACCCGGGTCGACTGGTCAACAGTACCGGCATTTGGCAAGTTGGGTATTGCCCCTGACTCTGAGATTTTGGAAATTGAGGGTGTTTCTGAAGAAATTGAATTAGCACAAATGCTCCTTAATTAAATCAGCAAATCAAAGCGAAGCAATGACCGACACACACTCTTTTAAAAGCTTCAGGCGATTGGGCACCATAACCATTATCGCCGTTTATTTCTTGATCCTGGTTGGCGGCATCGTCCGGGCTTCCGGTGCTGGAATGGGCTGCCCCGATTGGCCTACCTGCTTTGGGTCCTGGGTACCGCCTACCGATGTTAGTCAGCTCCCAGATAATTACCAAACCCTCTATGCCGAGCGTGGCTATAAAAACACAACGTTTAATCCGGTAAAAACCTGGACCGAATATCTGAATCGCCTTAGCGGCGTCACGATAGGCATTTTGATTCTTGCTACTGCCTGGGCATCGCGCATTTATTTAAGAACGGATAAAACCGTTTTTTATTTGTCGTGCTCGGTGGTTTTGATTGTCGGTTTTCAAGGCTGGCTGGGATCAGCTGTGGTCGCCAGCAATCTTAAACCGCTGATCATCACGCTGCATATGATGCTGGCCCTGTTTATCGTGGCATTGCTGATTTATGTGATCGCCCGATCTCAACACGATACGTTGCAGACGCTATCCATCGACCAATTACCCCCACAATTCAGAACCGTCATCAAGGTTGCCATGGGGATGACTTTAGTGCAGATTTCCATGGGCACTCAGGTACGCGAAGCGGTTGATCTCATTGCAAATCAGCACAGTTATATTGACAGGCAATTCTGGCGCAATGATTTACCGGTCATTTTTTATGTCCACCGTTCATTTTCGTCAGTTATTCTGTTCACCAATTTATGGCTGGGCTGGAAATTATTCAAACTGACGGGTAATAACAGAGCATTACAGCAACTCGGTATCCTTTTGACCAGTTGTGTTGTCATTGCAATCTTAGCCGGTGTTTCGCTGGATAGATTAGGTTTTCCGGCGTTCGCTCAACCGATACACTTATTGATGGCCAATCTCATTTTTGGCGTACAGTTTTTGATTTATATCTGCCATAAGTACGCCAGCGAATCCCAGGCCACGCCGTTAACTCACGATTCATTCAGAAATCAAATTGACGTGTAAGCAGCAACAATTCCCGGTTTGAACATTTAATCTGGCTTGAGTTAGAGTTGGCGTAAGCCTTGCGAGGAACGCCGTAGACCCATCCATGGGGGCTTGACGGCGCAGGATCGCTAAGCCGCTGACCCCGCCCCGACTTGATAGATCAGCGGTGTGTGCAGACTTGCTGCCAAGCCGGATGATTTTGCACTTCGGACAATGCCAAATCCAGTAACCTGATGCCCGGTTCTGTCCTGTGCCAGGTTGAAGCGCCAGAAGGGTGCGGCAGCGGTATCGCTTCAGTGGTATGCCCGTGATAAGTGACCTGATGAAGTTTACCAATCACATCGTTCAACTTTTTGACCGGCATCAGCTGGCTGATCGCAAGTTTGCCAACCGGCAAAATCAGCGCCGGTCTGAGTAGCTTGATCTCAGAATGCAGCCAACGGGCGCAGTTATCAATTTCGGAAAGACTGGGAACACGGTCTCCGCCCTTGGGATTCTTGCCCGGAAAACAACGGCACACAGCGGCCATGTAAACTCGCTGCCGGAAAGAAGCTTCATCGAGGCCGATACGCTGGAACCATTTGAACAGCGTTTTGCCTGCAGTCCAGGCAAAGGGCTTGCCATAAATACCTTCTTTATCGCCTGGCGCCTGACCTATCAATAAGATAGGTGACAGTATCGGACTGCCGCTAACAACCGGGCCTTTCATATCAGGACAGGCACTGCAAGCAGACAAAGCCGAGCGATGTTCCAGCAGCAGGTGTTCAGATTTAATCATCGGTTACAACGCAATCTCAATACCGACCGGACAGTGATCCGAACCCAAAATGTCCGGCAGAATAAAAGCCTGCCTGACCTTGTCGATCAGTGTTTGGCTGGTCAAAACGTAATCAATCCGCCACCCGATGTTTTTTACCCTGGCATTGGCACGGTAACTCCACCAACTGTAGGCAACTGTATCCGGATGAAAGTGACGAAAAGTATCGACCCATCCAGCCTCGACCATGCGGCTAAAGCCATCAATTTCAACCTGCGTATAACCGGACGATTTATTGTAATTGGCCTTAGGGCGGGCAATATCGATTTCCTGGTGTGCCACATTAAAGTCTCCACAGGCAATCACGGGCTTTTTGCTTTGCAATTGCTGCAGGTAAGCTAGAAACTCACCATCCCAAACCTGCCTGTAATCGAGCCTTGACAAGGCTTCGCCGGAATTGGGCACATAGACATTCAGCAAATAAAACCCCTCGAACTCGGCAACAATGACGCGCCCTTCCCTGTCATGTTCTGCTATCCCGATATCACGGATAACTTGCAGCGGCTCATGCCGGGATAAAATCGTTACACCGGAATACCCTTTACGTTCAGCACAATTGGAATAGATGTGATAGCCGTTGATACCTTCCAGCGCTTTGTCGATCTGTTCGGCCTGCGCCTTGGTTTCCTGAAGCAAGATACAATCTGCATCAAGTTGAGCCAGCGTCTCGGCAAAGCCTTTACCTTGTATGGCGCGTATACCGTTAACGTTCCATGAAATGATTTTCATCTATAAATTCCGGGTGTGGGTAGTAATAGAAATTTTGTCAATGTGAAAATAATAAGGCCATCGCAATAAATTGAAAGGCTATATTGTAGGAGCGGGCCATGCCCGCGACCCAAGTTAATTCAATCGCGGGCATGGCCCGCTCCTACAAAATACGCTTAACCACACTGCCGTCCTGAAAAAACGTACTGTTCTTGTTGAAAATACCACCAGTCCTAACAAATTGTTGGTAACACAACCAACAATCACCTTACAACATAATTAATAAATCATTTGATTCAATAGCTTAGATTATTTTTTCAGTTTGGCACACGGCTTGCTAAATACCAAGTACTGTTCACAACAAGCCCAAGCAGGAGAATAACATGGCATTACGTCAATGCGCTATATACGGTAAAGGTGGTATCGGTAAATCAACCACTACTCAAAATCTGGTCGCTGGTTTAGCCGAACTCGGCAAGAAAGTGATGATTGTCGGCTGCGACCCAAAAGCTGACTCTACCCGTTTGATCCTTCACGCCAAAGCACAAAACTCAATTATGCAAATGGCTGCGGATGCAGGCAGCGTAGAAGATTTGGAACTTGAAGATGTATTAAAGGTAGGTTACCGCGACATTAAATGCGTTGAATCCGGCGGCCCAGAGCCAGGCGTTGGTTGTGCCGGCCGTGGTGTTATCACAGCGATCAACTTCCTTGAAGAAGAAGGTGCTTACGATGAAGACCTTGATTTTGTTTTCTATGACGTACTTGGGGATGTTGTCTGTGGTGGTTTTGCCATGCCAATCCGTGAAAACAAGGCGCAAGAAATTTATATCGTTTGTTCGGGCGAAATGATGGCCATGTATGCGGCCAACAATATCGCTAAAGGTATCGTGAAATACGCTAACTCAGGCGGCGTTCGTTTAGCCGGTTTAATCTGCAACTCACGTCAAACAGCTCGTGAAGACGAACTGATTATGGAGTTGGCCTCTAAACTCGGTTCACACATGATTCACTTCGTTCCGCGTGACAACGTGGTTCAACGTGCTGAAATTCGCCGTATGACGGTTATCGAATACGAACCACAAGCCAAACAGGCGCAAGAGTACCGCGATCTTGCTACTAAAATCCTCCACAACAAAAATCTGGTCATTCCAACACCCATCACAATGGATGAACTGGAAGACATGTTGATGGAATTTGGCATCATGGAAGAAGTTGACGAGAGCATCGTTGGCAAGACTGCAGCAGCTGAAGCTACTGCATAAAGCTGATTGGGTTTTGCTTGTTTTAAGTTAAACCCGGCACACAGCTCAAGATGTTGGGTTAGGCATTCGCCTAGCCCAACCTACGATTCCCACAACTGCCTGTTGGGAGATTACCCACGGCATTAGGAGGATAACATCATGGCAGCCATGACAAGAGAAGAGACTGAAGCACTCATTCAGGAAGTGCTGGAAGTCTACCCTGAAAAAGCTAAACTCGATCGCGCCAAACATTTGGCCGTGAACGATCAAAGCCTGGAAAAAGCAAATAAATGTATTACCTCAAATCGTAAGTCCCTGCCGGGTGTCATGACCATTCGTGGTTGCGCCTATGCCGGTTCAAAAGGGGTGGTTTGGGGTCCGATCAAAGACATGATCCATATTTCCCACGGCCCGGTCGGCTGCGGACAATATTCCCGCGCCGGTCGCCGTAACTATTACGTCGGTACCACAGGTATCAACACCTTCGGCACGATGAACTTTACCTCCGATTTTCAGGAAAAAGACATCGTTTTCGGTGGCGATAAAAAACTCGCCAAGTTGATCGATGAAATCGAAGTGTTGTTTCCATTGAATAAAGGTATCTCGATTCAATCAGAATGCCCTATCGGCCTGATCGGTGACGACATCGAAGCGGTCGCCAAAGTGAAGAAAAAAGAACATGGAAAAACTATCGTGCCGGTTCGTTGCGAAGGCTTCCGCGGTGTTTCTCAATCATTAGGCCATCATATTGCGAATGATGCGATCCGTGACTGGGTGCTGGAAAATCGAGATGGCGACGACAGCTTCCCGACCACACCTTACGATGTCGCTGTGATCGGCGATTACAACATCGGCGGAGATGCCTGGTCATCCAGAACCTTACTGGAAGAAATGGGTCTGCGCGTAGTGGCTCAATGGTCAGGTGACGGCACCATCGCTGAAATCGAAAAAACCCCGAAAGTGAAGCTGAACCTGATTCACTGTTACCGTTCGATGAACTACATCGCCCGGCATATGGAAGAAAAGTACAGCATTCCCTGGATTGAGTACAACTTCTTCGGTCCTACCAAAATAGCAGAATCGTTACGCAGAATCGCGTCCCACTTCGATGAAACCATCCAGGCAGGCGCGGAACGTGTGATTGAGCGCTACAAGATCGAGTATGAAGCGGTTATCGCCAAATATAAACCTCGCCTGCAAGGTAAACGCGTGATGCTGTATGTGGGTGGTTTGCGTCCACGTCACGTTATCGGCGCTTATGAAGATCTGGGCATGGAAGTGGTGGGGACCGGCTACGAATTTGCTCACAATGATGACTACGACCGGACCATCAAGGAAATGGGTAACGCTACCCTGCTTTATGATGATGTAACCGGCTATGAGTTTGAAGAATTCGTCAAAAAAGTACAGCCTGATCTCGTCGGCTCCGGCATCAAGGAAAAGTATATTTTCCAAAAAATGGGCGTGCCGTTCCGCCAAATGCACTCTTGGGATTATTCAGGTCCTTATCACGGCTATGATGGCTTTGCCATCTTCGCCAAAGATATGGATATGACTATCAACAATCCTTGCTGGAAAAACTTTAAAGCACCTTGGAAAACCGAGGCTGCCAGCGATGCGGTAAAAGCGGTGGCATAACACCTTGTGTTGGGTTGCAAACACCTGCAACCCATCCTAAACAGATCTACCTAATGCAGGCTGGGTTGACCGATAAAACAACCCGGCAAAATCCAATCTACGCTGTCCACAGATTAGTGGCGCGTCAGGAGATTATCATGAGCCAAGAAGTCGACAACATTCAACCCAGTTATCCATTGTTCCGTACTGACGAATACAAAGATAACCTGGCCAATAAACGCGAAGCCTACGAAGAACGTCACCCGCAGGAAACCATTGACGAAGTGTTCCAATGGACGACCACTCAGGAATACAAAGAATTAAACTTCAACCGCGAAGCGCTGACCGTAAACCCAGCCAAAGCCTGTCAACCTTTAGGTGCGGTATTATGTGCGCTGGGTTTTGAAAAAACCCTGCCTTATGTGCATGGATCACAAGGTTGTGTGGCTTATTTTCGTACCTATTTCAATCGTCATTTTAAAGAACCGATCTCCTGTGTCTCCGACTCTATGACAGAAGATGCGGCCGTTTTCGGTGGGCAAAAAAATATGTTTGCCGGTCTCGAAAACGCGAAGGCACTTTACAAGCCCGACATGATTGCCGTTTCGACGACCTGTATGGCCGAAGTTATTGGTGACGACTTGAACGCGTTTATTAACAACGCCAAAAAAGAAGGCCATATCGAACAGGAATTTCCAACTCCGTTTGCGCATACGCCAAGCTTCGTCGGCAGCCATACGACCGGCTGGGATAATATGTTCGAAGGGATTGCCCGGTATTTCACGCTAAATTTCATGGAAGATAAAGAAGTCGGTTCCAACGGCAAAATCAATTTTGTACCCGGTTTTGAAACCTATCTCGGCAACTTTCGCGTGATTCATCGCATGATGAAAGAAATGGGTGTCGATTATTCATTGCTCAGTGATCCTACCGAAGTGCTGGATACTCCGGCTGATGGACAGTTCCGCATGTATGCCGGCGGCACGACGATGGATGAAGTCAAGGATGCGCCGAATGCCATCAATACAATTCTGCTGCAACCCTGGCAATTGGAAAAAACCAAGAAATACCTGAACGCTACCTGGAAACACGAAACGCCGAAGCTGGATATTCCGATGGGCCTGGAGTGGACCGACAAATTGTTGATGACCATTTCCGACCTGACCGGCAAACCGATTCCAGCCTCACTGGAAAAAGAGCGCGGCCGCTTTGTCGACATGATGACTGACTCTCATGCCTGGTTACACGGCAAGAAGTTCGCACTGTATGGCGATGCCGACTTTGTCTTGGGAATGACAAAATTCCTGCTGGAACTGGGTGCCGAAGTGACTGACGTCTTGGCCAATCATGCGAACAAACGCTGGAAAAAAGCCTGTGAAGAAATATTGAATGCTTCACCTTACGGCCAAAGTGCGACGGTTCATATCAGCAAAGACTTGTGGCATTTTCGGTCATTGGTTTTCACCAACAAGCCCGATTTCATGATCGGTAATTCATACGGTAAATTTATTCAACGTGACACCTTCTACAAAGGTGAAGAGTTCGAAGTACCGTTAATCCGGATAGGCTTTCCAATCTTTGACCGTCACCATTTGCACAGAATGACAACGCTCGGTTACGAAGGCGGCATGTATATCCTGACAACCCTCGTCAACGCCGTACTGGAGCAATTGGACAAGGAAACCAAAGGCATGGGCACTACCGACTATAACTACGATTTGGTTCGCTAGTTAACTCAAGTTCAGGTTAGCTGGAAACAGCCAACCTGACGCACAAGCTTCAACGTTGGGTTGGTTATTGCCAACCCAACCTACTTTTGTTTGGAGAACCCTATGCCCAGCGTCATGCTGAGAAAACGTGAAGACGGCAAACTGCTGTTTTATGTGGCTAAGAAAGATCTTGAAGAAACGATTGAGTCCATGGAATTCGACACACCGGACAAATGGGGTGGCGAAGTCGTGCTAGGGGATGGTTCCCGTTATTATTTTGAACCGACCTCACCCCCACCGAAAATTCCAACGACTTTACAAGCAAAACGTTTATAAGGAGGCTGTCATGGCTTTATATATAGTGGCTGACGAATGCATTTCCTGCGGTGATTGTGAGCCGGTCTGTCCGACCGGATCGATCAAAGAAGGCGCCATCGTCTACGAAATCAACAAAAAAACCTGTACTGAATGTTTGGGCGACCACGACAAACCTGAATGTGTCAGGGTATGCCCCATCGACAACTGTATCCTACCGTTAACGGCCTAGTCATGAACAAGCCAAATCTAAACAGGGATCTGGCTTTGCGTATCGGGCTGGCAGCGCGCTCCCTGCCCGATACACAGACTAAGTTATTCATGACCGTATTAACCGAATGCACCGGTTTACCCTTGACGGAAGCGTCGGTTGACTCACTGGATAAAACCCGGTTCAGCGAGGTTTTCAAGCGACACGGACGAGCGTTTACTGAAACTGTCCTTGACCACGCATTAAGTATTCTTAAAACGGCCAAACCGGTCGAACTATCTGCTCCAGGTCAAACAGACTATCATGACGGCGAAATGCCGGGCTCTATCCGGATTGCGATCGGCAGTCAGGATGGCTACCATGTCGACGGTCATTTCAGTTCGTGCCTGCAATTCATGATTTATCAAATATCGACCAGCGAAATCCGCCCTATCGATATTCGCCCGATACAGATGGAAGACGCGCGAAAATATTCGGACAAAAACGAATACCGTGCCGATCTGATTGCCGATTGCCAAATCCTGCACATTGCCTCCATAGGCGGTGCCGCTGCGGCCAAAATCGTAAAAAAGGGCGTCCATTTGATCAAAATCGGGAACCATAAAACGATAGCCTCCGTGCTGGAACAACTGCAACTCATACTCGTAGAGTCTCCACCACCCTGGCTCGCCAAGGTGATGGGTATCGAAGGCACTCAGCGCTTCCGTTTCGAAAAACAGGAACCGGTTTTATGATTAACCCACAGCTGACACAAACGATTGCTGAAACCATTGCCTCGCAAGGTATTGATGAAACGGTGATCGGTTTATTGAGAGAGCAACATCCGGGGATTCACTTTACTTATTGCATGGACGATGACATCCCTGATCAAACCCCTGTATTGGAACATCCCGAATTTAATTTATACCTGGTTGACGGAAGAGATCATTGTCTGTGCCTGACGCAAAGTTATGAACAGGCATCCGGTTTCGTCGTTGCTGAAATTGTGGAATACGACTGATAAGGATACTCGATGGACGGTGAACAACGCCCCGTTTCGACTCCGATGGCCGACTGCAGTCTGTGCCGTTTTCGCAGCAAAACCTTGTTGATGGGACGCTGCATGCCGGGAGATACCTGTGTGATGGCCGAGAGTGGCCGGCAAATTGACCGCTTTCTTAGAGTCAATCCGCTTTATGCCGTGCTATTTCTGAACGATGCCTTTTGGGAAAGACGTGCCATTGCTGTTCGCTATGCGCCGTTAAAAGCATTGCTGAACGTGATGAACGACGAAGATGAAGTCGTCAGACGTGCCGTTGCTTTTAGGCTACCCCAGCATCAGTTGCTGCCGATGATCGACGACCCTGACCGGGAAGTACGCATGACGGTTGCCAGCCGCATCGAACTGGAGCATCTGGAAAAACTGGCAACGGACCGGGATTACATTGTCCGGGTAACCGTCGCCAAACGCCTGCCTACCGGCCGTTTATTCCGTTATATCAAGGATGAGGATCTGGAGGTACGCAAAATCGTAGCTAAACGCCTCCCGGAGATGAGCCTTGGCCTGATGATCCATGATGCCTCCCCGGAAATAAGACGAATTCTGGCAGAACGGATGGCGCCGAAGGATGTTTCGGTGCTGTTCAACGACGCTGACTGGCTGGTACGCTATACCGCCGCGCTCCGGGCCAACCCTGACGACCTGTCGGGACTGGCCGACGATCCGGAACCTGATGTCCGGGCCTTGGTAAATCAACGCCTTAATGCTGTGCATCCCTCTGGAGCCGAATATGAATGAATCGCAATTAATCATTGCCGGTCAAACCCTCTCCGAATGCTGTAAAAAAATTATCCCGGGCCAAAGCGATGAGGCGCTGCTGGCTAAATTAGAATCACTCATTCCGGATTATCCGGTACGTTTGGCCATGATTGGAGAAGAATGGTATCGCATAGGGGGTGTGGTCGACTCCGAAGGTAAACGTATCGCCCATGATTTAATTGAATGGACGGAAAGAACCTATATTCAGTGCGGCCAAAATCTGCAAATTCTGATCGACCATGCCCGCGAACAAAAACTGATTGCCACCCGGCAAACCGGAAAAACGCTGTATTATGTCGTTCAAACCGGCAAACAAGCCGCTGATTTCACCCTGATTGAAATCGATAAGACGCATGAAATTTCCGACCGGTTAATGGTCAATGAAAAAGAGTTGCCGGAAGATTTAGAGGAATTTATTGATCCGATGAATCCGGCCAGTATTGAAAGTTTTTACCTGGGCTCATCCAACTACACCTACCGGCGCAAAACCGATATCAATTTATTCATGGAAGAAATCAACAAACATCATGCGTTCGAACATCCGGTTCAACGTTTTATGGACGACTGGAACCGTAGCAGCGCCGGTCAAAGTCATAAACTGTCTGAAGACTGGATCATCCGACCCTATCAACATACCGGCCGTTTCGGCGAGCAAATTGTGAACGCCGAAATTATCAACACCCACGTCAATCACCTGCCTTACCTTGAAGATATCAGCGGAATCAAAGGCAACACACTCAACAATCTGTTAAACCGGTTCGATCGCCAGGCCGGCTATCCATTTGCCTGGTTTTTTTACATGGTCAAAGG
This sequence comes from Methylicorpusculum oleiharenae, assembly GCF_009828925.2. NCBI lineage: Bacteria > Pseudomonadati > Pseudomonadota > Gammaproteobacteria > Methylococcales > Methylococcaceae > Methylicorpusculum > Methylicorpusculum oleiharenae. The sequence continues at coordinate 4,540,658 of NZ_WUTY02000001.1, forward strand.
AAAACTGGTTTCGCCCTACAGCGCCCAATCGGTTTACAAAGACATCACCGGTGATTTTGCTTACCTTCCGGAACGTGATGAAGCCATCCTGCGCGACTGGATTGCCCAGCCTTATAATGTGTAATCCGTAACCCGGATTCATCTGTATTTGCGAATCTAATCATATGGCCTTGAAACTTAAGTTAACCATTTCAACGAAAAATATACCCATCGTGGATCGAAATTCGGCACCGGGGTGTCCGTCAAAGTACGCCGTAAATACTTCCCTATAGGCTCTATGCCAGCATCCATGCTGGCAAAGCCTTTGCCGAACAACCCGTTGCCTCCTTAGGCACTGCCGAAAATTGAAGTGCGAAAGGTATACTAATGACTGATCATCCACGGCCGCTGGGACGGAAAGACCTTGCTGCCATCGGGCATAAACACCACCTGCTGACTCAAATCACTGCGATCCGGATGTTTAATGTTACAGCCGCAGCTTTTGCCGTGCTGATGGCGTAAGGCCGTTTCTTCTCGGGCATCCGGTGTTGATAGCCGGGGTTCATGCTTTGCCTTCTCGTTGGTTTCGATGATTTTTCGTTTGGCCGGCGCCATAGCCAGCACCTGCGGAGCGATCAAAATCACACGGGCGCTGGGCTTGCCGCATCTTGGGCACGCACAGGGCATACCGGCTTGATCCATGGTCGCAAGATCATGGAAAACGCCATGATCTGAACATTTATAATCATAAACAGGCACGATCAACGCTCCTCTTGATTTGTTTAAGATAGAAACATCACTGATCCACGAAGCTACTCTAATGTGGACTCATTGCGGATTTTTTATAATTAAAGATCCGGTGACAAAGGCACTTGAACACTGCCGTCCACTTCTATTTTGGGACCATCGGCATTGGGCTTGACCTCAAACTTGAAGATATCCGTAGGCAGCCATAAGGTCGCACAGGCATTTGGAATATCTACAACCCCGCTGATATGGCCTTGAACCGGCGCAACACCGAGAATGGTATAGGCCTGCGCTCGCGAATAGCCGAATTTGGTCAGATATTCTATCGCGTTTAAACAGGCCTGGCGGTATGCGATATGAACATCCAGATAATGCTGTTTGCCGCCCTCATCGACGGAGATACCTTCAAATATCAAATAATCGTCATATTTGGGCGCCATCGGGCTGGGTTTGAAAATAGGATTTTTGATACCGTATTTCTGCATGCCATCCTTGATCAGGTTAACCCGCATATGAATCCAGCCGGCCATTTCAATGGCGCCGCAAAACGTAATTTCGCCATCGCCCTGACTGAAATGCAAATCGCCGACACTGAGCCCGGCATTGTCGACATAAACCGGAAAATACACAGTTGAACCGCGGGATAAATCCTTGATATCGCAGTTACCGCCATGTTCGCGCGGCGGAACGGTCCTGGCACCTTCTGCAGCGGCAGCCTTTGCCTCTTCGCCCTTCATCCGGCCCATATGCGCGGTATCCGCATAAGGCAATGTTGCCAGCGCAGGCACTCTATCCGGATCGGTATCGTATAACGCTTTTTCCCGTGTATTCCACTCTTCCAGCATGGCTTTTGAAGGCAATGTTCCGATCAGCCCCGGATGGATCAACCCGGCAAATTCAACGCCCGGCACATGGCGAGATTTGGTAAACATGCCGTTAAAATCCCAGATTGTCTTTTGCGCTTCAGGGAAATGTTCGGTCAAAAAGCCGCCGCCGTTCTGTTTGGAAAAGAAGCCGTTAAACCCCCACTGACTCTCTTCAAATGCACCGATATCGAGAATTTCTACGACCAGCAAATCACCGGGTTCTGCGCCTTCAACCCCTACAGGTCCCGATAGAAAATGCACTTTTGACAAGTCGACATCACGCACATCATCGGCGGAGTCGTTGTTTTTGATCTGACCGCCGGTCCAGTCCACCGACTCGACTATAAAATCATCGCCGGGTTTCACCATCGCCACCATAGGAATGTCAGGATGCCAGCGGTTGTGAATCATATCGTTTTCGTAAGGGGATTTGTTTAAATCGACTTTTATAATGGTGTCAGCCATATCATTTCTCCTGAGTGGATTGATTGCTTGGGTGGTTCAAACGGATAAATAAGCCGCGACTTTGGCTTCGTTAAGCGATGCCCGCTCTTCTTCATGAACAATTTCGCCTTTTTCCAGCACGATGACCCGATCCGCGATTTCAAGCGTAAAGCTCAGCACTTGCTCGGATACGATGATGGACAAGCCTCGGGTATCCCTGATCTTTTTCAAGGTCCGAGCCATCTCGCGGATGATGGACGGTTGAATCCCTTCAGTCGGTTCATCCAGCAACAACAGTTTGGGCTTGCTGGCCAATGCCCTGGCGATGGCCAATTGCTGCTGCTGACCGCCGGAAAGATTCCCGCCGCGCCGGTTACGCATTTCCTCAAGCACAGGAAACAGTTCGTAAAGATCTTCCGGTATGGTTTTTTCACCGGTGCTGGTCAGACCGGTTTCAATGTTTTCCTTGACGGTCATGGTTGAAAAAATCATGCGTCCTTGAGGTACAAAACCCAATCCCCCGGCCACACGCTGATGGCTTTTAAGATGAGTAATATCGATGTCTTCCAGCGTAACCCTGCCCTGCGCAGCCGGTATCATGCCGATCAGCGACTTCATCAGCGTCGATTTACCCATGCCGTTACGGCCCATCACCGCCACAATTTCTCTGGGTTTAACCTGAAAGTTAAGCCCATGCAGTACTTCACTCTGACCATAAGCCACGTGATAATCTCTAACGCTCAACATTCTGATTTCTCCTGATTCTCATCAATGCCCAAGGTAAACTTCAATCACTTTGGGATCATTTTTCACGCGTGACATGGAGCCTTCCGACAACACTTTGCCCTGGTGCATGACTGTCACCCGATGAGCAATATCTTCAACGAACTGCATATCGTGTTCGACCACCAGAACAGAACGTCCTTCGGTAATTCGGTTAAGCAAATCCGCCGTTTTTTTACGTTCGGCAACGGACATCCCGGCAACCGGTTCATCCAGCATCAGCAAATCCGGCTTCTGAATCAGTAACATCCCGATTTCCAGCCATTGTTTCTGACCATGACTTAACAGACCGGCCTGTTTGTCCAGGTCATCTTTTAGAAATATGGTTTCGGCGGTTGCTTCCACCTCCCGGATGACTTCCTTATCCCGCTTGAACGCTAACGCACCAAAAACACTGCGGCCACGCGGGTAAGAAATCTCCAGGTTTTCAAAGACGGTCAAGTCTTCGTAGATGGAAGGATTTTGAAACTTTCGGCCCACGCCCGTATGCACAATTTCGTGTTCTTTCATCCGCGTCAGCTCTTTCCCCCGGAACTTGATGGAGCCTTTTGTGGCTTGCGTGCGTCCGCAGATCAAATCCAGCACGGTGGTCTTACCCGCCCCGTTCGGTCCGATAATCACCCGAATTTCGCCTTCATTGACATAAAACGACAAATCATTAACGGCTTTAAATCCGTCGAACGATACCGTGAGCCCTTCCACTTCAAGGACAAAATCATTCGCCTTAATCGACATAAACGCCCCCTTCCAGCGAATTGACAGGCACCGTTTCATCGGATTGTTTTTCAGTGCTTTTACTGGTTGCGGTTTCAGGCTGAGTATCCGTTGAAGTCAACGGCGCTTTTTCCAAAACTTCAGCAGGTTGGACCGGTTTTGCTTTGCCGTGATACCAGGCAGGAAGATAGGGTTCTATATAGCGAAGAAACAGACTGGCAAGCCCATTGGGAAAAGCCATGACGACACCAATGAACAGTGCGCCCATGGCGAACAGCCATAATTCTGGAAATGATTCGGAAAAACTGGTTTTAGCCCAATTCACCAGCAAAGAACCGTAGACCGCGCCGAGTATCGACAATCTTCCGCCCACAGCGCAAAAAATCACCATTTCTATGGACGGCACAATGCCCACAAAAGAAGGCGACATAAACCCGACCTGCAGCGTAAACATCGCTCCGCCGACTGATGAAATGGCAGCGGCCAGACAAAACACAAAGATTTTGAAGTTGGCCACATCGTAGCCGGAAAACCGGACCCGTTCTTCACGGTCACGCATCGCTACCAGAATCCGGCCTAATTTGTTCTTACGGATAAACTGAGCGATCAGCAGGCAGCCAAACAACAGGATGCAATTGACAAAATAAAGAACCAGCTTCGCATTATCGCTGCGGATGTCCCAACCCAGCAGCGTGCGTAAATCGGTAATACCATTAACGCCGCCGGTATAACCTTGCTGACCGATGATCAGGATGGTCAGTATTGCCGCCAACGCCTGGGTTATGATGGCAAAATAAACGCCGCCCACCCGACGTTTGAACATCGCCACGCTGATAATAAATGCAAACACAGTGGGCACCAGAACCACCACGATCAAGCTCAGCGTCAGACTGTTAAAAGGCTGCCACCACCAGGGTATAGCGGTAATCTGATTCCAGTCCATAAAATCGGGAATGCCGGGAGTGGACTGGATTTTGGTCGATACGGGATCGGACGCTTCCAGCTTCAAAAACATAGCCATACAATAGCCACCCAGCCCGAAAAACAAGCCCTGCCCCAAACTCAGAATACCGCCGTACCCCCAGCACAGCACCAGACCCAATGCGACGAAAGAATAAGTCAGGTATTTGCCGACCAGATTCAAACGAAACACATCCAAAACCAGCGGCAGTATCACGATCAAAATAAGCGCCAGCACTGCAAATCCAATCAGGTCCTGGCGTGGCATAAATAAAGCTTTAGCACGTTCCTGCATGGGAATATCTCCTTGATTTCATTAATGACGGATCTTGAGAGCGAAGAGACCTTGAGGCCGCAACATGAGGATGCCGACCACCAGCAGCAACGTAATGACCTTGGCCATTGACCCACTGAGAAAAAATTCCAGCGTGGATTGCGATTGCGAGATGGTGAACGCAGATGCGATAGTACCCAGCAGACTTTGTGCGCCTCCGAACACAACAACCAGAAACGTATCGACTATATATAACTGGCCTGAAGTCGGTCCGGTGGAACCGATCATCGTAAAAGCACTGCCCGCGATACCCGCAACACCGCAGCCTATCCCGAACGTATAGCGATCGATTTTTTCGGTATTGATGCCTACAGCGCCGGCCATGGGCCGATTTAACACGACTGCGCGTACCTGTTTACCCCATCGTGAACGGAACATCAGTAAATAAACGCACAAAGAAATAAACAGCGTCAGCACCATGACAAAAATACCGTTGATCGGTACTTCAATGGTTTCGCTCAAGGCATAAGAACCCATCATCCAGTCCGGCAAAGTGACGCCCACTTCGCGCGCGCCGAAAATCGTCCGATAAAGCTGCTGCAAAATCAGGCTCAAGCCCCAGGTTGCCAGCAAAGTATCCAGAGGACGTTTAAAGAGGAAGCGAATCATGCACCACTCCACCAGCACACCCAGCGCAAACGAAGCAAGAAAAGCCAAGCCCATCGCGACAAAGAAATAACCGTCAAACAGGCTGGGCATGTAAGTCTCAAATAATTTAGCCGTTAAATAGGTTACGTAAGCACCCAGGATCATGAACTCCCCGTGTGCCATATTGATGACCCCCATCTGACCGAAAATAATGGCCAAGCCCAGCGCCATCAAAACCAGTACAGAAAACAGAATCAATCCTGCAAATCCCTGCATCGCAAGAATTGAGGTCAGCTCACTCATGGTGTACTCATCAAACATGGTTCAATCCTCCATTGCTGCCGTTTGAATAGCGTAGGCCGGAGTCAGGGTTAACCTGATCCGGCCCTTTGAAGCGTTTACTGATAGCCCACCGGGAATGGATTGGGTTCAATCAGATCGGCACTTTCAAATACGACTTTGTATTGACCGTCTTTCTGAGCCAGACCGACGCGGGTCTTGGACCAAAGATGATGGTTCTCATGAATCTTGACATACCCTTCAGGGGCTGTGGTCAATTCGATACCCGGTGAAGCGGCACGCACTTTGTCGATATCAAATGAACCGGCTTTTTCTACCGCAGCTTTCCACAACCAGGGTCCCAGATAGGCTGCCTGCGTTACGTCGCCGATCACAATGTCTTTACCCCATTTGTCTTTGAAGGCCTGAACAAATGCTTTGTTATTGGGATTGTCCAAACTTTGGAAATACTTCATCGCGGCATAGGCGCCTTCAATATTTTCTCCGCCTATCCCCAGGATTTCATCTTCAGTCACGGAAATAGTCAGCAGCAGCGGTTTTTCACTGGGCAGCTTGATACCGGCGGCATTCAGCTGTTTGTAAAAGGCAACGTTAGACCCGCCCACCACAATGGCGTAGATCACATCCGGCTTTTTGAGTTTGATCTTGTTGATCACGGAGTTGAACTGGGTATGGCCCAGAGGATAGTATTCTTCCCCAACGACGGTCAGACCCAGCTTTTCAATATGTTTACGGGCAATCTTGTTGGAGGTACGCGGCCAGATGTAATCGGAACCGAGCAGATAAAATGTTTTGGCACCCTTCTCTTTTACGACCCAGTCGATACCGGCAATAATCTGTTGTGTCGCTTCCTGACCGGTATAAATTACGTTAGGCGACTGTTCCAATCCTTCATAAAACGTCGGGTAATACAACATGCCGTTATATTGTTCAAACACCGGCAATACCGCCTTACGTGACGCGGAAGTCCAACAACCGAATACAGCCGCTGTTTTGTCATTGACCAGCAGTTTTTTGGATTTTTCAGCAAATGTCGGCCAATCACTGGCGCCATCTTCCTGAATGTATTCGATCTTACGGCCTAATACGCCTCCCGTGGCGTTGATCTGATCGATCGCCAGTTTCTCCGCTTGCACCGAGCCGGTTTCGCTGATCGCCATGGTGCCGGTCACCGAATGCAAAATACCGACGGTTACGGTATCATCGGTTACGGCCAATCCCGTGGTATTGACTTCACTGGTTGCCGGTGCCGCCCAGGCCATGTGTGACGCCAGCAACAGGCTCACAGGCAGGGCGCATAGCGCTTTGACAGTCAGACGACGTCCAGACACCTGACAAGTGCTGCCGGCTTTGGATAGTCGAAGATCGGTTGGGTTACGCATAATGTGCTCTCCTAAGGTTTATGTGGTTCGCGGTTAGTGTCCGTTAAAGCGGCTTAGTCCGCCATTCGTCGGATGATCACCCCTGTTACGTCATATGACGTATAGCTAATGACACAGTGTCCAGGTATGCTTTCAACTATGAAACCCCGTTTAGCCAAGCTTTATGCTGTTGCCTGTGGTAACTCGCAATCAGAACAACCGCCTTTTGATCCCGGTTTGGATTGGAGTACGTACATTCCATACACCATTGGTTTAAGACCCGCTTCGTCACTTTCAAAAAGACGCTTAAGCCAAGTGGCTACGCTCACCTCATGAACGCCCAGCAAAAAGTTTTTCGGGTTCGACGGAATTACAATCGCTGGGTAGCCAACCAAACACTTGAAGACTATGCGTTGCGTTTCACGGCCAATAGCGCCAGAAAATGGTCGGCCACGCAGGTAGCGCTTACTGCTTTGGGTGCGATTTCATTTTTGGCTTTGGAGGCCATTGGCGGCGCAATAACCCTCAGCTACGGATTTACTAACGCCGTAACGGCTGTTGCGGTAGTCGGAACGATCATTTTTTTGACCGGTTTGCCAATTTGTTACCACGCGGCAAAACAAGGCATTGATATTGACTTGCTCACCCGGGGAGCAGGCTTCGGTTATATCGGATCGACCATTACATCGCTGATTTATGCGTCTTTCACCTTTATTTTTTTCGCACTGGAAGCCGCGATCCTGTCACTGGCGCTGGAACTGATACTCAATATTCCACTATCGATCGGCTATTTAATCAGCGCGTTGCTGGTCATTCCTCTGGTTACCCACGGCATCACGCTGATCAGCCGGTTTCAGATCTGGACTCAACCGCTGTGGCTTGTTCTGCAAATTCTGCCCCTGGCCTGCATTGCTTTAAAATCGGATGAAGCCATCAGCCTCTGGACTGAATACAATCCCACGGCAACCGGCCCGGATTTCAATTTGATCGCTTTTGGCGCTGCATCTGCAGTTTTGTTCTCACTGATAGCGCAAATCGGCGAACAGGTAGATTTTCTTCGCTTTCTTCCCCAGGAAAATAAATCGTCGCGCAGTTGGTGGTTAGCGATGCTGACTGCAGGCCCCGGATGGATCATCATCGGTTCCGGCAAGATATTGATAGGTTCTTTCTTAGCTGTGCTGGCTCTCAAGCATGGCATCGCTCACGAGGAAGCCTCCGATCCTAACCGGATGTACCTGACCGCATTCAGTTATATGAATCAAAGCCCGCAATTCACGCTGTTGATGACCGGTGCGTTTGTAATTTTGTCGCAGCTCAAAATCAACGTGACAAACGCCTATGCCGGATCCATTGCCTGGTCCAACTTTTTCTCCAGACTCACTCAGAACCATCCCGGCCGCGTCGTCTGGCTGGTGTTCAATGTTGCAATTGCATTAATGTTGATGGAACTTGGCATTTACCGGGTTCTGAAAGAAATTCTCGGCGTTTATGCGATTATTGCCCTGGCCTGGGTAGGCTCAATGGTTGCGGATCTGGTCATCAACAAACCGCTGGGCTTACGTCCCCAAACCATGGAGTTCAAACGCGCCCATCTTTACGATATCAATCCTGTCGGCGTAGGCTCGATGCTCGTTGCTTCAGTCACCGGCTTTATGGCTCACGCCGGGCTGTTCGGGGAAATTCCGCGCGCCCTGTCTTCTTTTATCGCCCTGGGCTCTACGTTTATTTGCGCCCCTCTGATCGCCTGGCTAACCCAGGGGCGTTACTATATTGCCCGCGAACCTTCGGTTTTTCCTTCTCGTGCAGAGATAAGCTGTTGTATCTGTGAACACCATTTCGAACCCGAGGACATGAGTCATTGCCCTGCTTACGCCGGGCCCATCTGTTCGCTGTGTTGTTCGTTGGACAGCCGTTGTCACGACATGTGTAAAACCAACGCCAGACTGTCGGATCAATTGACGGCATCGTTAAGCCTGGTGTTCCCCCTGAGCTGGGTGAAAGTGTTGAATAACCGCATTGGCCATTTTCTGGGTTTGTTCATACTGACCAGTTTGATGATCGCCTGCTTGTTGATGCTGGTGTTTTTTCAAATAACGCTTGATGAAGGGGTTGAAAAAAATGGAGTTGCCCTGGCATTGATCAATGTTTTCTTTATACTTTTGATCGTATCGGGCGTCGTAGCCTGGATGTTCGCGCTGGTCCACGAAAACAGAAAGATTGCCCAGGAAGAATCCCGACGCCAAACACAACTCCTGATGGCCGAAATTAGCGCCCATAAAAAAACCGACCAGGAATTGCAGCAAGCCAAAGAGGTCGCAGAATCTGCCAACAAGGCCAAAAGCCGCTATTTGACGGGAATCAGCCACGAATTACGCTCACCGCTCAATGCCATCATGGGCTATGCGCAACTTCTGGAAAAAGACCAGACCATTCCGGCAAAAAGGAGGGATGCGCTGGCCGTTATCCGCCGCAGCAGTGAACATCTAGCCGACTTGATCGAAGGTCTGCTTGATATTTCCCGCATTGAGGCAGGCCGTCTTCATCTGTCGCGCAGCGATGTCCAGCTGGGCGGTCTGTTGGATCAGATTGTCAGCATGTTCGAAGTTCAGGCAATTGCAAAGGGCATCCATTTTGAGTACAAACGTCTGACTCCGCTTCCCGATACGGTGCGCACCGATGAAAAACGCCTGCGTCAAATCCTGATCAATGTAATATCGAATGCGATTAAATATACCCACCAAGGCCAAGTCAGCCTTTCGGTCAGTTATCGAAATCAGGTCGCCGAATTTTCTATCAAAGATACCGGTGTCGGTATCGCATCCAAAGATATGGACCGAATTTTCCGGCCTTTCGAACGGATACGCAAAGCCGGATCGCCCCATATCACCGGCACGGGTTTGGGTCTGACCATTACCCGCTTCCTGACTGAGATCATGGGCGGCGATATCAGCGTAGAGAGTACACCGGGTGTGGGCAGCCATTTTAATGTCCGGCTGATGCTGAGCAGCGCCATGACCCTTGCCGCCAATACCGCGCCCGAAAAAATAGTCTGCGGCTACGCGGGCAAAGAGAAAACCGTATTTGTCGTAGATGATGAACCCAGTCATCGTGGCCTGCTTCAGGAAATGCTGACACCACTGGGCTTTAATGTAATTCAGGCTCAGGACGGCTTGTCTTGCCTGGATATGCTGCAATACTGTGAATGCGAACCGCATATTTTCCTGCTGGATATCGCCATGCCCGGAATCAGCGGCTGGGAACTGGCTCATATTGTTCGCAAGCGGATACCTTCAGCTGTCATCCTGATGGTATCCGCCAACGCCAATGAGCAAGTTCCGCCGCAGCTTCAAATGGCGCCCCATAATGCTTATTTGGTAAAACCCCTGCGCATGGCTCAACTTCTGGACACGCTTCAGCAACAGACCGGACTCACCTGGCTTTATAAACCCTGTGAACAAGACACCCAAAATCAAACCGGTCTTGCTTTGGCAGCACCCCAACAAAATCGCAGTATCAGCGATACGTTAAAAACCAACCTGATAACCGATCAAGAAGCTCGAGGCGAGTTAATCCGGCTGGCACAAATCGGCTACGCCAATGGCATCTGTTCATTACTTGAACAGCTTAAAAATGAGCATCAGATTGATGCCGACCTGATGCAGCAGCTTGAAGAATTAACGCATCAGTTCCAGTTTTCAGCACTGATCAAATTACTCAAGGAACAGGCATGATGCAGACCGGCCGGAAAAAAGACGTGGTTTTGATTGTGGATGACTCCCCTGAAACCTTGAGCATGCTTAACGACACACTCGATCAGGCCGGACTGACCGTGCTGGTTGCGCTGGAAGGTGCTCAAGCGCTGACCATTGTGGACAACATCACGCCGGACATCATATTGATGGATGCGATCATGCCCCACATGGATGGATTTGAAGCCTGTAAACGACTGAAAGCCAACCGATCGCTGGCTCATATTCCCGTCATCTTCATGACCGGATTGTCCGATACAGAAAGCATTGTCAAAGGCCTTCAGGCCGGAGGCGTGGACTACATCAACAAACCCGTCAAAGGTGATGAATTAATTGCGCGTATGCAAGTCCATTTAGCCAATGCCAGGCTCACCTTAAGCGCACAAACCGCTCTGGATACCGCCGGTCAATACCTGTTCGCCGCATCCTCGGAAGGCGCTTTGCTGTGGACTACTCCCCAGGCCAATCAACTGTTCAATACGGCAGGTGTCACAATAGACTGGCTTGAGGAAAATCTTCCCAATCAATTGCGCCAGTTACTGCAGCCTCAGTTTAATAAAGAAAAAGGTCTCCTCATCAAGGTGAACGAGAAGCCATTGGAAATTCGTTATATAGGCCAAACCGGTGCCAACGAATTTTTATTACGGCTGATTGATTTGCAGCGCCCCAGTGAAATCGAACGCTTACGCTCCGCGCTGCCCATTACCGAACGGGAAGCCGAAGTGTTACTCTGGATTGCCCGAGGCAAAACCAACCGGGAAATCGGGACTATTCTGAGCATGAGCCCCCGAACGGTTAATAAGCACCTGGAACAGGTTTTCCGAAAATTGAATGTGGAAAACCGCACGACCGCCGCCGTTTTTGCGATGAAGTATCTGAATCAGGAATCCTGATGTTTTTGATGCGGTAAACCATTCTGCGTTGATCTATAGCCACACGTCAGTCTATCGAAGTATGGGTCTGATTAGATCGTAATTATTAGGTGTAGGTTGGGTTGCGTGCTTTTCGCAACCCAACAATTAACGCTATGGCCTTGAAATGTTGGGTTGGCTATCGCCAACCGCAACCTACGAGGTCCATCACCTTTGTTTGGTTGGTCCTCTGAAAAGTTACCTTTAAACTTATTTTGTGTTTATGGTAGGTTCTATCAAGTGTTCAAATTCGGGCCTATAAAGAGGATGCCCGCCGGGAAACCATCGTAATCGGGAAATATTTCAAAATGGCTGACAAAATAGACTTTACCCTATTAATTACAATCACAGCCTGTGTCCTATTTTTTTTAATGGTGGCTGTTTCTGAACTTGGAAGGCGAATCGGCCTTAACCGCATCGCAAATGACCCCAAAGGCTTGGCAGAAGGGATCGGAGCGGCTGAGGGTGCTGTGTTTGCCTTGTTAGGACTGGTTATCGCTTTTACCTTTTCGGGCGCAGCAACGAGACTGGAAGAACGCCGAGATTTGATAACCGAGGAAGCCAATGCCATCGGCACGGCCTATCTGCGTATTGACTTGCTTTCCAAAGAAGCCCAGCCGGAAATTCCTGAATTGTTTCGCACCTACACCGGCATCAGGGCAACCATTTACGAAGACAGGGCTAATAAGCCCCTCATGAAAGTAAAACAGAACAAGGTAGCTGATCTGCAAACCCGGATTTGGAGGTTGTCATTGGCAGCAAGCCGTTTGCCTGACGCATCGCCCCAGGCAACCATGTTGCTGATCCCCGCATTAAATGAAATGATCGACATCACCACAACCAGAGAGATGGCAACCAAGAATCATCCTCCGGTACAGATCTATATCTTGCTTTATGGACTGAGCTTTATCGGTGCTTTGCTGGTTGGCTACAGCATGTCCGTCAACAAGGAACGCAGCTGGCTGCATATTTTGTCTTTCTCGGCGGTTATGTCGCTTGCTATCTACGTGATTGTCGATCTTGAATACCCGCGACTCGGCATTATAAAAGTTGACACTTCAGACCAAGTGCTTTTCGATCTACAAAAAAGCATGGAGGCAGAACAAAGTGACTGATAGATAAGGACATGGCTTTTAAACATCCGGATTTGAGTATTTCAGCCTATATAAACACCAGCAGCAAAGCCAACAGCGCTATTGAAGCAAACTGCCAGCGCCTGTCGATCCAGATGTCTTTGTTAACCGCTAATGCTTCTGATTGAAGCGCCTGATTAAACGCTGCTGTTTCGGTCAAGCGTTGATACCCCAAACCGGTCTCTGCCGCCAATTGTTTCAAATACGGTTCATGCAACCGGCTCAAATGTTCCGAACCTACCGCAGCCTCACTGCCGAAAGGAGCATTGCGGGCATCGTAGCCTTGAATCGATTCAGGATTCAGATCCGATTCGCCAAAAGTTGAACGGTGCGGTACATCATCGGCGCTATAAAACCCCACACGTTTGCCTTGCTGATCAAATTTCGGGATAGGTTTCGGTTCTAACCCACCGACGCCCACGATCAAACCTTTGATCGTGTCCTTCACGATGGAAAAATCAGGTCCATAACGCGAATTGAGCGGTGGCGCCTCATGACCGTCCGAGATAAATATCAAACGGGTTTCCTGATCATCTTTCAACATATCCAGAGTATTCAATAAACCGTGAGCAATCCGGCTATCAGCTGCCCAGGCCGATTGCCAATCCAATGCAGCAATGGCGGCATCCAGTTCATTAAAACCGGAACAGACTTCTATAGGCTGGAATAACAGTGACGAACGCCGTTCGGTAAACACGCCCAAACCCACTTTGGATTGGCACGGCAAGCTCGACAAAAGCTCACGTAAGGTCATTTTGACAAACTCGAGTCGGCTGATGATTTCACCGTGATAACGGTAATCCTCGGTGTTCATGCTCCGGGTGATATCGACAATGAATGTCATCTGATAGGCCGGACCCGATCGCTTGATCTTGGGAAACAGAAACAGCATCACCAAAGCCAACAAAGCGAAGGTTAAACACCAAAAGCGAAAGTCTTTGAAACACTCACGTTTAGCTAACATGGTTGCTCTCTGCACTGTCAACCATTACGGCAAACCTCGGGGAAAGCCCGGCACTGTAGTCCATAACCGGGTTTTCCGGTTTTCCTTGTCATCGGCTTCGACAGTGATTCTGTCCATTTCCGGCGCAATGCGCATCGCCACCTCAAGGTTGTATTTCGCATCCCAAAACTGACTGTCCAGCGCAAGCGCTTGCCGGTAAGCCTGCTTTGCCAATGCCGCCAGGGGAAGTGCATCGTTGATCGCCATTTTTTCAGCCCGTTCAACTGTTTGCGTTAAATAAAGATTACCCAGGTTATAACGGGTTTTAGCCTGAAGGCTTGGGCTGCCCTGATCCAGAATTAAATTGAGCGTCGCCAGTGCTTCATCATACCGGCCTTTTTCCCTTAAATAGACGGCTCGTGCCAAACGCACTTCCGGCGAGGCCTTCACGACTTTCTCAATGGCAATATCGTGACCCGACAGCAACCGGTTTATCCAGGCGTTCTCATTGTGAATTTGCAGCAATGTCCAGGCCTGGATAATAAAAACCAGCGTACTGACGCTGAATATTCCCCACAACACAGTATTTTTTATTATTCTCATGACCGATTCACCTCGCACAGTTTCAACACCAGCAATAGAGCAATCATCAGACTTGCCCATTGATAACAGAGCCCTGATAGATCCTGCTTGGGTAGGCGTTCAAAATAATGTAACGGACGATTTTCCAGCTTATCGATATCGTCAATAGCCGCTTGCAAACCTTCAGGAGACTCGGCTTCATAAACTTGATAAGGCACATTCAAACTCGAAAAAAACAAATGCAGATACTTTTCCGGCAAGGCCTGGGCATTGTCATCACGGGTATTTTCAGGTTTTTCATGAATACCGGGACTGTTTGACGTCCTCAGGAATACCCAATACAAACGGATGTGCTGATCCTTGATTAATGTTCGCAGCGCTTGCTCACTGTCAGAGTCGATCGCTGCAGCCCCGTCGGAAACCAAAACGACAATACGGGTTCCGTTTGTCGGCTGTTCGTCAAAAAATGACAAGGCCATGGCCAGGCCTTTGCTGATATGGGTATAAGCCAATGCGGGAGTCGCTGTCGCGTCAATGGCAGCATGCAGTGCCTGTTTATTTTCAGTCAGCGGCATGACAAACAGCGGTGCGGTGCTGAATTCGGCGATACCCATCAAATCATGGCTGCGTTTGTCGATAAATTCAGTCAATAGCCTTCTTGCGGCTGCAGATTTGGATTCTTCCTGATCATTCATCGGTGCTTTTCCCGCAAAGGTCGTGTCCATGCTGTTACTTCTATCTAAAAGCAGCACGATATGCGCACCCCGACCAATACGCTCGATGCGTTGTTCTTTTAAATAAACGCCGGACAATCCCAGAATCAGCAAGCCAATTGCCGCCATGCCGATGATGCGGATCAAAACCGAAAGCAACGAAGAGAGCGTATCCTCAGGCAGGATAGCAAGCCACGGATAAGCTTGCGATTTGATGCCGGTTCTCAGCAGAGGCACCATCATCAAAAGCAATCCGGAAAGAAGCCACGGTGTATCGAAATTAATCAGCACAAATCAGCCTCTTTCCAGTTCGACACAGCGTTGACACATTTTTTTCAGAGCGTCCCACTCATCAGCACCGGCAGACGGTTTTCCACCGAAAAAATAGTCGTTGGAAAAATTGAAAAACCACTCCAGTTCGGGGCCTATTTCTTTGAACTCCGGCCTTAGCCTGTAAAACTCTGACAAGCGGTGCTTAAACAGGGGTTTATGATTCAACTGATTGAAAGCCTGATGAATAATCACCAAAGCCAAACCCAGTTCATTGGGCTGCATTTTCTTTATTCGTCCGTTTGCCCGGCTAAAAAAACTGCGCCTTGGAAAACCAACGAAATAGCCGTAACGAAACGCCAATAACAAGCCGCAAAACAGACCTGACGCCACACTGATCGATAACAGGCGCAAAGCGTTTTGCGAAGAAATTAGGGTGGGTGTTGCATCGGGCCGACGATACGTGTTGCCCTCCTCTTTTCTGACAGCCAATTCATGAATCGGTGAAACGGTAAATGACCATTCGGGCACAACCTGTTCAATAGCCTGGTCACCTTGTTTGAACCGAAGTTTAAAGCCCGCAATAGTCAACATTTTGACTTCCAAAGGCGCGTAAAAGACCTGGTATGTCAACTCGATTTCAGTCAGATGCTTTGAAACTGGCCGAACAGTAATTTGATCGATTGACAACCAACGGTTGAGATCACCTTTGGCAGGGAGACTCGTAGGTTCCAGTTGAATACCGGAACGGGTTCCAATCACTATCCGATGCCGAATTTTATCGCCAATGACATAGCCAAAAGGTTTAGGCGTCTCAAATTCAAATCGTTCGATAGGAGGCGGCAAGCCTTCTGAACAGGCAACCAGTAAAAACAGTGAATACACCAGAATAGAGCGGGCATATTTTACTATTTGGTGGCTTAAGTCGGTGTCTTTGCAATGCAGGAAAGGTAACGATTTCATAATGCTCTCGCCTGAAAATACCGGGTCACTGCTTCGGCTTGATAACCTTGGCTAATAAACAACGGCTCGGTACCTAACGATCTGAAACATTGTTGCAAATCGGCTTTTCGTTGCGCGAAGGCATCGATAATCTGTTTTTTGAACGCCGGTCTCATCAGTAAAGTACGGGTAACTCCGTTTTCCTTGTCTTTAAATTTAACGATCCCCCACTCAGGCAGATCCGAAGAAGCTACTTCGTTCCACAACACAACAGGAACGACCGCATGCCTGTTCAGTTGCGGCAGCAACGCCTTAAGCACAGCCAAATCAAAGTGAAAATCGGAAACCAAAAAAATCAATGCGCGTTGTGAAGTTATGAGTGCAGGTGTATTGAGCAAGCCGGAACTGGTCCCAACCGGTTTTGAATCAGCCAACTGTCCGGCCATTTTTTGGACAATGCCCCAATGATGACCGGCCGGAATATGCCACTTCGAACTGATACCGGTATCACAACCAATAAACCCGAAGCGGTCGCCTGTCTGATAAGCCGAAAGCGCAGCAGAAAGCATAAATTGAGACATGACCTGCATCACGCTTGATTGTCCTTCAATCCCCATGGACCCCGACAAATCAGCGATCATGTAAAGTGTAGTTTGTGTGTGTTGCTGAAAGACTTTGACCCAATAGGACTGGAATGGATTAAGCAGACTGGCTCTCAAATCGATGCGCCGAGTGTCGGGACTGGCCATCAACGGCACATGAGCTTTGAACAACTGCCCGGCGCCTGTCAGCCGTCCCGGATGCGCTCCAGGATAAACATGGGTTGACGGCTGACCCAAACGGTAAATAAACGGAGTGGTAGAAATCATCGATAAGCCAGAAAAGATGCGTTATTGATGGGTAATCAAATGAACAAATAAACCGCTCATCACCAAGTAAGCCGGTAAAGCATATTTGAGCGGTGTTTTTATCAGCCAATCAATGACGCCGGACACCTGTTGATCATTGTGGTTATAAAGTGCTTCACCCAACAACCAAAGTAACGTATTGGCCAGACAAAGCCCCACCAACGCAAGAAATCCAATATCACTGAATAAAAATGACTTCGACGCCAGCAGCGATGCTTTTTCGCTGGCATGAAAGAAATTGGCTACCAATATACCGATCATCAGCGCGCCTTCATCAAAAGCCACGACGAAAAAGGTATAGGTCAATTGTCTCAACCTGGTCGCTACCTTTTCAAATCGCTTGAGATGTTCGGCCAGATAGACCAACGGTAAATTGACACACAGTAACAACAAGCCGATAACCGATAGCAAAATCCAGAATTTATAACCTACCGCGTCATTGACCGCATTGGTGTAATAAGCTGCATAAGCCACCTCCGCATATTCATCCAGCGCTGTAGCCACATAAGAGCCGATGAATCCGACACCGGCCCAGGTTAAATAAGTTGCTTTTAGATGCGTTAATCCTGCTTTGGGAATAATAATCGCCAAGTATTTTTGATAATTCATGGGCTTACGGTTAGTCTGAAAAAACAGGTCCAAAAAAATTCAGGGTGGCCAATTGGCAAGATGGATAAGTGAATGCGGCAGGCGCCTTTTCCGCTCTCCAATGGCCTTTCATTTGCCGGAGTGATACCCAATCCTTCATGAACGTTACCGTGAAAGTACACGAAGCGAAGAGGGAGCGGTTGCTCGATCGACAGGTGTCGGCGGCAGGGAGCCGCCGTCAAGCCTACATGGACATATTCACGGCGTCCTGTCGGGCGAGTGACCGCTCTCTCCTTAACACCTGGTACTTTCATTTGACGGGGCGAATGCAGGACTTTCATGAACGGTTAGGGTGCAGCCACGGCGTCAAGAATGCCGTTGACCAGCTGAGGCATCAGTTCATCTTTACGGTAGGCATAAACCGGCGCGAGAAAAATACGATGCGCCATTGTCACGTGATAAACCGCTTGAACATCCTCTGGCAGCAATACAGTTCTGTCATTCAGCCAGGCCCTGACTTTTGCGGCTTTAATGAAATAACTCATACCGCGCGGGCTTGCTCCTGCCTGTATCAATGAAGGCATGTCCACGTCACTTAATTTCACACCGTATTGACCAGGATCAGCGCTGGCCTTCCATAAATCCAGCGCATATTTTCGAAGTCTTGGGCTGGGCTCCAGTGTTTTCTGAATAAGACCGGAAATCTCGTTAAGATCATAATATTTGAGCGAATCGCGCTGAATACCGTCAATCAATGAATCAACGTCATGAAAGCGCGGGTTAAACATCAGTTCATCCAGAACGGCATCGTCAGCCGGCGTGTTGACATTGATTTCCATCAAAAACCGGTCGCGGGCAGCCGCCGGTAATTCGAAAGTTTCTTCTCTTTCAACCCGATTGCGATCAGCAAAAACCTGGATATGCGGAAAACGATATTCTCGGTTAAAGGCGCTGACACTGCCTTCAGACATGGCTCTCAATAACAGCGAATGGACCTGAGGCCGTGCCCGGTTGATCTCATTAAAAAAGAAAGTCGAAAGCTGTTCACCTTCTTTGAGTAAGGGGCCAGGGTCGACACACGGCCGACCTTCATGGTTTAAATAGGTGTAATAAATAAGGTCGGCGGGCATCAGGTCAATGGTGCCTTCAATCCTTTGATAGCTGCCTCCCAGTCCCTGCGCAACCGCTCTCAGCAAAGTGGTTTTACCGACGCCGACGCCACCTTCCAGCAATACATGGCCTCGTGCAAAAATTGCAATCAGCACATTTCTTACTGTGGCGGTTTGTCCGATGACAACCTCATTGATGTTGTTTTCAAACTGAAGCGCTTTAGCGCGCCAGTCTGTGAATAAAGAATCTGTTTTCATAGTTTTAAAAAAAGCCCCGATACATGGCTGTGCCGGGGCTATAAGGTCTATTAGTCTTAATAACACATTTGAAACCGTCAACGACTGCCGGCGTTTGGGTTTCGGAGAAAACATAAAAGATTCCTGTAACCATTGTGCGAAGACATCAACCGATGCTGTAAAACACATCGCTGGGGTACTGCTTACTCCCCCAATCCAAGCTTGATAATTTCAGATTACTTTTATATTTAGGATCCGCAGTCCTTTGCAGAATCGGTATTTGCCTGATGGATAACGTTTCGCAAGATGAGCGGAATTTTCACCCTGACCCAATCTGCGCACTATTGACTCCATCTTGCAAAAAACTAGTTTTCTTCTATTTCGTAAACAAATTTGCCGGTTTCGATCAAATGCTTCGTGCGTTTTTCGTTACGGGCTTCCATTTCTTTGATCGATTGGGCTTGTTTATTCAATTCGTTAACATCATGTTTGGGATCGTATTTACTGCCCGCTACCTGCGCCGGAAAACCGGGTTTGGGTTCCCAGCAAACTCCCGGTTCTTTACAATTGGTTCCGTCATATGCAGAGGCCGAAAATGACAATACGGAAGCTAATGTCATCATGCTGATAGCTATAAATTTGTTCATGTTTAACTCCTTAAATTATTTTAACCATTTCGCTTTTTGGGGGTCACCGGTGTAAATCGAGCGGAGAAACGCCATAATTTGCAGCATCTGATCGGTTGAAAAATTGACATACTGAGGCCCCATCATGCCGTTGGCGCCACCAAATAAAATTTCAAACAAACCCTGGTCCGTCAAACCGCTGGGGTAGGTCCAGTAGTCATCTGCCAAGCCTGGCCCTAACTTGCCTTCGGCCTCATGGCCATGACATCCTGAGCAACCAGTCATGTACAAGCTTTTACCCTCTGCCACGACTTTTTCGTTGCCGTTATAGGGGTTTTTACCGGTTTTCAGGAATTCCTTAAATGCGTCGGTATCGCCGCCTTTTTTGGCAAAACTCAGATCCAGGGCTTCGCCTGTCAAGGCATGACGAAGTGTGATGTCGGCATTAGCCAGTGTGCTGGTCAAAGCCAGAGCCACACAGAAGCCTGCCGTTAACTTTTTGATTTTCATTTTTTAATAGTTCCTCATTTTGATACTAATACCTGGTCAGGTTCCTCTACCAACGGAATCCCCTCGGCTTTTAATGTTTGCGTGATGTCATCCATCCGGTTTTTCAACGCTTTCTCAAGTTTTGTCAGCAGTGCTTGATCGTCTTTCCTAACCGCCATAGAAGTGCTGTAATGAAAACCGACTTTTTCGCCATCTGCCCGGGTGTTGTTATCCGGTATCAATGACATAGTTAACGGTGTAGCCGACGCTTTGACATATCGCGCTGCAGCAGGGCCCCATAAAACAGCCACCTCTGCCTTGCCGGATGACACTTCGGAAACCAGTTTGTCCGTTTCGTATTTGATGTATTCGTTACGACGGGATTTAAAACCCACCAGCTCCTGCATGTAGTTGAACATATCGTTGTAACGGCCGATGGATCGCATCATCACTTCCGGCGGAGTTCCCGGAACGAAGGCGATACGCTCGGCTTTTTGCAACACGTCACTGTCCCATTGATCGACTGCCGGGGTATCATCCGTACGGGTAATAAAGACATAGCCGGAGCGGTAATAAGGCTTAGTAGTCAACACCCTGGGATCACCGGCATCCATACCGATTACAACATCGCATAAGCCTTTGTCCAGGTAATCACGAACGAGATAACGCGGGTCAGTCCAGATTACCCATTCGACTTTTCTCTCAAGCTCATCCGCAACAATTTCTGCCAGTTTATTTTCAAAGCCCTCACCTTTTTTATTGGCATAAGGCATTTCATTTTCGGCATTGCATACTTTCAATGTTTGCTGTTCAGCCATGACATGTTGTGATCCACAACCAGCCATCAGCAATAAACCTGCAGACAAAACAAAAATTTGTATTTTCATTATTTCCTCAAAATACATTGCTACGCGGGCCGGGTAGCTCTAATGAACTGGCCCGGCCTACCTCTGAATTAGAGCGAGAACACCATGACGCCACCACCCATTTGAGTGTGATGTGCCAATTCTTTAAACGCGCCCACCGCGCCTAAACCGGCTGTCGGATCTTTAAGATCGAACACGAGTCCGACGCCAGGCCAACCGCCTACACCGTAATAGATAGCAACATATTGCTTACCGTCATGTTTGTAAGTTATTGGATGACCGATTACGCCGGAAGGCAGTTTAAATTTCCACAGCTCTTCCCCGGTTTTGGAATTAAGCGCTTTGATGTAACCATCTAACGTACCGTAGAACACTAGATCGCCGGCTGTCGCAGTTGTACCGCCCCAAACCGCGAATTTTTCCTGAACTTCCCATTCAAATTCACCGGTTACCGAGTTCATTGCTTTAACCTGACCCAGTGTGCCTTTGGGGCCTGGATACATATTCAGCGTGGCGCCGACAAAGAACTGACCTGCACGGTAAGGCAACATGAACGGTTCCCAATCCATACAAATATGGTTCACACCCATGAAGAACAGCTTTTTATTGGGATCGTAGGACTCGATGCCCTGGTTGTGATAGCCCATCGCTGAAGGACAAATACCTTTGGCTTCATGATCCATATGGGTTGAATATTCTGGATCACGTACCGGCAAACCGGTTTTCAAGTCAACATGCTTGACCCAGTTGACGGTGTTATCGATTTTGAACGCATTGACCAGGTCGCCGTTTTCGCGATTTAAGGTATAAACCAGACCGTTACGATCAGGGTGTGTCAGCAATTTGGTCATCTTACCGTTAACCATTTGCTCGGATAAGCCCATGTAGTTCACACCGGCATAATCCCACTCGTCATGAGGCGTTTTTTGATAACCGAATTTTGCTTCACCACTTTTGATATCCCGTCCCCAAATGGTCATCGTCCATTTGTTGTCGCCTGGACGCATGGTTTCATTCCACGGCGCAGGGTTACCTGATCCGTAATAGAGCATTTGTAAATCCGGGTCGTAGGCATACCAACCCCAGTTGGTTCCGCCACCGATTTTCCAGGCATCCCCTTCCCAGGTTTTCAGACCCAGACCGAATTGTCCGTAATGCGGATTGGCTTTATTGAAATCTTTGGACAATTTAATGTCTTCATCAGGACCTGTCGCATAGACACGCCAGGCTTGTTTTCCATCCTTCAGGTTATAAGCGGTTGCATACCCTCTTACACCCAACTCAGCACCGGAAGTGCCGACAATCACCTTATCTTCAGCTACGAACGGAGCGATGGTGAGTGTAGAACCCATGGCAATATCGGAATTTTCCATTTTCCATAACAGATCACCGGTTTTTGCATTGAGTGCAACGATATGACCGTCTAATTGGTTAAGGAAAATAGTCGCGGGATAATCTTTACCTTGAGGTGCATAAGCCAAACCACGATTGACAACATCACAACAAGCTACCGCTCTGGCAGCCGGGTTCTGTTTCGGCTTGAACTGCCACAAAATTTTATCGGGCTCTTTCAAGTCGATAGCAAATACGTTATTCGGATAAGGCGTGTGGACATACATGATGCCGTCAACAACCAGAGGGCCGCCTTCGTGGCCATTGAGAACTCCGGTTGAGAAAGACCACGCAACTTTCAGATTTTTGACATTGGTAATATTGATGTCATAAAGCTCGCTAAAGTGAGTCGAACTGTAGTCCTTGGTCTGCATTACCCAGTTGGTATTTTGACGGGACAATTTATCTAATTCTTTATTGGCCTGCGCCGATTGCGGCAATGCCAGAATGGCGCTAGCCATTAATGCGGACGTTCCCACGTTACGTGCAAATTTCAACATTTGCATAATTCCTCCGAGTTATTGTTCTGCTGTGAATTAAGGCATAGCCGCTGCATATCGATGATTCGATTTATGTTAACCAACTTACTTGATCAAAGTTCGCAAGGGGGGTCGACACACAGGGCTACACTGCGAGCAAATTCTACGCAGATCGTTTTGCAGGCGTTACGGAAGAAGGCTTGAATTAAGCCGGGAATATGTCAGTTATATCCCAAGAAGATTTCCCGATACTTGGGAACTTAAGTGACCGGTTATCAATAATTTCGTGAATTCTGAGCGGAGTGAATTTCGAGTTTGTTTACCTCATCCTTGGCTCCTGGACCCCCGGCAATCCGTCCCGGGGCGACACCCACTGTTGACGCACTGAATTATTAAAATACCTATCATCAAGGTCAATAATTCAGGAAAACATCCCATAGTTTTGATGAATGGAAACGGGCATGATGCTAAGTTATTCATTCAAGGGAGCTTTTAGCGGTGTCCAACAAGATCAGCGTTTTACTCGTCGACGACCATGCCGTGGTAAGGGCCGGCTATAAAACCTACTTATCGCTGTCCGATAAAATAGGTGATATTTATGAAGCAGACAAAGGTGAAACGGGTTGCCAGGTTTATGAAAAGAACAAACCGGATATAGTCGTCGTAGACTTGTCCATGCCGGGAATTGGCGGTTTTGAAACGATCAGACGGCTTATTAACCGCGATCCGCATTGTAAAATTCTCGTTTTCAGCATCCACAATGAATTGATTTATGTCACACGCGCCATCAAAGCCGGTGCCAAAGGCTACATCAACAAAAACAGCGCTCCCGAAATTCTGGTCACCGCAGTCTGCCAAATTGCACAAGGAGGCACTTTTGTAGACCCGATTCTCGCTCAACAACTCGCCATGTCGATGGTTACGGGCGATGATGAAGAAAGCAAAATCAAATCGCTTTCGCCCAGAGAATTTGATGTGTTCTGTTTGCTGGTCAATGGCTATACCACCCAAAAAGCCGCCGAAAAACTTTGCTTAAGCTACAAAACCATTTGTAATCACGGGACTTCAATCAAAGAAAAACTGGGTGTCAAAACGGTTGCAGAAATGACACTGTTAGCGTCCCGGCAAGGTCTGATCAATGGTTTGAATGAGCGTTTATCATGATCACTCCGGTTGAATTATTCTGCTGATCTTGCGTGCTTTGATCAACCCGCCCACATCAGCTGACGAATGACACGCTTGAGCAAAGTCGTGACAATGTCCCGGGTTTATTCAGGAAACTTACCCACGTCAATACGCCATGCTTTACCCATAATAGTGTTTTTAACCACTCTGACGTGAATCCATGAACTATCCATTGACCGTGTTAATCAGTATTTTCTTGTTTCCACTTTTTGCTCATGCACACGGGCCGACACCGCAAAAAGCCAAGGAAAGCATCGTCATCAACGCATCTGTCGAACAGGTATGGGATGCTGTTAAACAATTTGACGGCATCGCTTCGTGGCATCCGGATGTTAAAGCCAGCAAAGGCGACAGCAAACACGAATCAGGCGGATTGAGGACTGTAACCCTGCAAAACGGTAATGATCTGATTGATGAACTGGATTATTACAGCGACAAAGACCACGAATACAGCTACCGGCTAAAAACCGAAAATGTCCAGGCCTTACCGGTCAGCTCCTACTCCATTGAACTTCAAGTGAGTCCGGGACAAGATGCAAGCAGCACGACAGTGACCTTCAAAAGCCGTTTCTACCGTGGCGATACCGGCAACACGCCACCCGCAAACTTGAATGATGAAGCGGCTATCAAGGCGATGAATGAATTTTTCAAAAACGGTTTAAGCGGGCTGAAGAAAAAGTTGGAACCCTAATCTGCTTAATAAGATTAACCAAGCCTTCGTTCCGGCAGAGATTGCCGGAACCGTTAGACCGCACAAGGGTATCCAGATCACATGGATAGCTCGAAGCTTACCATCCATGGCTATGGATGCCCGTTTCCAGGCGGGCATGACGGGCCAATGGATTTAGCTGTAACATCTTGCTAATCAGGAAAATTTATAGTGGTTAGGGACTGATTGCCTTGTTCAGTTGATTCACGGACAAATATCAGTAAAAACTCACTTCGATTGATGCATTCCGGTAATGCACTTTTTGACGAAATCCTAAATCACATCCGCTATCAGCCATTAAATCAGCCGGCAATTACGCCAGCTTTTTGAAAATCGTGAGCCATTAGCTGCTCAAATATCCTTTAGCAATTTTCAAGCTATTTGCGACTACCTGATGCATATCGTAATAGATATACTGACCGCAACGGCCAATAAAGGTCATATGCGCTAATTTCCTAGCCTCTTCACAATAACGGCGATACAAGCGTTGTGGGGCACCATCGACTGTTTTGACAGGGTAATATCTTTCGAAATTATTTTCTTCATAACTGCACGGAATTTCTTTAGTCAAAAACGCTTGATTAGCACCTAAATCACATCCGGGATACAAACGCCAATCGGTTTGGCGAGTAAAAATACTTTGATCGGTAAAATTTATGGTGGGTACTGGCTGATGGTGTTGTTCAATTTGTTCGTGGACAAATTGGATGGAGCGATAAGGTAAAGCTCCAAACTGCTCATTGAAATAAGCATCTATAGGCATGGAATTAAACACATGTTCGTAGTCTTTCTCCATGGCTTTTTCAAACTGGCAAGACAGCGATATTGATATTTCCGGGTGATCAAGCATCGTTTCAAATAAACCGAGATAACCATGCGCGGGCATGGCCTGAATTTTATCATTGAAGTAATTGACGTTATCATCGTATCTAACCGGAAGCCGGGCCAACACCTCCGAGGCTAAATCTGACAATGACATTCCCCACATTTTTTGCGTGTAACGGGCAAAAAATAATTCAGTCAGTTCCACGCCATAGATGTTTTCGGCCACTTCTCGAGCATTGGCGGGTTGCGAGTGATGGCAGCGCAAAGTTTCCAAAAAAGCTTTAACCTCAGCCTCATCAGCCAGCGACTTATTATAAATTTTGTTGAGTGTGATGCGATTGATTGGCAAAGGCACATATCCAGTTCCCTCAACTAAGGCTTGGACTTGATGTGAGTAAGGTAACCATCGAGTAAATCTCGATAAGTAATCAAAAATGCGTTGGTCATTCGTATGAAAAATATGCGGACCATAACGATGTATTCGAAGTTTTAACTGGTCGTCAACCGGATCAAAAGCATTACCGGCAATATGATCGCGCTTATCAATGATATGAATTTTGTATCGTCCACTGTCCGCTAATTCTCGGGCTACCGTTGCACCGGCAAATCCAGCTCCGACAACTAAAATGTTTTTTTTCATGGATTAAGCCATTCGGCCAAACGCTTAGCTTGATCTTTCCAGGTAGGAATAGGAATATCCACGGCACAAGGGTTATTAAGTAAATTGACTATCTTCTCTGATAAGTCCGCCTGATTTTCAGGTTCGTAAAGACATTGGGGGTAATCTTTCAAGGTTTGCTGAAGAGCACCTAGACGTGCCGTCAATATCGGCGTTTTACAGGCTAATATTTCATACGTTTTTTGGGGGAAAGCATAGCGCCCAAATTCGGTATCGCGCATACATACCACGGCTAAATCGAGCCCATTATAAAAAATGTTAACGTCATGATGGGGTAACAAGCCCAAATAATGAATACGAGGATGTTCTGGTATAGGGCAAGAGGCATCATTAGGTCCGGCCAAAGCTAAATGCAATGCGGGATCACATTCGGCCAGTTGCAGAAAGCTGTCATAGAGCAAATCGATACCCCGGTTTCGGTGCAATGATCCGGCAACACCAATTAGTTTGGCATTTTCGGGCAAATTGAATCGATTGCGTGATTCGAACCGATTCCGTGGATAAAAATCACCACCGCTAATCGTACTTTCCAGCGTCAGTACATTAGCATGTCTGTAACGCTGCCTGATGTAGCCTGACAAAGGCTCACTGACGCAACTGACTCCGGTTGCGTTTTTGAGTGCGCTTCGATAAAGCCGCAACATGCCGGGTATTCTTGCCAAACCGAAACTTTCGTAATTGTCGTAAAGATCGATGAAATAAGGAATATTAAATCTGTGCGCCAAATAGGCCGTAATCACAGCATGAGGGCAGTCGGAGCAACCCAGCAAGACATCAGGCTTGAAATCACGTAGCAATACTTCGGCATTTTGTAAGTAACGCCAAAATCCAGGCGCTATTAAATGCCCCAAATTATAAGAATACCATTCCAGTAAGCCGCCATTTTCATGGTAGTGTTCAAAGCGCCCCTCTTTACGCTTACTATAACTGAGACAAATTCCACGTACCCGGTGGCCTTGTTGTGCAAATTGATTCGGCAGTTCATAGACTCTGGCATAGCGATCGTCTATGACGTCCTTATGCATGTATTGGCGCTTGGTTAGGAAAACTATCTTCATGATAATGCCAATTGAGCCAAGAAATTAATTATAAAGACAATAAATTATGCCCGAAAGAAAGCGTTATGCTCAAATGTTATCCTGATTATAAAGCTGCTTCAGCAACAACGTCTTTCCGGTAGGGATTGCCGGAATCCAGAGCACAAGGATGTGTTCGGCGCTCGCCATCCATTAACGTATTTAGGATCAGCTATATTCAATAGAACCATACAATTGCAAAAAGTTAGTTAATATGCCAAAAAGTATGTCGTTTTCCTTTTATGTTTAATAAACCATCATAAAAACCTGTAAAAAATGCCCAAAGTTGCGCTAACTTACGAGGTTCATAACGTAGCGCGCCGAATAATCTCAGAAATGATGCAGGTATTGTATGGGTCCAGAAACGCAAGCCATAGAATTGTCGAGCAATAAACAAGCGATTACGAGTATCGTAATAACGCTTCCACGGAGGAAGTTGTAAACAAGTAAAACTTCGACCAGGCAGTTGAAGTGTATAAGTAATAGCTTTGGGGTGTTTAATACGACTTTTGCCAGCAACGATGACTTGGGCTCCAAAACTCGCCGCCCTCATGCAATATTCAACATCGTCTGCAGCAATGAAAAAACCTGCGTCCGGCAAACCCATTTTATTCACCAAGTCGCGATGAATCATGAAGCCAAGGAATGGTAAGAATTGTACTCTAGCTCTATCAGGAATATCTTCAATCAGATCAACGCCTAAATTACCTTTGTTAACTAAGCTCAAACCCCAAGAAGTATATTCTCCGCTAATAGCGACCGAACCATAGATATGGCTTGGGTTATTCGAAACAAACAATAATTCTTCCAATGCATTGGGTAACGGCTCGGCATCATCATCCATCATCCAAATCCAGTCAGCCCCATGAACAAGTGCCTGTTGGATACCCTCCGCGAAACCGCCTGCTCCTCCACGATTGTCAGTCAACCGAATGTAAATAATGTTTGAAGAGATTCCATGAATCCATGCATCAGTGCCGTCTGTGGATGCATTATCGATAATTAATATGTGATCTGGAGATTTGGTCTGTGATTGGATGGCCCCAACACAGAGCTGAAGTAGGGGAAGGCGATTGTAAGTAACGATTACAGCAAAAACGTTGGAAGGCATGAAAATAGATTCCGAAAGTCCAAAAATGGAAAGTAATATGAAGGCCATGGAGCCACCAATTTTTGGATGGTCACAATATTCTTCTATAGTCTTTAAGAGCAACTCTTTTTTTATTGATATAAAAGTTTTTTACTCTTCGTAATAGAAATATCATCCATTCAACAGTTAATGGGTCAAGATGTCGCAAAAAAGGACGAGAAAAAATGATATTTTCCGGTTTATAGTCTTTATCTATTTTTCTGGTCTGTTTTACGACTTGATGCCAATAATAAGGGGCATAAGGAAAAAAGGTATGAATAAAAAACCATAAAGTTCTGACTATGACTTGCTTTCTAATGTCCAATAATCTGTTTTGCTCCAAAAGTAAATTATGGAGCGTAAAAATAGATGTAACAAGATCAAAAGGGATGTCTTTTGTGAAATTCATACTTGAAACTCTAGCTAGGTCATGTTGAAACCATACGCCAACAATCTCATCAAGGTGTACCCATCGCCACTCTCTTAATCCGGCCAAATCAATCATCCATATATTATCCTGCATACGCACAACATTTTCATTCCACCTAGCTTCCTTAAGAGAGGATCGTAAATAAACATTACCAATAGGCAATGTGAATCCAGAAATGATAAGACTTGCGCAGACAAAGTCGCGTGAAACAGGAAAATTAACTTGCCCCAGATCTTTATTTTCCATATCGATATTGAGCAATAAACCCGAACAAAAATCAAAGTTATCGCTTTCGAGCAATTCATACTGCCTTACACACCCGGCAAATATCAGATAATCGTCGTCATCAAGAAATCTTATATATTTACCATGGGCATTTAGCATGCCTACATTACGAGCTGCATTTCCACTGGCTTGCGGTATCGGTATAACTCGTACGGCCAGGTTGTTTTTAAATGGCTGCAACGCTTTGCTCCAAGACTGATCAGGACCATTCGGAACAACAATGACTTCAACATCCTTCCTATCCATTCCTGCCAAAGCACTATTCACTGCTCTTGCCAAGAATTGTGGGCGGTTGAAAGTTGGGATGATGACAGAAACAAGCGGTTTTGGATTGTGCATACAAGTTAATATTTTTTAATGCAAGAGTCTTTTGAGTCGATTTAATAGTGTTTTCAGGATTTTTAAAACAGACTTTAAAGTTATTGAGATACTCCTGCCAACTCGAGTACTGTATTTATCAAACTTTCGCTGATGTATACAGGGCTTGAGGCAATTAGCTTTAATAAGGGCGCAATTAATTGAATATGTCCTGCGCGTTTGGCTTGCAGTAAGACGCCAAGTGATCCAATAGTTTTGATTTGATTTATTTTTGCAACTTTACGGCCGCGCTTATCGTCAATGAGCAAATAATCCGCAGACACCTCCTTGTAAAGAAGCATAGCCTCTGTTTCTCCCGCGTCAGCGAAAGCATCCAAATAAACAAACCGCTGTGTATCTACAACTCGTACCCTGCCTTGCAGATACGATTGCAAGCAAGAGGAGTATGCTTTATCAACTTTAGAAATTTCGGAATAAACAGTTTGGGTGCAAGGACTTCGCCAAAAAGTTTATCGAGTAAAGACAGACTATTACGGAAAGCAAGTGCAATCAAAGCAGAAGCGTCGGCGACCAAGATCATGGTGTTTTGAAACAGCTCAGTTCTTCAAGAATTTCATCATGTGTGATGTTGATGATAGGAATCTTATTTGCTTTACAAATGCACATGAATTCATAAAGATCGAACCCCGCCAGTTCTGCCGCTTTTGCCAGCGTTACGCGCTCGTGTTGATATAGCCAAACAGCATAGGAGGTGCGGATTTCTTGCTTAATGTCGTTTTCGGTTTGAAATTCGACAAAGTCATTGGGAAGATCGATGGCGATTTGCATTAAGGGCCTCTAAATTGTTGCACATTCAGCAAGGAAAACTTTGTTATTTAGGCAAAAAATCCCCAAAAGCTGTACGCAAACCATCAAAATAATCATAACCACCTTTTCGGTAATGATAAATAATTGGAAAAAATCTTTGCCTACGTTTCAAAGAAAGTATTAGACACCTTTGTTTAATACTATCAAAGTAATTTTTATAATGCTCAATAACTATTTCCAACTCCACAGATGAAACATAGTTATTTTCGATAAGTAAATCTCTTTTATCTACTAACCATTGAATTAAAGATTGATCAAGCAATTCTTTAAGTATTATTTTGAGATTATTAACATTTTTTATCTTTTTATACAAAGTAGTTTTAAAATAACTTGCTGTAGTTACAAAATCAACGTTAAGTTTACCTTCGATTGTAACATTTGATTGATGCCGACGATAAAGCGCTAGCACATCCGTAATTATGGCTTTACGGTTAATCGAATGCGAACAATGGTGTAACCACATGTCATGTGTAATCAATCCAGAATTGGGAACCGGCATACACAGCTTAAGAAATGGGTTTCGAATCGCAGTGGCCATACCTACGACATAATACCAGTTAAGATCGAAATTATTTTCCATCCTCTGGATTTTTGTTTGACCGATTGGTCTCAAATCTTCTTTGCAGTAATCAAGATCGTGAATTACTAATTGTATATGAGGGTTTAAATCGAGGTACTGAGACATCTTTTCAATTTTTGTTGGCAGCCAAACATCGTCCTGATCACTAATAAATACAATATCACCATTACAATATGAAAACGCATTGGAAAAGTTCTGCACATACCCCAAATTCCTCTGATTAACAATAATTTTTACTGTGAAAGGGGCCTTAGCTGCAAAATCATATGCTATTGATAAAGTTGAGTCCTGTGAACAATCATCACAAATGATAAGTTCATCTGGCATTCGAGTTTGATTACAAAAACTTCGAAGTTGTTCTACAAGGTATTTTTCGCCGTTATAAGTAGCGAGTGCTATTGAAATGCGGATAGTCATATTAATTCATAACAACTCACTGGATTCGCTATTTAGGTTATCAGCATCATCTATACCTTGTTTTATTGCCTCAAGATATTGCTCCCCCCATTTTTCACATGGCTCAAGATGATTACCTTCCGCCCACTCATTCCATGCATTGACAAAAATAAATCGTTCCGGCAATAAGCTCCAGTTGGTTTTTTTTATCTTTTCAGTCACCCATTTTTGAAAAAGACTAGGAGTTGAGTTGTTGACAATTAAAGCACCCCCATTTCTTCTGCGTACTGAATTATCCCAGCTAGGACATACACCAGGAAATATTGGCAACCCCTTCTGAAAGTGTTGGTTCAAATCATTTTTTATAAGATCTTTATACTCAATAATTATATTTTTTGGATTAACATTTAGGCCGAGTAATTTTTTTATGCCTCTGTAATAATTATATAATTTTAAATATTTTTCAAAGCTGTTTTTTTTTGCCTTTGTAAGATCAGAGAATTGTCTTGTAAGTGGCTGGAACTCGATCCCTGCATCAAAAAACCTGTATGCTTTACTAAAATTCTTTGATGTGCCTATACCTCTCTCAAAACGACATATAAAGACATCCAAGCCGTATTCCTTCAGCGTATTTCTAAATGCGTTAATGCAATTTTCGATATCTTCAATCAATAAATCTTTATATATAGCAAATACAGGCCTATTGTTTATTTTAATATACCGTTGATCTTGAAAATATTTGACAAGATGGTGTGCGTGAGCCACAAAATCTTCGACAGAATGTTTTTGCTCTAAAAGTATTTTCTCAAATCCACCATCCCAGTTTCGTGACCAATTTTCATTTGCCCAACAAAGCATAAAAGGAAAGTCAGGTGTATTAGATTCAAATATTGCATCTACTGGCGTTTCGAGGATTCTTCTGCCGTTAAACCAATAATGATAATAACAAAAACCATAAATACCATATTTTTTGGCTAATGCAGCCTGTGCAGCTCTTGTTTCTGCAAGCCTTAAATCATAAAAGCCGAGATTTTTTGGTAAGTGAGGTTGATAATGCCCTTTAAATAGTGGTTTACCTTTAACAACATTTGTCCATTCAGTAAAGCCTTCTCCCCACCACACATTATTTTCGGGAATGGGGTGAAATTGGGGTAAAACGATTGCAATAGTTTTAATTTTTAAACAATTTTGTTTTGCAAATGAGTTCATCTTAAAAATAGATGCAGAAAAACGGTTTTTTTATTAAAATTTTTATAAGGCTGCTATATGAAATAAGTGTTTATGGCTATGATTTATTTGAGCAAAAAAAAGCCACGTGAAAAGTATTTTTCCATGTATTAAATTCTTCAGGATACTTAACTGCGTTAATATTATTAAACCAATAACTTAATCTATTAATTTGTGTATCATATTCTGGATAGCGTGCAGAGTAACTTGTTTTAAGAAATTTAGAATACCCATTAAATACAAATTCTTTTTCATTTGAACATTGATTCTTTACGACAACTAATCCCGTTGTAGAAATACATTTTGATAGTAAACAATAAATGCTATTTTCCTCCTCCAAGTCTAAATAAGTTACAACACCAAGCAATAGAGCGAGGTCAAAAACATTAAATGGTTTGTAGTCGGTCAGGGAACTACAGACAAAACTCTGATTAGGCTTATCAAATGAATTAGCATAATCTGGAATATAGTCAACACCTAAAAGATAAGTATGTCTATCAACAATGCTACGACTTAATTCTCCATGACCGCAACCAAGATCAATTACTTTATTAGCCCTTTTTGCATATGGAGCAAGAAGATTGCGTTCATATTCCAATATAGTATTTCCGGACCACCTGTTAGATTTTTCTTTAGATTTTTCTGTCCAAAACTTTTTAATAATTTCTTTGTCGATCATATTTCGCATGCTATAGATTATTTTCCCTACATTTTAGCCAATGAGAGGCTTTTATCAGATCATCTGGTTCATCAATCTCAACAGTCTCTACTGGTAACCAATCCATCGGAAGCATGTTCACTAGACCTTGATAGACATGGTTTCTTCCCAACTGAATAGCAGACTTTGATGGTATTTTGACAATACCGGTCCATTCGTAAGCTGATCTCATTTCAATTGATTGAGAGAGTAACACTACTTTATTATGCTTATTAAGTTGAGCATAAACAGGGGCTTGAGAAACCACAGAAGAAAGCCCAAGACAAGCATTGGAATGTTGAAGAATAGAATTGAGCGACTGCTTTTCTATTAATAAATCACCATCCAAAGATACTACCCAATCAGCAGAAATTTTCCCAGCCAATGACACGCTTAGTGCTGTTCCAGAATTTCTATAGTCATGATTGAAAGCAATAATTGCATCTGGCCGAAGCTTTTTAACAAGACTTATGACACTCTCCGCCCTGAATCCGACTACAACAACAACCTCTGCTACATCCTGTAATAGCTCAAGTTGGTGAGCTAGTATAGGTGTACCGCCAACTTCAACTAATGCTTTGGGTCTGTTGAGTCCTAAACGCGACCCCAGGCCAGCAGCACTAATTACAACCGTGAGAGAAGACGACATAGTGAGGATTCCTCCATAACAAGATAGTCGGCAACTTCCAGCAAAACCTGCGATGCTGGATGAATAAGCGAACAGGCAATTGAGATATCGGCGCTACGCATAATTTCAGAATCATTTGCACCATCGCCTATGAATATCGACTTAAATCCAGGGAAATAACTCAATACTGAAGCCTTGTGCAGAACTGTTGTTACTTTCAATCTGCCGGAAGTAATATCTGACGTGCTGGTAAAACCACGGAGACCATGTTTTTTTAACCATGGATTTACCCAGCAGTCTAGATTACCTGTAACTACACAGCATGAATCTCGCTTAGCTAGAACCCATTCCATTAACTCTTCATGTACTGGTTGTGCGAGAATGATTTCCGCAACCCTCTCGATAGGAACATCCGCTAATAATTCCACACGATGACGAAAACTCTGATCGAATGGAACTTCACCCGCCATGGTTGCCTTAGTTAGTTCATTAATTTCATCAAAAACTCCAAGCTCTGCTCCTATCACAGGCAGTAATTCCGTCGAGATCAAAGTGCCATCCAGGTCGAACAGATAAACTTTATCCTTCATCTTATTAAACCCTTTGATAAGAGGCTGATTGCATTGAGTAACTAATTTCAGAACTAATTATTTCTGCAATTCGCGATGCAGCTTGTTGAGGGTATGGGTGTATAGTTTTCGCCACACGACAACGCGCATCGACAATACTATCATCCTCCTCCCCCTGCATAAGTTTATTCAGCAGAGGTTCGATTTGTTCAGGTTTTTGCAATCTATAAAGTCCAGAAAGCAAATTTTTTCCTGCCGAATTAAATCCGATAGTATCCTCCCGTTCAAAAAAAATCAGAGGCTTGTCAAAAAGTTGATATTCAGAAAGAAAACTCAAGCCATCAGTCAATAGCGCATCGGATGCAGCGAACAGGGGAGCGTAATCTGCTTCTCGAGAGATGAAAGTATTCGGCAACAGGTTCCATTCATTAATGAATTGTTCAATCTCTGACCCCGTCTCGGCGTCGTCCATGTACTCGAGAAAAACAGGATGAGGTCTCAGTACAATTTGTAGATTTGTTTTGGCTTTTGCCAAGTTGAATATCGTAGCGGACGTTTGCGAAAATGCACCGAACTTTAGCCAATTATCCATAAAGCTCCAGTGGGGAGCCCAAATAAGTTTAAAGTTATTGCTTCTTTCGTTCGCATAATTAATCGGCCATTTTTTGGTCGATTTGTCGGTAAGATAATCGAACTTTGGATAACCAGTAACGACGCAATTAATCCCGTTAATCAGGCAATATTTTTCTGCCAACTTTAAATGCGCCTCATCTGGACAGAAAATTTTCCAGCAGCGCTGGTGAAAATCTTGATTAAACTGCTTATCTTCGATTGCCGCAGTCATATATCCATAAGGTATATAACAAATTCTGGTAAAGGATAGTGATTCAGCATCCAGCGAACTAGGCAAATCGTGTGGCCATGGCGTTTGCCTGAAGATCACATCTGGCTTAATGGCTTTCACGACCCTCAAAGCATGCGATATTTCGCCCTCGCTAATCCGTATGTGTTTAATATTCTGCGAGACAAGCATTTTATGAATTTCTTCTTCACCACATAATTCGTGTGAAGCAGCCATCAACTTTATGTGTGGGAGCGAAATGGCGATAACTTCAAAGCGAATATCGTTTGTCAAATGCTCTAACACTGGTTTTGTTGCGAGCCAAGAGGTAGCGTGATGCACGAGAAAAACAACGCGTACCGGTTGGTTAAAATTGCGTGAGCTTGAGATAGTGTTGATAGTATCTTCTAATCGCTCGACGCTAAATTTCAGTACCTCTAGATTTTTTGAGAGACTGTTTAGTGTTTCCGCAATATTTATAAAATTACACGCCCATCGCGCTAATTTTCTAATCCAGTCCAACACTAGGGCTTTCTTCTTTATCATTAATATTGATCTTTTCATCAAATCCATAGCACCGTTTGCTATTTTATTCATAAGGTGAAATATTTATTTTTTTGTTGGTCTTTGGGTGATTTGACATAAGATAAAATTCAATTTATTAAAGATATTTTGAATTACAGAATAATCACATGGTTAACTTATATTTTCACGGGATATCACATAACTCTTGCCAGGAGCACCAGATATGCAGTCAATTTGAAGCTCCGTTTCCTTGATAAGTTTTCCTGCGAGATCAGGATATGTTGAAATTACTTTAAATGGGGATAGGCCTTCATGGCGGAGGAGGACTTGGTGAGTTTTCTTCATTTTTACAGCAAACATGAATGAATAACATCCTGAGTTTAAATGCATTTCACCCAAGCTGAAACGAAGACGATAGAATGAATGATGAGCAAAAGCTTGAATATCAGTCGATTGGACGATCTGGAAAGGCATAGAAATTAGAGCGTTTCTTTGTGAATCCATTATTGCGCAAAGAAAGTAACATTTATTAAGCGGCTGAAAAATTTCAACAACCATTTCAATCACCACGTATTCACCCGATTTAACTGTACTTGAATGAGCCGACTCAATATCTTGTTCATCAATTATTATTTTCATTTGATGAACCTTTGCCTCTAGGGTTCCTGAACGATTTTCTCCTATTTGATTATTAGCAAGATAATCAGCTATTACCGAATTAATATCTTCAGAAGGTAATGATGGTTCTCCTTTGATCAACTTAAATACTAAAGAGCATAACAAGGCAATATGTTGCATGTTGTGCGAAACAAAAATGACCGCGCTGCTGCTAGCTAGCTCCCTAACTCTATTAAGACACTTAATCTGGAACGAAACATCACCTACAGCTAAAACCTCATCAAGAATAAGAATATCGGGACTGATAGTGCTTGCAATAGCAAACCCCAATCTCACATACATTCCACTCGAATAATGCTTAACCGGCATATCGATAAACTCTTCCAACTCAGCAAACACTACAATTTCATCGAATTTCTTGTCGATCTCACGTTTGCTCATGCCGAGAATCGCACCGTTGACATAGATATTTTCCCGCCCTGTCAACATCGGGTGAAATCCGGCGCCGACTTCGATCAGAGCACCAACTTTACCTTTGATGGTGATCTTGCCTTTGTCCGGCAGAATGATACCGTTAAGCATTTTTAATAAGGTGCTCTTCCCTGCGCCGTTACGACCAATAATACCCAGGCATTCGCCGCGTTTGACTTCAAACGACACATCGTCCACCGCCCAGAATTCATCCCCCCGTAACTTGTCCGAGGTGTTCGGCAAATGCAGCAGGTCGCGACTGATGTCTTCGATGCCATAAAGCATAGACCGTTTCAGCGAGCGGCAGAATTTTTTGCTGACGTTTTCGACTTTGATTAAGACGTCGTCTGAGTTTGACATGGAGGTATCGTGTTATAGGATCATCATTTGAAATATTAAACTTCCCATGGTGCGGCGTGAGATCCCATTCCTTGGCAACTGCGCAAAGATCGGTATATATCCCCACTTATGCTCTTTAGAGTATGCGTAAAAGTGGGAACAAAGTAATCTGTCGTCAAAACGCGGCAAATTAATCGATTTTCTATACCCCACTGCTTAAGCGCTTTAGCAAAAATTAAACACTGCATAAAGTGGTCTGCGCTAATTTGATGAGACGCTTCCATACGGAACGCGACATGCAATACAAGCTATTTTTCACCGAATAGTTGGTTGTTTTTTTCAGCTTCGAGGTTCGCTAATCGGGCGAGTTCCTCTATGGATACATCCGGTAATCTAGTTCGCCGCCATTCAGTGTAATTAAAACGTTCACGGGATATTGCCATTAAAAAGCGTTCGGCTTCTACCAAGCCCAATGCTTGTATCAATGCATTCATTCCGTCCATGCGAATTTCAGTTTCAGTTTTCATACCATTTCTCTATATAAGCCAAGGCATTTTGTGGTAACAGTGCCAATGTATCATCAACCACGCGTAAATATTTTAGTAATCTATCATCCGTTGTCACGAAAAGTTCTGCACCGCCTGCAATGGAACAAGCCACATGGAACGCATCATATTTAGCTACGCCCATTGTCATTAGGTTTGTGGCTCGTGCAATAATGCTGTCATCGATCATGATCACGGTAGATGCTATAGTTCGCCAATTGAGTATGGCGATTTGATGTTCTTGGAACGGGTTATTCGAGCATTCAAAATCGAGAATTGAAGACCACAGAAGTTCATGCTCACGATCCTTGAGCTTTTGTTGAATCACAATTTTAGCTTCCGTTTCAATTCGAATACGAGACTGAGTTTGGTCATCATAAGGTCGATTAAAGCAACACATATCAAGATAGATTTTCATCAGCTAAGGTTTCCGCGTGTTCCCAATCTTATGACATATGGATATTCTGAAGCGCATCGGGTGTTTTTATTTTATGTTTGACTCTCAAGTTTAACGCTCTGGCAATTACAGTGTCATTGATGGTTAACCATCGTTGGTCAGCCAAAAATAACTCATAATCTTCAACGAGTATTTGATTACCTTCAATCAACGGCTTTACCAGGCATTCAAGGCGGACTAATGATGAAATGCATAAAATATGCATCTAGGTTATTTGCAAAATGTTGTCGAATAAGGCCGCTGAAAGGCTGTGCTTCTTCCAGCAAATAAATGACACAACACGTGTCAAGATAAATGAGTCGGGGCATCAGTCGTTATTCCATTCATCCCGAATAGCAAAAATTCGTCGTTGTACTTCTTCTAGATTAGCTCTTGGACGGTGCTGGAAACGAGGAGATGCCAAAAGTCTTAGTGTGCGAGACACACTTCCTTTAGTTTCGGTTATCGTTGCATCGGATTCTTCGTTCGTATCACTTTCCAATAGCGTAAGCAGCGCCTTACCTTCTAACTTGAACATGATCGGCTCTAAGGCTTGGATATGACCAGTTGGGTCAATCTCAACGTGTATGGTTTTTAGCATGGCTTTGTTCCTAAATAGCAATCAAGGATAGTAGCATTGACATAGATATGCGCGCGCATGGCCTACATCAGGTTACAGCCCGCGCAAACTCTAATCAACGCTGCATCTTTGCCTTTGTACAGCACGATGTTGACATGTGTTTTTTTTTAATTTATAGACCAAAATTCATCTCTGTGTAATTTGTCCGAGGTGTTCGGCAAATGCAGAAGGTCGTGATTGGTGTCTTCGATGCCATAAAGCATAGACCGTTTCAGCGAGCGGCAGCATTTTTTCAAGACGTTATCGACTTTGATTAAGACATCGTCTGAATTTTGGATGACTGGTCGGATTAATTTATTAAATTTCGCGTATTCAACTAACAAGTGCATGATCAATAACCCGCTGGCTTAAACCTATCCCCATGAGACTGTATTATGCTTATAGCTCTGGGTATCGGCCGGAAACAGAGGCTGACCCGGTATTGCTTTCGCATTTTTATGCATTGTTTATATCGCTATGGAGTTCATTGGTATTGAGATCGATCATGGCCACATTGTAGCGTTGTAGTTCCGCTAAAAAAGACACACGCTCCATGTCCGCAAGTGTAGCCACCATGCCTGATGAGAGTCGTTTCATTTCGAATAACTTTACAGCCATGGCTATTTTGGCTTCACGAGCAAATTGTTCAGGTGTGCATTGGATCGCACCGGGCAGATTGGGTGGCACATTGATAAGGATTTGCATGGCGTTTCTCGGTTATTTGAGATTTTGTAATTGCTAGCACAACAATGGAACTCACCCTTTTCGCTAAGTTCAGAGCCGATATTCGGCCAATGGATCGGAACCGGCATTATCGCGAAACGAACCTGTGGCGGCCTCGTCATTTGCCAATACCCAGGCCACCACATCAAGTGGCTCATCTCCTTTGATCAATCGTTGCGTTTCCTCTCTAAAGCGATCGAAAATCCCATTAAGCGGATCACCGCTTCGTAGTCGCCTAGCGCTGTCTATAACCGCTGCGGCACGATTGAGCCGCGCTTGCAAT
The DNA here is from genome assembly GCF_009828925.2 of Methylicorpusculum oleiharenae. Classification (NCBI taxonomy): domain Bacteria; kingdom Pseudomonadati; phylum Pseudomonadota; class Gammaproteobacteria; order Methylococcales; family Methylococcaceae; genus Methylicorpusculum; species Methylicorpusculum oleiharenae. The sequence goes on from NZ_WUTY02000001.1 coordinate 4,580,671, forward strand.
AAGCGAATCTGCTCCTGTTTGGTTTGCAGCGACTCCACCAGAACGCTATGCAAGCGAGACGAATTGCGCCATTCTTCCCTCAATTGTCGTAACTTCTGTGCTATCGCTTCAGATGTCAATTCACCATCGCATAACTGATAAGTCACAAAGACACCATGCGCAATAACGACAAATAATGTCAGCGTACGCACTCGCACGCCGTCCGGGCTATAAACCAGTCTGCCATCGGCATCGAGGTGCAAAACATCGAAATAGACTGCTATTCCAAAAGTTGCGCCAGCGATCCAGTCACCCTGACGGTATGTTTCCAGTATACAGTCAAAACGTTTAGTCTGGATTTCCAAGTCCCGACCATCCAGTTCGATGTGGAACGAATCAAACATCCCCATTTCACTAATCCTCAATCATTGAGCTTTCCAGAGCCATAGGTCTTGTTGGAGTGGCCTCTGATTCGATAATCGTTTCTTCAACGTCATTGGCGATGGTCATCAGTGACTTGTCTATTTTGTTATTGGTTGAATCACATTTTAATTCCGTTTCGATTCCAATACCCATCATGCAGAAACGTTTGTGGTTTGATTGTGTTCAATCGAATTGCGATAGAGATCAATGATTGGAAAGCAAAGTTCGTAATCGCCCCAAATTAATTCACCATATTCCACTCTAAAACCCGCAAAACGGGCCGGTTCCAAGTATGCTCGAATGTCGGGATGATGTGAGCGGGAAAGAAATAATTTGAAGTCAATTTCTTGTGAGGTGTTGTCATCAAAAATGAGCCTGATGCGGAATTCTCCTATTTGCATTGCGGAGATTATATTGATTGAGGTGCCTTTCATTTGAGTCTCCCGTTGATACGTTCAGGTGTAAATGGTATTCAAGCCCGCTCGGCAATTCTGGGCAGGGTAATATAAAAAACCCGCCAGCCCAATAATAAAACCATTATGGCTATTCCCGCTGCAACCGGCAATGCTGTCATTTGACTTAACGTTTGGCCGGCCAACAATTCCTGAGTAGCGATGACCAGAGGACTGAACGGATTTAACGTATTTACCCATACAAAGGGCTCTCTGATCGGGGGCGGATAGAGAATTGGTGCTAAAAACATGCCGAACGTCAGGATCATACTGATTGCATTACCCGCATCACGAAACACCAAGTTGAGTATGGCCATGAAAAAACCGATACCGAGCGCCATCATAATGACCAAAATCAAGATGAGAGGAATGGCCAAAGCATGTATTGAAGGCAAATAACCGTACCAGATGAATACAGCAGCAATCGGTACCAAACGTATCAAAAAATCGATACCTGCCTGCCCAACTGAAGCAAACACCAGGGCTTCTTTGGTAAAGTTGATTTTTGTCACCAATGAACCGGCATTAACCAAGCTGTTGGTGCTACCCACCAAACAACTTGAAAATAGCTGCCAAACGGATAAGCTCCATAATGCGTGCAAGACATAAGGCAAACTGGTTTCACCCATGTCAAAGACCCTGTGTTTAGCCAAAAAGGTAAATAGAGCTACTGTGACAATTTGCGGAAGAACGGCCCAGACATAACCCAAAATCGATTGCCGGTAGCGGACAGCAAAATCTCTTTTCATCAACCTCAGGATGAGCTCCCTGCTTTGCCAGACAGATCTAACCATGATCACCCAGACTAAAAGACCGGACTGACGGCGAGCATTGGGTGTATAGACGGTGATAATTTCGTGTTGTTTTTCCATTTAAAGGGATGTTCGTATATCAATTCAGTTTCTTGTTAGGTTGCCAACAGAATACAACTCAAACCTAAACCGTTTACTTAAATTCAAAGTGCCATGAGTATAGTGCGAGTCTTCTATTTCGCCTATGCTAAAACCCTACTGCAAACCGGGAACAATTAATTAACTGATCCTTTGTGCGTCTGGACACTCACTTTCCCGTTGATTAGCGGTAAGATGATTACCTCACTCAACATGGTTGACCTTTAAGCGTGCTTTCCACTGGTTTCGCATAACGCATGACAGATACTTTTACTTCAGATAACTCGATGTTGGCTTTCGATCGTCAGCATATTTGGCACCCTTACACGTCGTTGACTGCTCCGGATCCTGTTTATGCGGTCGAATCTGCTGCAGGCGTTATGCTCAAATTAACAGATGGGCGAGAGCTGATCGACGGCATGTCCTCCTGGTGGGCCGCGATTCATGGTTATAACCACCCGCGTTTAAATCAGGCGGCCAGCGATCAATTAAACAAAATGTCGCATGTCATGTTCGGCGGCATAACTCATTCTCCTGCGATTGAGCTTGCGCAGCGTTTAATTGAGATGACACCTGAAAATCTTGATGCCGTGTTCTATTGTGATTCCGGCTCAGTCAGTGTAGAAGTGGCTCAAAAAATGGCGATTCAATACTGGCAGGCGCAGGGAAAAAGCCATAAGCACCGGTTTATTGCGTTGCGCGGGGGGTATCATGGCGATACCTTTGGCGCAATGTCGGTGTGTGACCCGGTCACCGGCATGCATCATTTATTTGGCGATGTGATGCCCAAGCAGTTATTTGCGCCTCGCCCTGCTTGCCGTTTTGGCGCCGTCTGGCACCCTGATGATACCGTTCAACTGGAAACGCTGTTAAAAGCCAACCACGACAACTGTGCAGCCTTGATTCTGGAGCCTGTTGTTCAAGGTGCAGGCGGGATGTGGTTTTATCATCCCGGTTATCTGAAGGCAGCGCGCGAGCTCTGCGACCGCTATCAAGTGCTGTTGATCGCTGATGAAATCGCCACGGGATTTGGCCGCACCGGCCGTTTGTTTGCTTGTGAACATGCCGATATTTCACCGGATATTTTATGTATCGGAAAAGCGTTAACCGGCGGCTATTTGTCTTTAGCTGCGACGCTGACCAGCCAGGCTATTGCCCGAGTCATATCGAATGGTGAAGCCGGGTGCTTCATGCATGGCCCTACTTTTATGGGCAACCCTTTGGCTTGCCGTATCGCCTCGGCCAGCATCGATGTGTTACTGGAATCAGACTGGCAAGCCAATACAGCGATGATTGAACGCGGCTTAAACAAAGGTCTGTCGCGTTGCCGCGATTTACCGGGAGTCAATGACGTCAGGGTCTTAGGCGCAATAGGTGTAGTTGAAATGCGGGAATCGGTCGCTGTTGCCAAAATTCAGGCCAGACTGGTAGAGCTAGGAGTATGGTTAAGGCCATTCGGACGATTGATTTATCTGATGCCCCCCTTCATTATCAGCGCATCCCAGCTTCAATCATTAACCTCGGCAGTGTACATAGTTATCAGTGAAGGCAATACAGCATAAATATATATGAATAAATGGCTTGTTTATTTTAACGATCTAAACCCGGCAACAATAAAAGCTATCGCCATCCTGGTATTAATCCTTGGTGTCGGACTCTCAGTTGTTTTTCTAGTCAGGCGCCGGCGAGGTAAACATCATCTAAAACAACCATCCCAGCCACCACCCAAATCTCTCGATTGGCATACCCTGGCAATCAACGAAGTATTTAAGCGCCTGGATGCTTCTGCTCAGGGCTTGTCGTCAAAATCAGCAGACGAACGCTTGATTAAATTTGGCCCCAATCAATTGATGGAAGCGCCACCGACCTCGATTGGCTACCTGTTATTATCTCAATTTAAAAATTTTCTGATCGTTATCCTGATTTTTGCGGCGTTATTGGCAGCAGCGATAGGGGATATACGGGATGGACTCGTCATATTAACCGTTGTGCTGATCAACGCATTTTTGGGGTTTTATCAGGAATACCGGGCCGAACAATCCCTGGCCGCCCTCAAAAAAATGCTGGCGTTAAAAGCCAAAGTCAAACGGGATGAGCATATTCAGGAACTGTTCGTCACTCAATTGGTACCCGGCGATCTAGTGATTTTGGAAGCAGGGGACAAACTCCCAGCAGACGGGCTTATCGTCAATGCCCATAGCCTGGAAATTGACGAATCTTCATTAACCGGTGAATCCATTCCTGTCCCTAAAAGGGCCGGCAAGCTGGAAAAAAAGGATAGTCCTCTTTCCGAACAAAGCAATCGGCTGTTCATGAATACGGTCGTTACTCACGGCCGGGCAGAAATGATAGTCACCGAAACCGGCATGCAGACCGCAATCGGCCGAATAGCTGATCTTTTAGCTTCTTCATCCGAAAGCTCAACCCCTTTGCAAGTCCAGCTTGACAGTTTGGGCAAGCGGCTGGCTTTTAGTGCATTTGTGATTATTTTACTTTTATTCGCAAGTGCGCTGCTTCGCGGCGAACCTTTAATCAAGACCGCTTTTACCGCCATTGCATTGGCAGTGGCCGCAATTCCCGAGGGTTTACCTGCAGTTGTAACCGTCACGCTGGCTTTGGGCATGCACCGGATGGCCCGGCAAAACGCCATCGTTAAACGCCTGGCGGCCGTCGAAACACTGGGCTGCACGACGGTTATTTGCAGCGATAAAACCGGTACGTTAACCCATAATCAAATGACGGTAAGAGCCTTACACTATCAAGACAATCACTATGGCGTGAGTGGCCAAGGCTACAGTTTAACGGGCGAAATCAAGCTGGACAGCGACAGCGTTCCTATCGACTTTGCACCGCTGTTAAACGCCTTGATATTGTGCAATGACAGCCAATTGCGCGAGGGTCAAGTCATAGGTGACCCTATGGAAGCCGCTTTGCTGGTCTTGGCGGCAAAAGGCGGACTGGATAGTGCGGCGGTTAAATCGCAATTCAAACGATTGGCTGAAATCCCATTCGATGCGGCAAACAAGTTTATGGCAACTTTCCACGAACAAGGTGAACGGGTCGTGGTATTTATCAAAGGCGCGCCCGAAATACTGTTATCGCATTGCACCTATCAACTGAATGCCTCAGGCTCCAACAACCCGGTCGAGCATGTCAAAATCATCAATGCAAACGAACGTATGGCAGCGACAGGGCTGCGTATACTCGCTGTCGCCATGACCGATATTGCCGCTGAAGACTTTAATCCACAAGGCGATTTGCTAAGCCACATCAATAATCTCGGATTCATTGCCTTGATCGGTTTAATGGACCCGCCCAGACAGGAAGCCAGAGAGGCAATTGCTTTGTGCCGCAAGGCAGGTATCAAGGTCAAAATGATTACCGGCGATCAAAAAGTGACGGCAACCGCCATTGCTGATGAATTAGGTCTAAGCGGTAATGTAATGGACGGTGATGAATTAGCGAAACTGGATAATCAGGCGTTAGCTGAACAAATCGATCATATTGCAGTATTTGCCCGCACTGCTCCCGAACAGAAAGTACGCATTGTCACTGCCTTACAAGAAAACGGCGAAGTCGTCGCAATGACCGGAGATGGCGTCAATGACGCGCCCGCACTCAAACATGCCGATATCGGAGTAGCCATGGGCATCAGCGGTACGGATGTTGCCCGCGAATCAGCGTCGATGATTCTGACGGACGACAATTTTGCAACCATTGTCAGAGCTGTTCAGGAAGGACGCAGCCTGTACGAAAACATGATTAAATTTATACGCTATCAGTTGTCGACCA